>NZ_JBVJIM010000023.1:0-147492 GCF_055586305.1 Nonomuraea sp. NPDC051298
AGCACGACGTTGCGGCCCTTGGGACCCAAGGTCACCTTGACGGCGTCGGCGAGCTGGTTCATACCACGCTCGAGACCGCGCCGGGCGTCCTCGTCGAACGCGATCAACTTCGAAGTCATCACTGCTCCTGCTTTCGATGGGGGTTGCCGGGACGGCGCCCGCGACGGACGGTCCGCAGGGACCTCGCCGTCCCGGCGCACGCCTTGCTGTCGGCACTCTCCTGATGCGAGTCCCAGGCGTCGCAGTCGCACTCTACCCACAAACTTGCGCGTCACGCACATAATGCGTGAGACGCAAATCATGGGATAGGGTGAGCACATGAACGATGACGCGATGGGTCTGCGGGCGCGCAACAAGCAGGCCACCAGGGAGGCGATCGGCAACGCCGCGCTGCGTCTGGCGATCGACCAGGGCCCGCACGGGCTGGCACTCGTCCGCGTCCATGACATCGCCACGGCCGCGGGCGTCTCGCCCCGCACCTACAACAACTACTTCTCCAGCAGGGAGGAGGCGATCTGCGCCTTCCAGGCCGATCAGTCCAAGCGTGCGGGGCAGGCGCTGCGCTCCCGTCCCGACGGCGAGCCGCTGGACCAGGCCGTCATCGCGGCCGTCATCGAGCTCTACACCGACCCCGAGCCCGACAAGGCCGGTCTGCGCATGATCATGTCAACGCCCGAGCTTGAGGGCGAGGCGCTGAAGGCGTTCACCATGGCGGAGGGGCCGCTCGCCGAGGCGATCGCGGCGCGCACCGGCACCGACCCCGGACACGACCTGTTCCCCACGGTCATGGCCGCCGCGGTGGCCGGCGCCATCCGCGTGGCAGGACGGCACTGGCTCGAACCCGGCAACACGGGCTCCTTCGCCGCCATCCTGCGCCACGCCCTGTCCTGCGTCGTCCCCGCCGCGCCGCCCGTGTCCTAGCTCGGCGTTTGCTGATGTTTTGGGCCCGAGGCTTTCGGCGCACCTGAGGATCCGGACTCCGTACGGCCCTCAGCCGCGCGCGTCGTCGGCGCGCACGCTCTTGTAGACCCCGTACAAGATCTCCAGCCCGCCGACGACCATCAGGACCAGGCCGGCCTTTGACGGCGTGAAGATGACGATCTCCACATCGAGCCCGAACAGCCATAGCGCCAGCCCCGCCACAAAGGTGATCGAACCAGTGAGCAGCGTCTTGCGGGCAGAGGCCATGAGCACTCCTCGATAGGGGGACGGGCACGCCGAATCTGCAGGAGAGCCTAGTCAGGCCCGGCTCCACGGGACCTCCTCCCGCTTGGGGAGATCGGGCTACACCCTTCGGCTGACACCGCCCGTTCCCCGCCTCGCGATCCGACGGAAGGAACGGGGGGCGGGGTGGCGCGTCCCGTGCCGCCCGTGCCACACTCACTGTTATAGAACTCTGAGCAGAGTTATAGAACGAGGTGAGCGTGTGATGCCAGACATGTCGCCATGGCGCGAGCCCGCCCCGGCCGCCGGGACGATGGGCGAGCCCCGGGGGCGGGGCCGGTTCGGCGAGTACGGCGGCCAGTACGCGCCGGAGTCCCTGGTGGAGGCGTGCCGCGAGGTGGACGAGGCGTTCCGGGAGGCGCGGGCGGATCCGGGCTTCCGCGGCGCCCTGGCGGAACTGCTCGCCCTGCACGCCGGACGTCCGACCCCGCTCACACCGGCCCGGCGGCTGTCGCAGGAGCTGGGCGTGCGGCTGTACCTCAAGCGCGAGGACCTCACCCACACCGGGTCCCACAAGATCAACAACGTGCTGGGCCAGGCCCTGCTCGCCGCGCGGATGGGACGCCGCAGGCTGATCGCCGAGACGGGAGCGGGCCAGCACGGGGTGGCCACCGCGACCGCCGCCGCACTGCTCGGGCTCGAGGCCACGGTGTTCATGGGCGAGCGCGACATCGAGCGGCAGGCGTTGAACGTCTTCCGGATGCGCATGCTGGGCGCCGAGGTGATCCCGGTCACCACGGGCAGCCGCACGCTCAAGGACGCGACCAGCGAGGCCATGCGGCACTGGGTGGGCGTCACCGGCGACTCCCACTACTGCGTCGGCTCGGTCATCGGGCCGGATCCGTACCCGTGGATGGTCAGGGAGTTCCAGCGGGTCATCGGCGACGAGGCCCGCGCGCAGTGCGCCGCCGAACTGCGGACCGGCGTGCCGGACCACGTGGTCGCGTGCGTCGGCGGCGGCTCCAACGCGGCGGGCACGTTCGCCGGCTTCGCCGACACCTCGGCGCGCTTCGTCGGTGTCGAGGCGGAGGGCGGCGCCGGTGCCGCCCTCGGCAGGCCCGGCGTCCTGCACGGCTGCCGCTCGCTGTTCCTGCAGGACGACGACGGGCAGATCGTCGAGGCGCACTCCATCGCCGCCGGGCTCGACTACCCGGGGGTCGGCCCGGAGCACGCCTACCTGCGCGACCTGGGCCGGGCCCGGTACGTCACGGTGACCGACGAGGAGGCGGTCGCCGCGGCGGTCCGGCTGGCGCGCGCCGAGGGCATCGTCCCGGCGCTCGAATCGGCCCACGCCCTCGCCTGGGTGATCCGCGCGGCGGGCGGCGGCGAACTGCCCGCGGGATCGACGGTCCTGATGACGTTGTCCGGCCGGGGCGACAAGGACATCTCCACCCTGAAGGAGCTGGTGTGACGAACATCCTGGCCGCGGGCGCGGTCGAACGCCACCTGCGTGCCCGGCGGGACACCGGTCGCGGGCTGCTCATGCCGTACGTCACCGGGGGCATCGCGCCCGGCTGGACGGACTACCTGCGGGCGTTCGCCGCCGCCGGGGCGGACGCGATCGAGGTCGGCCTGCCGTTCTCCGACCCCACGCTCGACGGCGTCACCATCCAGCAGGCGAGCGACACGGCGCTGGCCCGGGGGGCGAGCACCCGCCGGATCCTCGCCGACCTGGCCGAGGTCCCGGACCTGGGCGTGCCGCTGGTCGCCAGCACCTACTACAACCTGGTGCTGCACGACGGGCCCGAGGCGTTCTGCGCCGCGCTGCGCCGGGCCAGCGTCTGTGGTCTGATCGTGCCCGACCTGCCGGTGCACGAGGCGGACGAGCTGACGGACGTGGCCGCCGCCGCCGGGGTCGAACTGGTCCTGCTGGCGTCGCCGTCGACGCCGCGGCCGAGGCTGGCGGAGATCTCGCACCGCAGCCGCGGATTCGTCTACGCGGTGTCGCTGATGGGCACCACCGGCGAGCGGGCCGCCCTCGCCGCCTCGGCGGCGCAGCTCACCGCGCGGATCAGGCGCAGCACCGACCGGCCGGTCTTGCTAGGATTTGGCATTTCCACGCCTGACCAGGCGCGGGAGGCCGGCCGGTACGCCGATGGCGTGGTGGTCGGCGCCGCGGTCATGCGGCGGGTGCTCGACGGGGCGGGGCCGGACGACCTGCGGGCCTTCCTCGCGACCCTGCGCCGGGCCCTCGACCAGGAGTGACGTACCACGATGAGCCCCGACGCCGGGCACGAGGCCAGATACCGCGCCATCGCCGCCGACCTCGCCGCGAAGATCCGGTCGGGACACTACGCCCCCGGCGAGGCCCTGCCCCCGCAACGGGAGCTGAGCGCCTCCTATGGGGTGACCCTCATGACGCTGCGCCAGGCGTTGCGGGAGCTCAGCGACGAGAGGCTGATCGTGCAGCGGCCCGGCAAGGGCACGTTCGTGGCCCCGCCCCACCTGGCGTACCAGCTCGGCTCGCTCCGCAGTCTGGCCGACGATCTGCGCGAACAGGGCCACGACGTGCGCACCGTGGTGGCCGGGAGGGCGATGCGCCGGGCCCCCGCCCGGATCGCCGCGGAGCTGCGGCTTCGTCCCGGTGACACCGCCCTGCGGCTGGAACGGGTTCGCGAGTTCGCCGGACGTCCCGCCGTTCACCAGGTGTCCTGGGTCCGCCGGCCGGTGGCCGAGCAGATCCGCGACCGCGACTTCACCGCCGTCTCCCTCTACACCGCGCTCGCCGAAGCTGGGGTGGCGGTCGCCCGGGCGTCCGAGGTGGTCCGGCCCGGCCTGCTCGACCCCGCCGCCGCGCGCCGCCTGCACGAGCCTGAGGGCAGTGCCGTACTCGTCAGCACCCGGATCACCTATACGCCCGATGGCGTTCCCGTCGTGTCCGACCATGCCACCATCCTGGGCACCATGATGGAGATCCGCACCGAACGCGCCGCCACCGGCCTCTCCCTCACCTGGCGCGCCACCAGCTAGCGGGGGCGGCGGGATCGTGCCGAGCCGGGTCCCGTGTTCTATGATCACGGGCCTATGAGCCAGTTGAGCACGCTGTCCGCCACGGAAGTCCCCTCGGAACGGCTCCTGCTGCGCAAAGCGCACGACGCCGACCGCGAAGGATTCATCGAGCTGCTGACCGATGCCGAGGTTCAGGAATACATCGGCGGTCCCCGGCCTCGGAGCGACGTCGAGCAGCACTTCGAGGCCGCCAACGCGACATCCAGCCCTGGCAATTACGTCATCGCGGACATCGCGACGAACCGCCTCATCGGATTGCTGATGCTCGCCCGCCGGTCGACCGATCGCCCCGGGCATGTCACCGAGAGCGGCGAGGAGCTGGAACTGGGCTATGTGCTGCGGCGCGGCGCGTGGGGCGCGGGGTACGCGTTCGAGGCCGCAACGGCCGTGTTGCGCGCCGCGGCTGCCGAACTCCCCGACCAGCCGGTCCTGGCCGTGACCCAGACCGCGAACACGCGCTCTCTGAAACTCGCCGCCCGCCTCGGCTTCCGTCCCCTCAGCACGTTCGAGGAGTTCGGCGCCGAGCAGACCCTTGGCGTGGCTCCCCTGTCCATGTTCCGCATCTGATCTCACTGTCCGACACAGCGGCCGTAGGACCGCAGGTCAGGGGCGCCCGAACAGGTCGTCGTCCTCTTCCACCACTGCGTCTCGGCGCTGGGCCGCCCCGTGCTCGACGGGCTCGGCCCCGTCGAGCACGGGAGCTCACTCCCGCTCCGGGCGCGCGATCGTCGCCTGCGTCCCGGAGGGTACGGCCCTCACCACGGCCCTCACCACGGACTTCGCCTCCGGCCGGTCTCGCTCAGCTCCCGGTGGGCGGGATGTTGCCCCAGTACTCGTGCAGCGCCGAGATCCGCTCACCCTTCACCTCCACGATGATCGTCTCCCAGTTCAGGTATCCGGCGGTGGAGGGGGACGCGCCTCGGGAGTCGTACTCGTACAGGACCCGGTCGCCCATGACCGCCACCGATCTCCGCTCCCCGTTCACGCGGTTGCCGTTCTCCGCGTGGAAGCCGGTCCATTCGGTGATCGCGCGCCGGCCGGCCTCCCCCTCGTGGCGGCCCCGCCACTGCCCTTCGGGGAACCAGAAGGAGAATCGCGGGGTCACCATCGCCAGGAACGGTGCCCAATCCCCGGTACGCCATCCTTCGTCGAACCGGTCCATGGCCCGGTCGGCCACCCGCCGCACACCGCCAGAACCACCGGCCACGTCGGCGCGGGCCGGTTGCCCCAGCAGGCCGAGCCCGGCGAGCCCGCCCGCGGCCACCACGCCGAACATTCTCCGCCGCGTTCCCGCCCCGCTTCCGTCCCCGGTCTCAGGCCCTGTTCCGGGTCTCGCGTCGAACGCGTTGATCGGCTCGCTCATGTGGACGTCCTCTCGGTAGATCACGGAGCGCCATTAGAGCAAGACCGACCGAAAAACCGTGTAACGCAAGGATTTACAAGAGCCGCACCCGGCCGGGCAGTGATCAGGTCGCTCGCCGTCACCCGCCTGTGGCGTCCCGGCTTACGCTCAGCTATTCGGGTGTTGCAATCCGCAGCGGGCCGAGCCCATGGCAGGCGGGTCTGGGGGTCAGTTCCAGTAGTAGTAGTCCTGGCCGAGGTCGGCGACGGCTTCGCCGGGTGCGATGCGGCGTCCGCCGTTGCAGATGAAGTTGGTGCTCAGTTTCCAGGTCTGGTCGTCCTTGTTGACGATCGAGCGGGCGACGCCGCCGGGGATGGCGTCGCAGACGTGGTAGGAAGGGTTGCCGTAGCTGATCATCTGCCCCTGGTAGTCGGCCTGGGGCCAGAAGCAGACGTAGCCGTCGGCGCAGTCTTCGGGCCCGGCAGCCGCTGCGAGGGCCGCCGGGGCGAGGGCGGCGGTCAGGGTCAGGGCGGCCGTGGCGCCCAGGACGGCCAGGACGCGTCGCCGGTCGTGGGAGGTGCGGGGGAAGTGCATCGGGTGCTCCGATCCACACGGTGACCCCGAACAGTACGGAGTCCACTACTCAGAGTATTGCCTCTGGAGTGCGTCGCAGACAATCCTCACGTCCGGTGGTTCCGGCAGGGCACGGACTTCCCGGATCTCCAAGAGATCGCATCGCTTCGCTCGGGGTGTTGCGTTACCGAGGTCCTTCTGGAGCGTCTTCGCCACGGTGGCCATCGCCGCCGTAGGATCCGCACGTGATCCCCTTACGGGTGGCGGGCGCCGTGGGTGCGGCGGCGGTGCTGGCCGCCGCGACGTTCATGCTGCTACGCGGCGAAGACCAGGAGGCGGCGGGCGGGCCGGCCAGGGTGCGGCTGGCGACGGAGGTCATCAGGCCCAGCGTCCTGGTCGACGCCGGGGGCGCCGTTCTCGAGGAGTTCTCCGGCGAGTGCGCCGACAGTTCCTACGTCTACCTGTGCGAACGCGTCCGGACGGAGCTGCTCGCGAGCGACCCCGCGCTGCTCGGGCGGGGCAATCTGACGATCAGGACGGCCATCGACCCGCGCGTGCAGCGGGCCGCGCAGGAGGCCATCGACCACTACGTCCACCGCGACGACCCGCAGGTGGCCGCCCAGGCGATGATCGTCCCGGCCACCGGCGAGATCCGGGCCCTGGCGACCAGCCGCGGCAACGCGCTGGGCTTCCAGCAGGGCGGTACGGCCATGGTGTTCCCGCTGGCCGCCGCCTTTGAGAGCGGGCTGCGCCGCGCCGACGGCTTCCCCTACTCCGACGTCTACCGGGCTCCCGACTACGGCTCGTTCAAGAACTGCCGGGGTGAGAACGTCGGCGATCCAACCCACTCGGTGACCAACCGGGACGACGGCCGCAAAGCCTTCACCACGCTCGAAGAGGGCACGTGGACGGCACAGGAGGCGTTCTTCGTGCGGCTGACCGAACGGGTCGGCCTCTGCGAGAGCGTGACGATGGCCAGGCGGCTCGGGCTCTCCCGGGCCGACGGCGCGCCGCTGATGGAGTTCGAGACGTTCGCACTCGGCACCAACGAGGTGGACCCGATCACGGTGGCCGGCACGTATGCCACTCTCGCCGCCCGGGGCCTGCGCTGCGCGCCGAGGGCGGTCACGGAGGTGCGCAGCGACGCGGGGGTCGTTCGGACCTTCCCGCCACGGTGCGAGCAGGTGCTGGAGGCGCCGGTCGCCGACGCCGTGTCCGATGTGCTGGCGGACGCGCTGGCCAGGAGCCCGCTCAAGGGCATCGGCCGGGACGCGGCGGGCATGGACGGCACGACCGACGGCTACACGACCGCCGGCTACGCCGGTTACACCCCCGACCTGGCCTCCGCCGTCAGCCTCGGTGACTCGCGCGGGCCCGTCGAGCACAAGCTGATCGGCGTCACCATCGGCGGCAAGCGCTACGCGCACGTACTCGGCACGTCCCTCCCCGGTCCCATCTGGAAGGAGTCCATGCGGGCGGCGCTGGAAGGCACCGGGGCGACGCCGTTCAGCGGGTACGACGCCGCTCGCTTCGGTGGCTGCCGGGACCTCTGCGCCAACTGATCGCGAGCCGCGCCCCGCCAGGAGGGCGGAACTACCAGGTCGGAGACTGTTCTTCCACCGATCAGGCGGCGGGAGCCCGGCGAGGGTCCCCGCTCCGCACGGAGACCTCGACCGCCGCGGCGGTCGAGGTCTCCGTGCGGTGAATCCGAGCTGCTGCGGGGATTCGTGGGCGCGGGACTCGACGTCCCCGTCAGCGCCGATCGTGTCGATGTCTCGCGGGAGCCTCCGCGAGGTATTTGGCGTGGAGCTGACCGCAGGCGGCATCGATGCCGGCGCCGAACTGCCGTCGCCTCGTCGCGTGCACGCCGCGCCCGGTCAGCCCGCGTACGAACTCGTCCACTCGGACGGAGGACGGGGCTCGGTAGTCCGGCGGTGTTCCTGCCCCCGCGTTGTAGCGGATGACGCTGACGTGGAACAACTCGGGGCGAGACCGCGTACGCACCAGTTCGGCGAGGGCGGCGAGGTGGTCGTCGCTGTCGTTGACGCCGGCGATGAGCAGATAGGCCAGGTAGACCTTTCTGCGGCTGACGGAGGCGTGCCGGTCGAGGATGTCGAGGCTCTGCGTGAGCGGGAACTGTTCCTCGAGCGGGATGATGCGGGCACGTTCCTGCGCGAACGGTGAGTGCACGGACAGGGTGATCGTCACCCGCGGATGCTGGTCGACGAGCCGGGTGAGGTTCGGCGCGAACCCCACCGTGGACACGGTCACCCGTCGTGCGGACATCCCCGCGTAGCCCGCGTCGGTCAGCAGGGTGAGCGCGTCGAACACGTGCGGGTTGGCGAGCGCCTCCCCCATCCCCATGAACGCGACACTCGCGGGCCGGGGCCGGCCTTCGCGGGTCCAGTGCGGGTGCATCACCTGGGCGACGATCTCGTCAGCGGTGAGGTTGCGGACCAGGCCCACCGCGCCGGTGGCGCAGAAGGTGCAGCCCAGACCGCATCCGGCCTGTGACGAGATGCACATGGAGTCCCATCCGGCCCGGTAATGGGACACGACGGTCTCGATCCGAGCGCCGCTCTCCGAAGCGAACAGCACCTTCTCCACCTGTTCGTCCCGTTGGACTTCCAGCGGTGTCAGGGGGTGCAGCCGTGGACCGAACCGTTCCGCGAGATCGGCACGCAGGCCGGCCGGCAGCGCGTGCACGTCGGCGAAGGTCTCGGCCGTCGAGCCCTGCCAGGCGGCGATGAGCTGACCGAACCGGAACGCGGGCGCACCGGCCCGCGCGAGATGGTCGCGGATGCGCATCCAGCGACTCCTGGTGGTCAGGACGGTGCTCACGTGTCACCGCCCGTCAGCGGCAAGACCTCACGACCCCGGTGGAGACCGCGGCCGCGGCCGGCGCGGTGCGACGCGGTGGGCTCGCCGCAGGCGGGGTTCGTGCGGGTGGTGGGTGCCGGGGTGCTCGCGTTCGCGTGAGCGCGGCGGTGACGGGCGCGGGAACGCGACGTGCGATGCTGCATGGCCGTGGCCTTTCGTGAACGGTTTCGAATGCCAGCGGAACTGGCGGGACAACCGACCACGGGCCGTGAGTCACTGTCGCGAAAGATTCGATCAGGGTTGCCGGGACGCCATCCGCCTCCGGCACCGGGCTGCTGCCCGGGTGCCGGAGGCGGACGGGTGGACGGGCACGCTGAGGATCGAAGCGCGCGTTCGCAGGCACGAACTGGGGACCGAGGTCGGTGCGGTGCGAACGTGCCGGCAGGTCACACGCAGAGGTGTCGACGCCTCGAACGGGCGGACTCACGCTGCTGCGCGGGGAGAACGGTCATTCACCAGCGTGGGCGTCGCCCACACGGATGAAAGCCACCGGCAGTCCGGTGGCTAGATCCTGTCTACCTCAATGTCCATGGCTCCTATCGTAACAAGACCTCCGATGAGTCACGCCATCCTCATCGGGCATCCGCTGGTGACGTTCCGAAGAGGAAGACGTCGCCGTTGCCCGGTGCGGCGCCGCCCTTCGGGGCGCCGTAGGTGAGACCGGTGATCGCCACCTCGCCCGCCGGGGTCGCGGTCGCGTACAGGTTGGGCTCGGCGAAGGGGTCCACGCCGTCGTCCCTGGCGGTGCCGAGTTGGGCCGCGGCGAGCTGCCTGCCCCGTCCGTCCAGCCGCAGCGTCAGGACGTCGGCGCCGCCCGCCTGGACGCCCACCCGGCCCCGGGTGTGGCCGGCCACCTCGACCTCGCCGCCCGCGAGCGGGACCACGGCGGCGCCCGCGTCGGCGGCGGGGGTGGCGAGGGTGTGCTGCCAGCGCTGCTTGCCCTGGCCGGTGTAGGCGACGGTGTACGCGTCGCCGCCGACGCCGCCCGTGGCGACGGCCAGTCCGGCCGTGGTGACGGCCACCGCGTTCAGCCGGTCGGAGGCGCTGCCGCCCGCCGTGGCGGCCCACTTCCTGGTGCCGTCCGTCGTGAACGCGGCCAGCCAGCCGCCGGGCCCGGCCGTGCCCGGCAGGGCCGCGCTCGCGCCGCCGGTGACGTAGACGTTGGTGGCGTCCGCGGC
Organism: Nonomuraea sp. NPDC051298; assembly: GCF_055586305.1. NCBI lineage: Bacteria > Bacillati > Actinomycetota > Actinomycetes > Streptosporangiales > Streptosporangiaceae > Nonomuraea > Nonomuraea sp. NPDC051298. The sequence continues at coordinate 10,207 of NZ_JBVJIM010000023.1, forward strand.
GACGCCGTAGCCCTTGTCCTCGCCCGCGCCGCCGTACTGGCGGATCCAGGACACCTCACCGTCCGGGGTGAGGCGGGCGAGGACGGCGTCCTTGTCACCGGCGTTCGCGCCGTCCAGCGCGCCCTTGGTGTAGCCCACCGCGTACGCGCCGCCGTCGGGCGCGGCGGCCAGGCCGTAGAGCCGGTCGGCCACGCCAGGCCCGCCGAACTGGGTGATCCAGCGGACGGTCCCATCGGCACCGAGCCTGGCCACGAACGCGTCGTCGGTGGTGTTGCCCGCGTGCCGCCCGTCCAGGTCGCCCTTGGTGTACCCGGCCGCCAGCACGCCGCCGTCCGGCAGGGCCGCCACGCCGTAGAGCCGCTCGTCGGCCGGGGTGGCGAGCTTCCTGGTCCAGCCGCCGACGCGGGTGAGGACCGCGTCGCCGCCGGCCGCGTACCCGATGGTCAGGGCGCCGTCCGCGTGTGCCGCCACTCCCCCGGCCCAGTCCTGGCCGGCCGTCCCGTACAGCGGGGCGGGCAGGCCGGTCGGAGGCGTCACGCTCAGGCCCGGGCCCAGTTCGGCCATGGCCTGCTCGAAGGCGGGCTCCCAGACCGTCCAGTCGTGGCCGCCGTCCATGACGCGCAGTTGCGCGGAGACCGCCGGCGAACGCCGGGCGGCGTTGTAGAGGGCGGCGGACTCGAAGTCCAGGTCGTGGGAGGCGTCGGCGGGGTCCGGGTTGGCGTACTCGTCGTCGCCGACCGCCACGAACAGCCGGACCGGCAGGTCGGCGTCCAGCTTCGGCAGCAGGGCCGGGTAGTTGCGCTCCCGGTAGACCTCGTCGGAGAACTTCTCGCCGCCCTTCCCGAACGCGCCGTAGTCGCGGGTGGAGGAGTCGGACGGCGGCAGCGGCGTGTACACGGCCGGGCTGAGCACGGCGGCGGCGCTGAACAGGTCCTGGTGCGCGAGCGCGAACCGCAGCGCGCCCGCGCCGCCCATCGAGTACCCGCCGACCAGCCGGGCCTCCCTGATGGGCGCGGTACGGTACGTCGCGTCCACGTGCGCCACCAGGTCCTCGGTCAGCGCCGTCTCGATCGGCCTGCCGGGCAGATCCGTGCCGGTGTAGCGGGAGTCGACGTACCAGCCGCCGCGCTCGCTCCAGGGGGCGTCCGGCATGACGGCGATGACGGGCGGGATGCGCTTGGTGCGGATCATGTCGTCGAGCACGGTCTTGACCCGGGTCCACGCCTGCATGGTGTCGCCCCGGCCGTGGAGGAGGTAGAGCACGGGGTGGCGGCCGGTGCCCCGGTCGTAGCCGCTGGGCAGGTAGACGTTGTAGGCGATGTTCTCGCCCAGTGCCGGTGACGGCGCGGAGGCGGTGGCGAGCGTGCCGCCCGCCCGTACCTCCGTCTCGCCCGGCGCGGCCAGGAGGAAGAGTGACGCCAGGACGGCGAGCACGGCGAGCCAGCGGGGTTTGCGCATCAACCGCTCCCGTAAACGTTTACAGTACGCACCTTGCGTGTTTCGGGAGAGTTTCGTGGTGAAGGTGGTGCTGTGTCAACCGTCCTGAGGCGTGCCGCGCGGATCGAAGGGCCGCCTCCGTGCGGAGGCGGCCCTTCGGGTTCACTCCTGGCCCTCCTCCGGCAGCCCGTTGTCGAACTGCTGCGGCCGCACGTACGTGCCCGGCTTGCCGCGCTCGGCCCTGGCCAGGGCGGCGGTGTCGGGATAGTCGGTGACGAAGGCGTCCACGCCCTGGTCCAGGTGCGCCCGATACTCCGCCAGCGCGTCACCGTGGTCGGTCGGGACCTGGCCCCGGCGCAGTTGCAGCGGCAGGTACTGGTTCTCGCTGCGGAAGGTGTACACCCCGATCTTCAGCCCGGCCTTGTGCGCGTCGGACACCAGGGTCGTCGGAGTGCCCGAGCTGCCGTCCGGGTTGAGGGGGATCACCGAGGACTTGTCCGGGCCGATCCACTGCGCGTACTGGGCGATCTTCGACAGTCCCTCGGGCTTCATCATGTCCGCGTAGGTCGTCGGGTCGCCGGCCGCCGTCAGGTCGTACGGCTGGCCGCTGGTGCCCAGCGCCTGCCACAGCGGCACCCGCAGCTCTTTGTCCACCCGCTTCAGGCTGGACGGCTCGAAGGACTGCACCACCACCGAGCTGTTCTGCCGGTCGAGCCCGTTGCGCTTCACCGTCTCGATCAGCGGCTCCTCCAGCGGCAGCCCGATCGACCTGAAGTAGGTCGGGTGCTTCGTCTCCGGGAAGACGCCGATCTGCCTGCCGTACTGGCGTGAGAGCCGCTTGGCCAGGTCGAGCACCTCCTGGAAGGTGAGCACCTGGTAGTAGCCGTTGTACACGGTGTTGCGCTGCCGGATCGCGGGCAGCCGCTCGACCGCCCGCAGCGTCCTCAGCTCGGCCAGCGTGAAGTCCTCGGTGAACCAGCCGGTCACGGTGCGCCCGTCGATGACCTTGCTGGTCTTGCGCGCGGCGAACTCCGGACGCAGGGACACGTCGGTGGTGCCGGAGATCTCGTTCTCGTGTCTGGCGACCAGCGCGTGGTCCTTGGTCGGCACCAGGTCGGGCTCGATCCAGTTGGCGCCCATGGCCACGGCCAGCTCGTAGCTGCCCTGCGTGTGCTCGGGGCGGTGGCCCGCCGAGCCACGATGGCCGATGACGATGACCTCGGACCGGTCGGGCGCGGACGCGGCCCCCGCTGTGGCGGGAGCCGCGCCCGCTCCGGCGAGGAGGGCGGCGGTGGCGATGGTGGCGGCTGCGGTCTTACGCACGTGGGACTCCCTGCGGCAGTTGCATCGGCGACTCTCACCGATGATCACCGCAGGGATTATGGTACGGACCGAAATATGCATATAGACCGATATTTGCGGACTTTCTGATGATCGCGGGAGCAACTTTCCTACCGGTGCCCCTCCCACTGACAGGAGATGTCAGGGGGTCGCGCCTAGTGTCCGGCTCGCGCCTCGACACGAACGCGCGACGCGACCAACGGGGGACCCACGTGATACCTGAGCACGAGACATTCGACGGAACCTGGCCGTACCGGGCGCGCTACTGCCAGGCGGCCGGGTTCCGCCAGCACTACGTGGACGAGGGACCGCACGAGGGCGGGGCGAACCTCGTACTGCTGCACGGCGAACCCACCTGGGGCTACCTGTGGCGGCACCTCATCGGCCCGCTGTCCGCGCGGCACCGGGTCGTGGTGCCCGACCACATGGGCTTCGGCAAGAGCGAGACACCCGCCGACCGCACCTACCTGGCGGGCGAGCACGTCGACAACCTGGAGGCGCTGCTCGTCGGCGAGCTGGACCTGCACGACATCACGCTGGTGCTGCACGACTGGGGCGGCCCGATCGGCGCCGGCTTCGCCCTGCGCCACCCGGACCGGGTCACCCGGATCCTGGCGACCAACACCGTCCTGCCGCTCGGCCTGCCCGGCTACGCCGAACTGATGGACCGCAACCACGACGACAGCCTGTGGTTTCGCTGGGCGCGCGCCGCCCAGGCCGACGGGACGCTGGAGGTACTGCTCGGCAACGCGGGCAACACGGTCGCCCACCTGATGCTGACCCTGCAGACGATCGCCCGGCCGGAGGTGATCACCCCGGCCTGGTTGCGCGCGTACTCGGCGCACTTCACCGATCGCGAGCAGTGCCGGGGCGTGATCCGCTTCCCGCAGCAGCTCGTCGCACCGGACGAGCCCGCCCCGCCGAAACCCGACCCGGCGGCGGTCGCGGCGCTGCGGGCCAAGCCCGCGCTGCTGGTGCAGGGCATGCGGGACACCGCGCTGTTGCCGCGGTACACCGTGCCCGCCTTCCGCCTCGGCCATCCCACGGCTCCGGTGGTCGAGCTGGCCGACGTCGGCCACTTCACCCCCGAGGACGCGCCGCAGACGCTGCTGGCCCTGCTCGAGCTGTTCCTGCAGTCCTCGTGACCACCCGCCAAACACCACTCGCCACGTCGTCGAGAACCCCGCTGATCCTGCTCGCGGTCGGCCTGTTCGCGATCGGCACCGACGGCTACGTCATCGCCGGTCTGCTTCCTGACCTCGGCCGCGACCTCGGGGTCACCGACAGCACCGCGGGGCTGCTGGTGACCGTGTTCGCGCTCGCCTACGCCGTCGGAGCGCCGGTGCTGGGTGTGCTGACCAGCTCCATGGCGCGGCGGCCGGTGCTCATCGCCGGCCTCGCGGTCTTCACCGTGGCGAACGTCGGCACCGCGGTCGCCGACTCGTACCCGGTGATGATGGCCGTACGGGTGGTCGCCGCGGTGGCCGCCGCCGTGTTCACCCCGGCGGCCTCGGCTGCGGCCACCGAGATCGCGCCCCAGGGCAGGCGCGGCCAGGCGCTGGCCACCGTGGCCGCGGGCATCAGCCTGGCCACCGCGCTCGGCGTCCCGCTCGGCACCCTGGCCGGCGGGGCCTTCGGCTGGCGGACGGCCTTCGTCGCGGTCGCCGCGCTCGGTGCCGTCGCCACCGTCGGGCTGGTGATCCTGCTGCGCCCGATGCCCGCCTCCCCGGCCGCGGACCTGCGCGCCCGCCTCGCGATCGCCCGCGCGCCCGGTGTCCCCACCGGGCTGGCGCTGACCGTGCTCTGGATCGCGGGCGCGTTCACCGTGCTGACCTTCATCAACCCGGTGCTCGACGGCCTCGGCGGCATCCAGGGCCCGGCGCTGAGCATCTGGCTGCTGGTGTTCGGGGTCGCGGCCGTCGCGGGCAACACGCTCGGGGGACGGGCCGTCGACCGGTATCAGGCGACCCGGCTGGCCGTGGTCAGCACGGCCGGACTCGCCGTCGCCCTGGCCGGTTTCGGCGCGCTCGCCTCGCTCGGCGTCGGCGGAACGGCGGGCGCGGCGGCCTGCGCGGTCATCCTCGCCGTCTGGGGAGTGTTCGGCTGGTCGTTCATGCCCGTCCAGCAGGCCCGGCTGGTCGATCTCACCCCCGGACACGCCGGGATCGTGCTCTCGCTCAACGCCAGCGCGACCCACCTCGGCATCTCACTCGGCGGGCTCGCGGGCTCGGTGGCCCTGTCGTCGGGCGGAATCACGGCGGTCGGCTGGGCCGCGGCCGCCATCGAGCTGTGCGCCGTCCTCGCCGCCGCGGCGATCGCGAGACCGAGGCGGCCCCGTACACACCACCCCGCGACCACTGTCGCCGACCAAGGAGATACTCGGTTCCATGCCCATGATGGAGATGCGCCCCGGGTGTGAGCGCTGCGACCGTGACCTGCCCCCGGACAGCACCGACGCACGCATCTGCAGCTTCGAGTGCACCTGGTGCGCCGACTGCGCGGAAGGCCCGTTGCGGGGGCAGTGCCCCAACTGCGGCGGGGAACTGGTCCGGCGTCCCACCCGCGAAGGAGCGGCCCTTGAACGACATCCCGCGACCACCGCGCGAACCCACAACCCCCGCCTCACGTCAACTGACGGGGTGTGACTCACGGAGCGCGCAGGACGCCGTGGAGGCAGGTGGTGACGAGGCCGTCGATGAAGTCGGGCGGGATCTCGATGTCGGCCGCGGAGCTGCCCGCGAAGAGGTGGGGCAGGACAAGTTCGTGGCAGGCGCCGACGATCATGGTGGCGGCGGCGTCGGGATGCGCTTCGGCGCCGAGGCGGCCGAGGGCCTGCTCGGCTCCGAGGTAGGCGGCCAGTTGGGCGTGCAGGCCGCGGCCCTGCCCGCCGGGGCCGGCCAGGGCGGCGAAGCGGGTGAGGACGGCGGGCTGCGCCAGCAGGCCGGCGAAGGCGGGCAGGATCGCCTGGTGGAGCCGTACGCCGTAGGTGACGAAGGTGCGGAGATTGTCCGCCAGGTCGCCCTGACCTGCGCGGCCGGGGAGCGGGGGAAGGCTCCGCTGGACCGTCCGAACGTGCGCGTGCAGCGCCAGGGCGAGCAGTTCCTCCTTGTCGGCGAAGTGGTTGTACAGCACACCGTCGGCCACCTGGGCCTCGCGGGCGATCGCCCGGACCGTCAGAGTGGCGGCGCCGTGCCGGGCCAGGAGGCGTTCGGCGGTCGCGACGAGATGGCCGGCCAGCGTCTGCCCGTCGCCGAGAGCGGCGGCCTTCCTGGCGCTCACGGGCGGGTCGCCGTGATCAGGTAGGCGGCGCCGCGCAGCCGTACGGCATCGGGCTGCTCGTAGGGGCGGAGGGCGGCGGCCAGCGCGACGCGGGCGCGGGACGCGGCGGCGGCCTCGGCCTGATCGAGCAGGAGACGGACGGGCCCCCATGCGGCCAGGAAGTCGGCGGCGTCCTGGGCGTCCCTGCCCCACACCTGTGGCGCGTCGACGGGCGTCGCCGCGATGTCGGTGAAGCCCGCCGCGCCGAACACCTCATGGATCCGGACCGGATCGGACAGCGAGGCCGGTCCCTCTCCGTCCGGTGCGGCGGGCCTGGGCGTCGGGAGGCGGCCGAGCGTGGCGGCGAACACGGAGCCGAGGTCGTTGTCGGCCATCTCGCGCAGGCTCAGGAACGCCGCACGACCGCCTGGCCGCAGGGCGCGGGCGATGTTGGCGAAGGCCGCCACCGGATCGGCGAAGAACATGATCCCGAAGCGGCTGACGGCCAGGTCGTACGACTCGGCGGGGAACGGGTGGACCTGGGCGTCACCCTGCTCGAAGTCGATGTTGGCGACGCCCTCCTCGGCCGCCGCGGCGCGCGCCCTGCCCAGCATGGGCGCCGACAGGTCGACCCCGGTCACGTGCCGGGCCCGCCGGGCGGCCAGCCTGCTCACCTGGCCGTTGCCGCATCCCACGTCGAGCACCCGATCGCCGTCGCGGACGGTCCGCAGCAGGTGCTCGTTGAACCCGCTGTTCACGGCGTCGTATCGATCGCGGTGGTCGGCCCAGTGATTGCCTTCGTAGCCGTTCCACGCCTCGGCCTGGTGAGTGTTGACGATGGTCATGCGGGCCTCCATTATGAACGCGCGTTCATGAGCGCACGTTCATAATGTCCGAACGAACGACCCGGCGTCAACGGTCTCGTGCAGCCCCGGCGTTGTCCGCCACCCCGGCGAACACCTCGTTCACGAGCTTCTCCAGCGCCTTCGGGAACGTCTGCGTCACGTCGACCGCGGCGTCCCCGCTGGTCAGCGAGGCGGTGAGGGTCTTGCTGCCGTCGGGCGTGCTGTACATCAGCGCCCCGAAGCCCAGGGTGCTGCCGTTGTGGTGGAAGACCGTGCCGCCGCAGTCGGGGCCGAGGTCCTGGACGAACAGCCCGAGGCCGTAGCCGAGCTTCCCGTACGGCTCGCGCATCTCGGCCAGCAGCGGGGCGGGCAGGAGCCGGCCGCCCATCAGCGCGGAGACGAACGTGTGGAGATCCCGGGTGGTCGAGATCATGCTGCCGGTGCCGGCCAGCAGGGAGGGGTTCTGGCGGGTGACGTCGACCACCTTCCACTGGCCGGCGTCCTCGTACCGGTAGTAGCCGTGGACGTGCGGCGCGGGGATCTCCGGCTGGGCGTCCGGCACCACGGTGCCCGACAGTCCGAGCGGCCCGAGGATCAGCCGCCGCATCTCCTCGGCGTAGGAGCGGCCGGTGACCTTCTCGACCAGGACCTGGGCCAGCGTGTAGTTGGTGTTGGAGTAGCCCTGATCCGTCCCCGGCTCGAACCGCGCCGGCTTGGACAGCGCGAACCGCACCAGCTCCTCCGGCCGATAGGTACGGAACCGGTTGTCCACCCACTCCTGGCCCACCGAGGGGAGCCCCGGCACGTACGTCCCGTCGGGGTCGAGTTCGCCGGTGTGGTTGAACACCCCGCTGGTGTGCCGCAGCAGCATCCGCACCGTGATCCGCCGGTCCAGGCCGAACCGGGGCAGGCAGTCGTCCACCGGGGTGTCCAGCCCGATCTCACCGTCGGCCACCAGCTTCAGCACCAGGGTCGCGGTGAAGGTCTTGGTGGTGCTGCCGATCCGGAACCGGGCGTTCGTCGGCGGCTTCGCGTCCTCGCCCAGCTTGCGCACCCCGGCGCTGCCGGCCCACTCGCCCCGCTCGTCGTGGACGCGCAGTTGCATCCCGGCGAAACCGGCGTCGACGAACTCCTGAATGGCCTGCCGCAGCTCCGGCCGATCCTGAGACTCACTCATGACAAGTCCTCACTTCGAGATAGTACGCGTTTCGTGCAACTCGAAAGCTACGCTGCACCCACCGTCGCGTCAATCCACAAAAATGCATTTCCCCAGGTAGAAAGCGATAAATTGGCGCAATGACGCTGCGCCAGAAAGCAACACCATGTTGCAATGAATGGCGGCTAAGGCAACACTGATGGCATGCCAGGAGGACGACTGACCCAGCAGGACCGCCGGCGCATCGCGGCCGGACTCACCGACGGACTCTCCTACCGCGAGATCGCCCGGCGGCTCGGTCGGCCGACCTCGACGATCACCCGGGAGATCGCCCGCAACGGCGGCCCCGCCGGCTACCGGCCCCAGCAGGCGCACCAGGACACGATCCAGCGGGCCCGGCGCGGCACACCGGCACCCCCGCAGGCGGCCACAGCGCAGGTCGCCACGACGGAACAGGAGATCATCGAGATGATGGTCAGAGCGGGGATGCCGAGGACGGCCGCGCGCGTGCACCACGACCTGGTGCGGTCCGAGGACGGCCGCCGCACCGCCGCCGAGCTGATCCGCAGGCTGAACGTCAGCCCAGCCTCCATCTCCGTGGCCGTGAACTACCTGGTCCAGAACGGGTACGCCCGGCGCGAGCGCGACCCGCGGCACCGTCGCGACGTCTACGTGGTCGAAAACGACGCCTGGTACCACTCCGTCCTGATCAGCAGGCGGCAGACGCTCGAGATGGTACGGGCCACGATGGCGGTGGCCGAGTCCTACGGGCCCGGCAGCCCCGTGGGAGAGCGGCTGGCCAAGACGGCGTCGTTCCTGGAACACGTCAGCCTGGACATGATCGAGTCGGCCGACCGCTGGCGCGCCCTCCTGGCGTGACGGGACCCAGCCCAACCACACCGACGCGTCCCCATCAGGGATCAGCGGCCGAGGACGCGGACAGGTGTCACCTGCCGGTGGTGGGCGATGACGTCCATCCAGCCGGCGAGCGAACCGCCGGACAGGTGATGGGCGGCGTCGTCGCCCGGGTCGTGGACCGGGCCGACCAGGCGGGTTCTGGTCGGCGTGTCGAGCCAGGCGTGAACGGAGGCCGGGCCCGGCGCGCGCAGGTCCAGGAAGAAGGAGTCCAGCCCGGCATCGCCCAGGGGCGCCTCGGCGAAGTCGGGCGGTGGCGCTGGGACGGGGTAGGGCAGCGAACCGTGGTGGAAGGTCAGGCCGACGCACAGGTAGCCGCTGCCGAAGCGTTCGCGCAGACGGCTGCCCGCGGTGCGGTGCGCGGGCGGCGGTGATGGCGGGGAGAGCGCCAGGGTGGAGCCGTTGACCATGTGCGCGAGGCCGCCCCAGTAGACGATTTTGTCGCCGGTGTGCTCGTGCCACCAGATCGTGTCCTCGGCCAGGCGTTGCTCGATGTCGTCCATCGTCTGCGGATCGCCGGGTCGCAGGGGGGCTCGATCGGGAACCTCAGCATCCGATGGGCGATGGCCGACAGTTCGTGGGTCTGGCGGGCCGATGCGGCGAGGGCGACGACCGTGGCGTCACGCGCGAGGTCGTGCAGGGCGGCCCTCAGGACGAGACTTCGTAGCGGGTGGCGATCCTGGCGGCGCGGTCGCGCAGGGAGGTGCGCAACCACTGCGGGGTCAGGGCTTCCGCGTTCGTGCTGAGCTGCCACAGCGCCCATTCGGCGTGTCGCGGATCCTGGAAGGTCACCTCCAGCCGTAGCCAGCCGTCCGCGTCGGCTTCTTCGGCGAGGACGGCCAGCGCGGTGCCCAGCAGGTCCTCCCGCCGCGCCGGGTTCACCCGTACCAGCACGGTGACCTGGTCGCCGCCGGTCCGGAACCGCGTGCCGCGTTCCTGCCAGGCCCGGTCCAGATCGACGCGGTCCGGTCGCTGGGCGGGTTCGGCGAGTTCTTCGGCGGCCGAGATCCGGGACAGCCGGTAGGTACGGTCCGCGCCGGACCTCGTGGCCAGCAGGTAGCCCCGGTCGCGGATGGTGACCAGGCCGATCGGGTCCACCGTGCGCCACTTCGGGTCCTGGTCCGCGGCCGCGTAGTGGATCCGCAGCTTGTGCCCGGCGAACACCGCGCGCAGGACCTCGGCCGCTATGGCGTCGGGCACCTCCTCGGCGACCAGCCGGCGCGAGAGGAGGTCGGTCTCCGGGTCGATGAGCAGCCGCTCGGCCGCGCCGGCCGCGGTGTCCCGATAGCTCTCGGGTAGCGCGTCCACCACCTTGAGCATCGCGGAAGCGAGCGCCGAGCCGAGGCCGAACGCCTGCGCGCCGCGCCGCGATCCGGCGACCAGCAGGGCGAGGGCCTCGTCGGGGTTGAGCCCGGTCAGCTCGGTACGGAAACCGGGCAACAACGCGAACCCGCCGTGCCGGCCGCGTTCGGCGTAGACCGGGACGCCGGCCGCGGACAGCGCCTCGACGTCGCGCAGCACGGTGCGGGTGGACACCTCCAGCTCGCGGGCCAGCGTGGCCGCGGACAGCCGCCCGTGCTGCCGCAGCAGCAGCACCAGGGAGACCAGCCGGTCGGCGCGCATATCGGGAACTTTACCGAAATACACGACACAGGATGTCGTGATTCGCTGGGAGGCTCATCACCACGACGTCAAGGATCGCGGCCAACCGGCCGATGGACGAATGGAGCTGATGTGGCAGTGGAACGAACGGCGGTCAACCCGTGGGCGTGGTCGGTGGAGATGGGGTACAACCAGGGCGAGGTCGTCTCCGGGCACACCCGGACCCTGTACTGCTCGGGGCAGACCGCGATGAGCGGTGACGGCAAGCCCCAGCATGACGGTGACCTGGCGGCGCAGTTGGCGCTGAGCGTGGACAACCTGGAGGCCGTGCTCGGCGAGGCCGGCATGTCTCTGGCGAACCTCGTCCGGCTCAACGTCTACACGACCGACGTCGATCTGCTCTTCCAGCACTACGGCGTGCTGGCGTCGCGGTTGGGCGCCGCCGGGGTGGCGCCGTCCACCACGATGCTCGGGGTGACCCGCCTGGCGATCCCCACCCTGCTGGTCGAATTGGAGGGGATCGCCGTCGGGTGACGTGGCGGATCTGGGCGCGTGGTCGTCCCGTGCGTCACTCGGGGGCGGGGCTGTGCGTCGGGATCGCCGGGCGGGCGCTCAGCGGTGGCCGGCGGCCGCCCGCAGGGAGTTGATCAGTTCGGTGACCGGGCCGACGGTCAAGGGACAGCTCTGTGTCTTGTCGTCGATGACGGTCGTGTGCGGCGCCGTACTGGTGGCGGCGGGCCAGGGGGTGCCGTCGGGGCCGCTCGGCACGCCGGTCCGGGCGAACTCCGTCCAGGCGTGTGTCATGGTTTCTGAGACTTGGGCGTCCGCCTCGTCGTAGTCCTCGGACGGAATGAGGCGGCCGAACACGTAGGGGATCTCGGACATGTGGTACGCGAGCCTGCCCGTCCGGCGGTTGCCCGGTGACACGCGATCGAAACGGTAGGCATAGGTGGTGCGACCCAGTTCGGTGAACCGGCGGTAGGAGGCCAGGGCCGGCTCCGTCCAGATGGCGGTGGTGAACAGCTCCGCCAACTCCTCGTACGGGCTGCCCGTGAGCGCGGCCACGATGGGGTCGGCCTGCTGCCGGCCGAAGGCCGCGGCCATCCTCGCCAGCGTCGCGGGCGTGTAGAGCTGGGCGGGGTCCACCGTGCCCGGCGGCGCCCCGAAGGGGCCCTTGGGCGTGATGAAGTAGCGCGCCTCGTCCGCGGTGTGACCGAACAGCACCGGGAGGTTCGCCGGCCAGCAGGACAGATCGGCGCCCACGACCTGACCGTCCTCGGTCGGGCACCAGACCAGGTTCGCCGGTGTGTGCACCTGGCCGGGTGACGGCACGGCGCCCGAGAACAGGAAGGAGGCCTGACTTATCCGCTCCACCGGGGCCTGACGGAGTTGCTCGATGTCGCTGGTGCCCAGATGCTCGAACAGCCTGCCGCTGGCCTCGACGAGGCGCCGGCGGCCATCGTCGGGCACGGCCGCGGCCCGTTCGAGTCCCGCGCTCTGCAGGATGGCACGGTGGAACAGCCCCTGGGCGGACGGGGTGGCCAGCAGGGTGCGGACCGCGGTGGCGCCGGCCGACTGACCGAAGACGGTGACGTTGCCTGGGTCGCCCCCGAAGGCGGCGATGTTGCGGGACACCCAGGTCAACGCCGCGACCCAGTCCTGGACGGCGGTGTTCCCGCCCACCTGCGGGTGGTCGAGGAAACCGAAGGCGCCGAGGCGGTAGTTGACGGACACGTAGGTCACGCCGTGCCGGGCGATCGAGGTGCCGTGGTAGTCCGTCATGGACCCGGCGCCGGTGAGGAAGCCGCCGCCGTGGATCCACACCATGACCGGCTGTCGAGCCTGCGGGTCGATGGTCGATGACCAGACGTTGAGGTAGAGGCAGTCCTCGCTCGGTTGCCCGCCGAGATCCACACCGGGGCCGGCGGCCTGGATCGCCGCGTTGCCGAAGGTCGTCGCAGCGCGTACGCCGTCCCAGGAGGCGGGGGCCTGCGGCGCGGCCCACCGCAGGCTCCCCACGGGCGGGGCCGCGTAGGGCACGCCGCAGAACCGGAACACGCCGTGCCGTTGATCGCCTTCCAGGATTCCTTGTTCGACAGGGACTTGAGCCACGATGTTCTCCTGATTGGTCGGACCGGCCTTGGACCGATGCCGGGCGCGGCGAGGCCGCACCGCGGCGGTCAGCTCATGGCCGGGCTGAGCCTGGCATTGAGCATGTCGACCAGCAACCGCGCGTAGCCGGGGTCCGAGAGCTGGACCTTCTCCGCCCGCGGGGTCGAAAGGATCAGGCGGGCCGCGTGCGCGGAGTGCGCGTCGACGGCCGCGGCCGCCTGCTCGGGCGACCGGTTCTCCAGAGCCTCGACGATCGCGAGCCGGTCGGCGTGCAGCCCGCCGGCGACCCGCCGCCATTCGGACACGCGTCCGCCGCTCAGCTCGAAGGCCAGCTCGACCTGGACGTCGGCGAGCAGTCGGCAGAGAGGGATGAGCAGCGCGTTGTGCGAGATCTCCGACAGGCGCCGCATGAACGCCCGGAGGTCCTCGATCGTGCCGCCGGTGTCGTCGATCACCGCCAGTCTGTCGGCCGCCTCGCGGAGCGACGCGATCTCGGCGTCGGTCGCCTCCTGGGCGGCCAGTTGGACCGCGTACCTGTTCAGGGCCGCGAACAGGCCGAGCACGTCGGGAGCGCCCGCGCCGGCCAGCCGAACCACCGAGGCGATGGTCATCCCGATCATCGTGTCGGGCTCGGCGGTGACGAACGACCCGGCGCCGTGCCGGACGCTCACCAGCCCGACGGTGGACAGCACCCGAACCGCCTCGCGGACGGTCGCGCCGCTGACGCCGTAGTGATCAGCCAGCTCCCGCTCCGCCGGCAACCGCGAGCCGTCAGGGAGGTCGCCGCCGAGGATGCGTTCCCGCAGGTCGTCGACGATCTGGTCGGCAACCCTGCTGCGCCCGATCCGGCGGCCGGCCCCACTCCCCGCCGCGTGCTGCGACATGCCCACCTCTCTCTGCCGGGCCTTGCGCCCGTTCGTTCGATCTGCTCGAACGCTAAGCCCAAAGTCACTAGGTGTCAAGGTTACCAAGACACTAGGTGTCTCGTGGGCGGACGCGAGTCTGTCCCGCCACGAAGAGCGAACGCGGTGCGGGATGATCAGGGCAGAGTCGGCAGCGCCACGCCGTACAGCCAGGCGGACAACAGCGGCTCGACCGGTCGCGGGGTGTGCCGCTGGACGTGCCCGGCGAACTCCCGGGTGGTTACGGTCCCGTGCCGGTGCTCGGCGGTCCAGGCGCGCAGGGCGGGGAAGAACGCCTCGTCGCCCATGGCCGAGCGCAGGACGTGCAGGGTCAGCGCGCCCCGCTTGTAGACGCGGTCGTCGAACAGCGCCGACGGGCCGGGATCGGCCAGGACGAAGTCCTGCGGGGCCAGGGCGAGGCGGCGGTGCCAGCGCCGGGCGTGCTCACCGGCGGGCAGGGAGCCCGACGCCTCGGACCAGAGCCACTCGGCGTAGCACGCGAAGCCCTCCTGCAGCCAGATGTCCTGCCAGCAGGCCACGGTGAGGCTGTTGCCGAACCACTGGTGCGCCAGCTCGTGCGCGATCAGCCGTTCCGAGCCGCGTACGCCGTCCACGTGGTTCCTGCCGAAGATCGACATGCCCTGGGCCTCGACCGGGATCTCCAGATCGTCGTCGACCACCACGACGGTGTAGCCGGCGAACGGGTAGGGCCCGAACAGGTCGCCGAACAGCGCCATCATCTGGCCCTGCCGGGCGAAGTCGTGCCGTACGCGGGTGGCCAGCCGCGCCGGGTGGGCCAGCCGGGATCCGCCGGACGGGGAGATCTGGTAGCGCCCGATCTGCACGCTCGCCAGGTAGCTCGCCATGGGCTCGGCCTGCTCGTAGACCCAGGTCGTGTCCCCGGCCGAGCGCCGCGTGGCCACGAGGACGCCGTTGGCGATCGCCTGGTAGGGCGACCTCGTGGTCACGGAGATCCGGTACGACGCCTTGTCGTCCGGCCGGTCGTTGCAGGGGAACCAGGAGGGCGCGCCGATCGGCTGGCCGGCGACGAGCGCGCCGTCGGTCAGCTCCTCCCAGCCCAGCCCGCCCCACGGGCTCGGCACCGGTACGGGCCTGCCCGAGTAGCGCACCTCCACCCCGGCCCGCTCCCCCGGGGACAGCGGCCTGGGCAGCGTCACCCGCAGCTTGCCCTGGGCGTGCGTGTGCCGGGCGAACGTCCCGTCCACCGTGACGGTCCCGACCCTGAGCCTGCCGAAGTCCAGCTCGAGCACACCGAGCGCGTCGGCGGCCGTCACCGTCAGCCGGGCCGTGCCGTCGAGCCGGTTGGCCTGGACCCGGTAGGCCAGGTTCAGGTCGTAGTGCGAGACGCGGTAGCGGTGGTCGCCGTGCCGGGGGAAGTACGAGGTCATCGCCACGCCGAGATGGGGTTGCCGAACCATCGGGTGCGGGCGGGCACGTTCTCGCCGCGCATGACCAGGGAGGCGGGACCGATCGTGGCGTCGGTGCCGACGCGCGCCGCCGGCAGCACCACGCCGTGCGGGCCGAGTGTCGCCCCCGCTTCGAGCGTCACGGTGTCCATGGTCATGACCCGGTCGTGGAAGAGATGTGTCTGCAGGACGCAGCCCCTGTTGACGCATGCGCCGTCGCCCAGGGTGACCAGGTCCGCCTCGGGCAGCCAGTACGTGTCGCACGTGACCCCATGCCCGATGCGCGCCCCGAGCGTGCGCAGCCACACGTTCAGCGGCGCGGTGCCGAGCCACGGCTGCGCGAACCAGGGCACCGCCAGCACCTCGACGAAGTTGTCCGCCAGCTCGTTGCGCCACACGAACGAGTTCCACAGCGGACGGCTGCCGGCCCTGATCCGGCCGACCAGCGACCACTTGGCGGCCGTCGCGAGCGCCGCGGCGACCACGCCCGCCGCCAGCATGAGCAGGCCGCTCAGCGCGATCGCCACGGCGAAGCCGTAGCGGGCGGCGAGAGCCTCGAACCCGGCGGCGACCAGGACGGCCAGCGCGACCGCGCACATGGCGGGCACCACGCGGAACGCCTCGACGAGCGCCCGTGCCGCCTTGTACCGCGCGGGCGGGTCATAGGTGCGGTTCGCCTCGCCCTCCTGCGCGGTACGGCGCAGCTTCATCGGCGGCATGCCCACGTACGACGAGCCGGACTTGGCCTTCTTCGGCGTCGCCGACAGCACGCCCACCAGGCCGTCCTTCGGCACCTTGCGGCCGGGGGCGGTCATCCCGGAGTTGCCCAGGAAGGCGCGCTTGCCGATCCGCGCCGCCGCGACGCGCATCCAGCCGCCGTCGAGCTCGTACGGGGCGACCATCGTGTCGTCGGCCAGGAAGGCCCCGTCGCCCACCGACGTCATCGTGGGCAGGGCGAGGACCGTGGACAGCTCGACGCCCCGGCCCACCTTCATGCCGAGCGCCCGCAGCCACACGGGCGTCACGACGCTCGCGTAGAGGGGGAACAGCCACACCCGGGCCGAGGCCATCAACCGGCCCGTCGCCCACGCCTGCCAGGCCCTGCGGCTGTGCACCGGGTGGTGGCCTGGGCGCAGGCCCAGGCCGAGCAGCCGCACGCTGACCAGCGTGAGCAGCACGAACGCGGCCATGCCCGCGAGCGTCGCGAGCGGCACGGCGGGCAGGGCGGCCGTCAGGGCCGCACCGAGCGTGCGCGCCTCCCGGGCGGAGGCGGCCAGGACCAGGAGACCGGCCCCGGCCGCGACGGCCGGGAACAGGCTGAGCGCGAAGGCGGTCACGGCGTACAGCACGGCCCAGAGCCGGGAGCGGGCGGCCCGCTCAGGGGGCCGGGTCCTGCGCGACTTGCCCTGCCGGAACGCCGGAGCCCCGGCCCACAGCTCTCCTCCCGGCACGCTGCCCACGACCGCCGATCCGGGCGCGACCTGGGCGTTCTTTCCGACGCGGGCGCCGGGCAGCAGCGTCGAGCGGGATCCGACGCTGGCTCCCGCGCCGATGCGGATCTCGCCGAGGTGCAGGCGGTCGCCGTCGTACCAGTGGCCGCTGAGGTCCACCTCCTGTTCGACGGACGCGCCCTTGCCGACCTTGAGCAGC
This sequence comes from Nonomuraea sp. NPDC051298, assembly GCF_055586305.1. Lineage (NCBI taxonomy): Bacteria > Bacillati > Actinomycetota > Actinomycetes > Streptosporangiales > Streptosporangiaceae > Nonomuraea > Nonomuraea sp. NPDC051298. Next base: position 26,852 of record NZ_JBVJIM010000023.1, read on the forward strand.
CCGGTGACGGGCGGCGGCGAGTGCAGGTCCGCGTCCGCGCCGATCTGGGCGCCGAGCAGGCGGGCGTACCAGGTCATCCAGGGGGCGCTGGCCAGGTCGGGAACGCCGAGCCTGGCCGCGAACTGCTCGGCGAACCACAGTCTCAGATGGACGCCGCCGCCGCGCGGATGGCTGCCCGGCCGCACGCCGCGCAGCAGCAGCCGGGCGAGCGCCGCCGACAGGCCCATCCGGCCCACGGGGGTGAGGAACGCCAGCGCGCCCAGCGCCACCCACCACCAGGACAGCGCAGGCGCCCACGGCGGCGCGACCACGTTGCCGAGCGCGGCCAGCGGCACGATCCAGCGCATCGCGCCGACGGTGAGCAGCGGCACCATGAGCAGCGTCTGCGCGAGCGCGGCCCGCCGCGGCATGGGCACGACGGGCGGCCGGGCGGCCTCGGGCTCGCCCCGGTCGGCCAGGAGCCGCGCCAGCCCGGCCAGCGTCGGCTGCGCGTACACGTCGCCGACCGCCACGTCGGGAAAGTCGGGACGCAGCACGGACACCAGTCTGGCCGCGGCCAGGCTCGTGCCTCCGTCGGCGAAGAAGTCGGCGCCGGGTCCTTCCGGGGCCACGCCCAGGATGGCGGTCCACCGTTCGGCCAGCAGCGTCTCGGCCGGGCTCAGCTCGGCCGCGGCCGGAGCCTGCTCGGCCAGCGGCCAGGGCAGGGCGTCACGATCGATCTTGCCCGAGGTCCTGGTCGGGAGCGAGTCGACCGGGGCCAGTCGCGGCACGAGGGCGGCGGGCAGCGAGTCGGTGAGCAGATCACGAGCCGCGCCGGGGTCGAAGCCGGGGCCCGTGACGACGTACCCGATGAGCACCTGATGCCCGCCGCCCGCCGTGCGGACGGCGGCGGCGGCCCCGGTGACTCCCGGCAGCGCCAGCAGAGCGGCGTCCACCTCTCCCAGCTCGATCCGGCGCCCGCCCAGCTTCACCTGGTCGTCGGCCCTGCCGACGAACACGAGGCCCTCGGGGTCGGCCCGCACCAGGTCGCCGCTGCGGTAGGCGCGCGCCCAGCCGAGCGACGGCAACGGGGCGTACTTCTCGGCGTCCTTCACCGGGTCGAGGTAGCGGGCCAGGCCGACGCCGCCGATGACCAGTTCGCCGGTCTCCCCCATGGCCACCGGATCGCCCGAGTCGCCGATCACCGCCAGGTCCCACCCGTCGAGGGGCAACCCGATGCGTACGGGCCCGCCGCCGGTGAGCCGCGCCGCGGACGCCACGACCGTCGCCTCGGTGGGGCCGTAGGTGTTCCAGACCTCCCGTTCGGGCACGGCCAGCCGCGCGGCCAGCTCGGGAGGGCACGCCTCCCCGCCGAAGATGAGCAGCCGGATGCCGCCGAGGTGCTCGACCGGCCAGAGCGCGGCCAGCGTCGGAACGGTCGACACGACCGTGATGCGCCGCTCGGCCAGCCAGGGGCCGAGGTCGATGCCCGTTCGCACCAGGGCCCTGGGCGCGGGCACCAGGCAGGCGCCGTGCCGCCAGGCCAGCCACATCTCCTCGCACGAGGCGTCGAAGGCCACGGAGAGCCCGGCCAGCACCCGGTCACCGGGGCCGAGCGGCCGCTCCTGCAGGAAGAGCCCCGCTTCCGCGTCGGCGAACGCGGCCGCCGACCGGTGCGTCACCGCGACGCCCTTCGGTTTGCCGGTGGATCCGGAGGTGAAGATGATCCAGGCGTCGTCGTCCGGTCCCGGCGGGCCGCCGTCGTCTCTCCCGTACCCCTGCACCGTCAGCTTGTCGGTGATGACCGCGTCCACCCTGGCTTCGGCGAAGACCAGCTCGGCGCGCTCGTCCGGGTCGTCGGCGTCGACCGGCACGTACGCGGCTCCGGCCGCGAGCACGGCGAGGATGGAGAGGTACAGCTCGGCCGTCCCCGACACGACGCGCACGCCCACCCTGGCGCCGCGGCCGATCCCGGCCTGCGCGAGGTCGGCGGCCATCCGGTCCACCTCGGCGCGCAACGCGCGGTAGCCGAGGCGGACCGTGCCGTCGTCCAGCGCGGGCGCGTCCGGATGCAGGCGCGCGGACTCGTCGAGGATGTCGAGCAACGTGCGAGGCGGGGGCGCCAGCAGGCCGGCGGGAAACACCGCGGCCGTCATTCGAGTACGCAGATCGACCGAGTCGCTACGCAAACGCTGCTCCTTGGGTCGGACGGCCGGTGCTCGTGCTCGTGGGACACGTCCGCCCCGGCAGCCGGCTTTCCCGGCCGGTGTCGTGGCGTTCGTGCAACCCCTGGCCTAACAGCTTCGCCGGCCGCCCCTATTCCGCCCATCCCCGCGCGAACGCCGCTGCCTGGGGCTCTCCCGGGAGCCGCAGACCTCGGCGAGACGGTCGTCGCGGGCCGGGAGCACGACTTTCGCGACTTTTCGGAGTCAATCATGCACTCATGGTTACCGTACGAAGATACGGCCAAACGAAAGCCCCGGTCGATCTCCTGCGGGTGCCGCCTCGCGCGTTCGCGCGCGGCGACCTGTCGCGCCACGACACGTCCCGGCCCTTTCAGGGCGACATCGTCCGCCGAGGACGGGCAAACTGGCCGGGTGACGCACGGGAACGACGCCGCGACCCTGCACGCCTGGGCAGCTCTCGGGGGGCCGGCCGGGCTGGCGGAGGAGGTGTCGTACGAGGGGGCGGGTGACGTCCTGCCGGCCCGCCTGCCGGTGCGGGAGCTGGCCAGGGCGAGCGTCGGCGCGTGCTCGCTGGCCGCCGCAGAACTCCTGGCGCGGCGCAACGCGGCACCGATACCCCCGGTACGGGTGCGGGAGGCGGCGGTGGCCACGGCGTTCACCGGCGAACGGCACCTGCGCGTCGACGGCCGGGCCCCGGCGGCCTTCGCGCCGCTGTCCGGCTTCTGGCGCGCGGCCGACGGCTGGGTGCGTACGCACGCCAACTACCCGCACCACCGCGCCCGGCTGCTGAATGCCCTGGGCATCGGCGACACCGGAGACGACCGGGCGCACGCCGAGTCGCTCGCGGCCGAACTGGCGGCGCGCCCGGCCCGGTGGATCCAGGAGACCGTCTACGAGGCCGGCGGCCTGGCCGTGGCCGTGGCCCCTGCTGACGGGACGGTGCATCCGCTCGCCGAGACCCGGCCCACCGGGGAGAGCCGCCCGCGGGCTCTCCCGCCGGCGTCGCTGCCGGCCGCCGGAGTGCGGGTCCTGGACCTGACCCGGGTGATCGCCGGTCCCGTCGCCACGCGTACCCTCGCCCTCCTGGGCGCCGACGTGCTCCGCCTCGACTGCCCCCGGCTGCCGGAGAGCGCGGACGCCCACGCCGACACCGGGATGGGCAAGCGGTCGGCGTTGCTGGATCTGTCGGCCACCGGCGACCGGGGCGCCTTCGCCGACCTCCTCGGCTCGGCCGACGTCGTGGTCCTCGGCTACCGGCCCGGCGCGCTGGAGGCTCTGGGGCTCGACACGCTCCTTGCCCGGCGTCCCGGCCTGATCGTCGCCCGGTTGTGCGCCTGGGGCTGGTCGGGGGCCTGGGCGGCGCGGCGCGGCTTCGACAGCCTGGTCCAGGCGGCGAGCGGCATCGCCGTAGTCGAGGCCGGGGCCGACGGCCGTCCCGGTGTGCTGCCGGCGCAGGCGCTGGACCACGGAACCGGATATCTGCTGGCCGCCGCGGTCCTGCGGGCGTTGAGCGACCGGCAGGTCACCGGTGGCGGGCGCTCGCTACGGCTCTCCCTCGCGGGCACCGCCTCCTGGTTGCTGCACGGCGTCCATCCCGCGCCGGTCGAGGGCGACGGCTATGACGCCAGGCCCTGGCTGGCGCACACCGCCTCGCCGTACGGAACGCTCCGCCACGCCGTGCCCCCGGTCCACTACGAGGGTGCGCCCCGAACGTGGAGCCACCCGCCGACCCTGTGGGGCACGGACCTTCCCGTATGGACGGGCCACCGCCACCGTCGCGCCGATGCGTGACTTCGTGCCGTGGTCGGGCGAGGTGCTCCACGACGGGGGGTGAAACACTTGCCCGTCCATCGGCGAAGGAGGGCGACCGTTCAAGCTACGTAAGGCAGACGATGACACGAATTATCGGGATATGGCCGCAGTGACCCGGGCGCTTCCGGTCGAGGATGTCAGCGACGCGGCGATCATCGAGCAGTCCCGGCGAGACCCGGAACGCTTCGCCGCGGTCTTCGACCGCTACTACTTCCAGATCCACGGGTTCGCCGCACAGCGGTTGGGACCGAGCCTGGCCGATGACGTGGCCGCGGAGACGTTCCTGGTCGCGTTCGACCGACGCGACCGCTACGACGTGTCCCGTGAGGATGCCCGGCCCTGGCTGTACGGGATCGTCGCCAACCTCATCGCCCGCCATCACCGGGCGGAGGCCAGATGGTACCGGGCGCTCTCCCGGACACCTCTCGCGCGGGCCGACGACGGCCACGCCGACCAGGTCGCGGGCCGGGTCGACGCCCAAGCGCATCGGGGGCCCCTCATGGCCGCGCTGACCAGGATTCCCAGCTCCCACCGGGACGTGCTCCTGCTCGTCGCGTGGGGCGGGCTGAACTCGGAGGAGGCGGCCGAGGCGCTCGGCATCACCGGCGCCGCCGTCCGCACCCGGCTGCACCGGGCCCGCAAGGCCCTGCGTGCCTCACTGAACGGCGCCGCGCCGGCGACGATCGAAACGGACGGTTGATCATGGACGACCTCGAACTGCTGCACGCCGCCCGCCCACAGCCCGACGCCCCCTCGCATGCCGCCCACACGGCCGCCCGCGCGGCCCTGCTGGAACGGGCGGCCGGTGGCCCGCCGCCCACCGCCCGCCGCCGCGCCCTCAGGCGGCCGGTGTGGTGGGCACTGATCCCGGCGGTCGCCGTGGCCGTCGCCGCCGCACTCGTGATCGTGCCGGGTCGTTTCGGCGACTCCCGGCCGCCGATCACGAGTTCGCGGGAGGTCCTGCTCGTCGCCGCCGACACCGCGGAGCGCACCCCCGAGGGCACTGGGACGTACTGGCACATCACCATCACCAAGAAGGGGTCGCCGACCCAGGAGTACTGGTACCGGCGCGACGGTCATTTCTGGATCAAGGGCAAGGGGCTGAAAGGTGAGGGCAAGCTCTTCGAGTGGCCCTCGAAGTCTCAGCCTTTCGCGGTGGGGCCGTTGCGCATGAGCTTCGAAGAGCTGAGGGCGCTGCCCGCTGACGAGGACGCCCTGTACGCCCGGCTCCGGTCGGATGTCGCCGAAAGTGGTGCGCGGATCGATGCGGGACAACCGACGACGGCCTCGGAACAGGACGGCCTCGCCACGATCGCGCTGCTCTCACTGATCGGTGAGGCGCCGGTCTCGCCCCAGGTCCGTGCCGCCGCCTACCGGGCGCTCGCCTCCCGGCCGGGAGTCGTCGACCTCGGCGAGACCGACGGCGGGCGACGCCTGCAGGTCCCGGTGGCCGTCGGCAACGGCATCATGGTCGTCGACCAGGACACCGGACGGATCCGCGAAACCTCCGTATGGGCTCCGCTCTCAGGCGGACTGGCTTACACCGAGGACGGTATGATGACGATCGACGCCAGATGGACGGACCGGCTCCCGCCGGAGTGACGGCCCCGGACTCCCGTACGCCCGCGGCCGGGCGACGTCGGCTCGGCGAGTTCGGCCAGGTGGGCGCGGACCGGCCCGCGGGCTTCGCGTCAGGCCCGGCCGAGGACGCAGAACTCGTTGCCCTCCGGGTCGGCGAGGACGACCCACGAGACGTCGCCCTGGCCGACGTCGGCGAGCGTCGCACCGAGGCTCTGCAGCCGGGCCACCTCCGCCGCCTTGTCGTCACCGCTGTACGGCAGCAGGTCGAGATGGACGCGGGTCCACGCGGTCTTCTCGCCGGTCATGCGGATGAACTCCAGGTACGGCCCGACACCCTTGGCGGAGCGCAGCCGCGCGTGGTCGTCGCTCACCTCGTGCAGGGTCCAGTCCATCGCCTCGTCCCAGAACCTGGCCATGGCCCGCGGGTCCGCGCAGTCGACCACCACCGCGGCGATCGGCCCGGTGTCCTGGTAGATCGGCCGGGGCTCCAGCACGCAGAACGCGTTGCCCTCCGGGTCGGCCAGCACCGTCCACGGGACGTCGCCCTGGCCCACGTCGGCGGGTGTCGCGCCCAGTTCCTTCAGTCGCGCGACCAGCTCCGCCTGATGCGCCGCGGAGGTGGTGGCGAGATCGAGGTGCGCGCGGTACCGCACCGTCTCCGGGTCGGGGACGGTGACGACATCGACGCAGACGGCGGTGGGGTCGGGCCAGTCGAAGCCCACGGGTTCGACGTTGGTCACACCGGGCCCCTCGCTGGAGACGCCCCAGCCGAGCGCCTCCGCCCAGAACCGGCCGAGCGCCGAGTCGTCCCGGGCCTTGAAATTCACCTGCACAAGCCGCAGCGCCATGCGGCCCATCCTAACCACCGGGCGGTCCGCCGATCACCGTCCGCGCGGGCTCGGGGAGGGCTGGATGCGGCGTCGATGGCGCCTCGGACGACCATCGCCAGGGTGCCGGGGTCGAAGTCGCTGAGTTTCGAGCCATGTCGTTCCCGGGTGAGCAGGGCGGCCAGGTCGAGTGAGGCGAACTCTTCCCGTACGGGGTCGGCGGTCAGCCGCGTGCGTCGAGCGGCAGGTGCAGCGTGAGGTGCGCGGACAGGGCGCGCAGGAAGTCGGGGGCGTCGAAGATCGCGCCCGCGGAGGCGACGCCGGTGGTCCTGGTCCTGCCGGTGAGGACGCGGTCGACGGCCTCGACCGCGAGTGGCGCGCTGATGGCGTAGATGTCCTGGCCGGAGGCGGTCACGCGGCGTTCGGTGTCGCCCGACCGTACCAGGACGTCGACGACGAAGGTCTGCTCGGAGCGGCCCCGCTCGTCGACCGCGGTCGGCGCCGAGGGGTCGGGGGCGAACAGGTCCGCGGCCGCCTTGGCGGTCATGTAGGTGCGCACCTCCGGGACCGCCAGGTGGCTGGGAACGGTGACGACGTCGGCCATGGAGAACTCGCCGATGACGCTCTGCGGGCCCAGCGGAGCCGGGAAGGGCCATTCCAGCGTCGGCAGAGCGTCGTCGTGGTATTCCAGTTGCCCGCCGGAGTAGCGGACCCGGCGGCCGCCCCGCCGCTGGGAGGAGACCGTGCCCGAGGCGAGCGTCCCCGCGGTGGGGTGCCAACTGCTCAGGCCGTAGGCGACGTGTACCTCGTCGGCCGCCGTCCAGTCGCCCATGGCGGTGGTGACCAGCAGGTCGCCGAGGCCGCCGTAGAAGGCCATCGCCGGGACGACCGCGACGCCCGCGGCGGCGGCGCGCTCGGCGAAGTGCGCGAACGTGTCGACGTTCGCCTCGATCTCGGCCGCCACGTCCACGTACGGGATTCCGGCCCGCAGCGCCGCCTCGACCAGCGGGCCGGCGGTCGAGGCGAAGGGCCCGGCGGTGTTGATCACGGCATCGGCGCCCTTCAGCGCGCGGTCGAGCGCGGCCGGGTCATCGGCCGACACCTGCCACGTCTCGAGCCCCGGCCGGCCCTGCGCCAGCGCCGCCAGCTTGCCCTGGTCACGGCCGAGCAGCAGCGGAACGTACCCACGCTCACGCAACTCCGCGACCACGAACCGCCCGGTGTGCCCATAGGCCCCGAACACCGCCACGTTCCGACCCGATCCCATAACCCTGCACCCGCCCGCTCGAAGTGACCTTATGGGGGAAATCCTGTCCCGGGCGGCGCGACGGTACCAGCGTCCGGAACGCCATGAACCGTACAATTCCCGACATGAGTTCTGTCCCACGCTCCGTCGCGGTCGCCGCCACCGACGGGATGCTGCACTTCGAGCTGGCCCTGGCCTACGAGGTCTTCGGCTCCGCCCCGGACGCCCTGCCAGGCCCCTGGTACGACGTCATGGTGTGCGGCACGCACGCCGTCCGGGTCGGCCGGTTCCTGCTGGAGCCGGACCACGGGCTCGACCGGCTGGCGCAGGCCGACACCGTGATCGTCCCCGCCCTGGCGGACGTCGACGAGGACCCGCCGGCCGACCTGGTCGAGGCGGTGCGCGCCGCCCACGAGTCGGGCGCGCGGGTGGTCTCCCTGTGCACGGGCGTGTTCGTGCTCGCCGCCGCCGGCCTGCTGGACGGGCTGCGCGCGACCACGCACTGGGCCCACACCGCGGAACTCGCCGCGCGCTATCCCCGGGTACGGGTCGACCCCGACGTGCTCTACGTCGACAACGGCAGCGTGCTCACGTCCGCGGGCAAGGCCGCGGCGATGGACCTGTGCCTGCACCTGATCCGCCGCGACCAGGGCGCGGTGGTCGCCAACGTGGTCGCCCGCCGCCTGGTCGTGCCGCCCCACCGGGCCGGCGGCCAGGCCCAGTTCGTCACCACGCCGGTGCCCGCCCAGGACGGCCATCCCCTGGCCGAGCTGCTCACCTGGGTGATGCGGCGGCTGGACCAGCCGCTCACCGTGGAGGACCTGGCCCGCCAGGCGAACATGAGCTCGCGCCACCTGGCCCGCCACTTCCGCTCGGTAACCGGCACCACCCCGCTGCAGTGGCTGGCCACGCAGCGGTTCCGCCGCGCGCAGGAGCTGCTGGAGACCACGGACGACAGTGTCGACACCATCGCCTCGGCCGCGGGCATGGGCACGGCGACGACGATGCGCCGCCACTTCCACCGCACGATCGGTGTGCCGCCGGACGCCTACCGCCGCACGTTCCGGGCGTGAGACCGCCACCCGGATCGGCGCGGCCAGCACGTGACGAAGCCTGGGTGCCGGACCACCCGGGCCTCGTCACGTGCGTTTCAGTACGGGCGCTGGAGGTAGCGGCCGAGCGCCGGGTCGTACACGCGGCCCGACACCAGGACCCAGCCGTTCAGCAGGGTCGGACGGTACGCCCCGCCGAGCCAGCCGTACCGGACCGGCTGGGAGGGCACGCCGAACTCGTCGTACCCGACCACCGAGGCCAGGCCGGTGCCGAGGTCCAGCTCGGTCCCGACGCTCCCCCCGATGGTGAGCAACTGCAGGCGCACCGATCCGGTCGCGCCGGTGTGCGCGGCCAGTTCCCCGCCGATCCCGGCGACGTTGCGGACGATCGTGCCGTTCGCGGCGGTCCAGGAGGGCTGGTCGCCGTCCGTGCCGTAGTGGTGGACGGTGACCACGCCCGCCTCGTTCGTCTCCGAGCGGATCCGGCCCGCCGGGTCGCGGGTCCAGGCCAGGCTCCGCTCGCCGGAGGTCGTCTTGGACGGGAGCCCGTCGGCGAAGTAGTCGATGGTTCGCCCGCCGGGCAGCGACGTGGTCCGGCCCGCCGCGTCGTAGGCGTAGCCGTCGCCGGTCAGCCTGCCGTCTGAGGCGTAGCCGTAGCTGGTGATCGACGCGGCCGAGTCGTCGGCCACCGGGCAGTCCTCGTCCGACGACTGCACCGCCAGCCGGGTCCTGTTGCCCGCGCCGTCGTGGTCGTAGCGGCGCAGGGTGCACACCGGGAACGCCATGTCCAGCGCCGACGCGAGCCCGCCCGCCTTGTCGTAGCCGAGCTGCCGCTCGGCCATGAGGTCGGTCCGCATGTTCAGCAGTTCCTGGCCGTGGACGTTCCGGCCGACCTGGTCGATCATCACCGGGGCCTCCAGGCCGTCCCGGGTGTAGATCCGGGCGTAGCTCTGGCCGCGCTCGTCGTAGCCGACCTGCAGGTGCAGGCCGCCCGGCAGGTCGCCCTCGGTCTGGCGGCCCTCGGCGTCGTAGCGCGCGGTGAACGTGCCCGCGACCGAGTCGGTCACCGAGGTGGCCAGGCCGCGCGGCTCGACCCTGGCGTCATAGACGTAGGTCCTGGTGGACGGGGACGAGTCCGTGACCTTGACCGGGCGGTCGAGGTCGTCGTACTCGGTGCGGGTCAGGCCGCCGTCGGCGTCGGTGTGGGAGATCGCCCGGCCGAGCTTGTCGTAGGCCGTGACGACCTTCTCCGTGCCGCGCCGGCGCTGGGTGGGCCGGCCGGTCGCGGAGTCGTACCCGAGGCCGATCTCGGCCTCCCCGCCCGCCTTGGTGGCGGTGAGGCGGCCGGCGGCGTCGCGCCTGAAGGTGGTGACCGTGCCGCCCTCGGTCACGGTGGCGGCCAGGCCGGCGGCGTCGTAGGTGTACGTGCGCCCGCCTTCCTGGCACACCAGGCCCGCCCAGTCGGACCGCCCGCCGCACGGCGCGCCGCCGGTCGCGGTGTAGAGCACGGGGTTGGCGGCCGTGGTGGTGACCGCCTCGCCGCCGGGGTCGCGGACCGTCTTGACCTGCTGTCCCGTGGCCCAGTCGTAGGTGATGGCGGTGGTGCGGACGTCCGCGTCCGGCCTGGTCTCGCGCCCGACGATCATCGCGCCGGTCTTGACGGTGGTCGGCAGGTCGCGGGCCACCGCCCCGGCCGACCGGCCTTCGTCGTACGTGCGGACCGTACGCGTCCTGGCGCCGATGGCGTACCCGGCGGGCAGGTCGTCCACGTCGGACTCCAGGTTGACGATGTGGACCGGGCTCAGCTCCGTCAGCTCGCGCCGCCCGGACGCGTCATAGACGGAACGGGTGGACAGCAGCTCGGCGCGCTCCTCGGGCTCGTAGCCCGTGATGGCCAGCTCGGCGAGGCGGAAGTCGGTCATGTCGCGCTGCGACAGCTCCCGGTTCGCGGCGGTCAGCTCCCGCACGACGTGGCCGAACCGGTCGTAGTCGGTGGCGGACAGGTGCCCGCCGGGCGTCAGGACGTTCACCGCCCTACCCGACTCGTCCAGGTACGTCACCGTGGCGGCGAGCCCCGGCGGCTGCACCGACGTCGCGGTCACGGGCGGCACGGCCTGGCCCCAGGCCGCCACCTCCTTGGCCGTCACGTCGGCCGGGCCGCCGGCCGCCTTCGTCAGCGGCACCGCGTACGCGACGGTGGTCTTCGCCTCGCCGGCGACCTGGTCCGCGGTGCCGGCCTTGAGCGTGGCCCGGGAAACCGTGCGCAGCCGCCCGTCGGTCTCGTACGCGAAGGTCCACGGCAGCTCGCCGGGCGGGGTGAGCGTGGCGACGCGGCCGGCGGAGTCGTACCCGTAGACGGTCTTCAGCGCCGGGCTGATCCGCGGGTCCCACGCCTCGGCGAGCCGTCCCGCGCCGTCGTAGCCGTACTGCGTGATCACCGTGCCCTGCAGAGAGACCGTGGTGAGGCGGCCCGCGGTGTCGTAACCGAGGTCCAGCGTGTGCCCCGACCTGGTGATCGACTTCAGCCGGCCCTGGTCGTAGGCGTGGCCCTCGGGGGCGTACAGGTCGCCCTGCCTGGTGAACGTGGTGACCTCGCCGCGCGCGTCGGTCAGCGTGTACGTGCCGGTGAGGGTCAGGTTCTCGGCCCCGGGCTCCGGCTTCCAGCCGTCCGCGGTCCTGGTGAACTGCACCGGCCTGCCGTCGGCGCGCGTCACCTCGACCGAGGTCGCCGAGGTCTCCTTGAGCACGGGCGCGGCGAGCGACCAGCCGGCTTCGCGGGAGGAGGCCGTGCGGGTGAGCGTCAGGCCGAAGGGCCCGCCCGCGGTGGTCTGGAGGCGGTAGTCGCCGGTCTGGAGGTTGAGCACGCCCGGCCCGGCCTCCTTCGTGGCGGCCTGGGTGGCGCGGCGGTCCACCACGATCTCGACCGGCTGGGACTCCGCGGTGGTCGTGCCCGTGACGACCGCGCGCACCTGCACCGCGGCGTCGCCGAGCTGCGTGCCCGCGTCCCAGGTCAGGCCGGACAGCCTGCCGGGGGCGGCGACGGGCCACGCGGTCAGCGGCTTGCCGTCGGCGCCGGTGACGTTCGCGACGGGCAGGTCCGCCCAGGCGTCGGTCTCGGCGCGCCGGTACTGGAACCTGGCCTGCGTGAACGCCGTGCCGGTGACGGCGAGGGGCACCTTGCCGGTGCTGCGCAGGCCGTTCACGGGCGCGGTGAGCGAGGCCACGGCCGCGCCGGTCCCCACGTTGAAGGTGTGGGCGGTCGTCGGGGAGGCGTTGCCGGCCTTGTCTATGGTGTAGACGCTGAGCGTGTGGGCGCCCGTCGTGGCCGGGGTCAGCTTGGCGGTGACCGGCGCGCCGGTGGTGAGCACCTTGGTGACGGCGCCGCTGTCGAGCTTGTACGCGATCCACCCGGCGTCCGTACTGGCCGGGGTGAGGGTGAACGTGCCGGCCTTGCCGGCGTCGCCGTGGTAGGCCCCGTCGTTCGGGTAGTCGGCGGAGGCGACCGTGGGGGCGGGCGGCTTGACGGTGTCGACGGAGAAGTACGCCGTCTGCCAGAGCTTCGAGGTCAGCGAGCCGTCGTGGGCCCACGACCGGAACATGTACGACTTGCCGTTGGCCAGCTTGCCCGCCGGCACGTTCGCGCCGGAGAAGCCGTTGCTGGCCACGTACGCGCCGTAGAGGTCGTCGATCAGCATCGTCGAGCCCTGGTACAGGTCGAACTTGCCGCGGACGTTGCCCCCGTCGGGGTCGCGCACGTGGGCGCGGAGCTGCGGGGTGAGCGTGTTGGTCCAGCGGACGCCGTCGTAGTCGCTGTACGGCGAGAGCCACGTGGAGACCGGGGTGCTCGGATAGGAGTTGTAGGTCAGCGAGATGACCGGCACGTGCGCGGAGGCGTTGCCCGAGTTGAACCGCTTCCAGGCGTACTCGTCCGACTCGCTGGTGGCCCGCAGGCCCATGCCGGATTCCTTGTACTCCTCGTTGGCCCAGAACTGCGCCAGCGAGGTGACGTTGGCGGTGACCCAGCCGTCGGCGCAGCCGCTGCCGTAGCCCTTGGTCTCGCTGGAGGTGGCGTACTTGGTCAGCAGCGCAGGGCCCGGCCAGCGCGAGGACGTGGAGGCGCGGTTGGCCGACCAGACCTCCCACGAGCGGGTGTTGCAGGACCACGAGTGGAAGTTCCACAGCTTCAGCGTGGCCGAGATGATCTTCTTGCCCGCGATGCCGGGGGTCTTCCACGTGATGAACGACCGGGCGACCTGCCCGCTGCCGTTGTTGCCGATCTTGAGTTCGGTGGCGCCCGACTGGTCGGTCCCGTAGCCCTCCTGGACGAACGTGTCGAAGACCTGGCCCAGGTTGAGCGCGGGGTCCACGGTGACGGGGTACGTCGTGGCGGGGTCGTCGAGGAAGGCCGCGTCGGGGGTGAAGACGAGGTCGTTGCCGGAGACCTTCATCCCCACCGGAGCCCGGCGCAGGCGTTCGCCGGAGATCGGGTGCGTGGTGGCGTCCCACATCTCCGGCGCGGGGATGGTGACGGCGACCCTGCCCTTGGCGTCGACCAGCTCCGCCCCGCCGTCCCTGGCCTCGCGCGGCGTCAGTCCCGGCGCCTTGAGCCTCAGCGTGTACGACAGCGGCGCGGCCGGGCGTGACCTGAGCAGCAGGAACTGCTCGGCGCCGGTCCTGGTGGCGGTGACGACCAGGTCGGCGCCCGGCATGGCCTGCGCGTACGTGGCCGTCTCGCCGGACAGGCTCGGGGCAGGCAGGGTGCCCTTCCACTGCAGGGTGACCTTGGTGGCGCCCTCCCCGATCGTGATCAGGTCGGTCGCCGCGGTGTCCGCGGCGGCCCGCCGGGCGCCGAGTCCGGCGCTCCCGCCGCCGAAGCGCAGCTTGCGGCCGTGACCGCGGGGCACGACCTCGCCCGACGCGGTCTTGGTGAGCGCGATGTCCACCGGGGCCCACCCGTCGTCGCCGCGGTAGCGCACCGGACCGGCGAACGAGTCGACCGTCAGCGTGCCGTCCGGGTTGGCGTAGGTGGTGGTGGTCTCGGTACGGGCGTCCGCGACCTCGACCCGGCGGCCCGTCAGGCGGGCGGACAGGCGGGCGGACGCCTCGTCGGGCGCGCTCGGCTCGGCGGCGGCCCTGGCCGGGTCGCTGGGGTCGTCCACGGCCTGGACGGCGGCGGGCGGCTCGGCGGCGGGGGGTTCCGCGGCGGCCGGTAAGGAGGGCACGCCCAGAGGGAGGAGTAAGAAGGCGAGGCCACCGGCGAGGGCCCGTGGCAGGAGGGCAGACATGGGTGCTCCGAGGTAGGGCGACGCCCCCGCCGGTGGGACGGGGGCGTCGGTTGTCACGAGGGGATCTACTTGCTCTGGCAGCTCTTCTTGCGGACCTCGCCCCAGACGATCGGGCCCGGCCACTGCACCCGCAGCGCGAAGCACTGCTTCTTGTTGGCGGCTTCCCGGATCTTGTAGATGTACTGGGCGATGCCCGCCGCGAACATCACCTTGCAGGCCAGCTTGATCTTGCTGTTCTTGGACTTGTCGCAGGCGGCGTCGGCGACCTTGACCGCGCCCGCCGCGCCGGCGTACAGCCAGGAGCTGTGGATCTGGGCCGTGAGCTTCTTCGAGAAGATCACCCGGCACATGGCCTTCCACCACTCGCACTGCAGCTTGAGCGCGGGGTCGGCGACCACGGGGTAGGCGGCGCCCGCGTGGCTGACCGTCTGGATGAGCGTCATGCCCTCCACCCGGTACGAGGTCGGCACCGGGTTGCCGTTGGCGTCCTTGGCCCAGGGCAGGTCGATCTCGGCGAGGTAGAAGTCGTTGTTGTAGATCAGGACCGTGCCGTCGTCCTCCTCGACCTCCAGCATCGAGCCCTCGGGCGCGCTGATCGGGAAGCGGTACTCGGTCGGCGCGGAGGCGTCGTGGATGACGGTCAGCGCGCGGGCGATCTGGCCGGTGCGCTGGTGGGCGAAGGTGACGCTGGGCTGGTTGGCGGCGTAGGTGACCAGGCCGGGCAGCGGCTGGTTGCCCGCGCCGGTGGCGTCCGGCATGCCGATGCCGACCTCGTTCTCGCTGACCGACACCGACAGCGTGTGGTTGACGTCGGTGGCGGCGGCGAAGGGACGCTGGACGTCGCCCTCGGGGATCACGGTCGGCGGGACGGTCCTGGCCTCCTCGACGATCTCGGGGACGACCTTGGTGAGGGCCGCCAGCGTGGGGTCGTCGTTCGCGAAGGCCGGGGCACCGGCCACGTTCGCGCCGCTGATCGTCAGAGCGGTCGCTAGCGCGACGATCATCGCCCGAGCGGAAACGCGCATGAATGTCCTTCCACATGCGGAGAGAGATGCACAAACGCCGCAAAGGTAAAGATCGTCCGCGTCCAATCGGGTGATCTTGCATTGATGATCCGTAAACGTTTCCTGTCTGACAGATTTCACCCTCCGTCCAGTGCGGAGGTCCCGGGTAAGCTGCCTCGGATGCGCTGAGCGCGCCGACGGGGGCGCGGCGGGTCGTTCAGAGGCGGGTGCTGACTCCGCGCAGGAGCTTGCGCAGCATCCAGGTGCCCAGGCCGTCGGGTATGGCGACGGCGCCGCGCAGCGCCCACTCGCTCTGGGCCAGGGCCCGTGGCCCGCCGGTCGCGACGGCCTGGGTGGCCATCGCGGAGGCCAGCGTGGCCTGCCGACGGCGGCTCCGCTCGTACGCGCCCAGCGCCGCGACCGGGTCCGGCTCGGCGGCCAGGGCGCGCAGCAGCGCCGACACGTCCTCCAGCGCCTGGCCCGCCCCCTGGGCCAGCATGGGAGGCATGGCGTGCACCGCGTCGCCGATCAGCACGCTCCGGCCGTGCCACCAGCGGAGCGGGGCGCGGTGGCGGCGGTGCGGGAAGAGCTGGAGGTCCTTCTCCGACAGCGCCGCCAGCAGTTCGGGAACGGGCGAGCCCCACGAGCCGTACCGCTGCCTGAGGGCGGCGAGCGCGAGGTCGGGGCGTTCCCGGCCGTCGCCGGGGCGCAGGCGGAGGTCGATGAGCCATTGCAGCAGGCCGTCGCCCGCCGGGTTCATGCCGACGTCGCCCTGCGGGCCGAGGAACAGCAGGGCGCGCGAGCCGGGGTCGAACGGCGCCCGGATCAGGCCCTGCCAGGTGGCGGTGCCGGTCGGGCGGGCGGGGCGGGAGCCGAACAGCGCCGTACGGACCTGGGAGTTCACGCCGTCGGCCCCGATGAGCAGGTCGCCCGTGTACCGGGCGCCGTCCTCGGTCTCGACGCGTACCGAGCGGCCGTCGTCGCGCAGGGCGGTGAAACGGGCGCCGAAGCGGTAGATGTCCTGCGGCAGTCCCTCGGCGAGCCTGTCCAGCAGGACGCGGCGGGGCAGCGACACCACCGGGGCGCCGAACTCGGCCGCCAGCCGCGCGACGTCCATCACCATCACCGGGCGGCCCCGGGAGCTGCGCAGCTCCAGGGTGTCCACGCGCTGCCCGGCCCCGTCCATGCGGACGCCGAGGTCGTTCAGCACGGTCGTGCCGTTGTGCCAGATCAGGATCGCGCAGCCGGTCTCGCGTAAGGAGGGCGAGCGTTCCAGCACGGTGACCTCGTGCCCCGCGGCGAGAAAGCCCCTGGCCGCCGCCACGCCCGCGAGCCCGGCCCCCACGATCAGCACCCGCATGCGACCATCCTCTACAGCAAGTAGTACTACTTTTTGTAGAGGCTAGCTGGGCAGCCCGCCGGGCCGGGATCCGGGTGGGGGCGCTCGTGCGCGCGACGCGCTAGCTGGGGCGCCGCGCCCGTTCGACGAGCTTGGCGAACTCCGCCTCGGTCGTGGCGAACTCCAGGGTGCCGCGCTTCTGGTCGGTGGTCACGAACCAGAGCCAGGAGCCCGCGGCCGGGTTGAGCGCGGCTTTGAGCGCGGCCGCACCGGGGTTGGAGACGGGTCCTGGAGGCAGGCCGAGATGGCGGTAGGTGTTGTACGGCGAACGCAGCCTCGTGTCCTCGACCGTGACCTCGCCGCGGTCCTTGCCGAGACCGTAGCGGACGGTGCTGTCGAGCTGCAGCTTCATGTCGCGGGCCAGGCGGTTGTGGATGACGCGGGCCACCTTCGGCATGTCGGCCTCGGTGGGCGACTCGGCCTGGACGAGGCTGGCGATGATGACGACGTCCAAGGGGGCGCGCTGAGTGGCCAGGCCGAGCTCGTCCGCCGTCTCGCGGAACCTGGCCACCATGGCGGCCAGCATCTGGGCGGGGGTGGCGGCGTCGGTGAACGTGTACGTGCCGGGGTGGGCGAAGCCCTCCAGCCTGCCCTTGGCGTACGGGGGCAGGCCCAGCGCCCGGCCGTCCTTCGCGGCCCGCGCGAACGACTCCGCGGGCTCGCCGGTGACGCGGGAGAGGTTGTCGAACAGGCGGGCGGTCCGCCAGCCCTCGCCGATGGTCGCCTTGTGCATCCGCTCCGGCACGGGAGGCGGGGTCACAGACGTCCGCGGCCCGCCCGGCTCGGGCGAGAGGGTCCTGACGGCGATCGTGCCGCCCACGCCCAGGGCGACGACGGTGACCGCGGCCGCCAGGGCGGCGCCTCTCCGGCGGGCGGGGCGGTGGGGGAGGAATCGGGCGGGGGGCGGCGGCGGCTGCTCGTCCGCCATCTCGGCGAGCGTCTCACGCAGCAGGTTCTCGACGTTGTTCAACGGAGCTCCCTCACAGTGCTCAGCTCGGGGGCGGACTTCTTCAGCCGCTCCAGCGATCGGTAGATCTGGCTGCGGATCGAGCCCACCCGCACGCCCAGCAGGCTCGCGATCTCGGTCTCCGACTTGTCCTCGAAATAGCGCAGGACGAGCATGGTCCGCTGCCGGGGCGTCAGCCGGGACAGCGCCGCCCGCATCGTCACCCGCAGATCCGCCGCCTCGGCGTGCCCGTCGCCGGCCCGGTCGAGCCGCTCGTCCGTGCTCACCTCCACCACCCGCGAACGGCGGCGCCACCAGCTCACCTGCTCGTGGTACATGGTGCGGCGGACGTATCCCTCGATGGCCTCGGGGTCGCGCAGCCCGCGCCACCGCGCGGCCGTCTTCGCCAAGGCCGACTGGACGAGGTCCTCGGCGGCGTGCCGGTCGCCGGTCAGCAGGTACGCCGTGCGGAACAGCGCGCCCGACCTGTCGATGACGAACTGCCGCAAAGCCACCTCAAAGCCTGGATCCACCCGTCCTCCTCCTGATGTCACCCACCAAGGACGAGCGGACATCACGAAACTATGCCGGACCCCGGAAAGATGACCCTGACTCACTCTCGGTGATCTCGGCACGCAGGAGAATGATCGCTTCTGTCGGTACGGCCCCCTACGCTGCCCCGGTATGACCTTCTCCCCAGCACGGCCGGACCTGCCCGGCTACCGGGCCAAGCTCGGCTCGGCTTCTCCCGCGCGCGCCTGGAAAACGACCCGCGAGCTGGTCCTCGACGGCCGCGAAGACGCCCTCGCGCTGGCCGCCGAATTCGCGGAGATCGCCGAGCCGTCCACCGACAAGCTGCTCAGGCTCTGGCCGGAGGCGCCCGACCCGGACGGCTTCGCCGAGCTGCTGCTGGGGCCCGCGTTCACCCGCGAGGGACGTACCACGCTGGAGCTGCGCCGCCGCGTGACGATCACCGGGGTGCGGCACCTGACCATGCTGCGCACACTGCGACTGGACCACTGCAAGCACCTGACGGACCTGTCCGACCTCGCCGCGCTGACCGGGCTGTTCCGGCTGGAGCTGGACGGCTGCGCGGCCGTCACCGACCTCACCCCGCTGTCGGGTCTGCCCGTACTGAAAACGCTCATCCTCCGCAGCAGCCGGGCGCTCACCGACCTCACCCCGCTGCTCACCCTGCGCACCCTGCGCCATCTCGACCTGCGCAGCAGCGGCGTGACCAGCGTCGAAGGGGTCGGCGACGCCTTCCCCCACCTGGAGCACCTCGACCTCGGCCACTGCCGGGCGATCGAGGACGTGCTGCCCCTGTCAGGGCTGCGCCGCCTGACCGAACTCGACCTCTCCGGCACCAAGATCCGCTCCATCGCCGGGCTGCGCGACCTGCGCTCCGTCACCGAGCTGACCATGCACTGTGCCCGCCTGACCAGTCTCGACGGCATCGACGCCATGCCCGGGCTGCGCCGGCTGTGGCTCAGCGGCTGCACGAACCTCACCAGCCTCGACGGCCTCGGCCACCACCCCCACCTGACCAAACTCGGCCTGCCGAGCGCGCCCATCCCGGACCTGCGCCCCCTGTCCCGCCTGCCCGCCCTCACCGAGCTCAACATCGACGAGTGGCAGAGACTGACCTCGCTGGACGGGCTGGAGGACCACCCCTCGCTCGCCGAGATCAGCCTGACCTACGCCCAGGACCTGCGCGACTTCTCCGCCCTGGCCCGCCTGCCCGCCCTGCGCCAGCTCACCCTGCAGGGTCTCGACCAGCTCACCGACCTGACCCCGTTCGCCGGGCTGCGGCGGCTCGAGGAACTCCACGTGGCCTTCGACGATCACCTGCGGACCCTCGGCGACCCCGGAGACCTGCCCAGCCTGCGCACTCTGCGCCTCTACCACTGCGGCGCCCTGGCCGACCTGGGGACGCTCATCGACCTGCCGTCCCTCAAGGAGGTGAGGGTGACTCGATGCCCCGCGCTGACGCCCACCGTCACCGCCGGCCTGGAAGCCCGGGGCCTGCTCGCCGGCTGAGGGCGCCCGTTCGGCATCGGTCAGGGTTGGCCGGGGGCCTGCGGGGCTTGCCTGAAGCGCATATTCGAGCCCCGCAGGCAATGTCGCGTCGCCGGTTATACGTTGACGTACAACGCGTACTTCTTGCCGGTCTTTCTCTGGACAATGTCGCACCGGTAAGGCGAGCCCGACGCCTTACCGGCGGTCTGGCACTCCCGCGCGCCGTCCGTCGTGTACGGGAAGTCCGTGACGAACTTCCACCCCATCGCCTCGACCGTCGCCTCCGAGGTCGCAGCGGCCGGTACCGCCATCGCGGCACCGCCGACGCCGACGACCAGGGCGAGCCCTATCGCGCCGAAAACTCGCTTGATCATGATTTAGGCCCCTTCTCCAGCCATTCATCCCTACGGGTCAACTACGTGATCCCGCCGGGCGAACATTGGCACTCGACACTGAAATTTCCCTGCATTTCGGCTGAAACGGGTGAGGGCCTGGCTCGCATGCTCACGATGTCGTACGCCGGTCGTCCTTCTGACAGGGTGGCGTGCCGGGGAAGCCGCTGAGCGCGTGATCCCATTCGCTGGGCGTGACGAGGTCCTTGACGCGGCAGATGGTGTCGGCGGCGCGGCGCGGGTCGAGGTCCCAGGCCAGGATGCGCTGGTCCTTGCCGCCGGAGGCGAGCGTGCGGCTGTCGGGGCTGAAGGCCAGCGTGGTGACGAGGTCGTCGTGGCCGGACAGCTCGGCCACGGTCGCGTGGGTGCGGGCGTTCCACAACTGGACCGTCTGGTCCTGCCCGCCCGAGGCGATCAGGCGGCCGTCCGGGCTGAAGGCCACCGCCTGCACGGGTGCGCGGTGCCCCTTCAGTACGGCGGCCTGGGTCCGGCGCGGCACGTCCCACAGCCGGACGGTGCCGTCGTCGCCGGCGGAGACCAGGCGCCGCCCGTCCGGGCTGAAGTCCAGTGAGGTGACCGCTCCGGCGTGCCCGGCGAGGCCGGCGACGAGTCGCCTTCTGTAGGGGTCCCACAGCCGGGTGGCGCCGTCGTTTCCCGAGCTGGCCAGCAGGCTGCCGTCCGGGCTGAAGACCAGGTCGGTGACCGTGCCGGCGTGGCCCGGGAACTCGGCCGTGCGGCGGCGGCCGGGGAGGTCCCACAACACGATGCCGCCGCCGACGCCGGCCGTGGCCAGGGTGTCGCCGTCCGGGCTGAAGGCCACGCCGATGACGCTGTCGTCGAGGCGGCCCAGGAGGGTGGCGGCGCGGGTGGCGGCGTCCCAGACGACGACGGCGCTGTCTTCGCCGCCCGTGGCCAGCCACCTGCCGTCGGGGCTGAACGTCACGGCCCTGACCTTGCCGGTGTGCCGCTGGAGCGGGTCGCCGAGCGGGCTGCCCGTTCTCCGGCTCCACAGGCGGACGGTCCGGTCATTGCTCGCCGAGGCCAGCAGCACGCCGTCGGGGCTGAACGCGAGGCCGCCGACCGTGTCGGTGTGCCCGGTGAAGCCGGGCAGGGCCGGGCTGCGCAGCGCGACGCCGCCGCTGCCCCCGGACGAGGCGACGCTGCGGCCGTCAGGGTTGAACGCCACGGCGGACACCTTGTCGGAGAAGTCGTTGAACGTGGCGATTCGTCCGTGCCGCAGGACGTCCCAGAAGATGAGGGACCCGTCGTCCCCGCCGGAGGCCAGGTGCCGTCCGTCGGGGCTGAAGGCCAGCGCGCCCACCGCGTCGACGTGCCCGGCCAACTCGGCGACGACCGTACCGTCGTCGGCGTCGCGCAGCACCACGCGGTTGTCCTCACCGGCGAGGGCGAACGTGGTGCCGTCGGCGTTGACGGCCACCGCCCGGATCGGCGCGCCGTGCCGGGCGAGCAGTGCGCCGCGGCGGGTACGCGTGTCCCACAGCCGGGCGCTGTGATCGTCGCCGGCCGAGATCAGGCCCTGGCCGCCGGGGGTGAAGGCCAGGGCGCTGATCGGCCCGGCATGGCCGCGCAGGGCCGCCACGCTCGTTCGGCGGGCGACGTCCCACACCCGGATGACTCCCTCGTCTCCGGCGGCGGCCAGGCTCCGGCCGTCCGGGCTGAAGGCCACGGACTGGAGGATGCCCCGCCCGGCCTCGAGGGTGGCGAGTCTCGCGCGCCGGGCGACGTCCCACAGGACGACGTTACCGTCCCGGTGGGCGGAGGCGAGCAGGCGGCCGTCGGGGCTGAAGGCGGCGGCGCGGATGGGGGCGGTGTGCGCGCGGAGCGCGGCGAGCTGCGCGCGCCGCCGGACGTCCCAGAGCCTGACGGTGCGGTCCTCCCCCGCTGTCACCAGCAGCCGCCCGTCGGGGCTGAACACCGCGGCGCTGACCGTGCCGTGGTGGCCGCTCAGCAGGGCTCTGTCGAGGGGCGGGCCGGACGCGCTGAGCAGGCTGCCGAGCGCCTGCGGCGTGGTCGCGGTCCGGTAGGCGTGCAGCGCGAGCAACCGGGCCCGCACCGGCTCCGTGGGGGTCATGGCCATCGCCTGCACGGCCAGCTCCCGCGACAGGGCCGCGTTGCGCTGCCGCAGCGCCGCCTGCCGTTCCTGGATCACGGCGACGCCACCCGTCGCGGCGAGGACGAGCAGCACCAGCAGCCCCACGACGAGCTGGGCCAGGAGACGGCCGCGGCGTCGTTCGGCGTTGCGCTCGGCGTCGTCGAGGGCGAGGCCGGCGTCCAGGAACTCGCGTTCCGCCTGGGACAGGGTGGCTCGCCGGCCGGCAGAGCCGAACGCCTCGCGGGCCGTGCCCAGGCGGGTGCCCCGGTACAGGGTGCCGGGGTCGCGGCCGAACTCCTCCCAGATCTGGGTGGCCTCGGTGAGGCGGCGATGAAGGCGCAGCCGTTCCCGCTCCTCCTCGATCCAGCCGCTCAACCGCGGCCACCCGGTGATGAGCGCCTCGTGGGCCAGCTCGACCGTCGAGTCGTGCAGGGTGACGAGCCGGGCGCAGGCCAGCTTGTCGAGCACCAGGTCGACGTCCGGGGACTCGCCGAGGTCCAGCTCGGCGCGGTCGGCGGGGCGCCGGGTGTCCGGCCCGCCCTCGCCAGGAGCGATGAGGCGCAGCAGAATGCGGCAGGCGACCCCGGCCTGCGCCGGGGTGAGCGAGGTGTGCACGTCCTCGGCGGTACGCGCGATCGCCCCGCGAATGCCTCCCGCCGCCTGGTAGGAGTCCAGCGTGAGCACCCGGCCTGACCGGCGCCGCCACGTCTCCAGCAGCACGTGTGACAACAGCGGGAGACCGCCCGGCTCGTCGGCCACCTCGGCGATGACGCGCCCGGTCAGCGCGCGTTCGACGATGAGCCCTGCCGCGGCGGCGGGTTTGACGATCGCCTCACGGAGTTCGGCCTGGCTCATCGGGCCGACCAGCACGGTCGAGCGGGTGAGCGCGTGTGCCAGGTCGCGGTGCGCGGCGCAGCGGCCGTAGAAGTCCGCTCTGATCGCCAGCACCACCCGCATGCGGCTCCGTGGCCGCAGCGCCTCGGTGAGCAGGCCGATGAACGTCCCGCGCTGGGCGGCGTCGCACAGCGTGAAGACCTCCTCGAACTGGTCGACGATCACGATCGTGTCCGAGCCGGATCCGGGGCCTGAGTCGGGGCCGGATCCGGGGCCGGGGTTCAGCAGCCAGGCATGCGTACGCGCCGGGTATTGGCCGGGCGTGATGAGGCGGACCGAGGCCGTGGGCGCGTCGCGATCCGGTGCGCCGCGCAGCGCCGGGATCAGGCCGGCCCGCAGCAGGGAGGACTTGCCGCTGCCCGAAGGGCCGACCACGGCGACCAGGTCCCGCCGGCGCACCAGCCCCATGAGTTCGCCGAGGAGCTGCGCGCGGCCGAAGAACCGTTCGTGGTCCTCCGGCTCGAACCGGGCCAGCCCCTGGTAGGGCGCGGGGGCGTCGCGCTCGGCCGCCGCCTGGACGGCCCCCTGCTCCGTGGCGGCTTCGTGCCAGCGCCGCTCCCAAGCCGCGCTCTCCCCGCCACACGCCTGGACGTAGGCCAGCGTGACCGGTAACGAGGGAAGGCTGTCGCCCGCCGCCGCCTGCGACAGGGTGGTGGCCGAGTAGGAGGTGCGCTGTGCCATCGCGCGGTAGGTGACGCCTCCGGCCTCGCGGCGTAACGCCCGCAGATCGGCGGCGAAGCGCTGGATCGGCCCGGCTGCGGGGTCCAGCGTGTTCTCGCGACGTCCCATCGGTCAAGCCCCCTGGCAACGAGCCTAATCCCGAAGGGGTTTGTTCGACACACCCCCGCCAGAGCCGATCAATCAAAAGAGCGGACGTCGCGAGCGCGCCCCGAAGGATCCGGCCCTGCGGCGTCCGAGCCGTGGCGGACGGAGAGGTTTACCTCCCGAGCATCGCGGGAACCGACCGCAGGGTGACGACGGGCCCCCGCAGGACACTCCGCTCCGTGGGCCTGAGGAACGTTCTGTGGCGTGCGGCACCGGCCGTGCTGGCCGTCGCGGCGGCGTTCGGGTGGGCCTATGTCAACGTCTACGGCCCCGGCGGCTGGGTCGGCGTGGTGCTGTGGATCCTCGGCCTGGTCGTGGCGTTGGCGCTGACCGCCGTGGCGTTCTTCGGGTGCGGCCGGGCGTTGCTGAGCCTCGCGGTGGCCGCGCCGCTGGTCCTGTGCCTCGATCTCGCCAACGAGGCCGTGACGCGGCAGGCGCTGGCCGAGCGCGGCAGGGTGAGCGAGTGCCTGGTACGGCAGGAGACCCCGCGGCAGCGTACCGTCACCGAGACCCACCACCGTCCCGGCACCTCCCCCGGCGACCCGGGCAGCACGTGGACCTCCACACGCGCCGAGACCTACTACGAGTACCGTCTGGCCTGCCCGCAGGCCCGTCCCGACGCGATGACGACCGACACCTCCGTGGCGAAGGCGGGCGCCGTCATCGCCGTCCGCTGGGATCCGGCCGGACGGATCACCCCGCGCCCGGCCGGGAACGACGCCCCTGCCACGGGCTTCGTGAACGCCGCCCTCGTGGGAGGAGTGGCCGTGCTGTTCTCCCTCCTCGACGCCGTGCTCGACGCCACCGGCTTCGGACGTCGCGCCCGGCCTGCCGGACGCCGTCTCTGGGGACGGCTCCGCCGCCGCCCCTGAGCGGGCGGCCCGGCGCGCGGTCCCCGGCCCTGACCTCTGATCACGTGGCTCGTCGGGCGGACGGTCCGTCAGGGAGGGCGAGGTTGGGCTCCTGGAGCCGTACCGGGCCGGGGCCCTGGCCCTCGAGGGCGTCGTCGGGGTTGAGGAGCAGGCACGCCTTCATCGACAGGCAGCCGCAGCCGATGCAGCCGGTCAGCTCCTGTTCGAGGACCTCGATGGCTCGGCGGCGTTCCTCGAGCTGCCGCTTCCAGATACGGGAGACCCGCTGCCAGTCCTTGTGGGTGGGGGCCCGATCGGTGGGCAGGGTGGTGAAGACCTCGGCGACGTGCGACAGCGGGATGTTGAGGCGCTTGGCCACGATGATCAGGGAGATCCGGCGGAGCATGTGCCGGGAGAAGATCCGCTGGTTGCCGCTGCCGCGCTCGCTGAAGATCAGGCCCTTGCGTTCGTAGAAGTGCAGGGCGGAGGCGGACACGCCGGTCCGGCGGATGATCTCACCGATCGTGAGGTGGTCGTCTGGACTGGCGCGCACGGCAGCTCTCCTTCGTCGTGACCGAGACAGCGGTGTGGGTCAGGCAGTGCCCTGAGGCGTCGCGGCGCGGCCCCGGGCCAGGAGGGTGACCACGACGACCGACAGCAGGAGGCAGAGTAGCCCCACACCGAGCTGGGTCAGGTGCCAGGACCAGGTGAACGCGTCGAGTTCCGCGGCCTCGGCCCCGCTGGTGAGGCGTCCGGCACCGACCGCGGCGGCGCGGCTCGTGTCGCCGAGCTTCGCGGCGAGGAGGCCGACCAGCGAGGCGCTGAACGCGGCGATCACGAGAGCCTCGGCCGCGCCCCGCAGGGTGTTGAGGAATCCGGCCGCCATGCCCACGTCGTCCGCCGGGACCAGGGCCATGGCCTGGCCGTCGGTGATGCCGAAGGAGGCTCCCATGCCGATGCCGATCATCACCAGCGGGGCCGCGACGGCCGCGACCGCGTGGTCGGCGTTCAGCGCCGTCAGCCACAAGTTCCCGGCCACGACCAGCGCCAGGGCGATCACGATCAGCAGGCGGGCCGACACGCCCTTGTTCACCAGGGTCACCGCGACCATCGGCGCGACCAGGACGGGCGCGGTCAGCAGCAGCATCGCCACCCCCGCGGCCGAGGGGGACAGCCCCGCCGCCGCCTGCAGGTAGGTGGGCAGGAAGACCAGAACGCCGAGGAACCCGATCGAGGTGGTCAGGGTCGCCAGGCTCCAGCCCATGAAGCCCCGGTTGGCGACCAGGGCGGGGGCCAGCACCGGAGCGGGGCTGCGCCGCTGCACGACGCCGAACAGGACCAGGGCGGCCAGGCCGGCGATCCCGGTGATCAGGATGCCCGGATGGAGCCAGCCGAGCGCGGGCGCCTCCAGGAGCGCGAACATGAGCAGGGACAGCGCGCCGACGAACAGGGCGCTGCCCGCCCAGTCGACCGGGCCGCTGACGTTCGCCCGGGACTCGCGGGCCCGGGTGGCGCCCAGGGCCACCAGCAGGCCGACGGCGGTGAAGACCGCGAAACCACCCTGCCAGCCCGTGGCGTCGATCAGCAGCCCCGACAGGGTGGGGCCGATGGCGATGCCGATTCCGGCCATGGTGCCCATCAGGGCGAAGGCCCGGTTGCGGGCCGCGCCGTCGTAGCTGGAGGCGAGTATGGCGCCGCCGGCTGCCATGATCCCGGCGCCGCCGGCGCCGGAGACGATGCGGGCGATGTCGATGACAATGATCGACGGGCCCAGCGCCGTCGCGAGGAATCCGGCCGCGAAGACCAGCGCCGCGGTGATGAACACCCGCCGGCGGCCGATCCGGTCGGCGGCCGACCCCGCGATGAGTGTCATGGCCGCGAAGGCCAGGTTGTATCCGGCGACGACCCAGTTCAGCGGGGCCCCCGAGGTGTCGAGATCGCGGCCGATGCTCGGCAGCGCGACCGCGGTCCCGGAGATGGACATCGCCACGAGGACGACGCCGACCAGGACCACCGGGAGTGTCAGCGGAGACGGCCGATCGGCTGTGGGCGGGGGCTGGGACGTGTCGGTGGTGGTGTTCAACTCTGCTCGCCTTCTCTGGTCCTCGGACTCTGGCGAACAGCCCATCAGCTCAACTGCGGTTGAGGTCAAATGCGCTGGTCAGCAGGCATCCGACCGCTGTCCCGGCTCACCCCGAAGTCGCTTTCCGCAACCCGTGACATGACGGCTGTCATACGAACCTGGTGACGGAGCGGACTTACCCCGCCCGCCCGGTTCGATCATGATGTCGGCCATGACTCAACGCCGACTCAGCAAATTCGTAGCGGCCGGCGCGGGCGCGCTGCTCGCCGTGGCAACGTTGACCGGGCCGGCCGTCGCCCGGACGGCCGACGTCAGCACGACGTCCCAGGCCGGCGGGCTGGACCGGCAGGCGTTGCGGGAGTCCCTGGACGCCGTCCACGAGGCGGGCCTGTACGGCATCTACTCGGAGGTCCGCGACCAGGACCAGACGTGGCGGGGCGCCTCCGGCGTGGCCGACGTGGACACCAACCGCCCGGTACGCCCCGACATGGTGCACCGCGTCGGCAGCATCAGCAAGACGTTCGCCGCGGTGGCCATCCTGCAGCAGGTCGCCAGCGGCGCGGTCGAGCGGGACGCCCCGATCGGCCGCTACCTGCCCGACCTGGTCCCGGGCGAGCGCGGGCAGCGCATCACCGTTCGCATGCTGCTCAACCACACCAGCCATCTCGGCGACTACGTGGGCCCGGCGTTCCCCTCGCTGCTGGAGGGCTCCACCAGGAGCCTGGACGACGAGCGCCTGCGCGACATCGCTCCGGAGGAGCTGGTGAGGCTCGGCCTGGCGGCGGCCCCGACCGGGCAGCCGGGCGCCACGCCCGGTTCGTACTCCAACACCAACTACGTGCTGGCCGGGCTGCTGCTGGAGAAGGTGACCGGGACCGACGCCGAGCAGTACATCACCCGCAACGTCATCCGCAAGGCCGGCCTGCGGCACACGTCCTTCCCGCGCACGCCGCACATCCCCGGGCCGCACTCCAAGGCGTACGAGTCGTGGTACGGCCTCATCGACCCGCCCCGCGACTACAGCGTCTACAACATGTCATGGGCCTACACGGCCGGCGCCGTCACCTCGACGATGGACGACCTCAACCGGTTCTACCGCGCCCTGCTGGGCGGCCGGCTGATCGAATCGGCGCAGTTGGCCGAGATGCAGAAGACGGTGCCGGTGCTCGCGGGCGGCGGGGCGATCGCGTACGGCCTGGGCCTCTACTCCCTCGATCTGCCGTGCGGCCGGTTCTGGGGGCACGACGGAGCCGTGTTCGGGATGACCACGCTGTCGCTGTCCACGCCGGACGGCAAGCGGCAAGTGTCGCTCGGGATGAACCTCACCAAGTACCAGCGTGTCGACGAGAACGGCCAGCTCGAGCCCAGCCCGATCGACGCCGCACTGAACCGCTACGCCCTGGTGGCGGCGTGCGGGCCGGGCGACGCCCGGACCAAGACGGCGCAGCCCGCGCTCACCCTCTTCCCCTCGGACGGCCTGCGCGGCCTGGCCCGGTAGAGGCGCCCGAGCACCGCGACCTCGGCGTGCCTACCCATGGTCCTGGTCCCAGCCGCTGCGGGCGGCGGCGATGGCGTCCTTGTGGTCGCGGGACCAGTCGGCCAGCGCGGACACTATGCCTGCCAGGCTGCCGCCCATCGGAGTGAGCCGGTAGTCGGTCTGCGGCGGGGTGGTCGGATAGACGGTCCTTTCGACCAGCCCGTCGCGGCACAGCCGTTTGGTGGTCAGGGTGAGCATTCGCTGGGAGATGCCGGGGATCGCCCGTTCGAGCTCCCGGAAACGGCGCGTTCCCTTGGACAGCTCGACCAGGACCAGCACCGTCCATCGGTCACCGAGCCGGTCGAGCACGTCGCGGATCCCGCAGTCGTCATCGCCGCACGGTCCGCCGGGAGCAGTGCCGTTGACCTGTGGGCTTACCGCCGTGTTCGTGACGGACACGAGAGTGCCTCCTTACGGCGCCGCGGTCCGGCGCGGATGATCGTTGATGTTCCCACCTGCGTCAACATCAAGGAGCATCAGATGATTCTCGTCACCGGCGTCTCCGGCGGGCTCGGCGGCTTGATCTTCCGTGGCCTGTCCGGCGAGGACGGCCTTGACGTGGTCGGCGGCACCCGCTCGGGTGACGGGGTGAGCGCACGCCGGATCGACTTCGACGACCCGGCCTCGCTCGCCTCCGGCTTTCGAGGCGTGGACGTCCTGGTGTTCGTCTCGGCCGGATACGCCGAGGACGACGTGGTCCTCGCCCGCCATGGGGCCGTGGTGGACGCGGCCGAGGCCGCGGGCGTGCGGCATGTCGTCTACACGAGCCTGGCGGGCTCGGGCAGCCTGATGACCATCGCGCTGCCGCATCGCTGGACCGAGGCGCGTCTGGCCGAGGCCGCGTTCGAGGTGACGGTGCTGCGCAACGGGCTCTATGCCGAGGTTCCGGCCGGGTTGGCCGCCGTCGCCGCCGCGTCAGCCGTCGGGACCGGCGTCTTCGCCGCCGCGTTCGGCGCGGGCCGGGTTTCCGTCGTGGCGAAGGAGGACCTGGCGGACGTCGCGGTCCGGGTCGTGGCGGAGATCCAGAACGACCTCGTCGCGGGCCGCCGCAACCGCCACGCGGGCAGGACCTACGAGCTGGAAGGCGTGGAGGCGTTCGGCGGTCAGGACCTCGCCGAGGTGCTGGGCGAGGCGCTGGGCCGTCCGGTCGGATACCAGCCGATCTCCCTGTTCAGCACGCGCGAGGCACTGGCCGGCAGCGGCCTGGAGCCGTACCGGATCACGCACACGCTCTCGCTGTTCGCCAATCTCCACGCCGAATACCTGCACGCCCGCGACACCGATCTGACCGCCCTCCTTCCGGCCGGGCCCCGCCTCGTACGCGACCAGATCCTCCAGGCCGTCAGGGCTGCTCACGGTGGTCCCGTCCCCCGGCCATGAGCGGCAGGTGAGCCCCGACGGTCAGGTGGCTGCTAGCCTGCGGCGCAGGTGTCGCGGACGTGCCAGAACCAGGTGAGGTACTGCTGGTGGACATCGCGGCCGGCGATGCGCACGAGGGAGTCGTCGGAGTTCTCCAGGTGCGTGAAGTTCGCGCTGCCCGTGTACACGCGCGGCGTGATGTCGTCGTCGTAGTACCCGTCGATCATCATCACCTTGCTGTGCACGCCCACGCTGCGCGAGCCGGCCGGGATGCGGCAGGGCGTCACCTGGATCCTGCGCCCGTTCACCGTCCTGCCCAGCACCTCGCGGACGGTGGCGTCCACGCTCTTGGTGGCGTCTGTGGAGGCGTCCTCGTAGTGGACGACGTCCACCCAGCAGTTCTCGCCGCGCAGCCGCAGCAGCTCGTTGGCGATCGCCACCCGGTGCTTGTTGAAGGCCAGCATCACCACCCGGATGTCGGTCTGCCGGCGGACGCCGCCGTCGTCGTAGCCGCACTCGATGAGCTTCAGCACGTTGACGATGGGATCGGGGTCCGTGGCCCGCCGCGGGAAGAACGTGGCCCGGTGCGCGGTCCCGGTGGGCGTGGTCCACGAGTAGCCGGGATCGACCGGCTTGCGGCGGCCCGCCTGCAGGTCGGAGAAGTACTGCCGGTACGCGCCGTAGACGGCGGCGTCGGTGAACGTGTACGCGTCCTGGAACGCGCTGTACATGTCCCAGTCGGCCAGGTTCGAGGAGGTCTGGAACACCACGTTCGCGTGCGCGGCGCCGTCCACCATGAGGCGGGAGAACAGCGCGAACTTGCTGTGCAGGTAGTCTCTGGCGATGCAGCCGCGGTCGACGGCGCTCTCGTCCGGATACTCGCAGCGGATCACCCAGGAGCCCGCCGACTCCGACGTGCCGAGCGCCGCCTTGAGCGTGCCGGTCACCGCGTCGTTGTACGGCAGCTTGTCGGCGCCGAGCTTCTCCATGCTGTCGAGGATCACCTTGACCCGTACGCCTCGCGCGTGCGCGGCGACGAGCTGCTCCGCCACCTCGGTGGAACGCTGGCCGTTGGCGAAGGCGTACCAGGCGAAGTGGATGTCGCTGCCCGGCTCGGCGGCCCGGATCAGCCGGATCAACTGGTCGAGGATGGCCGACTGCCCGGCGCTCGGCGTGCCCGGCACGCCCGACTCGGCCAGCGGGTCGTTGAACACGGGCGCGTTCAGCACGGGCGGGCCGGTGACGTCCGCCGCGGCCGGGCGGGGCACGGCCAGCGTCGCGGCGATCAGGCATAAGGAGGCGAGGACACGGTGTCGGATCGTCATGGGCATACGGCCTCTTCCGCGGGTCTGTTTCGGTTGCAGTGGTCGCGGACCCCGTGGCCGTCGGCGTGAACTCTCGTGAAAGCGTCCGCCGCTTGCGGCACCCGCACGACGCGGCCGACCCAGAACCCCCGACCAGCCCTGTCTAACGCACCCGTCATTGATTGGCAGCCCGCCGCGCCACGCCGAACAATCCGGTTCCCGCGCCTCCGCCAAGGGCGCGCCCTGGTGTGCTCACAGTTCGCGCAGGAAGTCCAGCAGCGCGTCCGTGACGACCTCGGGCCGCTCCTGCTGGGTCCAGTGGCCGCATCCCGGCACGTCGATGACGGCGCGCAGGTTGGGCACGATCGCCCGCGCGGCGTCGTCCATCGCGTAGAAGTGGCGTACGACGTCGTTCTCGCCGCTGATGTACAGCGACGGCGGGGTGATCGGGGCGTCCTGCCAGGCGGCGGTCAGCTCCCAGTTGCGGTCGAGGTTGCGGTACCAGTTCAGGCCGCCGGTGAAGCCGCTCTCGGTGAACTGCTCGACGAAGGTCGCCAGGTCCTCCTCGGTGAGCCAGGCCGGCAGCGTGTCGGGCTCGGCGAACAGGCCGAGGAACCCGCCGGAGGGCTCGGGGTTGCGGACGCCGGCGTAGGTCAGGCGCAGGGTGGCGGCGACGTCCCTGCCCAGTTCGGCTTCCGCGACCCCCGGCCGCTGGAAGTGGTTCTGGTAGAAGTCGTCGCCGAAACGCCGCCTGGTGACGGTCAGCGGCGGCAGCGGCCCGCGCGGCAGCGGTGGCACGCTGATGCCGACGACGCCGCGCACGACCCCGGGGCGCAGCAGCGCGGTGTTCCACGCGACCATGGCTCCCCAGTCGTGGCCGACGACGACGGCCCGCTCCTCGCCCAGCTCACGGATGAGCGCGACGACGTCGCCGACGAGATGGAGGATCGAGTACTGGTCGATGCCGCCGGGACGGTCGCTGGCGCCGTAACCGCGCTGGTCGGGCGCGACCACGCGGTAGCCGGCGTCCGCGAGCGCGCCGAGCTGGTGCCGCCAGGCGTACCACGTCTCGGGAAAGCCGTGCAGCAGCAGGACGAGCGGTCCCTCGCCCTGCTCGGCGACGTGCAGGTCGATGCCGTTGAGTCGGACGTGACGGTGTTGCGGCACGACGTGTCTCCTCTAGTCCTCACGTTTGCCGATGGAGTCGAGCAGTACGTCCCGCTTGGCCGCTATCGCGGTCAGGGCCGCGTCGGCGGTGGCCTGGACGTCGCCGGGGCCGGGCGTCTCCGGCCCGAGCAGCGCGGTCACCGCCGCGGCGCTCACCCCGGCCGGGTCGGCCACGGACACCGCGGCCAGCGCCCGCTCCCCGGTGGCCGCGATGAGCAGCCCCGACAGCAGGGCGTCCATCGCGTACGCCTGGTCGTCGAGCGTCCAGTCGGTGCGGGCGAGACGGTGCTCGCGCCACACCGGTAGCGCGATGTACATCAGCGCGGCCGGGCCGAGGTCCTCGCGGAGCCCGGTGGTACGGGGGTGCCGGGTGAGCGCGCCCAGCAGGTCGGCGTCCTCGATCTGCAGCGCGCGGACGAACGGGTGCTCGACCGTGTTCCGGACCAGCAGCGGCAGCAGGCGGCTGGGACGAGCCACGTCGGGGTCGGCGGTGATCAGCTCGGTGAGGCCGTCGAGCATGGCGAGGAAGTCGCGGGCGAACATGCCGACCAGCAGGTCTTCACGGGTGCTCCAGTGCAGGTACACGGTGCCCTTGGCGACGTGGGCCCGTTCGGCGATCTCCGCGACGGTCAGCCCTTTGATGCCGCGCTTGAGCACCAGCTCCCTCGCCGCGGCGAGGATGCGTGCCGCGCTGCCGGAGTCCTGTTCAGCCAGTGCCGCCATGATCATCCCTTCGTCGGCGCGCCCGCGCCAGCCTGAGATTATGCCCGCGCGATGTCTGTTTCCTTCATTCGGCCGGACTTGTTGTGGGTTTGCAGCAACCGCAGCAGCGTCGAGGTCACCGGCATCGTGCTGCCCCGCATCATCACCCGGCGCATCCTGATCTGCTTGCGGTTGGGCGTGAAGATCGCGGTCTGCCGTACGCCCATCCGCTGGTAGTAGTCCAGGTACGGCCGCAGCCGGCGCTCCCACTCGGCCAGCGCGCGCCCGACGTCGCCGTGACGGCCGAGCATCGTGCCCAGCAGGTCGGCCCCGGCCAGCCCGGCGGACACGCCCATGCCCGCGTACAGGGTGACGCACCAGGCCGAGTCGCCGACCAGCACGACCCGTCCCTTGTGCCAGCGGTCCATGTGCACCTGCTCCACCGAGTCGAACAGCACCTCGTCGGTGGCCTCCAGCGCTTCCAGCGCCGCGCCGAGCAGGTCGCCGGTGGGCCCGGGGCCGAACGCCTTGCGCACCCGGACGGCCGGCGGCTCGGTGAACTCGGCGTCCACGTCGCCGGTCCGGTACCCCATCAACACCGTCGGCGGGTGGTCGGCGAACGAGAACACCCACAGCGACCGATCGGGCTCCAGCAGCGTGCAGCCGTCGCGCAGGGCGAGGTCGCCGACCCGGCCGGGCGGCTGGAACGCGGCGATCATGTAGTTCAGCCGGTGCAGATAGCGTTCGTCCGGGCCGAACGCCAGCCTGCGCACCGTGGACCGCAGGCCGTCGGCGCCGACGACCAGGTCGAACCGCTCGGTGACGGTGCCGCCGTCAGCGGTGTTCGTCAGCGTGACGTCCACGCCGCCGGCGTCCTGCTCGATCTTGGCGGGCACGGTCGAGTAGCGGATCTCCACGTCGCCGGGCAGCGCCTGGAACGCGGCCTGCTCGACGTCGCCGCGCAGCATCAGCCACGGCTCGCCCGGGATGTCGCGGAATCCGAGGCCGCGCCGCCACGCGCCGAAGCGGTCGATGTCGTGGGTGACTCCGTCGAACGCGGTCCTGTCGTGCAGTCCGTCAAGGATGCCGAGCCGTTGGGCGGCGGACTTGCCCGCGCCGAACAGGCCGACGAAGTAGCCGCCGGAGCGGCGCCGCGCCGCCTTCTCGATCAGGACCGGAGTCCAGCCGGCGCGCTTGAGCCCCAGTGCCGCCGAGATGCCGCTCACGCCGAGCCCGACGACAAGCGCCCGGCGGCCTCGTTCCGTCTTGGTGGTCATGCCACGATGCTAGACGCACTGACCAGATTCGTCATTTCGTCTATTCAGTGAGGTGCGTCACTCACCGCGGCCTGATGAACGGCACACGGGTGTCGGCATAATTGCCCACACGTGTCAAGACCCCTAGATCCACGGAACTGATGGAGAACATGCTGCAACGCACGATTCTTCGGCGAGCCTTGAGGCGCGGGAGCGCGGTCCTGGGTTGTGTCCTTCTCGCCGGGAGCACGGCCTGCGCGGCCCTCCGGCCCACGCCCGCCGCCTCCCCCAGCCCTTCGGCCGCCCAGACCGGGCCCGAGAGCGGGCCCAGTCCGTCTGAGCCGGGACCAACCCCTGGCCAGGACCCGAGGAGCGTCTTCCTGGAGTCGCTGCGCCGCCAGGCCGTCCAGCCGGTGATCGCCACGGTCCAGGAGCACTACAAGCGCGAGGACTTCTACCCGGGCGGCAGCAGGCAGGTGGTCGTCTCGGCCTTCGACTACCGGTCCAAGGCCATCAAGCTGGAGGAGACCTCGGTCACGGAGACCGGCGGGCGCTCCCGGGTGGCCTGGGCCACCCGCTGCGCCGAGGGCACGGAGCGGTTCTGGACCGACGCGAAAAGTCCCTGGGAGGACAGGGGCAGCAAGTGCCCCAGCCTCATCGACCCGGTGTGGATCAACGACGGGCTCGGCGTCGGCGGGCTCACCGAGGAGCAGGCCGACATCATGGTCGAGACGCTCGCCGCGTACAAGGGGCTGATCCGCGGCGACGCCCTGACCACCGTACGGCGCGACGGCAGGCCGTACCTCCGCCTGGACGTCACGGTGCGGCAGATAGAGCTGGGCGGCTCGGAGGTCGGCGCGGCCCTGTTCGGCGACGCGGTCAAGACCGCCGACGTGGACGTGGCCGCCCATCCGTACGGCTGGCTCGGCGGCGACCCCGCGCTGAAGATCGTCCGCCTCGTCGACCCGGACACGCTGCTTCCCGTCTACTCCCAGATGGAGGAGACCGCCCCCGGATGGGCCATGCACCGGGTGCAGTACGCCTTCGACGGCCCGGTCGGCACGAGCGAGCTGCCGAAGGTTCCCGAGATCGCCCGCCTGACCTGGGAGCCGGAGAAATCCTCGTAGCGCCTGGCCGCCGGTGGGGTGGTCATTCGGCGGGGCAGGTGGTGCCCGGCTCGGGGAGCCTCAGCTCGGTCAGGTACGTGGTGGCGTGCTCGATGGGGCACTTCTTGCCCGACAGGTACAGGACATGGCCGGGCCCGTCGTAGGCGACGGTCACCGATCCCGGGATCATCCTGGTGAAGCTCTCGGTCCATACGTAGTCGCCCCACGTGCTGCCGGCCCCCAGGAACGGCGGCAGCCCGCGAGCGGGCAGCGGGCGCGACGGGTTGGCGACCGGCAGCGGCCAAGCGGCGCATCCGAGCGCGTCGAAGGCGGCCGTCCCGAAAGTCGGCGAGACCTCGCGCGCCTGACGGCGTACCTTGTCGAGCTGGGCGTAGCCGGTGTAGCCGCGATCATCCGCGCACGTCATCGCCAGCGCCCCAGGCGCGGCCCAGACGCGCGCGTTGCCGAGGGCGAAGTAGGCGAAACCGGACCCGTCGCCGTTACGGGCCTTGTCCACCGACTCGGCGAAGGACAGCCAGCGCGCGTTGCCCGGCCCGGGGTCGACGCCGAAGCCGAAGCTCCGCAGGTGCCACCCGGTCAGCTTCCCCTCGCCGAACTCGGGCGTCGTGACCGGGATCGGCGTGCGATCGGCGTCACGCAGGAGCTCGCGCCAGATCGCCCCGGCGTCCTCACCGTACAACGCGCAGGCGGGGGTGGCCGCGCACCAGGTGGTGAACCTGGTGAAGACCTGCTCCACGACGGGCAGGGTCCGCAGCCCCTGATCCGGCCAGCCGTCGGCCTGGTTGAGCGTTCCGTCGAGGTACGCGGCGCGGATGCGCTGCGGGAACAGCCGGGCGTAGGCGGCGGCGGGCACCCCGCCGTAGGAGTTGGCCATGATGCTCAGCCGTTCCTCGCCCAGGGCCTCGCGGACCGCGTCCATGTCCCTGGCCACCGACAGCGAGTCCAGGTGGGCGAACAGGCCGGTCGTGTCCGCGGCCTGGCACGCGTTGAACGCCTTGGTCATCGCCGCGACCAGCGTCCGGTAGTCCTTCTGGGTGCGCGGCTCGGACAGTGTCGTCCCCGGCCGCATGCAGGACGCGGGCATCGTGTCCCGCCACACGGTGTTCCTGGGGTTGTAGGCGACCAGGTCGAACCTGCGCCGCAGCTCGGTGAGGTCGCCGGCGGCGTGCTTCAGGTCGTCGATCCCCTTGGCGCCGGGGCCGCCGGGGACGCCCAGCACGCTGCCGATCCGGCGCGCGGGCTCGGTGGCGGGCAGCCGGGCCAGGTCCAGCCGCACCTTGGGGCCGTCCGGCTCCGCCCAGTTCACGGGCACCTCGATGGCCGCGCACCGCATGCCCTCGGGGATCT
Source organism: Nonomuraea sp. NPDC051298 (assembly GCF_055586305.1). Classification (NCBI taxonomy): domain Bacteria; kingdom Bacillati; phylum Actinomycetota; class Actinomycetes; order Streptosporangiales; family Streptosporangiaceae; genus Nonomuraea; species Nonomuraea sp. NPDC051298. Next base: position 63,145 of record NZ_JBVJIM010000023.1, read on the forward strand.
CCTGGCCCGTACAGTCCCGCCAGGCCACTCGCGCGTCTGTGCCTGTGGTGCTGTCGGCGGTCGCCGCCGGGGTCAGGCCCGCCAGCGCCGCCACCGCCACACCGCCGACCAGCCATCCGGCCCTGCCTCGCCCGCGCCGCTGCTTGTTCGTCGTCATGGCGACCACTGTGGCGGCACCGCCCGCGCACACACCACGGGGACGTCCTCCGTGTCGCTTCGGGATGTCCCCCGGGGGCTGTCCGGCTGTACCCGCGGGTGAGCGTCCGTCAGGCTGTCGGCAGGTGACCATGATCGGTGTCAGGCGCCGCCGGGCGAGGAGGAACATGGGCGGACGGTCGGAGGGCGGCTTCGGCCGGTGGCGTGCGCTGATCACGGCCCCGTGGGAGCGGCGGGCCCGGCGTGAGATCGCCTACACGCTGCTGCTGCCGGCGATGGCGGTGATCGGCCTGGCCCATCTCGTCCTCGTGCTGCTGAGCGTTCTCCTGACGGCCAACCTCGTCGGCGTGCCGATGCTGGCCCTGAGCGTGCGGGCGGCCAGAGGCGTCGGCGCGGCCAACCGGCGGCTGGCGCGCACGCTGGCGGGGGTCCGGGTGGCCGATCCCCCCGCGTTCCGCTCCGGCCCTGGTCCGGCGAACTGGCTCGTCGCGGCGCTCGGCGACGTGACGGGATGGCGTGCCGTCATCCACGGCCTGCTCCGGCTGCCGGCGGCCGGGGCCGCCTGCGCCGCTGCCGCCGGATCGTGGGGAGGCGGCCTGCTCCTGCTCGGCCACCCCTGGTGGGGGCAGTCCTCCGTCCTGGCGTCCCTGTCCCCTTCCGGCTTTCCTGGGGCGGCGCTGATGAGCGTGGCCGGGCTGGCGCTGCTGCTGCTCGCCCCGTGGGGCCTGCACCTCGCCCTGGCTCCCGAACGGCTGCTCGCCCGGGCACTGCTCGGGCCGGGGCCGGGCGACGTACGGATCCGCCGTCTGGAACAGGCACGGGCCCTGGCCGTCGACGACGCCGTCGCCCGGCTCCGCCGGATCGAGCGCGACCTGCACGACGGCACCGCGGCCCGGCTGGTGACGCTCGCCATGAGCCTGGGCCTGGCCAAGGAGGAACTCGAGCACGCCCACGACCCCGAACGGCTCGAACGCGCCCGCACTCTCGTCGACACCGCGCACCGCGGCACCAAGGAGACGGTGGCCGAACTGCGCGACCTGATCCGCGGCATCCACCCGCCCGCGCTCGACCAGGGGCTGGAGACCGCCCTGGCCACGCTCGCCGCACGAAGCCCGATCCCCGCCCGGTTCCACGCCGACCTGCCCGAGCGGCCCACGCCCGCCATCGAGGCCATCGCCTACTACTGCACGGCGGAACTGCTCGCCAACGTGATCAGGCACAGCGGCGCCGGCCAGGCCACGGTCGGCGCGCGGGTGACGGACGGGCGGCTGTCCCTGCTGGTGCGCGACGACGGCGTCGGCGGCGCGGCGATCAGGGCCGGATCCGGGCTGCACGGCCTGGCCGACCGGATCCGCACCGTGGACGGCACGATCGGCGTCCACAGCCCGGCTGGAGGGCCTACCGTGATCACTGTCGAGCTTCCCCTGCACCTGTGAACGGACCCCGCATGCGCATCGTGATAGCCGAAGACGCCGTGCTGCTCAGGGAGGGCCTGCGCATGCTGCTCACCGCCCGCGGCCAGGAGGTGGCGGCCGCCGTCGGCGACGGCGACGCGCTGCGGGCGGCCGTCGCCGAACACCGCCCCGATCTCGCCGTGGTCGACGTGCGCATGCCGCCCACGCACACCGACGAGGGCCTGCGCGCGGCGATCCAGCTCCGCCGTGACCATCCCGAGGTCGGCGTGCTCGTGTTCTCCCAGTACATCGAGACGCGCTACGCCGCCCAGTTGCTCGCCGGCGGCGCCCAGGGGGTGGGATACCTGCTGAAGGAACGCGTCGCCGACGTCAAGGACTTCCTGGCCGCGCTCGACCGGATCGCGGCCGGGCAGACCGTCCTCGACCCCGAGGTCGTCACCCAGATCATGGGCGCCAGCAGGCGGACCCAGGCCCTGGGCACGCTCACCCCCAGGGAACGCGAAGTGCTCGCCATGATGGCCGAGGGACGCTCCAACAGCGCGATCGCCGAGGCGCTGTTCCTGTCGTACGGCTCGGTGGAGAAGCACGTGACGCAGATCTTCACCAAGCTCGGCCTGTCCCCGTCCGACAACGACCACCGCCGGGTACTCGCCGTCCTCGCCTACCTGCAGGGCTGAGCGCGGCAGCCCGAGCCCGGATCAGTCGGCGGCGGTGTCCCAGCCGTAGTCGGGCAGGTCGAAGAAGGCGTCACCGTCCAGGGAGTCGACGCTACCGGAGGCCAGTCCGGTCATCAGCGACTCGATCCCGGTCCGCACCGCGTTGACGAACATGCCCTTGTGCCGCTGGCCCAGATCGTCCTGCTGGCCGCGGACCTCGAACAGGACGGTGCCGGTGCCGTTCAGGGCGAACGCCGATCTGCCCTGCCCGGCGTACTCGCGCGCGTCCGGGTGGAAGTAACGGCCGACGGCGGCGAGCGGCGACTGCGCGCCGTACTTCTCGACCAGCCCGTTGAAGACGGACAGCGCGTACCGGCGGGACTTGTCCTGGTCGAGGGCCGGCCATCGCGCCTGGTAGGCGGCGCCGTCCTGAACCCCGAGGGGCGGGTAGTCCAGCGAGAACGTGATGAGGTCGCCGTCCTGGGGCCCGCCGGTGACGCGGTCGCACGGGCCCATGTGGTGCAGGTCGACGTAGGCGTCCACGGCGCCCTTCTCCTGGCGCAGGCCGACGTACACGTCGCGGATCGCGCGCGACTCAGGGGACAGGAAGAAACCGGCGCCGGTCTGCTCGCCCGGCAGGTCCGCCGCCCGCGGCACGTACCCGAGGTCGGGGTTGAAGTCGCGGTTGAGGTCGTAGCCCGGCAGGTCGATGCCGTCACCGCTCAGGCTGTGGTACCAGGCCCGCGGGGCGTCCCGCAGTTGCGGGAACGCGGCCACGGTGTCGGCCCACGACAGTACGTTGGCACGCCGGTTGAGCTCGCCGCCGTCGGGGTTGACCATCGGCATGGCGACCAGCGTGATGTCCTCGAGGAGCTGACGTGTCCGCGCATCGCCACCGCTGCCGAGGTCCTTGAGTATGGCCAGCAGCGCCTCGGTGCCGGTGCGCTCGTTGCCGTGGATCGCCGAGGTCACCAGCAGCACCCGGTCACCGGTCCCGGCACGGGCCGCCCACAGCGGCCGTCCCTGCGGGGAACGCCCCGCGACCTCGACGTCGACCCGCCCGCCGCTGGTCTGCTCGATCTGCGCCAGCGCCTTCCCCACCTGCTCGTGATCGGACCAGCCGGACCAGGAGGGATCCTCCTGCGTCTGGCAGCTTCCCGGCCCCTCCCGGTCGAGCGCCCGCGCGGGCGACGTGACGGCGGTCGACGCGGTCAAGGCCATCATGACGGCGGCGGCGGCCATGCCCGTCCGGCGGCCGAATAATCTCGGTGACGGGTTTCCCGCGTTCGCTTCGGCTTTTCCTGGAAACTGTTCACGCAGACGCACTGCCGCTCCTCGCATAAATGAGCCGGACGCCCGCCAAGGGAGGCCGGGAGCTCCCTGACGAAAAGTCACCATCGACGTTTCCACGGTGATCGGCGCGGAACAAGTCCGGAATGCTGACAGTTTCCTGAGTGTTCGGCAGGCTCTTGCGGGACACTTGCCAGCCTCGTACGGGTTTGTTAAAAGGGTCATGGCGAAGCACGCAGGAACGACGACCCATTCCGCTGGGCGGCCACCGGCCACGGCGCGCCGGCATTCATTCACCAACCCGCCCTCTTCGACGCCATATCGGGATCGGGAAAACCGCGGCCTCATATGGCGGTGACGCGCGCCCTGAAACGCTTCGCCGGGTAAATCGAAAGGAGACTGGTCTTGTTCTCGAAACGACGGGCAGCGATTGTCCTGGCCACCGTCCTCGGCCTCACGACCTGGGGCACGGCCCCGGCGTCGGCCGATCGTCCGACGCCAGGAGGCCCCTGGGTCCAGGACGCGCAGCAGGTCTCGCTCCAGCGCCTGCACACCTACGACGAGCTGACCGCCGCGCTCCAGCGCCTGGAGCATCGCTCCAAGGGCGCGATCGAGGTCGAGTCGATCGGGAGAACGCACGAGGGCCGCGACATCTGGGCCGCGACCGTCGGCACCGGACCGGCCAAGGTGCTCTACATCACGCAGCAGCACGGCAACGAGCCCCTGGGCACGGAGGCCGCCCTGCAACTCCTGCAGCGGATCGGCGCGTCCCAGGCCGGGTGGGCGACCGACGTGCTCGACGACGTGACCCTGCGCGTCGTCGTACGCGCGAACCCCGACGGCACCGAACGGTTCCAGCGGCAGAACGTCGACCCGGACTGCTCCGGCCCCTTCTGCCGGACCGGAGTGGGCTTCGACATCAACCGCTACCACGACCCCGCGATGTCCCCCGAGGCCAACCCGGTGCCGGAGTCGGCCGCGATCCAGCGGATGGTGCGCTCGTGGCGGCCCGACATCACCGTGGACTACCACCACCAGGGCAGCTACCGCCAGCCCGACGGCTCCCTGGACACCACCTCGGTCCTGTGGCCCACCAACCCCGGCGTGACGCCGCAGGTCCTCGCCGACAGCAAGCGGGTCGCGGCCCTGATGCACACCTCGCTGGAGCAGTACGGCTTCGCCAACGTCAGCCTCTACCCCGGCGACTCCCTCCCCGGCATCGCCCGCAACTCCTTCGCCCTGCAGGGCAGCGCCAGCCTGCTGGTCGAGCTGCGCGGCGACCTCGGCCAGAAGTCCGGCGGGTACCTGATCCGCACCGCCTACGCCTCCATGTCCGCGCTGCTCCAGGCCGTCGCCGACGGCAGCCTCGCCACCGTGGACCCGGCGCTGGCCGACACCATCCCCGAGCGCGGCGAGCCGGTCGGCCCGGACGACGAGGAGTGACCCGGCGAACCACGCCCGGAGTCGACACACGTGAGGAATCGCCACACACATGACACAGTCCTCACTGTGCCGACGAACGAGCCGACGAACGAGGTGCCGGACTGGCTGACCGCCTGGTGCCTCGACCACCTGGGCGTCGAGCCCGCCCACGTGCTGTTCCTGCTGCGACAGACCTCGACCGTGTACGGTCTCCGGCTGACCGACGGCAGGGAAGCCGTCGTCAAGGCCCGCACCGACGACGGCCGCGCCACGTCATGCGTCGCGGCGCAGGCCCGGCTGGCCGAACGCGGGTTCTCGTGCGCCCGGCCGCTCACACCGGTGGCCGGCGTCGGCTCGCTGGCCGTGCACGCCGAGGAGCACCGCCCCGGCGGCCACGTGTTGCACGGGGACTCGCCGGACGTCGCCGTACGCTACGCGGAGGTGTTCGCCCGGCTGATGACCGCACTGGCCGACGACGTGACCGTCGCACCACCGCTGCCGAACCCGCGCTGGGTCCGCTGGGACCACCCCGGCCCCGGCGTGTGGCCGGGGATCCGGCTCCTCGACGAGCGGGACCAGAGCGCCGTACCCGCGTACGTCGTCGACACGGCCCGCCGGGCCCGCGAACGGATACTGGCCGCCGGCCTGCCGTGCGTACTGGGCCACGCCGACTTCGAGGCCCAGAACCTCCGATGGCACGGCCGGGAGGTGTGGACCGTGCACGACTGGGACAGCCTGGCCTGGCAACCCGAGGCAGCACTGGCCGGCGCGGCGACGCGCTGCGGGCGCAGGCGCCCGAACGCCTGCGCCGGGCGAACGCCTGACACCGGCCCGCCGAACGCCCGCCCGCGCCCACCGCCTTCATGACCGGGCGCGCTCACCCTCGCCGAGCGGCGGGATGTTGTGGTTGACCCGGAACAGCCGGCCCGGATCGTAGGCCGCCTTCAGCGCGCCCAGCCGCCGGTAATCCGCCTCCCCATAGGCCCGCCGAACCCGCTCGGGCGCCGAGTCGTGGTCGAACAGGAACCCCGGCAGCAGGGCGCCGGTGTCCCACCGCCCCAGCCGCTCCAGCACCCCGTCGGCGACCCCGCGCACCACGTCGGCGCCCTCGGCCGGAGCCGGCAACCGCATCCACAGCAGGAAGGCCGCCCCCTGCGTACTGACCGCGTGCGGGCGACCGGGCAACCGGTCCAGCGCCCCGCCCAGGTGACGCAGCTCGATACCCGGGAACGGCCCCTCCGACACCGAAGGATCGATGAACGAGACCAGCTCCGCCACCGCCTCCTCATCCAGCTCGCCCAGCAACGCGCTGCGAAGGTGCGTACTGACCGGGTTCTTGGGATCCGGGTAGATCTCGGTGATCCCCGCGTACGGCACGACGCCGCAGGTGTCCCTCTCCGGGCCGAGCGCACGCAACGGCGCCACCAGCCGCGCGCCCTGCTCCTCCTCCCCCACATAGACCACCCGCACCTGCACGAACGCCCGCCCACGGAACTCCCCGGGCAGTTGCGGCACGTCAGGAAAGCGCACCAGCGTCACGGACGACGACATCTCCTCCGGCAGCCCCTTGGCCCAGGCCAGATAGGAGCCCAGCACACGGGCCGCCCGCCCGGGGTCCTCACCCGGAAAGAGGAGCTCACCCCCGTAGACCGTACGCAGCGGCAGCAGCTCGATCTCGGCCGCCACCACGACCCCGAAGTTGCCCTTGCCACCCCGCACCGCCCAGAACAGATCAGGCTCCCGATCAGGCGAAACAGTACGAAGCACGCCATCGGCGGTGACGACGTCCAGCGAGCGGACGTGCCCGGCGGCGAAACCGTACGTACGGCAGACCAGCGGAAGCCCGCCACCGGTCAGGAAGCCCATCACCCCCACCTGATCGGAGGAGCCGCACAAAGGCGCAAGGCCGTGCTCGGCCGCCGCCGCGAGCACCTCACCCCACCGCAGCCCGGCCCCGATCCTCGCGGTACCGGCCCGCGCGTCCACCGACAACTCGCGCAGCCCCCCGGTGGCGATGAACACGGCCCCATCCGCGGGCACCGACTTGCCGTGCCCGGTCGACTGCACCGCGACCGGACGTCCCACCCGCGCCGCGAACCGGACGGCGGCGACCACGTCCTCGGCGTCCGCGGCGACCACGACCACCGCCGGCCGGTGCTCGACCGTCAGCAACCACCCGGAGCACGCCGCCGCGAAGCCCTCCTCACCCGGATACAGCGTGCGCCCCCGAACCACCGCGCCCAGACCCGCCACATCGTCGGCCGCGGCGGAGCCCGTGTCCGTCATCTCAGTCACCTCAGTTCTGCACGAACAATAATGTTGGACCAACCAACGTTGGCACAACCAACAATACACTCAACCGTGGGCACGGCCAACAACTTGCTAAATTGCCCCCATGCCCACCACGGACCGCACACCACCGCCACAGCGCATGCGCACACTGCCCAGCAGACTGACCAACCAGGCAGCCCACATCGCCAACCGAATCGTCGACCGAGCACTCGCCCAAGCCGGCCTACGCCGCTACCACTACTTCCTGCTCGCCACACTGGAGGAGTACGGCCCAGCCAGCCAAGCCACCCTCGGCCGCCGCACCGGCATCGACCGCAGCGACATGGTCGCCATCGTCAACGACCTCGCCGAACGACAACTCCTCCAACGCACACCCGACCCACAAGACCGCCGACGCAACGTCATCACCATCACCCCGGCGGGCCGCACCCAACTCACCCACCTCGACCAGCTACTCGCCACCGCCCAGGACGAATACCTCGCCCCACTCCCCCCGACCGACCGGCAGCACCTGATCGACCTCCTCGTCCGCATCACCAACCACCACGACGACAGCCGACAACACACCACCCCCTCATGACCCCGAGCGCGAACCCACCGATCGACATTGCGCCGCGGTTCAAGCAATGAGCAGGCGAAGGCCGAGATCAGCCGCCTCGAGGCCGGCGAGGTCACCATTGCGCTCGCCCCACCGACCGGAGTCGAGATCGTCGCCCAGGCTTCGAACCGCCCGCCGCTCGGCCTCCGGCCCCACCCGCGTCCACACCGACATCCCACGCCGCACCCGATCCTCCAGATACGCCGCCGGTCGACGCCAGTACGCCTCGAACAAGCCATCAGCGCAATCCCACGGAACGGGCACCTCCTCGACACGGGCACCGATCGCGTCGGCCATCCCGGCAAGCGAGGGAAACTCGGCGAGGACGACGGCGAACTCGGGCAGATAATCGCGCGTGAGCCAGAACCGGTCCTGCCAACCGGACTCGTCGGTATCGAACGTCAGCACCACCACCCGGCGAGCCACCCGCCGCATCTCGCGCAGCCCCGCAATCGGATCCCCCCAATGGTGAACGGTCGAGACGGCCATCGCGACATCGAAAGACCGATCCCCGAACGGCAGACTCTCCGCGGCGGCCGCCACACACGGCGCCGACCCCGCAGGCCGCTGCCCCCGCATCACCGCCGACGGCTCCACCGCGGTCACGTCCCGGTCCGCGGGCTCGTAGGAGCCGGTGCCGGCCCCCACGTTCAGCACCGTCCGCGCGTCCCCGAGCGCGCCCCAGATCTGCGCCGCGATCCGCGGCTCGGTACGCCGCGTCGCGGGGTAGGCACCGCCGATCACGTCGTACAGCCGCGCACCGAGCATCTCCAGTTGCTCCTCCGGCGTCACCTCGACTCCCTTCGCCCGCGCCTCAAGCTCCCTGTCGATGGCCGCCACCATGGCGTCAGCACGATCACGCCGCTCCAGCAGCAGACCGCGCAGCCGGCGCAGATGCGCGACCGCGTCGGCGGACGGGTCGCCGACCAGCTCCGCGACCTCCCGCAGCCCGAAACCCAACCGCCGATAGGCCAGCACCTCCCGCAACCGCTCCACGTCACCCGCCGAATAGGCCCGGTACCCGGCCGCCGTCCGCGCCGACGGCCGGACGAGCCCGATCTCGTCATAGTGATGCAGCGTGCGGACGCTCACACCGGCCAACCCGGCCACGTGCCCCACGGTCCAGTGATCCTCCACCCCACCGACTATGCGGCCTGACGCCACGTGAGGGTCAACAGCTCTCTGCCCGCATCGGAAGATGGACGGGCGAAGCCCGTGTCCTTGGGCTTCGAAAGGGGGACTTCACCCAGACCCGCGCCCTTTACATTGTAGATTCATAAGATGATCGATGGCTCGAAGGGAGCTGTCGCTGCACCGCGTGGTAGGAACTCTCGGCATGGAGTTCTTCTGCTATCACCGTGATCGGCCCGACTCGGCGGGGCTGCGCGGCAAGCTGGTCGAAGCGCACTGGACCTACATGGACCGGTACGCGGCCGAACTGATCGCCCGTGGCCCGACCCTCGTTCGCGGCGGTGACACGGCCAGCGGCAGTGTCCACATCGTCGACCTGCCGGATCCCGCCACCGCGCGCGCTTTCGCCTTCGACGAGCCCAACTACCAGGCCGGTGTGTACCGGGACGTGATGTTGCGGCGATGGCGCAACGTGCTGGGACGCACCATGTGGGATTTCCCGGGCGGGCGAGAGGGCGGCAACCGGTATCTGGTGCTGGGCTTCGGCTCGGGGCAGCCGGCCGACCTCGTCCCGCCACCCGACCGGGACGAGCTGATCGCGTACGGGCCGCTGCTGTCCGACGACGGCACCGCCTGGCTGGGTACGGCGCTGCTGGTCCGGGCGCCGGACCCGGATGCGGCGCGTGCCGTCCTGACCCTTGACCGGTACGCCGACGTCGAGGTCCACGACTGGGAGTTCGGCGGGCGACGGTAGCGAGCCCCCTCCCCCGTCCCCCAGCGGTCGGCACGCGGCAGCCCGGTCTGGGTGTCGGCCAGGTCGTCCGGCCCGGTACGCAGGAGGCCGGCCAGGTGGATGGCCACCGGCATCGCGGGCCGGAGGACGAGCGTGACGTCCGTCCGCTCAGCCGGGATCGGCGCAGAGTTGGGAGATCAAGGCCGCTGCGCGATGTGACGCGGGTCGGGGCCGTCCGGCCACTGCGCGGCGATCTCGGGGCCTGTGGCCGCGGCGATCAGCGGCATGATCGGGGCGACCCGGCCCAGGATCTCGCGGGTGCCGCGCACGTGCGCGCGCTTGCCCGGCCGCGGTGGGCTCGGCGCACGCGGCGCGAAACCACTCACGATCCATGGTGGCGACAGGCTCGGCGTCCCCGGCGATGGACGTGTCGACAACGTCCTTGAACAGCGTGCACCTGTTGCGGAAGGCGAAGTGGACCGTGGACGGCCACGCCCGCCCGGTCCGCGACCTCCCGCAGGCTCGTCGTCCCGTAACCAGTTCGCGAGCCGCCTCGACGACCTTTTCACGGGTGCGGCGTGAGCGCTCGGCTCGTTTGTCCGGCCGCTTGACTCCATCCATAATGCGAGTATAACTCTAGAGTTTGTCACTAGAGTTCGACTACAGATTCTTGGAGGAGACGATGGCCCAGCTCGACCCCACCCAGCAGCCGGACCCGGACCTGACCTCAACGCAGCGAGACCAGGAGGAGGAGTCCGTCCACCGCGCACTGCAGGGCTACTACCGCACCGGCAAGCCGCCGTGGGACACCGGCGTGACGCCGCCCGAACTGGTCGCCCTGGTTGAGGGGCACGACGCGCCGCAGCCCGGCCGCGCCCTCGAACTCGGCTGCGGCACCGGGACCAACGCCATCTACCTCGCACGGCACGGCTGGGAGGTGGCGGCCGTCGACCTGATCGACCGCGCCGTCGACCAGGCCAGGGAGAAGGCCGAGGCGGCGGGAGTGGCGGTACGGCTGCTGGACGGGGACGCCACCCGCCTCGACGAACTGGACGTGCCCGGTCCGTTCGACCTGTTCTTCGACCTGAGCTGCTACTGCGGGATCCCGCTGCACCGCCGCGACGCCTACGCCGCCGGGCTCACCCACCGCGCCGCTCCCGGAGCACGGTTGCTGATGTTCGGATACGGCCCCGAGCCGGCCGGCAATCCGATCCCCGAGGTCACGTCGTGGGCGGCGGGCGTCACCGCCGACGAACTCCGCGCCAGGTTCGCCGGCTGGGAACTACTCGACGTCACACCGGGCACCAACTCGGTGCCGACCTTCTGGTTCACGCTGCGCCGCGACGCCTAGCACCTGGTCACGCGCCTCTGCATCGTCCAATGAAGAGAGCTACTGATATGAACGTATTCCTGTGGATACTGCAGGGCATCCTGGCCGCCGCTTTCGGCTTGGTCGGGGTGATGAAGTCCATCCGGTCCAAGGAGAAGCTGCGCCCAGCGATGCCTTGGGTGGAGGACTTCACCGCCACCCAGGTCCGCCTGATCGGCGTGGTCGAGTTTCTCGGTGCCCTCGGCCTGATCCTGCCCGCCGTCACCGGCATCGCCCCAACCCTCACTCCGCTGGCCGCCACCGGCCTGGCCGTCACCATGCTCGGTGCGGCCGTCACCCACGCCCGCCGCAAGGAGTCGTCGGGCATCGCCGTCTGCGTGGCCCTGCTCGCGCTGTCCGGTGTCATCGCCTGGGGCCGCTTCGGCCCTTACGCCTTCTGACCGCTGCGGTCGGTCTGCGAGGAGCTGACCGGAGTCACCTTCCCGCAGCCGACCGGAGCGTGCGGCCAAGAGCGCCACCAGCACCTGGGCGCGCTTCGACGCAGGCGGGTTGACGTACTCACGCCGGATCGGCCGCGGCGGCGTGCGCCTACGGATGGAGGTCGACCGCGAGGTATTTGGTCGACAGGTACTCCTCGATCCCCTCGAAGCCGCCCTCCCTGCCCAGGCCCGACTGCTTGACGCCGCCGAAGGGGGCCGCGGCGTTGGACACCAGGCCGCGGTTGATCCCCACCATCCCGGTCTCCAGGCGCTCGCCGACGCGTACGGCGCGGGCCAGGTCCCGGGTGTAGAGGTAGGCGACGAGGCCGTAGGGGGTGTCGTTGGCCATGGCCAGCGCGGTCGGCTCGTCCTCGAAGACGCTGATCGGCGCGACCGGGCCGAAGATCTCCTCGCGGTGGAGGCGGGCTGCCGCGGGCACGTCGGCCAGGACCGTGGCCGGATAGTACGGCCCCGTGGCCTTGCCCCCGGCCAGCACGCGGGCGCCGTGGGCCACCGCGTCGTCGACGAGGGCGGCGACCCGGTCCAGTTGCCGCCGGTTGATCAGCGGGCCGAGCTGGGAGCTGGGGTCGTCGCCTGGGCCGAGCCGTACCGACTCCATGCGTTCGGCGAGCCGGGCGGCGAACTCGTCGGCCACCGGCGCCTCGACCAGGAACCGGTTGGCGGCCACGCAGGACTGGCCGCCGTTGCGGAGCTTGGCCAGCACGGCGCCGTCGACCGCCGCCTCCAGGTCGGCGTCGGCGAAGACCAGGAAGGGGGCGTTGCCCCCCAGCTCCATCGAGGTGCGCAGCACGCCGTCCGCGGCCTGTGCCAGCAGCAGGCGGCCGACCTGGGTGGAGCCGGTGAACGAGAGCTTGCGCAGCCGCCCGTCGGCCAGCAGGCGTTCGACGACCGGCGCCGGGCGACTGGTGGTGACCACGTTCAGCACCCCGGGCGGGAGCCCGGCGTCGGCGAACACCCGGGCCAGGAGCAGGCACGACAGGGGTGTGTCCTCGGCCGGTTTCAGCACGGCCGCGCATCCGGCGGCCAGCGCGGGCCCGACCTTCCTGGTGATCATCGCGAGGGGGAAGTTCCACGGCGAGATGAGCAGGCAGGGGCCGACCGGCTGGCGGGTGGTGACGATGCGGAAGTCGCCGCCGGGGCTGGCCCGGTACTCCCCCGAGACGCGTACGGCCTCCTCCGCGAACCACAGCAGGAAGTCCGCCGCGTAGTTCACCTCCGCCCGTGACTCGGCCAGCGGCTTGCCCATCTCGCGGGTGATGAGCAGCGCGAACTCCTCGATCCGGGCGAGCAGCCCGGCCCGCGCGGCACGCAGGACCTCGGCTCGTTCCCGCGGCGGGGCGGCGGCCCAGGCCGCCTGGGCGGCCACGGCGGCGTCGAGCGCGGCGACCGCGTCCTCGGGGCCCGCGTCGTGGACCTCCTCGATCACCTCGCCGGTCGCCGGGTCCAGCACGGGAAAGCGGCCGGTCACCGGGTCACCGCCCGTGCCGCGAGGCCCGCGCCGGGTCTTGCGTCGGGTCCTGGCGCAGAGCCGGGTCGACGGCTTGATCGGGTGGTCATCGTGCCTCCAGCAGGTTTCGCAGCTCGTCCTCGGTCGGCAGGCGGGGGGTGTTGGCGGTGACGGGGTCGGCGAGCGCGGCGGCGGCGATCTCCCCGGTCATGCCGGGCGTGCACCCGAGCGCGGCCGGGGTCGTCGCGACGCCGACCGCCTCGACGAAGTCACGGACGGCCGCCACGGTCGCGCGCCCGTCGGCCCGTCCCAGCCCCAGGTCCAGCGCGACCTCCCCGTACGCCTCCCCGCAGGCGGGCAGGTTGAACTCCAGCACCTCGCCCAGGACGGAGGACAGCGCGAGCCCGTGCGCCGCCCCCGTCCGCGCGGTGATCGCATGGGCAAGGCCGTGGACGAGCCCCAGCCCGGAGATGCTCAGCGCGAGCCCCGCCAGGTGGGCGCCGAGCAGCAGTTGCCCGCGCGCCTCCAGGTCGGAGCCGTCCTTGACGGCCACGGGCAGCCACCGGTGGACGAGGCGGACCGCGTGGTGGGCGTACGCCTCGGAGATCGGGTTGCGGCTGCGGGAGGTGAGCGACTCGATGCCGTGCACGAGCGCGTCCACGCCGGTGGCCGCGGTGACCCGGGCGGGCAGGCCGACGGTCAGCTCGGGGTCGAGGATGGAGACGATCGGCTGGGTGGTGGAGTTGCCCAGGTAGATCTTGCGACCGGCCTCCTCGATCACGCCGAAGCCGTTGGTCTCCGCGCCGGTGCCCGCGGTCGTGGGGATCGCGACGATCGGCAGGCCGGGACGCAGCCCCTCGGCACGGTAGTCGAGGGCGGAGGCGGGCACGCCGGGGTTGGTCGCGCCGAGCGCCACGGCCTTGGCCGCGTCGAGGCTGGAGCCGCCGCCGAGCGCCACGATCAGCTCGGCCCCTCCTGCGGCGGCGATGGCCTTGGCGACGGTGTCCACCGACGGGTTCGGCTCGACCTCGGTGAACGCCCGCGCGTCCGGCAGCACGGCGCGTACCCGGTCGAGGAGGCCCGCGGCGACGATGCCCGGGTCGGTGACCACGAGGACCCGGGCGGAACCGGCCGCCTCGGGGAGCCTGGCCAGGGATCCGGGCCCGAAGTGCAGGGTGCCCGTGGGGTGAGCGTGAACGTCATGCCGCGTCTCCGATGCGCAGGTCGAGTCCGGCCAGTTCCTCGTACAGCCGCATGGGCGTCATCTCGCCCGCGAGGTCGCCGTAGCGGGCCCTGGCCCGCCGGAAGATCTGCTCCACCAGCGCCGACAGCTCCACCGGGACCCCGACATCGCGGCCGAGATCGACGGCCAGGCCGAGGTCCTTGCAGGCCAGCGCCATGGCGAAGGACTCGTCGTAGTCGCCGTCGCGCAGCACGCTGAGCACGTCGCGCTCCAGGAACGTGCTGTTGGCGGGGCTGGCGACCAGGGCGTCGCGCAGGACGCCCAGGTCCACTCCGGCCTTCGCGCCCATGGTGAGCACCTCGGTCGTGGCCACGAGGTGGGCGAACCAGAGGAGGTTGAGCATGAGCTTGACGGTGTATCCGGCGCCGTGCGGGCCGACGTGCAGGATCGTCGACCCCATGGCCTGGAGCACCGGCAGGTGCCGCTCGTGGAGTTCGGGCGGGCCGCCGACGAAGATCTGCAGCGTGCCGTTCCTGGCGCCCTTGGCCATGCCGCTGACCGGCGCGTCCAGCCGGTCCTGGGTGAAGGGCCTGGCGGCCTCCGGCGTGGAGGTGGACATGTCGATCCAGGTCGCGCCGGGCTTGAGCGTCACCCGGCTCAGCACGGCGGTGACCTGCTTGGGGCCGGGGAGCATGGTGATCAGCACGTCGGCGTCCGCGGCGGCCTCGCCTGCCGAGTCCGCCCAGCGCGCCCCCAGGTCGAGGTGCTCGGCGGCGGACTCGCGCTGCAGGTCGTGCACGGTCAGGTGATGTCCGGCTCTGAGGAGGTTGCGGGCCATGGGCCCGCCCATGTGGCCCAGTCCGACGAACGCGATGTTCACGGCGTCGTTCGCGGTGGTGTCCTCGGTGGTGTTCACAGGGCGATCCAGGTGGTCTTGAGAGCTGAGTAGGCGTCCAGGGCGTGCAGGCTCTTGTCGCGGCCGGTGCCGGTGTCCTTGAACCCGCCGAACGGAGTGATGACGTCGCTGGCGTCGAAGGTGTTGACCCAGACGGTGCCCGCGCGCAACTGCCGGGCGACGCGGTGGGCGCGGCCGACGTCGCTGGTCCACACGCTCGCGGCCAGGCCATAGCGGGTGTCGTTGGCCAGTTGTACGGCCTCGGCCTCGGAGGAGCAGGTAATCACGGACAGGACCGGGCCGAAGATCTCCTCCTGGGCGATGCGCATGTCGTTGCGGACGCCGTCGAAGATCGTCGGCTGGACGTAGAGGCCGTCGGCCTGGCCGCCCGCGACCAGGCGGGCGCCTTCGGCCAGCCCGAGGTCGATGTAGCCGAGCACGCGGTCGGCCTGGGCCCGGTCGACGAGGGGGCCCATGGTGGTGGCGGGGTCGAGCGGGTCTCCGACGGTGAAGGTGACCTTCAGGATCGCCTCCACCAGCTCGTCCTTGATCCGCTCGGACACGATCACGCGGGATCCGGCGTTGCAGGTCTGGCCCGCGTTGTAGAAGATGCCCCAGGCGATGGCCGAGGCGGCGGCATCCAGGTCGCCGACGTCGTCCAGGACGACCTGCGGGGACTTGCCGCCGGCCTCGATCGACACGCTCTTGCCGTTCGACTCGGCCGAGTACCTGAGGAAGTGGCGGGCCACCTCCGGCGAGCCGGTGAAGGCGATCTTGTCCACGTCCGGATGGCGGCCCAGGGCGGCCCCGGCGGTCTCGCCGAAGCCGGTGACCACGTTGAACACGCCGTCCGGGAGCCCCGCCTCGGCGGCCAGCCTGGCCATCAGCAGCGCCGACAGCGGCGACTGCTCGGCGGGCTTGAGCACGACGCTGTTGCCCATGGCCAGCGCGGGCGCGATCTTCCACGAGCTGATGATCATCGGGTAGTTCCACGGCACCACCGCGCCCACCACGCCCAGGGGTTCCCTGGTGACCAGGGCGAGCGCGTCCCGTCCCGTGGGGGCGATCTCGTCGTAGGTCTTGTCGACGGCCTCGCCGTACCACTGGAGACAGGTCGCGGCGCCCTCGACGTCCACCCGGCGCGACTCGCCGATGGGCTTGCCGACGTCGAGGGTCTCGAGCTGTGCCAGTTCCTCGCGGTGCTCGCGCAGCAGGTCGGCGAAGCGCAGCAGGACCCGCTTGCGCTCGCGGGGCGGCAGGTCGCGCCAGCGTCCGTCGTCGAAGGCGCGCCGCGCCGCGGCCACCGCCCGGTCGACGTCGGGCGCGTCACCCGCGGCGACGTGGGCCAGCACGGACCCGTCGCGCGGCGTGCGGTCCTCGAACGTCTTCCCGTCGGCCGCCTCGACGAACGCGCCGTCGACGAACATCAGATTCTCCAACGTTCCACTTCTCCCTCGTCCAGCACGGCGCCGATGCCGGGCACCTGCGGCACCTCGACGTAGCCGTCGGCGGTCACGTTCACGGGCTCGGCGAGCATGAAGTCCCGCCGCTCGGGTGTCCAGCCGGGCGGGTCGTACGGGAACTCGAAGTACGGCCCGCCCCCCACCCCCGCCGCGACGTGCAGGTTGGCCAGCACGCCGATGCCGTTGGTCCAACTGTGCGGGGTGAACATGCGGTGCCGCAGTTGGGCGACCTCGGCGATGGTACGCGCGCGCTGCATGCCGACGGCCAGCACCACGTCCATCTGATAGACGTCGAGCGCGTCGTGCTCCAGGTAGGACAGCAGGTCGCTGGTGGAGGGCAGCATCTCCCCCGCCGCGATCCGCATCCCCGTCTCGGCCCGCAGCGTCCGCAGCCCGGCCATGTCCTGGTACGGCAGCGGCTCCTCCACCCAGAAGACGCCCAGGTCGCGCAGCCTCTCCACGACGGAGCGGACGGCGGCGAAGTCGAGGGCGGGCTCGACGTCCCCGGCCATGCGCCACGCCTGGTTGAGGTCCACCATGATCTCGAAGCCGTCGCCGAGCGCCTCCCGCACCCGGCGGACGGTCTGGACGCCCTCCTCGATGCCGTTGCGGTCGATACGGATCTTCATGGCGGAGAACCCGCGCTCCCGGGCGGCCAGCGCCGACTCCACGCGCTGACCGGGAGACTGGAGTTCGCCGCTGGAGGCGTAGGCGCGCAGCCGCTTGTGCACGTTGCCGAAGATGGTGGCCACGGGCAGCCCGGCGACCTTGCCGACGATGTCCCAGAGGGCGACCTCCAGCGGCCAGTAGCGGCCGGCGTGGAAGTTCATCGTCTCGATGGCGCGCACGTGGCGGGTGATGTCGAGCGGGTCGGTGCCGAGGAAGAGATGCTCGAACGCCTCGAAGCCGTCCATCGTGTCGCCCGAGCCGATGCCGGTCACGCCCTCGTCGGTCTCGACGCGCACGATGGTGGCGTCGAAGTGCCGGCGCGGCACGGGGTCCCAGGCCGCGCGGAACGGCGGGTCGAGCCGGAGCCTGAGCCGGTCGAGCCGGATGGCGGTGATCTTCATGCGGTGTAGAAGGGGTTGGCCGGGTTGTGCCGGGCGGCGAGCACCTCGTCCAGGGCGGGCGCGCCGGAGGCTCCGGCGGCCAGGGCCCGGCGGGTGGCGGTCCGGTTGTTGGCGTAGACGGCGTCGGCGTCCTCGGCGTCGGGGTTCACCCACACCGCGGCGATCAGGACGAGTCCCTGGGGGTCGTCGATGACTCCGTCCGCCACCGCGTCGGCCACTCCCGCGGCCACTCCGGCCTGTGCCGGGCCCCAGGTGAGATTGCCGTGCGAGGGTCCGGCGATGGCCGCCTTGTTGACGAACAGGGTCATCGGCTGGACGGGCAGCGACGGCCTCAGCACGGCCACGAACGGCGCGTGCCCCTGGCTCGGCGTGGCCAGCGCGGTGGCCCAGGCAGTGCCCACCGGGCCGGAGCGGGCGCCGAGCACGGTGTTGACGTGCGCGGCCTCCGCCCCCTCTCCGACGAAGCTCTCCCCGATCTGCATCACTTGAGCAGCCCTTCCTTTTCCAGCCAGTCCTTGGCCACGTCGGCCGCGTCCTCGCCGTCGACGTCCACCTGGGCGTTGAGCCCCTGCATGACCTCGGTGGTGAGCTTCTGGCCGAGCGGGGCGAGGATCTGGGCGATCTGCGGATACTTGGTCAACGTCTCCGTCTTGAGCGTGGGGGCGCCCTGGTAGACGGGGAAGAACTTCTTGTCGTCCTGCAGGACGGTCAGGCCGAGCGCCTTGATCCGGCCGTCGGTGGTGAACACCTCGCCGAACGTGCAGGTCTGGCCCTTGTCGGTCTCGGTGTAGATGACGCCGGTGTCCAGGAGCTTGACGTCGTCCTTGGGAACGGTCAGGCCGTAGGCGGACAGCAGGCCCGGCAGGCCGTCGTTGCGGTTGGCGAACTCGCTCTCCACGCAGATCGTCGGCTTGTCGACGCCGGTCAGGTCCGACAGCTTGGTGACGCCGAGCTGGGTGGCCTTCTCGCTGGCCAGGGCGAGCGCGTACGTGTTGTTGAAGCCGGAGGCGGGCAGCCAGGTGACGCCGTTCTTGTCCTTGTCGGCCTTGGCCACGGCGTCGTACTGCTGGGCGGGGTCGGGGATCGGCTTGTCGTTGCCCAGGTAGGTGATCCAGGCGGTGCCGGTGTACTCCCAGTACAACTGGATCTCGCCGGCCTCCAGGGCCTTGCGGGTGTTGGCCGAGCCCTTGATCTCCTTCGCCTCCGCGTCGGCGCCGTGCGCCCTGAGCAGTTCGGCGGTGAGGTTGGCCAGGATGTTCTGTTCGGCGAAGTCCTTGGCGCCCACCACCAGCGTGGCGCCCTCCAGCCCGCCTCCCGTGCCGGAGGCCGGTTCCGGGCCGCCGCCGCAGGCGGTGAGGGTCAGCAGCGTGGCGGCCGCGAGGACGAGTGGTTTGAACATGAGGTGCTCCATCAGATGCCGTGGGGGCGGACGTACTTCTCGGCCAGCCCGGCCAGCCAGTCCAGGCCGAGGGCGATCACGGCGGTCAGCACGCCGCCGGTGACGAGGATGGGGGTGCGTTGCAGCTTGATCCCGGCGACGATGATGTCGCCGAGGCCGCCCGCGTTGATGAACGTGGCGACGGTGGCCAGGCCGACGCAGATGACGATCGTGGTGCGCAGCCCGGCCATCACGATCGGCACCGCCATCGGCAGCTCCAGCCTGCGCAGGATCTGCCCGCGGCTCATGCCCATGCCGCGCCCGGCCTCCAGCAGCGCGGGATCCACCTGCTGGATGCCCACGATGGTGTTGCGCAGCACGGGCAGCGCGGCGCTGAAGACCAGGGTGACTATCGCGATCGTGGTGCCGATGCCGTACAGGATCGACAGCAGCACCATCACGCCGAGCGCCGGGGCGGCCTGGCCCACGTTGGCGATCGCCATGACCACCGGTGTGAACGGGCGGGCGAAGGGCCGGGTGAGCAGCACGCCGAGCGGGATCGAGACCAGCACGACCAGCGTCGTCGCCACCGCGGTCAGCAGCAGGTGCGACAGGGCGGCGTCGCGGATGAAGTCGGCGTTCAGCACGCGCGCCTCCATGCTGTCGAGCTGCCGCGACGACACCCACAGGTAGGTCGCGGCCAGCGCCGCCACCAGCAGCAGGGGCAGGCCGAGCTGTCTCCTAACGGTCATGCCCGCCTCCGAGCAGGGCGCTGATCGCCGCGAAGTCCACGGTCCCGTCGCCGATCCGCACGCGGGAGGTGCCGTGGCGGATCATCAGGTCCAGCGCGTCGCGAGCCGTCGCGTCCGGCGGCACGGCGGGCAGGCCGTCCGCCGAGCCCGGCCCAGTGATCAGCTCTGTGGTCAGCCCTGTGGTCAGCTCTGTGGTCGGCATGGCGGTCAGCTTGGCGACCGGGATGAGCGCCAGCCGCTTGAGCGCCGCCGCGGAGCCGACGAATCCGGCCACGTAGTCGTCGACCGGGTTGGCCAGGATCGCCTCCGGCGTGTCGTACTGCGCGATGCGCGAGCGCTCCCTCAGCACGGCGATCCGGTCGCCCAGCTTGACGGCCTCGTCGAAGTCGTGGGTGACGAAGACGATGGTCTTGCGCAGCTCGGCCTGCAGCCGCAGGAACTCGTTCTGCAGCCGTTCCCTGGTGATCGGGTCGGTCGCGCCGAACGGCTCGTCCATCAGCATCACCGGCGGGTCGGCCGCCAGCGCCCTGGCCACGCCCACCCGCTGCTGCTGGCCTCCGGACAACTGCCGGGGATAGCGGTCGCGGTAGCTCGACGGGTCGAGCCCGACCAGGTCGAGCAGCTCGTCGGAGCGCTTGCGCGAGCGTTCCGCGCTCCAGCCGAGCAGGCCGGGCACGAGCGCGATGTTCTCCGCGATCGTCAGGTGCGGGAACAGCCCGATCTGCTGGATCACGTAGCCGATGTGGCGGCGCAGCTCGTTGGGCTCCCTGGCCAGCACGTCCTCGCCGCCCAGCAGGATCTGCCCGCTGGTCGGCTCGATCAGCCGGTTGATCATCTTCATCGTGGTGGTCTTGCCGCACCCCGACGGGCCGACGAAGACCACCAGTTCGCCCGCCGGGATGTCGAGGCTGACGGAGTCGACGGCGGGCTGCGGCTGGCCGTCGTACTGCTTGGTCACCTGGATGAGCTTGATGTCAGACACGGAGCCCCCTGGGGGTGGTGGCGCGGCGGAGGCCGACGAAGGCCAGGTCGAAGAGGAGCGCCAGCAGCACCACGCCGAGGGTGCCCGCTACCGCCTGGTTGAGCGCGTTGGCGGAGCCGAGCCTGGCCAGCCCGGACAGGATCTCGTTGCCTAGGCCGGGACCCGCCACGTAGGCGGCGATCGTGGCGATCGCGAACAGCATCTGGGTCGAGACCCGGACCCCCGTGATGATCACCGGCCAGGCCAGCGGTAGCTGGATCCTGGCCACCACCTGCCGGTCGGTCAGCCCCATGCCCCTGGCCGACTCCAGGATGGCCGGGTCCACGCTGCGCAGCCCGGCGATGGTGTTGCGGACGATCGGCAGCAGGCTGTAGATGACCAGCGCCACCACCGTCGGCGCCCAGCCCAGCCCCAGCAGCGGGATCAGCAGCGCCAGCAGCGCCAGCGACGGAATGGTCAGCAGGGTCGCCGCCGTGGACACGGCGATCGTCCCGGCGCGGTCGCTGCGCCAGGTCAGCACTCCGACCGCGACACCGATCGCGGTGGCGAGCAGGACGGAAAGCGTCACCACCGCCGCATGCTGAACGGCCAGCTCCAGCAGGTCGTCCCAACGACGTTCCAGATATCTGGAGAAGTCCATATCTCCTCCGTTTCAGGTGACGAAGACGTTAAATGTGTGTAAGCCTAGGGCGCAACACCTGTTGTTCATATGGCACCTGGAGGACGGATGGTCCGGACCAACGCCGCGGGCCTGCGCCGAGACCTCGAACTGCTCGACGTCCTCGCCACGTACGGCGAGACCGGGGGCGGGGTCGGGGTCGTGCGCGTGGCCGAACTGGTCGGGCGGGAGAAGACGCAGGTCTCCAGGGCGCTGGCCTCCCTGGCCGAGGAGGGCCTGGTCGAGCGCGACCCCGACACCCTGGGCTACAGATTAGGGTGGCGGCTGTACGCGCTGGCCGCCCGCACCAGCGAGACCCGGCTCGTCGCCATCGCCGGGCCCTACCTGCGGCGGCTGGTCACGCAGATCCACGAGACCGTCCACCTGTGCGTGCTGCGCGGTGGTGACGTGCTCACCCTGCTCAGCGAGTCGCCCTCGCACGCCTTCCGCGGGGTGGGCTGGGAGGGGATCAGCGTCGCCGTACCGGCCACCTCCGCCGGCCGGGTGCTGATCTCCGACTGGGAGCCGGACGCCGTACGCGACTGGTTCACCCCCGAACGACTGGCCGCGGCGGGCGACCTGCGACTCGGCGGCACGGAGGCGCTGCTGGAGGAGCTGGCCAGGATCAGGATCCGCGGTTACGCGACCGTGGACGAGGAGTTCGAGGTGGGCGTCGTGGGCTGCTCCGCACCCGTACGCGATTTCCGGGGCCGCGTCGTGGCGGCCCTCAACATCGCGGCGCCCAAGGGCCGCCTCGGCGACAAGCTCGACCTCGCGGGCCGCATCACCGCGAAGATCGCCGACGAGCTGACCGCCCGCCTCTCCAGCCCACCCGCCCAACCCACCCAGGAACGCGGACGGTGATCCCCTGAGTGGTCGGGTGAGGGCCGGGCTGAATGACCGGCCCTCACCGGGGCGGCGAGGGCGGGCGGGTCAAAGACGCGGGGCGAAGGGCACGAGCGTCATGGGGTCGAAACCGTTGACGGTGAGGAAGACCAGTGCTGCCAGGAATGCGAGGAACGCGACCAGTTTGACGAGCGTTCGCAGGGCCTCGTTCGGGACCACGATCTGAGTGGCCTCGGTCTTCTTCTCCGGTTGCCCGGAGGGGGTGTCGTGCTGCACGCAGAACTCTCCTTTGAGCTCAGCCCTTATGAGGCGGCCAGTCCCGGGAGAAGAATGGGGCGCGCAACTCGTGTGGCGG
Organism: Nonomuraea sp. NPDC051298; assembly: GCF_055586305.1. NCBI lineage: Bacteria > Bacillati > Actinomycetota > Actinomycetes > Streptosporangiales > Streptosporangiaceae > Nonomuraea > Nonomuraea sp. NPDC051298. The sequence goes on from NZ_JBVJIM010000023.1 coordinate 85,697, forward strand.
TTCACACCCACTGTTGCGTGCCCACGCCCGCACTAAGTACGGTGTAGAGGAAGTTTTGCAGGTACTTAGCGCTGGTTCCTCTCTTGCGGAGTCAGTTTCATGCGGGAACAGGGGTCGCCGCGGCAACGGCGGCCCTTGTTCTTTTTCGCGGGGGTGCGGAGGGAGATCCCTCTTTGCCGTCGCATAACCAAGCGTAATTGGCGCGCCGCCGCTCCGCATCCGCAGGAATCCGAAGATCTCGTCAAGTTTCCACCGGTCCGGAGTCAGAGCTTCGTCAAGCCTTTTACCCGACCTCCGCCGGACCAAGTGAAAATACCGGCTAAATGCGAGCGAAATGCTCGAAATAGTTGCCGCGAATGAGTGCGCCTTTGTCACCGGCGTTCCTGCGCTCCGGCGAAGCACGACCGCGCGCGCCGCGGCCCCTCGGATAGAGCAGGGCCGCGGCCAGCACCAGCCCCGCCGCGGCGTACCAGGCCGTCGAGGTGCCGGAGGCGACGGCCGGCCAGCCGAACAGGACGGCGCCGCCCACGTTGCCCAACTGCTGGATCAGGGAGTCCATGGAGAGCGCGGTGGCGCGCTCGGCCGACGAGACGCGGTTGTGCAGGAGGTCCATCCGATCACCTGTCGCTGCGCTGTCCCGTTCCCCGTTAGACTCTGCGCGCATGCCGTTGAAGATCGTCTTCGTGCTGCTCGTGGTCTACGCCGTCACGGCCGCGCCCCTGTTCCTGCCCGGTGAGCTGCGGGTGGTCGTCCAGCCGGGCACCGAGGACGCGGCCGAGGTGTACTACGAGGCCGTCTCGCCCGTGATGCTGCGGTCGTACGAGGGCATCGAGCCCTTCAACCGGGCGCAGTCGCTCGCGGAGCAGCGGGCCGAGGCGTACCCGGAGGACCTGGCTCCTCCGTACATCGCCCACGGCGCGACGTACCGGCTGGTGGCCCCGTACGTCACGGCGCGGGGGCGCGCGCTGGCCGCTCCGGTGCTCTCGGGTACCTACTGGTCCGAGGGGGAACAGGTCAGGTACGACATCGTGCCGGAGGTACGGCGGGTGGCGAACAGCCAGGCGGCGCTGCGCCGGGCGTTCGACCAGGACGAGCCGCTCGACGAGCCCGGCGCCGTCGCGATGTGGATCGACGCGGAGACCAACCGGGTCGTCGTCAGGACGAACACCTTCGACCAGGACCTGCGCCACAGACTGGCCGAGCGGTACGGCGGGCGCGTGGCGGCGCAGTGGGACCCGTTCGCGCGGCAGGTGGTGCTCGGGTGATCATTGGTGTCCCGCGCGGAAGTTCAGGGGGCCAGGTGTACGGCTTCCATGTCTTCGAGGGCTCATCCTGGCAGGGCGGCGGAGGCGGGAGGCCGCGCCTCCACATTGGACGGACGCGTCTGATCCGCGGGCGTTGCCGGGCCTGGTGAGTTCATGGGGCGGCGGCGCGGATGAACGCCTCGGCGAACGCCCGCGCGACCTCGTCGACCGGTGGAAGCACGTTTCCCAGCGACTCTTGCAGGACCGGGCGCAACAGCATGTGGCCCGCCATCGGCCCGATCATGAGCTGGATGAGCAGCGGCAGCGGGAGTGGCCGTAGCCGCCCGGCCTGGACCTGCGCGGTCAGCAGGCCGCCGAGTCCGGCGAACATCCTGGGCAGGTTGGCCTTCAGCATCCGGGCGGCGGTGCCGTCGGGGCGGGTGAACAGGTCGCCGAAGATGGCCGGCAGCACCCGCGGCTCCCGGGCGAACGCCTCGGCCAGCGCGTGGTAGACGGCATGGACCGTGTCCTCGATCCGGTCCGGCGGGTCGGCGGCCAGCGCTTCGAGGTCGGGCACGGGGACGTACCGGTCGAACATGGTGGCGAGCAGGCCGTCACGGCTGCCGAAGACGGCGTGCAGGCTGGTCGGGGAGCACTGCGCGGCCACCGCGACGGCCTCCATCGTGACCGGGCCGAGCCCGTCGCGGGCGATCAGTACGGCCGCCGCCTCGATGGCGCGTTCCCGGACCGGCGGGCGTCCGCCGGGGTCGACGCCGGCCTGCCGCACGGCCTCGTCCAGCTTGGCCCGTGACCCGCCGAGCCTTCTGAGCAGGGTGCTGCGGGAGATGCCCGCGGCCGCCGCGATCGCGCCCAGGGGCACTTCTGCCACGTCTTTGCCGTGCTGCTCGGCGGCTGCCAGCGCGGCCTCGACGAGGGAGCTGTCCATGAACCCGGATGGTACCGCTTCCAAATTGAACCTCATCTGTGTATCGTCCCCATCAGAGGTTCATCGAGTGATGAATTAACTGACCCCCAAAGAACGGGCGAGCACATGATCGAGGTCATCGGCGCGGGACTCCCGCGCACCGGGACCACGTCGCTGAAGGCGGCGCTGGAACGGCTCGGCTTCGGCCCCTGTCACCACATGCGGGAGATCGGCGCCCATCCAGGGCAAATCGAGCTGTGGCGGCCCGCCATCGACGGGACCGCCGACTGGGACGCCGTGCTGCGGGGCTACCGGGCCGCGGTGGACTGGCCGAGCGCCCACTTCTGGCGCCCGCTCGCGCTCGCGTACCCCACCGCCAAGATCATCCTCACCGTACGCGACCCCCACGCCTGGTACGCCAGCCTCCGCGACACCGTCTTCGCGCTGCTGCGCGACCCCGGCGCGGCGCCCCGCGAACTCCAGCCCGTGGTCACCGGCCTGCGCCCGCTGCTGGCGCGCATGTGGCGCGACACGTTCGGCGTCTCGCTGGACGAGCCGATGCCCGGGGAGAGCCACGCCGTGGAGGTGTTCCTGCGGCACACGGCCGACGTCACCGGCGCCCTGCCCGCCGGCCGGATCCTGACGTACGAGACCGGGCAGGGGTGGGAGCCGTTGTGCGAGTTCCTCGGCGTGCCCGTACCGGATGAGCCCTACCCGCGGCTCAACGACCGGCGGTCCGCCCAGGACCGCCTGCGCGGGGCGGCGGGACGGTGAGTCTCCGCCTCCTGCTCACCCTGCACGGCCTGGTCACGCTCGCGGCGGGCGTGGTGCTCGTCGCCGCGCCCGGCCTGGTGCCCGGCACCGTCGGCGTCGGCGTCCCCGAGGACGCCTACCTCGTGTGCTACCTGCTGGGCGCCGCCGAACTGGCCGTGTCGTTCCTGTCGTTCGCGGCCAGGAACCTGCGGCACTCCGAGGGGACGCGCCTGGTCGCCTGGACGTTGATCGTCTTCCACGGCTGCACGGCGGCCGTCGAGGTGTACGCGTTCGCCCGCGGCCTGCCCGCCGGGATCTGGGCGAACGTGGCCCTGCGCCTGGCGGTCATCGCCCTGTTCACCCACTACGGCCTGCGCGGGAAGGCGTTGTCATGACCATCGAGAACACCGGCGTGCTGGTGTGCGGCGGCGGCCCGGCCGGCATGATGCTGGGCCTGCTGCTGGCCCGCGCGGGGATCAAGGTCACCGTGCTGGAGAAGCACGCCGACTTCCTGCGCGACTTCCGTGGCGACACCGTGCACCCCGCCACCGTCCGCCTCATGGACGAACTCGGCCTCGGCGACGGCTTCCGCGCTCTGCCGCAAAGCCGCCTGGGCAACCTGTCGCTGCCCGCCCCCGACGGGAGCCTGGTGACGCTGGGCGACTTCGAGGCACTGCCCGAGCCGTACAACTACATCGCGATGGTGCCGCAGTGGGACCTGCTGTCCTTCCTCGCCGGGGCGGCCGGGCAGGAGCCCGGGTTCTCCCTGCGCATGGACACCGAAGCGACCGCGCTGGTCAGAGACGGCGAGAAGATCACCGGGGTACGGTACCGCACGGTGGACGGCCGTACCGGGGAGATCCGCGCCGAGCTGACCGTGGGCTGCGACGGCAGGCACTCCACCCTGCGCCGGGACGCGGGGCTGACGCCCAAGGAGTTCCGCGTGCCGTTCGACGTCTGGTGGTTCCGCCTGCCCCGCTCGGCGGGAGACCAGGACGTGCCCGCCGGGGTGACGCCGGTCGCGCGGGGCCCCGAGGCGATGATCTCCCTGGCCCGCGACGGCTTCTACCAGGTGGCCTACTTCACCGCCAAGGGCTCCGACGCCCGGCTGCGCGCCGAGGGGATCGACCGCTTCCGCGAACGCGTCGCCCGCCTGCGCCCCGACTTCGCCCACCAGGTGCGCCACCTGGCGAGCATGGACGACGTCCACGTGCTGGACGTCCGGCTCAACCGGCTCGACCGCTGGTACCTCGACGGGCTGCTGCTCATCGGTGACGCCGCGCACGCCATGTCACCCGCCGGCGGAGTGGGCATCAACCTCGCCATCCAGGACGCCGTGGCCGCCGCCACCATCCTCGCCGAACCCCTGCGGCGGCACGCCGTCACCGTCGCCGACCTGGCGGCCGTGCAACGGCGCAGGCGCCGCCCGACCGTCGTCGTCCAGACCGGGCAGCGAATCCTCCAGCGCGTCATGTTCGAGAAGCAGTTCGCGGGCAAGCGCTCGGGGCCGCCTCCCGCCCTCCTCTTCCTCACCCGGACCTTCCCCCGGCTCCGGATGCTCCCCGCCCGTTTCGTAGGCTTCGGCCCCCGCCCCGAACACGCCCCGGCCTTCGCCCGCAGACCCTCCTAGCGGCTCCCAGAAGCGATCCAGTCTGGACCGGAGGTCAGCGTGAGGGGGCTTTCTGCAGAGCAGCAAGAAGCTGGTCGAGCTTGCCATCGACTTCGTCGAAGCGTGCGTCGATCAGGCCCTGCAGACGTCCCTCAACCTGGTCCAGGTGCTCCTTTGTCGCCGGCGAAGCGTTGCCGGCCATGATTTCCCCGAAGACAGGCTCGGTGTATTCGAGAATCTCCTGCCGGATGTCCGCCACGTCGACACCGAGCGCGAAGGCAGCCGCCTCAAGTCGCTGGACGCGGTCGACAAGGTGAACGCGATGTTGGGGAACGGTCATGTGGCCATGGTAGCCACGATCTCCGTGGCCGGCAGGCTCTTTCCGGACCGCAGCCGGAGTAGCGCGTCGGCTCCCCGGTCGTGGCGCCTGGTTCGCGGTCGGGCGGCCTGGGCAGGTGGTTGCCGGTCCGCCCGGTGGCACGCGCAGCATAGCGGCCGGGCACGTCGTCCAGAGGGAAGCGCGGCATGAAGCAGACCCACACGACCCCGGAGACGTTCGTCGGCGTCGGTTACACGAGGGACCGGGCCGGGCTGCCGCTCGAAGCGGTACGCGTGCCCGTCCCGCGGCCGGCGGCCGACCAGGTGCTGGTCCGCGTCGCGGCCTCGTCGCTGAACCCGCTGGAGTACAAGCTGGCCGACCTCAACTTCATGGGGCGGACGCCTCCCGTCGTTCTCGGTCTCGACCTCTCCGGTGTGGTGGTCGCCGCGGGCCCGGACGTCGATCGCGTGGCAGCGGGAGACGCGGTGGCCGCCATGGCCGACCTGAACGGCGACGGGGGCTGGGTCGCGGCGGACGGCGGTGAGGGCGGGTACGCCGTGGCACGCCAGTTCCTCACCGTCCGCAAGCCGCCGTCGCTGAGCTTCCGTGACGCCGGGGTGCTCCCCATGGCCTTCCTGTCCGCCTTCGCGGGTCTCTACGGAGCCGTCCGCGCAGGCGACACGGTCTACATCCCGGGTGGCGGGGGCGGCGTCGGGCATCTGGCCGTGCAGATGGCGGCGCGGGTGCTGGCGGCCGGGACGGTCATCAGCAGCGGCAGCAGGCCGGAGTCGATCGCGCTCGCCCGGCGGTGCGGCGCCCACCACGTCTTCGACTACAGGCGCGACGACCTCGCCGCCGAGATCGCGAAGCTGACGGGCGGCCGGGGCGTAGACCTCGTCTTCGACGCCACCTACAGCGAGCGGAGCTTCGTCGAGACCGCGAGGACCGTACGGCGGGGCGGCCGTTGGACCGTGCTCGGCGTCGGCCCCGGCAGGACGACCCGCCTGGCGGAGACGCACAGCCCGGTGGCCGCCGTCCTGGCCGAGCGCGGAGCCACGTACGTCAACGTCAACCTGCTGCGGTACTTCTCCGAACCCGCCACGCTGGACGGCGAGGCGCGCGGCTTCCTGCGGCGCGGGAGGGACCTGGCGATGGAATGGGCGGCCGGCGGGCTCGTGGTCCCGCACGTCGGCCGGACCATCGGCAGCACCGTCGAGGCGATCAGCGAAGGGCTGGAGTCGCTGAAGGCGGGCGGGGCGGCACCGGGAAAGGTGGCGGTGATCGTGGACCGCGACCTGGCCGGGGAGGGCTGACCCCGTTCAGGCGGCGACCACCGCGCACCAGGGGTGGACGGTGTGCTCGGTACGCAGCGCCTCGTCCAGCCAGCGCCGTTGCGCCGGGCTCAGCAGCGGCAGCACCACCTCGAGGTCCGCCTCGTCCTTCGGCCGGGTGCCCGTGGCCTTGTAGAGCAGTTGCACCTCAGGGGCGAGCCGGCGCAAGCCGTCCTCCTCGACGGTCAGCCCGGCCAGCGGGCGGCGGATCCTGGCGTCGCGCCGGTAGACCCACTCGTCGCCGTCGGCCTCGTCCAGCATGAGCTGGAACCGCCACGGTCCGCCGGGGTGCTCGCGTACCCAGATGTCGTGCACGTCGCCGGGCAGGTCCTCGTCCAGCGGCCACGGCGTCAGGGTCCCGGCCACGGCCAGGTGAACGTCCCAGCCGGCCAGCAGCCGCCGCACCGCGAGGCGGTCGCGGCGCAGCAGCCCGACGTCAACGTCCCCGTGCTCCCGGTACGCGCGCCCCACGGCCAGCTCGATCGCGTACCCGCCAGCCACCCACCACGGGGCCGTCAGCCCGCGCATCAGCGCGACCACGTCACCGAGCGGCGCGGCGTCCCAGGGACCCCAAGGTGTCTCGATCCTCGCCATCCGGACATCATGCCCACCATCCCGCCCAGGCGGACGGCAGATCTTGCGAACACCCCGCCCGCCGTGGTCTCGTGATCGGGAAACGCCGCCCAGGTGAAACGGACGAGACATGCCCCCTCACGTACCGATGAGCCGCAGAGGACTGCTGAAACTCGGCGTCGCCGCCACCGCCGCGCTCGGAGCCACCGCCGGGCCCGCGTCCGCCGCCCGCGTCGAAGGACGGTTCCAGCTCACCGCCCCGTCGACCTCGCTGATCTGGAAGAAACCCCTGTACGACGAGACCGTCCTGCAGTCGTTCGCCTTCGACAACCAGAACGGCCACATCTACACGATCCAGGTCAGGAACGGCGCCGGATCGGACGCCGCGGGAAACCTGTGCCTGACCAAGCTGAGCCTGACCGGCACGGTGCTCGGCCACATGTACCTCACGGGTTTCGGCCACGGCGTGCAGATCGGGGTCGAGCCGTCGGGCACGTCCGCGTACCTGTGGACGGAGACCGACGGCGTGAGCGACGGGCAGACCTCCCGGGGTTCCCGGCTCGCCCGGTTCAGGTTCGTCAACGGCCAGACGCTCACCACGTCGTCGTCCGCGCTCACCAAGTACGCACCGGTCGCCGGGGCGCAGAACACCACGTGCGCGATCGACCCCTCCACCGAGCGGCTGATCACGCGTTACACGGACGGCAGCTCGTTCCGCTACGCGGTGTTCCCGCTGGCCTCGCTCAAGTCCGGCTCTCCCGAGAGGCTGCACGACATCGCCCAGCCGTCGGGCCTGGGCACCTTCCAGGGGTACGCGGCCTACGGCGACTACGTCTACCTGCTGACCGGCAACGCCTACTCCGACACCAACCCCGCGCCGGGCAACACCTACATCACCTGCCTCGACCTGCGCACGGGCGCGCAGGTGCAGCGAGCCCAGAGTGTGGCGGGCAAGTCGCTGGACTTCCGCGAGCCCGAGGGCATGGGCATCCAGATCGTCTCGGGCGCGCCGCGCCTGTGCCTCGGCCTGGCCTCCGGCGTGGCGGGGGCCCGCCTGGCGAGCATCTTCTACAAGACCGAGATCGTCTGAACCCGGCGCGAGCGGCCGAGGTGTGCTCTCTACGTCGACGGCTGACCGTCGTCGAGCGCGCGCATGCCCCGCTGATCCTCGCACTGCTTCGTGTACAGCTCCGTCCCGAGCAGGCTGAGGCCCCAGAGGGCCACGACCCACACCCACCAGGGATGAACCTGGTCGAAGCCCTGGTCCATGGCGAGCACCAGCCAGAAGCCGAGGTTCGCGAGCACGATGAGGGCCCCGGCCCGGTACACGTTCGCCCTGGTCGTTCCCGAAGGAGCCGGGCGTCGGGCGGGCCGGGGCCGGGGCCGGGCCGCCTCGGTCGCGGGCAGGTCGGCGACCAGCTCGTTCAGCTCGCCGAACGTACCGGCCGCACCGGCCCGGCTCAGCCGGTCGTCGAACTCGGCCAGGTCCAGCCGCCCCTCCTCGAACGCCGTGCGCAGACCGTCGATGACCACCTCGCGATCGCGGTCGCCGACGCGCATCCGCTCAGGAGGTAATGATGAGCCCACTCTGATCACCCCGCTCTTGGCCGGAATCCGTAAGGGTGCCCCTTTCATCCTGCCCGATGAACTCGGCACGCGGGTAGCGATCCGGCGGCCCCTCGTCCCGTGCCCGACGGGACGCTAACGGGCGGGTGGGATGGGGTGGTTGGTGTGAAGCAGGGCGTGCGGGTCGTGCCGGGCCTTGATCCGGGTGAGGCGGTCGTAGTCGGCGGGCGCGAACGCGGAGCGGATCTCGCCCTCGGTGAGCGGGCCGAAGGAGAAGTTGAGTGAGCGGCCGACCGCGTTCCCGGCGAACGGCGCGAGTGCGTCGCGGTGGGTCTCGCGCACCACTTCCAGCTCGCCCGCTCGCACCGGTGACAGGACCGACACCGAATAGGCGGCGTCCCGGTGGCCGACGGCGTTGGCGGTGCCGGGCTCACGTGCGAGCGCGCCGCCCAGGTGCCGCAGCCCGACCACGGTCATGACGGGCGCGGACGGGCCGCCGGCCTTCGTCAGCTCGGCCAGGGCCTGCGGGGTGAGGTCGTTCACCAGGAGGTTGCGCGACCGGTAGGCGTGGGGCTCGCCGGGCTCGTCGAACACCGCGCCGGAGTCGGTGAAGGGCAGCTCGCGCAGCGTGTCGAGCAGGACGGGCCCGATGGGGCGCAACGGTTCCACCAGGCGGCGTCCCTCCTCGGGCGGGCCGACGTAGGAGACCTGGATCTGGGCGATGTGGCGTCCGCGCAGGGGTTCGGGGAGGAACGGCAGGTCCGGGTACGGCAGGGCGGTCACCGCCGAGGTCAGCTCCTCGGGCACGGTGGCGGTCCAGCGGCGCCAGGCGTCCAGCAGGTCGGGGGCCTGTTCGAGGTCGAAGGACAGGCTGCCGCCGTAGAGGCGGGCGACCGGGAAGAGGTCGATCTCCATGCCGGTGACCACGCCGAAGTTGCCGCCGCCGCCGCGCAGCGCCCAGAACAGGTCGGGGTCGGAGCCCGCGGTGACCTCGTGGCGGCGCGCGTCGGGGGTGACCAGGTCGAGGCGGCGTACGTGGTCGGCGGCGAAGCCGTACCGCCGGGCCAGCAGGCCCACGCCGCCGCCCAGCGTGTAGGAGACCGCGCCCACGCCGGGGAAGCTGCCCGACAGCGGCGCCAGACCGTACGGCGCCACCGCCTCGATCACCTGCCGCCAGGTCGCCCCCGCCGCCACCCAGGCGGTACGGGCCCGCGGGTCGACGCGTACGCCGGACATGCGGCGCGTGTCGATCAGCACGCCCTCGACGGGGGCGGCGAGGCCGTGGCCACCGGCCTGCACCGCCAGCCGGGAGCGGGTCCCCGCGGCGAACTCGACCGCGGCCAGCACGTCCTGGGGGCCGGTCGCGGCCACGATCACCGAGGGCCGGTGGGGGTCGAGGAGCTGGAAGCCGGCCCGGTGCTCGTCGTATCCCTCGTCGCCGGGCGCGTACACGGGACCGTGCGCGCGGGCGGCGAGTTGCTTCGTCACGTCGTTCATGCGGCCCACGCTAGGAGCCCTTGAGGACACATCTTGTCCGCAACGTCCGTCATTCTGGTATCTGTGAGCACGGAATCGGGATCGACGCGCAAGGACATGCCGGGACGGCTGCTGCGGCTGCTGTCGCTGTTGCAGAGCAGGCGCGAATGGCCGGGCGCCGAGCTGGCCGAACGGCTCGGCGTCAACATCCGCACCGTGCGCCGTGACATCGACCGGCTTCGCGCGCTCGACTACCCGGTGGAGAGCACCACGGGCACCGCCGGCGGCTACCGGCTGGCGTACGGCCGCAACCTGCCGCCGCTGCTGCTGGCCGACGACGAGGCGATCGCGGTCGCGTACGGGCTGGTCACGGCGGCGGCGGGCAGCGTGGCCGGGATCGGGGACAGCTCGATGGGCGCGCTGGCGAAGCTGGAACGGGTGCTGCCGCCCCGGCTGCGGTCGCGGCTGTCGGCCCTGGGCCGCAGCGCCGTGGCCGTGCCCGCGCACGACGCTCCCCCCGTCGACCCGGTGGTGCTGGCCGTGCTCGCCTCGTGCTGCCGCGACGGCCAGGTGATGACGTTCGGCTACCTCGACCGTGCGGGCGCGGGCAGCGATCGCCGCGTCGAGCCGCACCACCTGGTGACCGTCAGAGGCCGCTGGTACCTGATCGCCTACGACCCGGAACGGGCCGGCTGGCGTACGTTCCGCGTCGACCGGATCGTGCGGGCGCGGCCCGCGCCGCCCGGCCGCTTCCCGCCGCGCGCGCTGCCCGCGCCGGACCCGGTCACCCACCTGACCCGGTCGTTCGCCCGAGCCACGTACCGGCACACCGCCCGGCTCAGGGTGGCGCTCGGGGCCGACGCGGTGCGGTCGCGGCTGTTCGCGCACGTACCGGGCGAGATCGAGCCGCAGGGGCCGGACTCGTGCGTGGTCCGCCTCAGCGCGGAGTCCGCCGAACTGGTCACCCAGTACGTCGCCGCGCTCGCGGCGCTCGACGCCGCCGTCACGCTGGTGGACGCCTCGGAGGAGGTCATGGCCCGGCTTCGCGGCCTCCGGGAGCGCCTTCCCGGGTGACCGATCCGGGCGGGGCGGCCTCGTGGGCGGGCGGGCCGCGTCCGTCGAGGACGGCGAGCGTGGCGCGGGCCCGTTCCAGCCAGTACGGCGAGCCGATCCGCTCCCAGATGTGCAGCGCCTGGATGAGGTAGTGCCGCGCGGGCCCGGTGCGCCCGGTGGCCGTGGCGGCGTCGGCGAGGCTGAGCAGGGTCATGGCCTGACCGAACCGCTGCCCGCACTCGCGGTAGACGGCCAGGCACCCGTGCAGCAGCCGCACCCCCTCGTCGTGGTCGCCGAGCCGGATGCGCAGGTCGCCCAGCCACTGGACGGCGTAGGTCTCGACCAGCCGGTCGCCGAGCCGTTCGCCGACCTCCTTGGCCTTGCTGAAGTTCCGTTCGGCGCTGGCGTAGCGGCCTTCGCGCTGGTCGGCCCGGCCCAGGCAGCGCAGGGCCTGCGCCTCGCCAGGCAGATATCCGGCGCCGCGGCTCAGGCGCAGGCAGGTCGTGAAGTGCTCGCGGGCCTCGGCCCAGCGGCGGGTTTCGAGGCGCACGAGGCCGAGGACGTACCCGGCGTACACCTGGCCGGGGACGTTGCCGATCCGCCGCGACAGCCGTCCGGCCGCCGACAGGCAGACGGCGGCCCGGTCGTACTCGCCGGTCAGGCGGTGCACGTAGCCGAGCCCGGACAGGGCGGCGGCCTCGTAGCCGAGGTCGCACAGGTGCCGGGCGTAGGCGAGGGCCTCGTCGAAGCAGGTGACGGCGATGGTGTAGCGGTCCTGGATGGTGTGGAGTTCGCCGAGGTTGCGCAGCATCACCATCGCGGCCGCGTCGTCGCCGGTTCGCCGGGCGGCCTCCAGCACGGGCTCGTGCGTGGCCCGCCAGTCGTCGAAGTAGGTGCGGGACTCGTAGAAGACCGCGAGCGCGGCGGCCAGGCCCGCGGCGGTGCCGATCGCGCCGTCACGCACCGCCCGGCGCGCGACGGCGCCGAGCAGGACGCGTTCCGCCTCGAACCACGCCACCGGGTCGGCCACCAGCCTGCGGGCCACCGGCTCGGGCAGGCTCCAGGTGGGCGCCGTGAGCGGCGCGGCGCCCACGAACCCGCCGCCGAACTGCCGCTCGGCACGGATCGCCAGGTCCAAGTACGCGCCGCGGAGCCGTCCCGCGGCGGCCTCGCGCCGCTCGGGCGGCACGTCGAGCAGGGCCCGCTCCCTGCCGTAGAGGCGGACCAGGTCGTGCAGCCGGTAGCGGCCGCGGCCCGCGGGGAGCAGCAGGTTCGTGTCGGCCAGCTCGTCCACGATCCGCTCCCCCCGCGACGGGGGTACGTCCAGCACGGCGGCGACCGTCCAACCGGCCACGTCATGAGCCGGCAGCGAAGAGCTGAGCAGGTGGAACGCCTCCCGCGCCGGAGCGGACAGACGCCGGTCGGCGGAGGCGAGCACGGTCCTGACCGCCAGGTCCTCCACCGTCAGCTCGTCGAGGCGGCGGCGCTGGTCGCGCAGCGCGGCGTTCAGCTCGGCCAGGCGACGCTGGCTGTTGCCGGTCAGCCGAGCGCCGGCGATGCGGACGGCCAGCGGCAGGTATCCGCAGCGGCGGACGAGCCGCGCGGCGGAGGCGGGGTCGTCGGCGATCCGGTCGTCGCCCGTCATGGAAGCCAGCAGGGCCAGCGCCTCCTGCGCCGACAGCGGTCCGAGCCGCACCCGGTCGGCGTCGATCCCGGCCAGCGTGCTGCGGCTGGTCACCAGCAGGGCGCACCCCGGCGCACCGGGCAGCAGCCCGCGCACGTCGGCGGCGCCGGCCACGTCGTCCAGCACGATCAGCACCCTGCGCTCGGCCAGCGCCGTCCGGTACAGGGCCAGCCGCTCGGTCTCCCTGTCCGGGATGGCCGCGCCGGCGAAGCCGAGGCCGCGCAGCAGGGTGGCGGCGGCCTCGGCGGCGGGCATCGGCGTGCCCGAGGAGCCGTGCATCGGCAGGAAGAGCTGTCCGTCGGGGTACCGCCCGCGTACGGCCCGGCCGACGTGCACCGCGAACGTGGTCTTGCCGACGCCGGGGGGCCCGCTCACCACGACCGCGGCAGGGCCCTCGTCCGGGGTGCCGAGCCAGGACAGCACGCGGTCGCGTTCCGTGGCTCGGCCGACGAAGGCGGGCGCGTCGGGCGGGAGCTGGAAACCGGCCGACGGCGCCGCCTGAGCCGCCGTGGCGCGCCTGACGGGCTGCTCGCCCTGCAGGATGGCCGCCTCCAGCTCGCGCAGGCGGGCGCCTGGCTCGATGCCCAGCTCGCGGGTGGTGACGTGCCAGCCCTCCCGGTAGACGCGCAGCGCGTCGGCGGTGCGGCCGTTGCGGTGCAGCGCCAGCATCAGCCGGTGGCGCAGTCCCTCGTGCAGGGGGTGGTCGGCGGACAGCTCGTGCAGCTCGGGGATCAGCTCGGCGTCGCGGTGCGCGGCGTGGTAGGCGTCGGCCAGCAGCTCGAACGCGGCCAGCCGCCGATGGTCGAGCTGCTCGGCCGCCTCGGCGGCGAACGCGGCCCGCAGGCCGTCGAGCCCGGAGCCCCGCCACAGGCGCAGGGCCCGGCGCAGCGTGGTGACGGCGGCGTCGGGCCTGCCGCCGTCGAGGAGCCGCCGGGCGGAGCCGACCTGTTCCTCGAAGTCGTCCAGGTCGACGCTGCCGGGCGGCGGTCGCAGGAGGTAGCCGGCGGGAACGGTGCGCAGCAGGTCACGCCCGACGCCGGCGGTGTCCAGCAGCCCGCGCAGCCCCGCGACATGCGTGTGGACCTGGGCGCGGGCGGTGGCGGGCGGCGTCGGACCCCAGATGCCGCTGACGATCCGGCTCATGAGCATCGGCTGGTTGCGGCGCAGGAGCAGCAGGGCCAGCAGCGCCCGCTGCTTGGGCGGGCCGAGAGGGACCGGCGTGCCGCCGACGAGCAGGTGCAGCTCGCCGAGCATCAGGAATCTCACGTCGTCCGCTTCAGGGAGAATCGGAACTGCTCCGTTCGGTCGTGGGCGGCTCGAACGATCGTTTCGATCTTAGAGGCGGGAACGATCAGCGTCTTTCCGCTCGGTCGAAACCGGCGGCCCCGTTCCATAGCGAATCCGTAGCCACTTCATCAACCGCCTTTGTCACGCTGTATCTGATCCGGTCCGTAAAGGTGGACGCCTTCGACCGGACGACGTGGTGCGGGAAAGAGCGCTGAGGCGATGGAGCACGTCGCCGACGTGCGTCGCGCCGGCGACGGCGCCACGCGGGCGTGCACGGCGCTACCGGCGACCGAGCGGGGGCCGGTCGCTGTGGCACCACCCGGCCACCCGGTCCGTGCGCCCGGTCAGCGCTCTCGCACGCGTCGCGCGACGAGCGCCGCGTGGGACAACGGTGCCGAGAGGTCTGCCACGTCTCCGTTGGTCGTGTAGTCGAGCAGGACGACGGTTCGGCGGTCGCTGAGCTCGCGAAGCTCTCCGATCAGCTCGGCGGCCCGGTGGTCGAGCACCCAGCGATAGGTCGGGAGGTAGAGCACCCGCCTGGCCTCCTCGTAGCCGAGCAGACGCCCGTCGAGCCGGTGGCCGAGCGGCGGGCCGAGCCGCCGGACCGTTCGCTTGAGTCCCTTCATCGTGGTGATGTCCAGCTTGGTGAAGTCTTCCTGTTCGGTGGTGAACACCTTCAACGCCTGCCAGACGCCTTCGACGGACTGTGACGTCCGTCCCGGATGGCCAGAGACCGGGATGCCGCCGTGCGGGAAGAACGGGCTGAGGCGGACCCACGGCTCGGCCGCCCGGGACGTCACGTCGAGAATCACCGCGTCAGGGAAGTCCCGGTGGAGTGTGGTGCGGCGGCGGTTCGCGACGAGAACGGGCATGGGGGGAGCCTGTCACGCGGGTGTGACGGTTTCACCCTCCGGCCGGGCCCGTCCGGTCGGTGCGGACCGCCGTCGCGAGGTCGGCCTCAGCCCGCCGTCGCCGAGCCGGGGACCGGCTGTTCGGGGCGTGGGTCGCCCTTGGGCCAGAACAGGGAGCCCGGCCTGCGGGCCTCGCGGCGGATCTTGAACACCCCGAGCCTGCACGCCAGCTCCTTGTACGCCGCGCCCACGCGCCCACCGACGTAGACGTTCACCGGGGTGTCGTCCTTGCGGGCGAGCTGTCGCAGGGCGGCGTGCCGGCCGAGGCTGACACAAGCCCCGCTGAAGGCCAGGCCGAGCCTCGCGGGCTCGGTGCCCGCGAGGCGGCTCAGCACGGTGTCGGCGGCCTGCGCCCCGAGCGGCCCGGCGGCGTAGCAGCTCATCCGCAGCGGCCGTCCCGACGGTGCGGCGGCGTCCCCGGCCGCGACGATGCGGTCGTCGTCGACGCTGGTCAGCGTCTCGTCAGTGAGCAACCGGCCGACCTCGTCGGTACGCAGCCCGCTCGCCGCCGCCAGCTCCGGCACGCCGAACCCGGCCGCCCAGATGGTCACCGCGCTCGCGCGCACCGTGCCGTCAGCGAGGACGACCGCGTCCGGCCGGACCTCGGTCACCGCGGTGGCCTCGAGGACGGCGACCCCGTGCCGGGACAGCCACCTGGCGGCATACCGGCGGCCCGGCGCGCTCATCGAGGGAGCCAGCGCTCCGCCACACACCAGCGTGACCCTGCGGCCCCGCTCGGCCAGCTCGGCGGCCGTCTCGATGCCGGTGAGCCCGGCGCCGACCACGGTGACGGGAGCGTCGGGACGCAGCTCGTCCAGCTTGGCGCGCAGTCGCAGCGCGGACTCGTACTCGGCGACGGGGACGGCGAACTCGGCCGCGCCGGGCACCGAGGGCGGAATCGCCCCGGTGCTGCCGACCGCGTAGACGACGTGGTCGTAGTCCAGCGTGCGGCCGGAGGCGAGGCGCACCGCGCGGGCGGCGGTGTCGATGCGCGTGGCGTCGTCGACGACCAGGTGGATGCCCTCGCCCAGCAGCGTGCCGTAGTCCGCCGTGGCCTGTCCTGTCCCGGCGAGGAACTGGTGCAGCCGAATCCGGTCGACGAACTCCGGGCGGGGATTGACCAGGGTGATGTCGACGTCGTCGCGCCTGCGCAGCCGGTTGGCCGCGAGTGTTCCGGCGTAACCGCCGCCGATGACGACGACCTTGTGGGGTGTGGGGCGTCCGGACATGGTGAGGTTTCCCTTCTCGGGTCTTGGAGGGCGTTCTGGGCCTGCGTCCGGTCCGACAAGACAGCGCGCCGGAATGTAAGGCCGACCTGACAGTTCGCGGTGCTACCTGGTCGAACCGGTAGGGAAGACGCGAGCGAGGGAGCGGGGACACACCATGACCTTTCAGTCCGAGCCCGGGGACGGCGGGCCCGACCCGAGCCTGACCGTGATCATGAGCGAGCGGCGTCAACTGATCAATCTGGCGTATCGGCTGCTCGGCTCGCTGGCCGACGCCGAGGACGTCGTCCAGGAGACCTACGCGCGCTGGTACGCCATGTCCCGGCGGCAGCGCGACGCCATCGACTCTCCGGGGGCCTGGCTGACCAGGGTCGCCGGCCGCGTCTGCCTCAACGTGCTCTCCTCGGCACGCGTCCGGCGCGAGACGTACGTGGGCGAGTGGATCCCCGAGCCGCTGCCCGAGCCCGCGGAGTGGACGAGCGGGCGGGCGGGAGACGATCCGGCCGACCGCATCACCCTGGACGAGTCGGTCAACATGGCGTTCCTCGTCGTGCTGGAGTCGATGACCCCGGCCGAGCGGGTCGCGTTCATCCTGCACGACGTCTTCCGCTACTCCTTCACCGAGGTGGCCGAGATCGTCGGCCGTACCCCGGCGGCCTGCCGCCAGCTCGCCTCCTCGGCCCGCCGCCGCCTCCGCGACGCGCAGGCGCCCGCGACCCCGGCGGCCCAGCGGGCCCGGATCGTCAAGGACTTCAAACTGGCCCTGGAAGCCGGGGACATCGACGCCCTCATCGGCCTGCTCGACCCCGGCGCCACGGCGACCAGCGACGGCGGCGGCCTGGTCAGCACCCTGCTCCACCCGGTCGAGGGCGTCGAGCGGATCGTGCGCTCGCTGGTCCACCTCGAAGGCAGGCTGAGCAGCCTGACGATGCTGGAGCGGACCGTCAACGGCCAGCCCGGCCTGATCGCCCAGGAGGACGGCGTCACCGTGTCGGTGTACGCGTTCGCGTTCGCGGGTGACCGGATCAAGCACATCTGGGCGGTACGCAACCCCGACAAGCTCCGGCCGTGGACGTAGGAAGGGGGTCATTTCCAGGATCGGTGAAGTGGCGTCGCCGCCCGTCCCGTACGAACTGGCGTTCCTTCACCGATACGCATCGAGGGGGCGGGGGCGGTTGGGCGAGCGCCGGTTACGCCGCCGACGATCACGCTGCCGGTCCGTTGCCTGTGCGCTGCCTGCGCGCTCAGATCGCCAGCAGGAACTCGTACAGGTTCAGCACCCAGACCAGCAGCCACAACAGGACGGCCTGAATCTCGGCCGCCCTTCGCCCTGACCAACCGTCAGACACCCGACACCACGACCCTCTCCTCGGCCCCGAGGCGGTATCTCCAGTGTGCGCGAACACCGCGCAGCGCGGGTGGGCCGTCTTCGGAACACGGCCAGACAACCGTCCCGCTCGCGCCTGCCCCGGGCAAGCGGCGAGCGGCAGGCGGCAGGCGAGCGTCAGACGACGGCCGAGTGGCGGGCGGGGGTCGCGCGTCGGACGCCAGGCGGACGGGCGGCAGGCGGACGCCGGGCGAGGGCCGCGCGGAGGTCGGGCGGAGGTCGGCGGTCGGGCGAGGGTCGGGCGGAGGTCGGGCGGGGGTCGGCGGTCGGGAGGGGGCGGGGTCATGGTGGTCTTCGCTCTCCTGGTGATCGCCGCCATCGCGCCTCGGACCGCTGGGCCCGGTCGAAGGTCACCCTCGATCGGAAGGCCGGAGGCCGGTCCGCGTCGCCCTTCCCGGTAGCGGCGTCGCTGAACGGGTGCCCCCGCGACGGGAGCGGATCGCGCAGGTCGAGCCTGGTCGCCAGCCAGTAGACCGCGCCCAGGATGGCGGCCGTGCCGGCGATGGCCGTCAGCGCGATCAGCGCGCGCTGCCGTTGCCCCCTGGTGGGACCGTCGCGGGTCGACGGGACGCCCATCTCCGTCTCGAGGGCCTCACAGTCTTCGCACTCGTCCGACTGCCGGGTGACGGTGACGTCATCGCCGCCGACCGGGCCTGACTCCGCTCCTCGCGCCCTGCCCGCGGTGTCGGCGCCCTCGTCCGCCTTTCGCCTCGGCCGCTCACCGCGCCGCGAACTCCTGCCTGTCCGCCCCTGCACCCCGGCTGGCGCGCGATCGGGATGCGGGCGCACCCAGCGCACGCCGCCGTCCCCGTCATCGCCCCCGCCCCCGTCTTCGCCCCCGTCATCGTCGTCGCCCCCGTCGTCGCCCCCGTCGTCACCCCCGTCGTCATCGTCATCACCGTCGTCGTCGGCCGCCGCGACGCTCGCGAAGCCGGGGACGGACACCTGATCGGACGTCTGCCAAGCGGGAGGCATCGGCGCTGCGGCATACAGGAAGGCGGCTGCGGCGGTGAGCAAACGCCACCTCAATCGTCGCCTCAACCCCCGCCTCCCTTACCTCTCGGCTGCGTCCCACTGTGGCGGCCGGTGGTTGGATCAGTGTGAGCCGACGATGAGAAAGCTCTCATCCATCGGCTCCCGGGCGGACTCGGCGACCACGAGGGATGACCGCGAGGGATGACCGCGAAGGATGACAGGGACGGCGGGCGGCATCCCCCGGTGTCCGGCCAGGACGGCGCCCTCCCCGTTCTCGACCGCTCCCCCGTTCTCTGCCCCTCCCCCGTTCTCTGCCGATCTCGCCGGACACCCGCAGGTGAGGCGCGGTGTCTCCGATCGACTTGAGTTCGCCTATAGGCGAATACCTAGCGTCGGTCCCATGACAGAGAACAACCTCACTGGCCGGGTCCGCGTCGCCGTGGTGATCGGGAGCGTGCGCAGGCCCAGACTGGCCGATCCGCTCGCCGCGTGGCTGGAGCGCGAACTCGCCGAGATCGACTGGCTCGACCGCGACCTGATCGACCTGGCCGCGGTCTCGCTGCCGATGCACGACCTGCAGCCGGGCGGCGGGCCGGGGTCGCCGATCGCGGGACGGCTCGCGGACGCGGACGGATTCGTGTTCCTCGTGCCGGAGTACAACCACAGCTTCCCCGCTCCGGTGAAGAACGTGATCGACTGGCACTTCGTCGAGTGGGCGTACAAGCCGGTCGCGTTCGTCGGGTACGGCGCCTCCGGCGGCATCAGGGCCGTCGAGCACCTGCGCACGGTCTTCCCGGAGCTGCGGGCCACCACTATCCGGGAGTCGGTGCTGATCCCGATGGCGTGGGAGCACCTCGACGCCGCCGGCCGGTTCGTTCCTCCGCCGGGCACGGTGCAGGCGCTGCACGCGATGATGGCCGAGTTGCGCACGTGGGCGGGCGCCCTGCGCTCCATCCGGGTCCCCGACCTGGTCGGCCGGACATGAGCAAGCTGACGGGGCCGGAGCTGCGCGCCGCGGTCGTGCTGGTGTTCGGCGGGTTGATGGCGGTGCTGGACGCCACGATCGTCGCGGTGGCGCTGCCGCACCTGATGGCGACGTTCGGCACGTCGTTGACCGCCGCGCAGTGGATCATCACCGCGTACACGCTCGCGATGGTCGCGACGATGCCGCTCGCGGCCGGTCTCGCCGCCCGTTGGGGAGCCCGGCGCGTGTACCTGGGGGCGCTGGTCGGCTTCGCGGTCGCCTCCGCTCTCGCGGGCGCGGCCGACGGCCTGGGCTGGCTGATCGCGGCGCGCGCGGCGCAGGGCCTCAGCGGTGGCCTGATGACGCCGCTCGGGATGGCGATCGGGTTCGGCGCGGTCGCGCCGGAACGCCGCGCCCGGATGATGGCGATCGCCGGCGTGCCGCTGCTGATCGGGCCGATCCTGGGGCCGGTGCTCGGCGCGCTGCTCCTGGGCACCGGGTCGTGGCGGGCGCTGTTCTTCATCACGGTGCCGCTGGCGCTGCTGGGCGCGGCCGGGACGGTGGCCTGGCTGCCGGCCGATTCCGCGGGCGGGCGGCGGGTGCGGCTCGACCTGGCCGGGGCGATGCTGCTGGTCCCGGGCATCGTCGCGGTGGCCTACGGCATCAGCGCCCAGGACGGCCCGTCCTGGGCGCGGATCGCCGCGGTCGCCGTCGGCGCGGTGCTGGTCGCGGTGTTCTCGGTGCGGGCGCTGACCCATCAGGAACCCTTGTTGCGGATCGGCCTTCTGCGCAACCCGACGTTCGGCCGGGGCACGGCGGTCCTGGCCCTGTACGCGGCCCCCTACTTCGGCTCGGCCGTGTTGATGCCCGCCTACGTGCAGATCCTGCGTTCGGACAGCGCGGCGGTCACGGCCGCGCTGATGATCCCCGGCGCGGTCGGCATGGGCGTCAGCCTGCAGATCGCCGCCCGGCTCCTGGAACGGCTCGGGCCCCGGCTGGTCGTCGGAACCGGGCTCGGCCTGGCCATCGGCTCGGGTCTGCTCCAGGTGGTCGTCCTCCGGCCGGACACTCCCTACCTGGTGCTCGGCCTGCTCGCGTTCCTCCAGGGAGCGGGCACGGGCGCGATCATGATGCCGACGATGTCCGGTTCCAGCCGCGATCTCACCGGCCCGGACCTGGCCTCGGGCTCCGCGCTCCTGTCGCTGGTGAGTACGATCTCCAACGGCATGGGCACGGCGGCGGTCAGCGCGCTGTTCACGTTCCTGGCCGCCGTGATGACCGGCGGCGGTTCGCTCGCGGCCCTGGACGGCCTGGGGGCGGCGGCCAGGGCCGCCGACGCGGCCACCATCGTGGACTCCCTGCGGCTGACCCAGGTGGCGGCCCTCATGGTGATGGCGCTCGCCCTGGTAGTACGGCTGCGCTCGCCACGCCGGACCCCGGCGATACTGGACCGGAACGAACCATCGGCGAACGCGGGACGTACACCATGACCACCACCGAACACCTGGCCCCCTCACTCACGGTCGGGGAGGTGGCCAGGGCCGCCGGGGTGACGGCCAACGCCGTCCGCTTCTACGAGCGCTACGGGGTGATCAGCGGTCACCGGAGCAGCGGCAACGCCCGCCGCTTCACCGTCGACGCGGTCTGCAGGATCAGGCTCGCGCTCGCCGCGCAGCGCGTGGGCATCACGCTCAAGGAGAGCGCCGGCATCCTGTCCGGCATCCCGCAGCTCTCACGCGATCTGGGCCAGTGGGCGGAGGCGGGTGAAGAGCTGGTCCGGATCGGCCGTACCCGTATCAGCGAGCTGCAGGCGACCGTGAACGAGCTGGCCACGCTCGACTTCCTCCAGTCGGAGGTCTCGGAGGGCCGCCCGCGGGGGTGAGCTGGGCTCGGGTGCTCGGCCGTGATCGCGTTCGAGCACCTGCGGGGCGCGTTCTCCTCCTGGGCGGTGCTGGGAGAAATCATCGCCCCGGCCGAATCCCGCGGGCCCGGTGGCCGACTGCCATGGGGCCGAAATCTCGCTGAATCTGGCGGAATCGTACGCCGATCCACCAGGCACCGCCCTCTCGCCTGGTGAACGTCGCGTGTACCGCGCGGAACCGCCACGGCACGAGAGTCTCGCGGGGCCGCGAACACCCCACCACGGCCCGGTCACGGTATATCCGAAAGGAACACTTTCGGATATGAGGAAATCGAGTAAGCGGCGTCCCGCAGGCGTCCCGCCTTCCGGTAAATCCGAAAGAGAATTCCGTGGCCGCCGCTATTCGTTCGGGACGGGCGCATTCCGGGAACGCGGCAGGAGAAAAGAAGAATTACGGTCCCGGCCCGCCGCCGATCGCGCGGATTTGAGTCTGGACACGAAAGATCGCGCATGTTACTCATAGGGCGCGGCTGCTGATCACTTATGCCGCCTTTACGTCCCCGCGTGCACCCCCTCGCCCCGGAGTCCGTCGTGATCAGTAAACGCATGCCCTGGTTATGCCTGGCCGCATCCATCTCCCTGGTGATCCCGCTCGTCGTCTCCGGCACGCAGCCGAGTCCCGCGGAGGCGTCCGAGCCGGCCTCCGTCTGCGTCCCCGGTCCCCCGCCCCAGGAGCCGCAGGACGAGCAGCCCGCCTTCGAGGTCGCCGCCGACGAGGCGCCCAAGACGATCACGCATGACGAGGCGCGGCTGAACCTCGGCGCCCGCGCGCTGGACGAGCAGACCGAGATCGGCATCACCCCGCTCACCGAGGCGGAGCTGCCCGCGCTCGGAGCCGGGATGGAGAACGTGACCGAAGGGCCGCGCAGCGGTTACCGGTTCACCCCGACGCCGTTCGAGTTCGAGCAGGACATCACGGTCAGCCTCCCGTACGACTCGAACGAGGTGACCGCCACCGGGCTCACCCCGCAGGACGTGCGCACCTTCTACTACGACGACCAGAATGCCTGCTGGCGGGCCCTGGAGCGGGTCTCCGTGGACGAGCAGACCGGCGTCGTCGTCTCCCGCACCGACCACTTCACCATCATGGTCAACGCGGTGCTGAGCACGCCGGAGGCGCCCGAACAGGCGTCGTTCGACCCGACGCGGATCAAGGGCATCCAGTCCGCCGACCCGTCGACCGGGGTGAGCCAGATCGCCACGCCGACTGCCAACGAGCAGGGCGCGGCCCGGCTGGCGTACCCGATCGAGCTGCCGCAGGGCCGGGCGGGCCTGCAGCCGTCGCTGGCCGTCGGCTACACCTCCTCCGCCGCGGGCGGCTGGATGGGGCTGGGCTGGGACCTGGCCGTGCCGTCGATCGGCATCGACACGCGGTGGGGCGTGCCGCGGTACGACGCCGCGCGGGAGACCGAGACATACCTGATGGCCGGGGAGCAGCTCACCCCGGTGGCGCACCGGGCGGCGCCACGGGCCCGCGCCGAGGACAAGGTGTTCCACCGCCGGGTGGAGGGCGCGTTCACCCGGATCGTCCGGCGCGGCGACTCGCCGAAGACCTACACCTGGGAGGTCACCGACAAGTCCGGCACGACCTGGCGGTACGGCGGCGAGGGCGCCACGCTCGCCGACGACGCGGGCAACGTCTACCAGTGGGCGCTGCGCGAGGTGCGCGACCTCAACGGCAACACGATGCGCTACCAGCACACGCTGGTCGAGGACGCCGGGGTGAACGGCGGCTCCGTGACCGGCCGCGCCCTGTACCCCAAGAAGATCACCTACACCGGCCGCGGGGAGACCGACGGGCCGTACTCGGTGACGTTCGTGCGGGACCGGGAGCTGGGCGAGCAGCGGCGCGGCGACGTGACGATCGACGCACGGGGCGGGTTCAAGCACGTGCTGGCCGACCTGCTGCGCCGGGTCGAGGTCCGGCTGAACGACGAGCTGATCCGCCGCTACGACTTCGGCTACACGCAAGGGGCGTTCCACAAGACGCTGCTGAGGACGATCCAGCAGTACGACGCCGCCGGGAAGCTGTTCGCCGACCACGAGTTCGGCTACTTCGACGACATCCGCGACGCCGCCGGCCGGTACGAGGCGTTCACCAGGCTCGACTGGACCTCCCCCGACGACGGGCTGGGCAACGGCCTGGTCAACGGCGTACGTCCGGGCGCCGGCGAGGCCGGCGCGCTCAACGCCAACACCTCCACGAGCGCGGGCGGGCACCTGTACGTCGGCTTCGGCCCCAATTCCCGCAAGACGGGCTCCGTCGGCGTGAAGGCGGGCTTCAGCCGCAGCTCGGACGAGGGGCTGCTGGCCCTGGTGGACGTGGACGGCGACAACCTGCCGGACAAGGTCTTCAGCGACGGCGACGGCCACGTCTTCCGCAAGAACCTGTCGCGGCCGGGCGGCCAGCCCAGGTTCGCCGAGCAGACCACCCCGCTGCGGAACCTGCCGGGGATCTTCGGTGAGACCGCGAGCACCCGTACGGTCGGCACCGAGGCGTACCCCGGGGCCGGCGCGGTGCAACTGGACTACGTCGACATGATCAGCACCACCGAGCGGTACTTCAGCGACGTCAACTCCGACGGCGTCACCGACCTGGTGAACGGCGAGAGCGTGCTGTTCGGCCGGGTCGGCCCCGACGGGACGCCGGTGTACGGGGCGGCGTCGGACACGCCGGTCCCCGTGGGCGACAGCGAGGTGGACGGCGACGGCCTGCTGCCGGACTACGCGGCCGACCGGGAGCGGCGGATCGCCTCGTTCCCGCTGGTGGACAGCCTGCGCAGGTGGACCGCGCCGTACGACGGCACGGTCCGCGTCAGCGGCGCGGTACGCCTGGCCGAGCCCGGCGGCGACCTGCCCGCCTTCGCCAGGCCCGACGGGGTGCGGGTGGCGATCCAGCACGAGGACACCGAGCTGTGGTCGGCCCGGATCCAGGCCGGCGACCACGGCGAGCACACCCCGGAGGGGACCGACGCGGTACGGGTCCGGCGGGGCGAGCACCTGTACTTCCGGGTCGGCTCGGTCCTGGACGGCGCGGCCGACCAGGTGGCCTGGGACCCGAGCATCGCCTACACCGACGTGGCGGAGGCGGCCGACGCCAACGGCCTGTCGCTGACCTCCTACACCGCCTCGGCGGACTTCACCCTGGCCGGGCGCACGTCCAAGGTGACCGCCCCGGCGGACGGCACCCTCACCCTGACCGGCCCGCTCACCAAGAAGGCCGCCACCACCGACGACCTCACCGTCGTCGTCACCCGGGCCGGGCAGCCGGTCCTGGAGCGGCGGGTGGCGGCGGCGTTCACCGGTGAGGTGCCGGTGGACCTGGCGCTGCCGGTCACCCGGGGCCAGGAGCTGTCGTGGCGGATCAAGGTGGACTCGCCGATCGACGTGGCCGGCGTGGAGTGGACCCCCACGGCGAGCTACGCGACGGCGGGCGCGATGGCCGGTCCCGCCGCGGCCGACGAGCGGTTCGAGCAGCAGATCAGCGCGCCGTACGACATCGACACCTACCCGGTCTCGAACGCGACCGCGCCGCCGCGGCCGTACACCGTGGCCGAGGGCGGGACCCTCACGGTCACGCCCCAGGTGAGCGTGGCGGAGGGCGGCAGCGGCCAGGCGGTGTTCACCGTCAAGAAGCGGGGCGCCCTGCTGGCCAAGCACGTGGTCGAACTGGGCGCCGAGCCCGTGCCGGTGCAGGTCGAGGCCGCGGCGGGCGACGAGCTGTACTTCGACGTCACCGCCGCCGCCCCCGACGCGGTCGCCGGGGCGTCGGTCCTGGTGAACGGGGCCGAGGCGGCGGCGACCGTGCACAGCCCGGTGGCCGAGGGCGTGTACGGGCGGCCCTACCGCGGCTGGGCGACGGTCGGCTACAACGCCAACGGCGACCGGGCCACGCAGCCGGTCCGCGAGGCCGACCTGGAGCGGCTGGAGGACGTCAAGGCGCAACTGCCGGAGCGGGTCGACCCGGCGGCCGACCGGGAGGCGTTCGAGCGGGACCCGCGGATCGCCCCGCCCAACGCGATCCTGTTCTCGCCGGACCCGGCGCAGCGGCGGTGGGGCTCGGGCGAGGAGTCCTGGATCGCGGCCGGGACGGCGGCCAGCTCGCGGCTCGGCGGCCAGTCGATCGGGCTGCCCACCGCCGCCGACGTGTCCGGCGTGCGGGCGGTGCCGCGCATGTCGCGCTCCCAGCAGATCTCTCTGACCGGCGGCGTCGGCGGGGAGGTCGGCAGCGCCGGCGGCAGCGTCGCCACCGGCACCTCCAGCGGCGAGCTGGACTACCTCGACATGAACGCCGACGGGTTCCCCGACGTGGTCGGCGCGGGCGGCATCCAGTACACCGACCCGACCGGGGTGCTGGGCGCGACCCGCGGCGACATGCCCGACGGGGCCGTACGGTCGGCGCGCAACGTCGCGGGCAACGCCAACGCGGGCAGCCCCGCCCGTACGATCACCACCGGCCGCGGCCAGGCCGCCCCGAACGGGGACACTTCGGCCAACACCTCGGCGGCGGGCAACGACATGCCGCCGCTCGGCGTGGGCGGCAACCTCGGCTCCGGCTCCTCCGACGCCAGGTCGGACCTGCTCGACATCAACGGCGACGGGCTGCCGGACCGGGTCTACGAGGACGGGCGCGCGGCGCTGAACCTGGGCTACCGGTTCGCCGCGCCGGAGCCGTGGCCGGGCGGTCCGCTGAACGACGCCGGCAACGACAACGCCGGGGTGAACATCGGCTTCAACACCGACTTCTACGGCTTCGCCGGAGGCGCGTCGTTCAACCAGGGCGACAGCTCCAGCTCCGCCACGCTGGCGGACGTCAACGGCGACGGCCTGGCCGACCGGGTCTTCGCGGGCACGCCGATCAAGGTGGCGGTCAACACCGGCAACGGGTTCGCCGCGCCGGTCGAGTTCGGCGGCAGCCTGCCGGGACTGAACGGCGACGCCAACGCCAAGCTGGGCGGCGGGGCGTACTTCACGGTCGCGATCGGCATCGGGCTGTTCGGCATCGGCGGATACCTCATCATCAACCCCGGCGCGGACACCTCCACGGGGGCCTCGCGCGCCGAGCAGATGCTGCGCGACCTCAACGGCGACGGCTTCGCCGACCACCTGGCCTCCACCTCGGACGACCAGCTCACGGTGGCCGCCAACCAGACCGGCCGCACCAACCTGCTCAAGACCGTCACCCGGCCGCTGGGCTCCACGATCGAGCTGGACTACGCCCGCGACGGCAACACCTACGACCAGCCGGGCTCGCGGTTCGTGCTCAGCTCGGTCAAGACGGACGACGGCCTGGCCGGGGACGGGCCGGACGTCCAGCACAGCACGTTCGCCTACTCCGGCGGCGTCTACGACCGGCTGGAGCGGGAGTTCCTCGGCTACGGCAAGGTCGTCACCCAGCACCGCGACCGCGCCGGTCAGGTGTTCAGGACGCTCACCCACGAGTTCGACACCGGCGGCCACTACACGCGGGGCCTGCTCACCCGTACGGCCACCGCGGACGCCGAGAACCGGCTGTTCACCGAGACGGTCAGCGCGTACGAGCTGCGCGACGTCGCCACCGGCGGACCCGGCGACGGCGACAGCACCGGCGCGGCCATCTTCCCGATGCTGGTCCGCACCGATCAGCGCTGGTACGAGGGCCAGGCCGAGCCCGGCAAGCAGACCCGCACCGAAATGGCCTACGACCGGTTCGGCAACGTGACCAGGACGGTCGACCGCGGCGAGAGCGGCGAGGCCGACGACGTGGTCACCACCGTGGGCTACGCCGACTGCGGCGCCACCCACGTGATCGGCACGGCGAACTCCTCCGAGGTGCGCGGCGGCGGCGCGGTGATGCGGCGCAGCGCGTCCGACGTCGACTGCGCCACCGGCACCGCGACCCGGCACCGCGCCGAACTCGCCGACGGGTCGGACGCGGTGACCGACGCGACGTACAACGCCGACGGCATGATCAGCACGCTGACCCAGCCGGCCAACCACCGGGGGCAGCGCTACAAGCTGACCTACGGCTACGACGACGTGACCGGCACGTACGTCACCTCGGTCCTCGACAGCTTCGGCAACCGCTCCACCGCCACGCACGACCTCAGGTTCGGCCGGACCCTCGTCTCCTCCGACGTCAACGACCAGCGGCTGGTCCACACCTACGACGACGCCGGCCGGCTGGCCACCGTGACCGGCCCGCACGACCACGGGGCAGGGAAGCCGACCGTCGCCTTCGAGTACCACCCGGAGGCGCCCGTCCCGTACGCCGTCACCCGCCACCTGGACCGGGCCGGGGACGGGACGGTCAAGGCCGACACGATCGACACCGTCACCTTCACCGACGGCTCCGGCCGCGTCGTGCAGACCAAGAAGGACGCGACCGTCAGCGGCGTGGACATGATGACGGTCTCCGGCCGGATCGTCTTCGACGAGTTCGGCCGGACGGTCGGGCAGCACTACCCGGTCACCGAGCCCAAGGGCGCCGGGAACGCCGGGAACACGGCGTTCAACCCGGCGTTCGACACCGTCCGGCCGACCGAGACCGGTTACGACGTGCTGGACCGCACCCTGCGCGTCGTGCTGCCCGACCAGACGCGGACCGTCACCGCGTACGGCTTCGGCAACGACCGCGCGGGCGCCCGGCAGTTCGAGACCGCGGTCACCGACGCCGAGGGCAACACCACCCGCACCCACACCGACGTGCGGGAACAGATCACCTCCGTCCGCCAGCCGAGCGCGGTCAACGGCGGCCCGCCCATCTGGACGAGCTACGCCTACGACCCGCTCGGCCAGCTCACCCGGGTCACCGACGACCAGAACAACCACACCACCAGCGCGTACGACCGCTTCGGCCGCCGCACCACGGTGACCAGCCCCGACGCCGGCCGGACCACCACCGGCTACGACCTGGCCGGGAACGTGACCAGCAAGGTCACCGCCAACCTGGCCGCCAGGGACAAGAAGATCACCTACGGGTACGACTTCGACCGGCTGGTCTCGATCGACTACCCGACCTTCCAGGCCAACGACGTCCGCTACACCTACGGCGAGCCCGGCGCGGCCCACAACGCCGCCGGCCGGGTCACCAAGATCGAGGACGCGGGCGGCGTGACCACCCGCCAGTACGGGCCGCTCGGCGAGGTCGTGTCGGAGACCAAGGTGCTGCCGGGGCCCGGCCCGCACGCCAAGACCTTCACCACGGGCTACCGCTACGACAGCTTCGGCCGGGTCCTCCAGCTCACCTACCCCGACGGGGAGGTGCTGACCTACGGCTACGACTCCGGCGGTCAGGTGATCTCGGCGACCGGGGCCAAGGGCGGCCACACCTACGCGTACCTGCGCAGTCTGCACTACGACAAGTTCGAGCAGCGCATCCACATGGCGCTGGGCAACGGCACCGCCACCACGTTCACCTACGACGCCGCCGACCGCAGCCTGGCGCTGGTCAACTCCACGCTGCCCACCGGGTACGCGTTCCAGCACCTGCGCTACGGCTACGACGACGTCGGGAACATCACCCGCCTGCAGAACGACACCGACATCCCGGGCCCGTCCACGACGCCCAAGCTCGGCGGGCCGTCCACGCAGACCTACATCTACGACAACCTCCACCGGCTGACCCAGGCGAGCGGGCAGTACACGCCGGACGTCAACAAGACCGACACCTACGCCTACCGCACGACGTACGACACGATCAACAACGTCGTCGGCAAGCACCAGCGGCACGCCGTGGTCCTGGGCAACGGCAGCGAACAGGTGCAGCAGGACACCACCTACACCCACGTCTACGAGTTCGCCGGCTCCCGCCCGCACGCGCCCACCGAGGTCGGCCCGCACGAGATGCGCTACGACGCCAACGGCAACGTCGTCGACCAGGTCTCCGACGTGCTGCCGGGCAAGCCGCGCAGGCAGCTCGTCTGGGACGAGGACAACCGGCTGGCCTGCGTCCACGACCACGCCAAGAACGACACCAGGCCGCAGGACCCGTCCGCCTGCTACGACCGGGGCAAGCCGCCCACGGTCCGCTTCACCTACGACGACCAGGGCCAGCGGGTGGTCAAGGACGGTCCGCAGACCACGCTCTATCCCAACCAGAACTACACGGCCCGCAACGAGACCGAGTTCAAGCACGTCTTCGTGGGCACCACCCGCGTCGCCACGAAGACCGCCAAGCCGGGCGCCGCGTACGAGAAGGACCAGTTCTTCTACCACGGCGACCAGGTGGGCTCCACCACGTTCGGCACCGACGGCACCGGCCGGCTGGCCGAGCACGTCAACTACTTCCCCAGCGGTGAGACCTGGGTCGACGAGCGGCCGAGCCAGCAGAACCCGTACCGGTTCTCCGGCAAGGAGCTGGACCCGGAGACCGGCTACTACTACCACGGCGCCCGCTACTACGACCCCAGGACGGGCCTGTGGAAGTCCGCCGACCCCGTCATCGGCGACTATCTCGACGGCGAGGGCAACAACGGCGTCTACAACCCCGCCAACCTCAACCTGTACGGGTACGGCTACCAGAACCCCGTCCAGAACACCGACCCCGACGGCAACCTCGTCTTCCTCGTCCCGGCCGCCGTCCTGGTCGGCAAGGGCGTCATGTGGGGCATGACCGCCTACAGCGCGTACCAGGGCGCCAGAGCGGTGGCCGGCACGGTCAGCGACGTCGCCGAGGGCAGGAAGACCTGGCAGGAGGGCGCCACCGAGGCCGGGTGGGCGGTGGCCGAGGCGGGCGCGGAGGCCGCGCTCGGCCGGTTGAGGGTGGTCGAGCGCGCGGCCGGCTGGGTGGGCAACACCCAGGTCGGCCGGCGGGCCGCCGACTGGGTGTCGGACCGGGTCGGCTCCGTGACGTCGGGGAACGGCTCCGTCACCCGCCGGATCACCGACTGCCTGCTCAACAGCTTCACGCCCGAGACCGAAGTCCTGATGGGCGACGGGACGACCAAGCCGATCGCGGAGGTCGAGGTCGGGGACGAGGTCCTCGCCACCGATCCGGAGACCGGCCGCACCGAGCCCGGCCGCGTGACCGACCTCATCACCGGCGACGGCGACAAGCACCTCGTCAAGGTCACCGTCAGCGGCAACGCCGACGGCGCGAGCGGCGAGGGCGGGAGCGGCGGGGACGGGAGCGGCGGAGGCGACGGCGGCGGGGCCTCCGCCATCACCGCGACGGACGGACACCCCTTCTGGGTCGCGGACCCGGGCCGCTGGGTCGACGCCGAGGACCTCAAGCCCGGGATGCTGCTCCGCACGTCCGCCGGCACCTACGTGCAGGTCGAGTCGGTCACCGCGTGGACGGCGGCGCAGCGGGTCCACAACCTGACGGTCGCGGACGTGCACACGTACTACGTGGTCGCGGGCGGCACGCCGGTCCTGGTCCACAACAGCCTTCCGTGCGGACCGGTCGCCTACGGCGGGACGGCGATGAGCGACTTCGCCATCAAGTACCGGCGGGAGAAGGGCATCCCGTCGACCCAGAACGTCGCGGTGTACCGGGTGCGGCACGCGGACGGCAGGGAAGAGGACATCCCCTTCGTCAACACGCCGTTCGGCCCCCACTCCGAGGCCCACGCCGACACGGCCCTCGCGGGCATCGACCCGAAGTCCGTGGTGGCCGTCTTCTCAGAACGGGCGTTCTGCACCAGGGCGGGCCATGAGTGCGCGGCGCGGATGAGCCGCTACACGAACGCGAGACTGTCGTGGTCGTTCGAGGAGGACGAGTACGCGCCATCGGCCATCCAACGCGCCGTCTGGGGACGAGGAGGGCACCCTTGACGCCGCACCCGGCCTGGACACCGCACCCGGCCTGACAGGCCCGGCCGTCCCGTGGTCCGCCCACGGGACGGCCGGGGCACGCCTCCGGGGTCACAGATCGAGGACGACACCCCACCAGAACGTCCGCTTCGAGGTGATCGCGGCCGGGTCGCGGGCGCGGAAGGCCGTCAGCACCTCGTGGCCCAGCTCCCGGACGTCGGCGTAGAAGTCGGGCGGCGGCTGCGAGCCTGTCGCGGCGCGCAGGGCCTCGACCTCGGCCTCGCCCGCCCGCGCCCACTGCCCGGCCAGCACAGGGACGAGCCGGTGCCAGCGCCAGGCCAGCTCGACCCAGCTCGCCACGGACGAGTCGACCGGCGCGAGCGTCCCGGTGTCCGGGAAGTGCGCGGCGAGCTGGGGATGGACCTCCGCTCTGGCGGGCACGGGATGGACCACCCGCCCCGTGCCCCGCTCGGCCAGATGGGGCACCCCGGCGTAGACGCCGACCCGGTAGTACGCGCTGCCCTCCCGCTCCAGCTCCGGCTCCTTCCCGCGCTGGTAGTCGGCGGAGATCCCGTAGCGGCCGTCGTCTCTGGGGCCCGGCAGCCCATGGCGCCACAGGAGGTCTTTGTCCTGCCGGGGCAGCACCCAGTCGTCCCGGCCCACCGGCGGGAGCAGCGAACGGCCGTCGCCGACCAGGTCGGCCAGATCGGCCGCGAGAATGCGGCGTACCTCCGCACGCGCCTCGTCTGTGTTCACCGGTCCTCCGGGGTCTCGGGTCCTGCGGGCACACCGGACACTGCACGCACGGGACGATCGGCGTGCACGCACGACACTATCGGCGGTCGCGGGGGTCCGCCGCCCCCGCCCGAGGCCCGGAAGCCGTGAGCGGACCGAGATCGTTTTCGCCTAGAGTGAGGCGTGTGTGGTATGCGCTCATTGTCCTGGTGGTGCTCGCCGCCGCCCTCACCGTCGCGGCGGTCGCCGTCCGGCGCAGGCTCGTCGTCGTGCGGGTGAGCGGGGTGAGCATGTGGCCGACGTACCGGCCGGGTGACCGGGTGCTCGTCCGCCGTACGGCCGGGGGCCGGGTACGGCGCGGCGAGGTGGTGGTGTTCGAGTCGGCGGGGCCCTCGGGGTGGGGCACCGGGCCGCTGCCCGCGCCGCAGGCCGCCGCCTGGACCATCAAGCGGGTGGCCGCGCTGGCGGGCGACCCGGTGCCGGACGAGGTGGCGGCGGCGGTGGCGGCCGAGCCGGGCACCCCGGTTCCCGAGGGCGCGCTCGTGGTCCTGGGTGACGGCGAGTCCAGCGCCGACTCCCGGATGTGGGGCTACCTGCCGGCCGACCGCGTGCTGGGCGTGGCCGTGCGGAGGATGTCCTCGGACGCCTCCGGCGCGCCGCCGCCCACGCCACCGCCCACACCGCCGGTCTCGTAGCCGCTGGCCTGCAGGCTGAACAGCCGGGCGTACTCGCCCCCCGACGCCATCAGCTCGTCGTGCGTGCCGCGTTCGATGATCCGGCCGTCGCTGAGCACCACGATGAGGTCGGCGTCCCTGACGGTCCCGAGCCGGTGCGAGATGAGCACGCTCGTCCGGTCGCCTCGGTGGCGGCGCAGGCCGGCGTGCACCTCGTGCTCCGCCTCGGCGTCGAGCCCGGAGCTGGGCTCGTCCAGGATGAGCAGGTCCTGGCGCACCCGCATGAGGGCGCGGGCCAGTGCCAGGCGCTGCCACTGCCCGCCGGACAGGGCGACCCCGGCCTCGTCGCGGTCGCCGAAGATGCGGCTGAGCATGGTGTCGTAGCCGCGCGGCAGCGCGGTGAGCGTCTCGTGGACGCCCGCCCGGCGGGCCGAGTCGTGGACGCGTTCGAGGTCGCCGTCGGCGGTCAGGTCGCCCAGCGCTATGTTCTCGGTGGCGGTGAGGTCGTAGTCCATGTAGTCCTGGAAGACCGCGCCGATCCGCGCGCGCAGGTCGGCCGGGCTCGCTTCGCGCAGGTCCACGCCGTCCCAGGTGATCTGGCCGCGCACCGGGTCGTACAACCGGCACAGCAGCTTGACCAGCGTGCTCTTGCCCGCGCCGTTCACCCCGACGAGCGCGACCGTGCGGCCGGACGGGATGACCAGGTCCACGCCGCGCAGGATCCACGGGTGCTCGTCGCTGTAGCGGAACCACACGTCGCGCAGCTCGATCCCGCCGCTCAGGGCGGGCAGCGGGGTGGGCTCGGCGGGGACGGGAAGGTCGGGCTCGGCCTCGACCACGGCCGTGTAGTGGCCGAACATCAGCAACGCGTTGTGGGCGTCGGCCCACGTCGTGACGATCGTGGTCAGGGCCGCCTGCACCCCGGCGACGGCCGCGACGAACACCGTCACGTCCCCGACGGTGAGCTGCCCGGAGGCGGCGCTGACGACGGCCCAGAGCAGTCCCCCGGCCGCGACCACGCTGCCGAGCAGCGCCATCACGCCCTGGCTGCGCAGCGTACGGCGATCGACGTCCCGTTCGGCCCGGTTGATGCCGCGTACCTCGCCGAGCATCCGCGTGCGCAGATGGTCGCCCAGGCCGAACAGCCGCACCTCCTTGGCCGCCTCCGGCTTGGTGAGCAGGTCGCCGTAGAACACCTGGCGGCGCATGGCGGGGGTGATCTCCCACATCACCTCGGCCCGCTCCCTGCTGAGCACGAGCTGGATGCGTACGGAGGGCAGCGCCGCCACCAGAATGACGGCCACCATGAGCGGGTTGACCGCGAACAGCGTGACGACGAAGCCCGACAGGGTGATGAGCGCCTGCCCGATCGCCAGCGTCCCGGCCACCAGCCGGTCGGGCGCGTTGTGGCTCGACTCGTACGCCAGCCGGAGCGTGTCGTGGAAACTCGGGTTCTCGAAGCGGCTGAGCCCTGGGTGGGCGTTGACGGCGCGGAACAGCCGGTCGTAGATGAGCAGCCGCAACGCCCTGCGCAGTTGCGCCTGCGCGTACGCCGACACGTGCGGCAGCACGATGACCGCCAGCCCGGCCACGGCCAGCCCGGCGCCCAGCGGCACCAGCGCGGCCGTCCCCTCGCCCAGCGCGAGCGCGTCGAGGACGAGTTTCGTCAGCCACGCGGTCGCGACCGGCGCCACCCCGCCGAGGACACCGAGGACGACCGAGCCGGCGGTCGCCGCCGGATGCGCCTTCCAGGCGAGGGCCGCGACGACCCGTACGCGCCTGAGCATGGAGTTCGCCATCGCGTCAGCTCACCATCGCGTTCAGACACCCGCCGGGATCGGGAGCCCGTCGAGCGAGTGCGCCGACGCGGTGACAACGCCCTCCGCGTCCACCAGGTAGAAGCCGGGGAACGGGGGATGGTCGAAGGCGGCGTGCACCGGGCCGCCGAAGTCCTCGACGACCACGGCGCCGACGGGGGCGAGCGCGGCGGTGAAGGTCTCCGTCTTCGGCCCGCCGCCCACGACCAGCGCCATGACGCGGTCGCGGCCCAGGTGGCGGACGCGTTCGGCGAAGCCGGGCAGGTGCTCGTCGCAGGCGGAGCAGGTGGTGGCGAACATGGCGACGACGGTCGTCCCGTCCCCCGCCGTCCCCGCGCCGAAGGTGGCGCGCGTGACGGTGGCACCGGTGGTGTCCGTGGCGGCGAACTCCGGCAGCTTCGTACCGGCGGGGGTGTAGGGGGGCGGCAGGGGAACGTCGCGCGGCGTGCCAGGACGTTCGCGAAGGCGGCGGATCACGGCCAGCATGAGCGCCAGGTTGACGATGCTCAGCGCGCCGACGAAGACGACGGCGGCCACGAGGAAGGACATCGGCGTCCCCTTCGGGGTTCGGCGAAGCGGAGGAGGGAGTGCCCACGGCACCGCGTCCGCCGGCCAGGACCAGCCCGGCGGGCGCGGTGCGTGCCTGAGCTGTGCTGCCAGGGGCGATCAGTGGCTCACGCCCGGCAGGTCATGCCTGGTGCCGCGGCTCAGATGCCGCAGTACGTCTTACCGGCGATGACGCAGCACCGGAAGCCGGAGGGGTGCCAGAAGCAGACGTCGGCCTCGGCGGTGGCCGACGGCAGAACCTTGCTGAGCAGACGGTCGCTCATCCTGTTCAGGGCACGGAACATGGGAGATCCTCCTCGTGGTGAGACCGGCGGCTGGGGGGATGCCGGTAAGAGCCGGGCGGGGCGGTATGGGTGATCGCCATCGCCGACAATCAGGACAATAATCAGAAAAGATCAATGACCACAAGAGCCCCAGCGGCCCCAGATCCACCCCGCGCCGGAATGCCGGCCGAAATGGCCATACGTCCTCCTGACCTGCCGGGCACATTCGGCTCGGCCGCGGGAGCGCGGCCGTTCCTGGATTCCCTCCACGGCGTTCACACCGCACAGGCCCGATCCGCAACCGGTGAAGTCAACACGCCATAGAAGTCTCCTCAACCTCGCTATTCCTGACCTGGTCACACCGCCCCGAGGAAAGGCGTTCCGCCCCTGCCTCGCCCGGGTCCGTGGGGTCGCGGGAATCGCCGGCGCCGCCTCACCGGACGCGTTTCACAGCCAGCCGCGGCGCGAGGCGAGCAGCCCGGCCTGGAAGCGGGTGCGCGCGCCCAGCCGGTCCATCAGCTCGCTGACCCGCCGGTGGACCGTCCGCAGGCTCACCCCGAGCTGCCGCGCCACCGCCTCGTCCTTGAGCCCGGCCGCGAGCAGCGTGAACAGCTCCGGGTCCGGCAGGTCGGCCGTGCCGTCGAAGGCGCCCAGGGGCTTGGCCGGGAGCGGGAGCGCCGAGCGCCACAGCACCTCGAAGAGGGTGACCAGCGCGTCGAGCAGGGTCGAGGAGTGCACGATGACGGCGCTGTCGGCGTGGGCGGACTCGTCCGTGCTCAGCGGCAGGATCGCGCTCCTGCGGTCGGCGATGGCCAGCTTCATGGGCACCTCGGGGCTGATCCTGGCCTGCTCGCCGGCCGCCGCCGACTCCTGGGCCAGGCGCAGCTTGCCGGGGATCTCCAGGGCGGAGACATCGTAGATGCCGCGTACCAGGACGCCGTGGGCGAGGCGGTCGATCTCCTCGACGTTCTGCTCGCTCGGGTCCTGGGCGTAGGGCGGGCGGTCGAGCACCAGCAGTTCCTCGGTCGCGGTCTGCTGCAACTGGGTGAAGCGCTGCACCACGGCGGCCTGCCCCTGCACGACCTCCACCAGTTCCTCCGGGGCGTGGTGTTCCAGGTGCGGCGTCTCGGCCAGCAGCGCGAGCGCGGCCAGCCGGGCCTGGGCGAGCCCCTCCTCGCGGCGTGAGATGAGGGCGGCCACCGCCACGTCGGGCCGCGTCGGCAGGAACCTGACTGGGCGGCCCGCCATGCGACTGACCAGCCCCAGCGCCTCCAGCCTGGAGAACGCGCGGCGCAGGGCCACCGTCGTACGGCCGGTGTGCGCGGCCAGCTCGGGCAGGGTGGCGCGCGGGTGGCGCAACAGGTCTCGGTAGATTCGTTCGTCATCGGCGTCGACGCCGACGGCGGAAAGCGCGTTGTCCTCAGTGTTCATGATCCGCAAGCCTGTCTGATTCCTGAAATGTCGTATATCTGCCAATCATTTGCCTAGCCTAGGCGGTCCTCCGCCCGATAGGACGTGTCATGGGACGTTCGGATGTCCCACGAGAACGGAGGCCATCTTGAAGGCGTTGACTATCGGACTGGCGACCGCACTGACGGTCTTGTCGGCCGCCGCGCCCGCAGTCGCGGATGACGACTTTGGCAATGCGGGGCACTGGCGACAGCCGTCCTGCCGAACGGTGACGAGCGACGGCTCGGTGACGTTCACGCGGAACGAGGGCCGCACCGTGACCCCGACCAGCCAGGCGCCGACACCGGTCGTGTACACCCAGGGGCTCGTCGCCCTCGACCGTGCGAACCAATTGCTCGCGATGTCGAACAACGCGTTGCTGACCTCGAAGGATGCCGGCTGCACGTGGACCACCGTGGGCAAGGTGACCGGCTCGAACATCGGGCTGGTCGCCGCCACCGGCGACCGCGCCTACGCCTGGGACCGTGACGGCAACCTCTCGCTCGTCACGCCGGACGGCATCACGCCGCTGACCTCACCGGCGAGCCAGGTGGTCGGCGTCGGCACCGACCGCCGCCGGGGCGACCACCTGCGGGTGTCGGACGGGGTGACCGGGCAACTGTACGACTCCAGGGACGGCGGCCGCACCTGGCGTACCGTCGGGCTGCCCGCCTGGCCGGAGAACGAGCTGCACCTCATCTACACCGCGGCCTTCGACCCGAACAACCTGGACCACGTGGTGGTGGGCGGGTCGGACACCGGCGCCCGCGTCACGTTCGACGGCGGGCGTACGTGGTCCACGTCCGAGGGGCTGGGCGACCGCATCAACGCGTTCAGCGCCGTGGTCTCCCCGGCCGCGCCCAACGTCGTCTACGCGATGGGCCTCGACCTGAAGGAGATGGATCAGGGCGTGCCGTCCCAGGGCCGCCACATCTACCGCTCGACCGACGGGGGCAGGCGGTTCAGCCCCGTCGTGGACCAGGACGACGCGATCACGATCCACAACGGGCCGCTGCTGTCCGCGCACCCGACGGACCCGAACATCCTCTACTTCGTCTACGGGACGAGCTGGGCGGGCTACGGCACCGACATCTACCGGTACGACTCCCGCCGCGACCGGGTCACGATCAACCACAACTCCTACGACCGGGTCAGCTCCATCGCGTACAACCCGTCGGACTCCAAGGTGATGTACCTGGGAGTGGCCGAGGAGGGATAGCGACCGCCGGGCAGCGCTCCGCTCGGGGCGCTGCCCGGGTCCCTCCGGGTGGACTCTTCCCGGGCCCCTCACCCCTGCCCGTCGCGGCCGGAGTCCCGCCCGCCGGGGAGCACGGCGACGGCCTCCACCTCGACGAGCTGGTCGTCGTAGCCGAGCACCGTCACTCCGAGCAGGGTGCTGGGCACGTCATGCTCGCCCATGTACTCCCGGTACACCTTCCACACCGCGCCCAGGTCGCTCTGCCGGGAGGAGGCCACGTACACGGTGGTCTTGACGACGTCGGCCGGCGACGCGCCCGCGCCGTCCAGCGCGGTCACGAGGTTGCGCATCACCTGGTGCGCCTGACCGGCGTAGTCGCCGACCGCGACGGTGCCGCCGTCGAGGTCGAGCGGGCACGCCCCGGCCACCCAGACGAACCGGGCGGGGGTGTCGGCGACCGCGGCGTAGGCGTACTCCACCCGCTGGGTGAGCCGGTGGTCGCGGATCAGTGTGACGGTGTTGTTCATGTCAGCTCCTCTGGAAGGTCTGGTCGGGCCAGCTCGGTGAGCGGCCCAGGATTGCCACGATCTCGTCCAGGCGCGATCCGCCCGGCCGGGTGAGCGCGGGCGCGAAGGCGGCTCCGGGCGCCAGGCGCGCCTCGCCGCCCGGCACGGCTCTCGCCACGTCGAGCGCGACCTCCAGCAGCTCCGCCGGGAAGCCGACGTCGACGCCCAGGGTCTTGGCGAGGTCCCAGGAGTGCACCACGTAGTCGATGAGGTGGAAGCCGATCGCCTGCGCCCCGGGGAAGGACCTCCCGCCGCCGAACTCGGGCAGCGGGAACACGCGATCGAGCACCCCGTCGGCGGCGAAGGCCGTCAGGACGTGCTCGGCCGAGGCCCGGTAGCCCGCGACGGGATCGTCCCCGAGTGAGCGCAGCTTCCAGTGGGCGAGATCGCCGTCGCCCCGCGACGCGGCGGCGAAGCCGTGGTGCTGGGTGGCCATGTGCGCGAGCAGGCCGTACAGGGTCCATCCGAGGCAGGGCGTGGGGCGGGACAGGTCGCCGGGTCGCACCCTGGCCGCCAGCTCGACGCTGGTACGCACGGCGTGCGCGTCGAGCGCGACCAGATCGACCAGATCGACCGGAACGGCCTGGGCCGCCCGGTCGTCCGAAGTGGGCTTATCCATCTGCACTCGCACATAGTCTAAGTGCGCTTATCATCTGTCAAATGATATTTTCGGGCTGTGACAGACCGCCCCGATCTCGCCGAGATGCTGCACCCCCTCGTCCAGTCGCTGATCGCCGCCGAGCTGCCCGTGCTGGCCGCGCACGGAGTCTCCATGTGGGGTTACGCCGTGCTCGGCGCCCTGGCCGGCAGCTCCGTACGCACCCAGGCCGCCCTCGCGGAGGCGATCGGCGCCGACAAGACCCGCATCATCGGCACCCTCGACAGACTCCAGGCAGCCGGGCTGATCACCCGCGAGCCGGACCCCGGCGACCGCCGCGCGCGGGTCCTCGCGATCACCGACGACGGCCGCCGGGTGCTCGGCGCGGCGCGGGCCGGCATCCGCGCCAACGAGGACCGGCTGCTCGCCCGCCTGCCCGCGGCCGACCGCGACGGCTTCCTGCGCGCCGTCCTGGCCCTGCACGCGCTGCCACGCGAAGAGATCACCGGAGCGCGTCCGGGGCCGTGACCGGCGCGGGCGGGACTTCCGCGCCGCTCAGCGAAACGCTTTGACCAGGCGCTCGACCGTCCCCGCCGTGCGCGTCGTGGCGGAGACCTTGAGCCTCGCCTCCATCTCCGCGGTGGGACTGCCGACCCGCGTCCCGTTCTTCCTGATGACGCTCAAGGCCACGCCGTCGGTGATCTCGATGACGTCGACGTCGCCTCGGGCGTTCGTCCAGGGAAGAGGGGCCCCGAAGTCCTGGACGCCGTCGAAGAAGGTGAACGTCTCGCGGTAGGTGCGCTCGTCACCGGCGCCGGCGAAGGGGTCGCGGTCGAGGATGGCCGCGAGCCGGTCGAGGGGGCGGACGAACGCGGCGTCGTCGTACCCGCCGGCGGTCCGCAGCCGTGCCGCCGCCCGGCCCACCACCTCGCCCGGCGCGGCGTCGCCGACCTCGATGAGGACCGTCCCGTTCGTCTGGAACGACCGCGCCGACACCGCGCCCGCCGCACGCAGCGCCCCTTCGAGCGTCGCCCGGTCGGGGCTCCTCGGATGGCCCAGGTTCATGTTCCGGTAGAAGACGACGAAGGCGGTCGACATGCGTACGGCGCTCCAGTCCTCGCGGCGACCGGCCCCGCCCCACACGGCCCGCCGGTCTCTTACCGTGCCAGCTTAGGCAGGATCGCGCACGCCCTCCCCCTCGGAGTCCTCCTGCCCGGCCCCGGTGAAGGCCGCCGTCTCAGGTGGTGGCCCGAGCCAGGACGATTCCGCCGACGATCAGAGCGAGGGCCGCCATCCTGCCCGCCGACACGGGGTCGTCGTTGAGCACGATGCCCAGGGTGATCGCGCCGACGGCGCCGATGCCGGTGAAGACGGCGTACGCGGTGCCGACCGGCAGCGTGTTCATGGCCTGCGACAGCAGCCAGACGGCGGCGGCCATCAGCAGCAGGCAGATCAGCGTGGGCAGCGGCCGGGTGAAGTTCTGCGTCGGTTTGATACTCTGCGACCACGCCACCTCGACCAGCCCGGCCAGCAGCAGGATCAGCCAGCTCACCGGGCCGCCTCCTCGAGCGCCGCGGCCAGGGACCGCTCGTGCCGCTCGCGCAGGTGGGCCAGAGACGGATCGAGCCGGGCGTTGACCAGCTCCGCGTGGATGAACCTCACGTCCTCGACCCGGAAGTGGCCCTTGAAGAAGTCGCGCAGGTAGCGCTCCTGGTGGTCGTACGGCTCGCGGGGCGTGCCTGGCCCGTACGCGCCGCCGCGCGCGCTCGTCACCACGAACGAGCGGCCTGCGAGGGACATCCTGGGAAAGGTGATCTGGTCGAGCCACGCCTTCAGCGCCGAGGGGATCGAGTAGTTGTACATCGGCGTGCCGATGAGGATCGTCTCGGCCGCGACGACCTCCTCCAGCAGCGGTTCGACGACGGCCCACGCCTGGCGCGGGGCGGGGGTGCGGGCCGCCTCCCGGTAGCGCGCGATGTCGATGATCTCGTGCTCCAGGATGTGGTCGCACAGCTCGGTCCAGGGCTCGCCGATGTGCGGTACGGGTCGCGCTGCCAGGTCGCGGTAGACGTAGCCGCCCTCGGGGTGGGCGGCCCGCCAGGTCTGGGCGTACACGGCCGACAGCCTCCGCGAGAACGACGCCCGGCGGGCGCTGGCGTCCAGGTGCAGCAGCATGGTCTCTCCTCACCACAGATATGTGGACACGCTGTCCGGATAATATAACCGGACGCGATGTCCACATACAATGGGCGGCATGGAGAGAGCCGACGCCGCGCGCAACCGCACCCGGATCCTCGAGGCGGCCGCGCTGCTGTTCGCGCAGCGCCCCCCGAACGACGTGACGATGGACGACATCGCCAAGGCGGCCGGGGTGGGCCGGGGCACGCTGTACCGCCGCTACCCCGACCGGGCGTCGATCGCCGTGGCGCTGCTCGACGAGCACGAGCGGGACCTGCAGGAACTCCTGCTGCGCGGCGAGCCGCCGCTCGGCCCGGGAGCGCCGCCCGCCGCGCGGCTGGCCGCCTTCTACGCCGCCATGGTGGGCCTGCTGGAGGGCCACTCCCACCTGGTGCTCGGCTCGGAGGTGGGCCGCTCCCGCTTCGAGACCGGCGCGTACGGCTTCTGGCGCGCCCACGTGCGCGCCCTCCTGGCCGCCGCCGGCACGCCCGGCCCGGACGCGCTGGTCGACGTCCTGCTCGCCCCCCTGGCCCCCGAGGTGTACCTCTACCAGCGCACGGTCCTCGGCCTCACGCCGGAGCGGATCGCCGAGGCGCTGACCACGCTGACCGGCGCCCTGCGCGGCCCGGACTGACCAGCGCCCCGCGGGCCGCCGGTCAGTGCGCCATGGCGGCGAACATGCCGGGCTCGTACGAGCCTCCCGGGTTGCGCACGATCACGTTGAGCCGGTTGTTCGCGTTGATCATGGCGATCAGGGAGACCAGCGCGACGACCTGGTCCTCGTCGTAGTGCTCGCGCACCCACGCCCAGGTCTGGCCGGACACGCCGTGGTGGGTGTCGGCGAGCCGGGTACCCTCCTCGGTGAGCGCAAGAGCGGCCCGCTCTGCCTCGGTGAACACGGTGGACTCCCGCCAGGCGGCGACCAGGTGAAGCCGTACCGCGCTCTCCCCGGCCGCGGTGGCGTCCTTGGTGTGGTAGTCGACGCAGAAGCCGCAGCCGTTGATCTGGCTGGCCCGCAGCATCACCAGGTCCTGGACGGTCTGGGACAGCGGCGACTGCTGGATCGCCAGGGCGACGTTGTAGATCCGCTTGGCGATCTTGGCGCCGAGCGGGTTGGCCATGAGGTCGATACGGGGTTCCATGACATGGTCCTCACTGGTGGTGCGGGGTGCCGCGCGGTTCGTCGGCGCGGCGTCCTGACGGGCAAGAGATCCCGGCGGCCCGGTCCTTGTGACAGTGCGGCTCATGTGACATGCGTCACCGGGCGTGAGTGTCACACGGCGGTGGGGTCCGGGATCGTATGCACGGCACGACCGCGAACGAACAGACAGGAACCAGCGATGAGCGAACGCAGCGAGCAACCGACGCACCCGGCCGGCCCTCTCGCTCGCGCCGAAGGCACGGGCCCGGCCACGGGCCCGGCCACGGACCCGGCGACCGCGGCGTTCCTCGCCCACCGCAACCTGCTGTTCACGGTCGCCTACGAGATGCTCGGCTCGGCCGCCGACGCCGAGGACGCCCTGCAGGAGACCTGGCTGCGATGGGCGGGCGTCGACCTCGGCACCGTGCTGGACCAGCGCGCGTACCTGATCCGGATCACCACCCGGCAGGCGCTGAAGCGGCTGCGCACGCTCGGCCGGCGCAAGGAGTCCTACATCGGCCCCTGGCTGCCCGAGCCGCTGCTGACCACACCGGACGTGGCCGAGGACGTCGAGCTGGCCGACAGCGTCTCGATGGCGATGCTGCTGGTGCTGGAGACGCTCCAGCCGACCGAGCGGGCGGTCTTCGTCCTGCGGGAGGTGTTCGACCTGGCCTACGACGAGATCGCCGACGCCGTCGGCAAGAGCCCGGCCGCGGTCCGCCAGATCGCCCACCGGGCACGGGCGCACGTCGCCGCCCGCCGGCCGCGCGGGGCCGTGTCCCCGGCCCAGACGCGGGACGTGCTGGAGGCGTTCCACCGGGCGGTCCAGACGGGCGAGCTCCAACGCCTGCTCGACCTCCTCGCACCGGACGTCGTCCTCCTGACGGACGGCGGCGGACTCAGGCAGGCCGCGCTGTCGCCCGTCGTGGGGGCCGGTCAGGTGGCCGGCGTGCTGGGCCGGATCGCCCCTGCGGCGTCCCTGCGACCGGCGCAGGTCAACGGCCACCCGGCGCTGATCATCCGGATCGGCGGCGAGCTC
Source organism: Nonomuraea sp. NPDC051298 (assembly GCF_055586305.1). Taxonomy (NCBI): domain Bacteria; kingdom Bacillati; phylum Actinomycetota; class Actinomycetes; order Streptosporangiales; family Streptosporangiaceae; genus Nonomuraea; species Nonomuraea sp. NPDC051298. The sequence continues at coordinate 128,861 of NZ_JBVJIM010000023.1, forward strand.
GACACCGTCATGGCGGTACGCGTCGACGAGGGCCTCATCACCGGCCTCTACGCCGTACGCAATCCCGAGAAGCTGTCGCGCATGGAGCGCGAGACCACGATGAGCCGTTGACTCCCGGCCGACCGTCCCGCGGCAAGCGTCACGCGGAAGGAACCGGTACGGGCCGCGGCGCCGCGAGGTCGTGGGCGGAACGGACCATCCAGACCACGCTCAGCAGACCGGCGACCGCCACGGCCTCCTGGTAGACGTCCCACGGCGCCCCGATCGGCGCGCCCGCCATCGTGAGCACGAACGGCAGCACCACGCCGAGGATGCCGTACTTGACGGTGGCCCGCTGCCAGCGGGGGTCGTCCCACTGCGCCCGCAGGACCAGCGCCTGCCAGATCAGGTACAGCAAGCCGCTGGTCAACGGGATGACCCCGGGCTCGTACCCGGAGAGCACCAGCGCGAAGCCCATGGGCGTGCCCAGGTATCCCAGGAGGCCGCAGACCAGCAGGCCCCGGCCATGTCGCCGGGTGCGCCCGACGGCCGGGGAGAGCACGAGCACCATCGCCGCGCCCGGCACGAACATCACCAGCCAGGCCCACCAGGGCCAGGCTGCCAGGAACAGTTGGGCGATGCTCGCCGCCGCCGCGACGTAGAAGACCACCCGCAGCCGCCGCGTCCCGCGATCCCGCTCCACGGGCGGCCCGTCCTCCGCCACGTCCTCCACCCCAGCCTGCGGCCCAGTAAGCGGCACGGTAAGCGGCCCGCGCAGGCACTGCCACAGCACCCAGGCCACCACCAGCCCCGCCAGGGCCAGCAGGAGCACGTTCGGCCCCGTGGCCTGGACGCGCGGGTCCGGTTCGGCGAACAACGTCGCCCACCACAGCGCGGCGAGGTCATCGGCGGCCAGCGCGACCACCACGGTGACGGCCAGCGCGGCGAGGTAGACGACGATGACGACGAAGGCGGGCACGCCTAAGCGGTGACGACGGAGCACGTGGCACTTCCCGGGGGGCGAAGGAGGAACTGGACGCCTCACCCTAGCGACCCGGGCACCCCCGCCGACGAAGTCACGGAACACTCCGCCCCACGCCCCACGGCCCGCGCGACTGCACCACGAGAACGACCCCGCCCACGCCCTCGCGGCCCGCCCGACTACACCGCGAGAACGACCCCGCCCCGAGACCTCCTCACCCCGGCCGACGCGCCACGACCTCCCCCGCCTTTACGGTCGTCCTCCACCCCACCGAGAGGCGACCTCATGCGTCACATGACCCTGGCGGCCGTACTGGCCGTCATGACGATCATCACCTCCTCCTGCGCACCGGCCGCCACCCCCGCGACCGGAGCGGGCGCCACCTCGACGGACCGCCCCTCACGCAACCCCTCCCCTGACGCCCCCGCCGAACCCCCCACGACGGCACGCGACGTCACGCTCTCGCTCCCGGCCCCGACCGGCTCCCGGCCCGTCGGCGCCACTTCCCTGCACCTCACCGACACCTCACGCCCCGACCCCTGGGACCCCGGCTCGAAGGCCAGGCAGCTCATGGTCTCGCTGTGGTACCCGGCCACGAAAGCGGGCGGGCGGCCGGAGCCGTACATGACCGTCCAGGAGTCGGAACGCACCCTGAAGGACGCCGGCCTCACCGGCGTCCCGCCCGATCTGCTCGCCCGCACGCGTACCCATGCCACCGGCGACGCCCCGCCCGCGGGCGGGAGCGGGGAACTCCCGCTCGTCGTCCTGTCCCCCGGCTTCGAGAAGACGCGCAGCTCGCTCACCGGCCTCGCCGAGGACCTGGCCAGCAGGGGCTACGTCGTGGCCGCCATCAGCCACACCCACGAGAACCTCGCCACGGTCTTCCCCGACGGCCACGTCGCCACCTGCACGGCCTGCCGGATCGAGCCTCACGACCAAGCCTTCTGGGACAAGGTGGGCGCGATCCGCGCCGCCGACGTCTCCTTCGTCCTCGACCAGCTCACCGGCCCGCGCCCCCGGTGGGAGGGCTCCAGGCTCATCGACCCGGCCAGGATCGCCATGGGCGGCCACTCCGTCGGCGGGGCCAGTTCGGTGGCGGCCCTGCTGAAGGACCCCAGGATCAAGGCCGGGTTCAACCTCGACGGCCTCGCCGTCGTCCCCGTACCGGCGAACGGGCTGGACAAGCCCTTCCTCCTGCTCGGCGCCCAGGCCACCCGCACCCCCGGCACCAAGGAGGCCACCTCGTGGGAGGCGGCCTGGCGGCATCTCACCGGCTGGCGGCGCTGGCTCGTGGTCACCGGCGCCGCGCACGCCTCCTTCACCGACACCTCCCTGCTCGGCGAGCAGGCCGGCCTCGACACCGGCGCCACGCTCCCCGCCTCCCGGTCGATGGAGATCACCCGCGCGTACGTGGCCGCCTTCCTCGATTGGCACCTGCGCGGCACCCCCCGGCCCCTGCTCGACCGGGCGTCGGCAAGCTATCCGGAGGTCGGGATCTGTCGGCCGGACCAGCCGTCAGGATGCCGCTGAACGGCTCGGCGGCTCGGCCGTCGAGGGCGTGCCCGGCGCGGCCGGTCGGGCGTCGCCGTGCGAGATCCCCCGCCGGAACGGCGCGGCGAGCGTGGGCCCGAGGTGCCGCCGGTTGCGGACCAAGGCCGCCAGCGCGAGCGCGAGATAGACCCCGCACAGCACGTAACGGGCGCCCTGACCGGGCAGGACGAACTGCACGGCGAACAGGCCGAGCAGGCTCCACGCGGCCCAGCGGGGAAAGCGCAGCGCCAGCAGGGCGGCCACGCCGAGCAGGGTCTGGGCGGCGGTGAGCGCGAACTCCTCGATCTGCCGGGCATCCAAGTGCAGCCCGCCTGTGCCGCCGCCGCCGAGCAGGTACGCGATGGGCAGGGTGCCGACGAGCAGGGTCCACTGGTTGACCTTGCTGGAGATCAGGGTGCCGATGGCGTCGCCGCCCTTGCCGCGTACCGCGAAGAGGATCGCCACGATGAACTCGGGGGACTCCGAGGCGAGCGGGGCGAGCCACTGGACGAGCAGGAACTCGTCGATGCCCAGCTCACGTCCGGTGGCGATGAGGCCCTGGGCGAACGGTTCGGCGCCGGCCAGGATCACCGCCGCGGCGAAGGCGAACAGGGCGACGACCGTGACGCGCCGCGCCCGCCGGGGCAGCGCGCCGATGCGGGCGGCGGGGCCCACCAGGTGCGGCTCCCCCGCCGGCGTGTGCGCCATCCGCCACAGGTAGAACGCGAACAGGCCCAGCAGGGCGAGCCCCAGCAGCAGGGAGATCTGCCCGGTCGCGGGGATGGCCAGCGCCACGATCGAGGCGATGGCCAGGAAGCCCAGCTCCATGCGGTAGCCGGAGTCCAGGACGAGCGCCCTGACGCTCCGGCCGGTACGCCGCTTGACGAGGGCCAGCCCGATGAGCACGACCATTGACCAGCCCAGGCCCAGGAGCAGGCGGTTGGAGCCGGTCATGTTCGCCGCCGCGTAGGCGACGTAGGCCGGGTCGGAGCCGGCGGTGTAGGCGAAGTACAGGTCGACCGCGTACTCGGGCAGGACGGCGATGACGGCCAGGATGGCGATGGCCAGCCCGCCGGAGATGTCGACCTGCGCCGCCTCGGCCGCCCAGGCGAGCACGAACGAGGCGGCCACCACCGCCGTGCCGAACAGCAGCAACGCGATCGGCGGCGTCAGATGGACACCGGCCAGGCGGACGACGAGGGCGGGCAGGGTGAGCAGCGCGCACAGGATGAGCGGGCGGAGCAGTCTGGCGGGGGTCAAGAGGAAATTCCTTCCCGGGCGGGGACGGCCCGGCCGGGCACCCTGAGGGAGGCTCGGCCAGGCATGGTCGCGTGGCCGAAGGTCTCGCCCACCGGTCGGTGACCGGCCCCCGCCGCCGGAGAACGCGGGGTTCTCAGCGTGTCGACGCGCGGGCGTTGCGGACTACTCCCCTTCGGAGTGCCCCTCAGTCTTCCACACGTTTCGTCAATCGCGCAAACGTCAAAACATGGTGAGAGCGGTACGCATCGGTGCGCGACAATGGAGGAACGATGCCGACCTCCTCCACACCGAGTCAGCCCGGAGCCGACCAGCCGCCGCCGACGCCCGCGCAGTTGAGGGCGGCGGCCGAGACGTTCGCGCTGCTGTCCAGCCCGGTGCGACTGCAGCTCATGTGGCTGATCACCCACGGCTCCTACGACGTCAGCACGCTGGCCACACGCGTCGGCATCGGCATCGCCACGGTCTCCCAGCACCTGGGCAAGCTCCGCCTGGCCGGGCTGATCACCGCGCGCCGCGACGGCCGCCGCACGCTCTACGCGGTGGAGGACCCGCACGTGATCACGCTGATCCGCCAGATCTTCGACCACATCGCCCCCGACGGCAGCCTGGCGCCCGACCCTCCCGGCTGACCGCCCGCCGGCAGGGTCGCCGTCAACCCTCGGCCCGACCTCGCCCCGACCTCGGCCCGGCCTCGCCCCGGGTCGCGAACCGTGATTTCCCGACGACAGATTGCTGTGCTTTGGGCACACTCGTACCATGCACAACGGACGGCTCCCCACCATCGTCGGCGGGATCTTCGCCCTGATCGGACTGGTGCTGCTCTGCGTCTGCGCCGCGCTCGCCGCCTCCACGGCGGGCTTCCTGGCCTCGGCCGGACGAACCGACGGCATCGTGGTCGAGCTGACCGCACGGACCAGCACGACCCGCGGCTCCGACGGCCACCTGCGCAGCAGCACGTCGTGGTACCCGACCGTGGAGCTCACCGTCGACGGCAGGCGCTACTCGTTCCAGAGCGCCACCGGCAGCAACCCGCCGTCCTACAGCGAAGGCGAACGCGTGCCCGTCGCCTACGATCCGGACGATCCGTCCGACGCGCGGATCGCGTCGTTCGGGTCGGCGTTCCTCGCTCCCCTGATCGTCGGCGGACTGGGCGTGCTGTTCACCCCGCTCGGTACGATCCTGTTCGTCAGGGGACGGCGTATCGCCCGGCAGCGGGCCTGGCTGCGGGCGAACGGCCAGGAGGTGTGGGCCGAGATCGAGCACGTCGGGCGCGACTTCAGCGTACGGGTGAACAACCGGCACCCCTACGTCGTCCACGCGACCTGGCGGGACGAGCGAACCGGCCGGACCCACACCGCGACCGGCGACCACCTCGGCCACGACCCGGCCCTTCGGCTGCGGGGGCGGACCCACGTTCGCGTGCTGTACGACGCCGCCGACCCCGATCGCAACCTGATCGACCTGGACACCCACCCCTCCCAGCGCTGACGAACACCGAGCGCCGTCCAAATGGTGAAAGAGTCCGACAAGTACGCCAGGTTATAGTCCTCTCACGTAGAGGAGTGTTGACCGGTCGGTCAATCAATTCCACAGTGGATCAAGAGCCCATCCCCCAACGTCCAAACCCCCGGAGGTAAGGATGGATCTCAACAAATCCCTGTCCGATGTGATCGCACTGATCGCAGGGGTCGTCGCGGTCGTCGCCCCGTTCATCTGGGCCACCGGCTCCACCGCGGCCGGCCAGCCACTGCTCGTCGTCGGCGCCCTCCTCGTGGTGTCCTCGCTGTGGGCCCTGCTCGGAGCGGGCGGCGCGAGCTCCTGGGTCACCGCGGCGCTCGGGGCGCTGCTGTTCGTCGCGCCGTGGGCGTTCGGGTTCGACGGAACGGCCGCGGCTGCCTGGACCGCATGGATCGCCGGGGCGGCGACCGTTATCGTCGGTCTGTGGACAGCCATCCAGACGCGCAGCGGAACACCGGCTCGCGCCTGACACCATCCCCTGGGCCCCGGACCAATCACGCGTCCGGGACCGAGGGGAGCGAGCCCGACGCCCGCACCCGGATACTCAACGCCGCCGAGGAACTGTTCGCCCACGCCGGATACGACGCCACCGCCACCGCCGGCATCGCCAAGGCCGCCGGCGTGCCCAAGGGCCTGGTCTTCCACTACTTCCCGCGCAAGATCGACCTGCTGGCCACGCTCATCGGCGAACGCACCGGCATCGAGGAACTCCGCGAGGACCACGCCGACACCCAGCCGGGCGACCCCGTGCGCATGCTGTCCAGACTCGCCCTGCGGGTCCCGCTGCACGCCTCACCCGCGATGCGCACGATCCTGTTCCGGGAGGCCGGCACCCACCGCCCGGCCCGCGAACGCCTCAGGCACCTCAACGCCGAGCTGAACCGGCGCGCCAGGTTCGCCCTCGAACTCGCCCTCCCCGGCGCCCGCGGCGACCATGCCCGGCTGGAGGCCGCCGCCGCCACCTTCACCGCCGTCCTGCTCTACCAGGAAAGCCTCTGCCAGCTCACCGGCCAGCACATCGACGCCGAACTCGTCGCCAACCTGATCGCCAAAGCCCTCACCTGACCGCCTTGACCACCGTCACCACACGCACGCCTGCCGACCCGTGACCCCTTCCAGGGACGGCGTCAGCCGGCCCGGCGGGCGAGGGTGAGGTCGGCGGTGAAGGTCATGTCCACGCCGTCACCCACCAGCGCGGCCACCTCCCCCAGCACCGCCTCCCGCAGGGCGGGCTCGAGGATCCGGTAGGCGGAGATGGTGCCGACCAGGTCGAGATAGCGGCGGGCGTCGTACCACTGCGTCCAGGCGTAGGAGCGCTCGTCCAGGTCGGTGAAGCGCGGGTCGCCGGCCAGCAGGTGCTGGGACTCCCCCGTACGGTCCTCGTCCTGGTGCAGGCTGTGGCTGGTCACGCCGTGGCGGCGGGCCACGTCGGCGAGGGCGGCCCGCAGGCCGGGCTCGGTGACGAGGTAGTGGCTCCAGAAGAGCGCCAGCGCTCCCGAGGGGGCCAGCGCCGCGTGGGCCAGGTCCCAGCGCCGGTCCGGGTCCACCCAGTGCCACGCCTGCGCCGAGTACAGCAGGGCGAAGCGCCGGTCGGGGACGTAGTCCTCGAAGATCCCGCGCTCCACCCGTACGCCGGGGCACTTGGCCGCCAGCGCCGCCGCCATCCTGGCATCGGGCTCGACGCACGTCAGGTCGACGCCGCGGGCGGCGAACCCGGCCGTGGCCTTGCCCGTCCCGGCCCCCACCTCCAGCACCGGCCCGGCGGGGGCGTACTCCAGCACGTCGGTGACGAGCTGTTCGGGATAGCCGGGCCTGGCCGACTCGTACTGCTCGACCGCCTCGCCGAACACCACACTCCGCTCGCGGTCCACCGCCATGGCTCTCCTCCTCGTCGGGCGAGTGCCGATTCAATCACGCCGCCGGTTCCGGCTCCCCTGGGTGGAGCGCCGGGTCACTCCCCGGACGTCTCAGGGGCGTTCGAGCTCGAAGGCCACGTCGGCCAGCCGTACCGCGCGGACGCGTGGATCCTCGATGATCGTCCTGAGCTTCTCGACGGTGACAAGCTCATCGACGTAGCCGTAGGCGAGGCCATCGGCCGAGGACTTGCGCAGCCGTGCCAGGGTCAGGTCGAAGCGGCGCAGGTTGGGCTCGTCGTGCTGCTGAAGCATCCGCGCCCAGCTCCGGAAGGCGGCCAGGCCATCGGGGAGGACATCGACGCACCCGATCATCTGGCCGGGCGCCGTGTCGTCCGGCGGTGGCGTCATGCTGTTGTCCCAGGTGATGGGCGTCGACCCTGGGCGGGACTCGTACACCACCTTGTCCGGGCAGGCGCCGTACTGGCGGGCGAAGCCGGCCAGCGCGTCGGTGGCGAGAGGCTGTTCGAACTCCACCACCGCCAGCGCGTTCATGTCCTGCGGCAGCCTCGCCAGAACCCGCCGGATGTTCGCCTTGCGCTGAAGATCGGTACCCATGTTGAACAGCGCTATGGTCAGCGTGGTGTTCGCCAGCTCCGCCCACGGCAGGTCCTCCACCTTGCCGAACAGGTTCTGCCGTACGGTGAAGCCCGGCCGGCTCAGCGTGCCGAACCCGCCGTGCGCGCGCAGCGGCACGGCGGTGCCCGTGAAGGTCATCGACAGCGGCTCCGTCCGGCAGCACACGAGCGAGTCGAAGGTGTAGGCGGGTTTGGCGATCCGCAACGCGGTGCCGAGCACCTGGACCATCCGCTGCTCCCGGTCACCGCGCGTCTGGATCAGCGTGGAGCCGAGCGTGGCCACCAGCACCAGGACCAGGAGAACGCCCAGCACCAGCGTCGCGGTCCTGCGGATGCCGCGGCGTACGGCGCGCCTGGTCGCCTTGGGGTCGAAGTCGGGGATCAGCAGCGGCTCGGGCTGCTCTGTCATGAGCCATCTCCATAACTGTCGGCTCCGTAACTGTCGGCTCCGTAACTGTCGGCTCCGTAGCCGTCGGCTCCGTAGCTGTCGGCGAAGGCGGCGCGGGCCCGCCAGATGGCGGTCTTCACCGCCGCCGTGGTCCTTCCGGTCATCGCGGCCACCTCCACGAGCGAGAACCCCTCGAGGTAGACCAGCGTGAGCAGCCTCCGGTGCTGTTCGGGCACCCGGTCGAGGGCCTCGCGAACCTCGACGGCGGAGACGTCGAACGCGGGCACGGCCAGCTCTTCCGGATCGGGTAACGGCAGCTCCCTGCGGGTGCGCCGGACGTGATCGATGAGGACGTTGCGCGCGATGGCGAGCAGCCACGCGCCCGGGTTCTCACCGCGCCAGCCGAGCAGGGCCCTGGTGGCCTTGATGAACGTCTCCTGCGCGAGGTCCTCGGCCAGGTGCGGATCCCTGGTCCGCCGCAGCAGGAACCCGCACACGAGCGGCCAGTACTGGCGGTAGAGCTCTTCAATGATGGGACCTCCGGGCCGGAACTACAGTCGCACCATAGGACGAGCCGAATCGCCGGATGGTCACAGGTCACTTCTTGCTCGCCGCCACCTGCTCGAACACCGACAACGTCCTGGTACGGAACGTCCACGACCGCACCAGCCTGAAGCGGCGATCCCGGCGCAGCTCAGCCGCGTTGCCGTGGCTGCCCGCGGCTCCCTCCACCACCCAGACCCGCGCCTCGCCCGCCACGGCCTCGCGGAAGCGGCCGGGCGGCAGGTCGCCGAAGAATCGATCCCGGTGCAGTGTGGTGGTGTCGAGCCAGGCCATGGAGCCGAGATAGGGCGTGACCGACATCCAGTTCCCCGCGGGCACGTACAGCACGGCGTCGCCGGGCAGCGCATGGGAGCGCAGGGTGTGGGCCAGGCCCCGCAAGTCGTCGGGGCGGCTCGACGGAGCCCTGATCGCCAGATGCGCGGGGACCATGACGGCGGCCAAGGCGACGACCAGCACGGGGGCGAGCAGCCGCGGCCGCAGCGCGGCCAGCCCCGCGCCCGCGGCCAGCGCCAGGGCGGCCACGCAGTAGAGCGCGTACCGCGGGTAGAAGATCGGCTGGACGACGAACGAGATCGCGATCATCAGGGCCATGGGCGCCATCAGCCAAGGGAGCGCGACGGCCCGGACGGCTCTCTCACGTAATCCGAGAGCCGCCAAGGCGAGCACCGTCCAGATGGCCACGGGGTGGCCGCCGAACACCAGCGTGCCCAGATGCCGGACGGTCGCCGCGCTCGGCAGCGGCAGCCACGAGATCAGCCCCGACTGCGGGGCGGCCAGCAGCACGAGCGGGGCGCTCGCCGCGCAGACGACCGCGGCGGCGATCCCCCAGCGACGCCACGCGGTGGCCGAACGGAGCATGAGCGCGTGCGCCGGAAGGAGGAAGAGCCCGTAGAGGTGCAACCAGCCCACGACGGTCAGCACACCCGCGTACGCCGCCCACCACCGGGCGCACCCCCGCTCGACGGCCACCAGCAGCAGGTACGTCGCGCCGATGGCCAGCGCCGTGACCAGGGCGTACTGTCTGGCCTCCTGGGCGTACCTGCTCACCACCGGCAACAGCGCGTAGATCAGACCGGCCAGCAGGCCCGCCCCCGGCGACACCAGGCGGCGGCCCAGGGCTGTCAGCAGCCCGGCCGCGGCGCTCATGGCCAGCACGGACGGCAGCCGCACCGCCCACTCGCCCGTGCCGGCGACCGAGATCACCAGATGGAGCAGCCCGTAGTAGACGGCGTGCACGCGATCCATGTGGTCCAGCACCACGAGCAGATCCGGCGGCGGCAGCCGGGCGATCGCCACGGACACGCCCTCGTCCGCCCAGAACGACGGCCCGTCGATACGCCACAGGCCGAGCCCTGCGGACAGAACTGCAGGAAACAGCCAAAGCCCTCGAAGTTTTCCCATGCCCCGGAGGACGAGACGGGAGCCCCGATGGTCACATGGGAGGCGGACGGCCGGCGACCGAGGCTTCATGGCGTCCCCGTCAACCGGCGGTCAGCCGGAACCCGGGGCCGTCCTCGATCTCCCGCGCGCGGGGATCGGTGAGCAGGTAGATCCCCAGCGCGTCCAGGTGCTCGACCAGGCCGGGCACCTCGTCCCGCGTCGGACGCGCGGCGACCTCGATCTCCACCTCGGGCGCGCCGAGCAGGTGCATCCCGCAACTGCAGAGCACGTGACCGTCGTAGACCGGCCGCTTCACCCAGGCGGCGACCAGCGCGGCGGTCCGGGAATGTTATCGATCACGACCTGAGCCGCGCGCCGGGCCGTCGGGGCTCACAGCCAGTCGTGTTCGCGGGCGTAGCGGGCCGCCTCGTGCCGGGTCCTGGTCTGGGTCTTCTGCATCGCGTTGGACAGGTAGTTGCGCACGGTGCCCTGCGCCAGGTGGAGCCGGGTGGCGATGTCGGCCACGGAGTAGCCTTCGCGGGTCGCCCGCAGCACGTCGATCTCGCGGTCGGTGAGCGGGCAGTCATCGACGACGGCGGCGGCGGAGACGTCCGGGTCGATCCAGCGTCGGCCCTCGTGCAGCGTCCTGATGACCGAGGCGATGTGCGCCGGGTCGGCGGACTTGCTGGCGAAGCCGCGGACGCCGAGCTTCAGCGCCCTGCGCAGCACGCCGGGCCTGGCGTGCCGGGTCAGCATGAGGATCACCTGGTCGGGCAGTTCGCGGCGGATCCGCGCGACGGCGTCGAGCCCGTCCACGCCGGGCATCTCCAGGTCGATGACGAGCACGTCGGGCCGGTGCCGCAGCGTGGCCCGCACGGCGGCCTCGCCCTCCTCCGCCTCGGCCAGCACGGTCACGTCGCCCTCGAGCGGGAGCAGCGCCGCCAGCGCCTTGCGGAGCAGTGCCTCGTCGTCGGCGAGCACCACGGTGGTCATCGGTCGTCCTTCCCCGGTTCGCGACGGGCGGGCGGGATCGCCGCGGCCGTCAGGAATCGCCCGTCCTTCTGCTCCACGGTCAGCTCGCCGCCGTTGCCCGCCACCCGTTCCCCGAGCGTGGCGAGCCCGCTCAGCTCGGGGAGCGGCGCGTCCCGCACGCCGTCGTTGACGATGGCGATGCCCGACTTGGACAGGGTGATGCACACCTGTTCGGCCTGCGCGTGCCGCAGGATGTTGGTCGTCGTCTCCCGCAGGACCTGGCCGAGCAGCTCGCCCGCGTGGGCGTCGATCTCGGCCTCGCGGTCGACGCGCACGCGGATGCCCGCGGCCTCGAAGAGGTTCTTCGCGTTCTCCAGCTCGGCGGACAGGTTGAGCCGCCGCTGCGCGTAGGCCAGCTCTCTGGTCTGGGTGATGGTGTCGCCCACCAGGGCGTGGATCTCCTTCAGCTCCTCCTCCGCCCGCGCGGGGTCGGCGCGCACCAGCTTCTGGGCCAGGGCGGTCTTCAGCTTCACCACGTGCAACGTGTGGCCCTGGACGTCGTGCAGGTCGCTGGCGAACCGCATGCGCTCACGCGTGACGGCCAGCTCCGCCTCGCGTTCGCGCGACTGCTCCAGCTCCGCGATGAGCTGGTAGACCACCTTGTTGGCGAACATGAGGCCGACGGCGAGCACGGTGACCCCCGCCGGGATCAGGACGTACCCGATCAGCACGCCGGGAACGTCGTCCCGTGTCACCAGCAGCCTCGCCAGGCCCGCCACGGCGACGAAGGCCACCAGCCCCACGGCGGCCACGCCGCGGTGACGCGACACCCGGGGAACGAGGAGCGGGCCCACGACGGAGATGCCGAAGAACGCCGTCGGCCCGTCCACCACCAGCGCCCCGAACAACCACACCGCCACAGCCACGACCAGACAGGACGGCCCGACGCGCAGGACGTCGCCCACCACCCACCACACCGCGGCCACCAGCCCCGCCACCGCGCCCAGGCTCAGCACGGCGGCCTCCCACCAGCTCTGGGCGTCGAACACCACCAGCAGCGCTCCCACGGGAACGAGCATCACGATCTGCAGGACGAGGTTGAGCCTGCGCAGCCGCCGCCGCGTCGCCGCGGTCTGCTGGTACGTCGCCTCCGGCGCTCCCCAGAGCGGGCTCACCGATCGTCCGCCGACGGCTGGAGTCTCGGACCGAGCAGGTGGTGGAGCGGGAACGCCGCGCGGACGAGGAGGAAGACGACCGCTTCGGCCGTCAGCGGAATGCGCGGGATTCTGGTGTCCATGTGCTCTCCGGGGTCGAACGGCGGGCCGGGGCGGCGGTGTGCCGCCAGTGTCCCTCCGGCTCCCGCGCCACCACCAGTGACGCTACGTCATGTCCTCGGACGCGTGACGTCACGGTACGGTCGTGACGTGGTCCCACTGGCCGGTCAGCGCGCCGGCGGCTGAAATCGACCCATGGCATCGACCCATGGCCGCCCGCCCCGGCGAACGTCCCACACAGGCCGACCGGGCCCGGCGGCGGCGACCGAGACCACGAGTGCGAGGAGCCACGCCATCATGTCCTCTGACCGCCTTGACCACCCGCACCCGGCGGCGGGCGCCGACGCCGCCCAGAAGCGGCCGGGCTGGCCCGAGATCGGGGTCGGCCTGCTCACCATGGCGGCCGCCGTGGTCGCGCTCGTGCCCTTCGGCGGGCTGGGCCTGGATCCGGTGGTGTACGGGCTGATCGTGGCCGCCTGGTCGGGCCTGGCCGGGCTCGTCGGGTTCGCCGCGGCCGTGCTCGTCCGCGTCCGCTCGCTCGCCGCCTTCGGGGTGCGCCGCACCACCTGGCGCTGGATGCTCGCCGGCGTGGCCGGAGGTGTGGTCGCGCTCGTGCTCAAGGCCGTGCTGAACACCGCCATCGTCGCTCTGACTGGGTTCGACGCCAACCCCCAGGGGATGTACTACGACGCCGCCGGTGGCGGCGCGCTGCCGCTGATCCTGACGATCCTGTTCCTGGCCGTTCTCACCCCCATCGGCGAGGAGTTCCTCTTCCGCGGCGTGCTCACCAACGCCCTGCTGCGCTACGGGCCCCTCGTCGGCGTCCTCGGCAGCTCTGCCGTCTTCGCCCTCTTCCACGGCGTCAACATCATCCTGCCGGCGGCGTTCGTGGTGGGCGTCGTGGCCGCGGAGCTGATGCGCCGCAGCGGATCGATCTGGCCCGCGGTGGCCGTCCACGCCGTCAACAACCTGGCCCTGCCGCTGCTGGTGCTGTTCACCGGGACCGCAGGGCCGGTCACAGGCTGAGATCATGGGAACGGACGTGAACGACCGACGACAACGGAAAGGGCGGAACATGCGGAGCGACACGCTGATCGTCGAGGACGTGATGCTGCTGCTGCTGGACGACGAGAGGGGGACCCCGGCCGGGGCCGGAACCCTGCACTACATCCTCGGCGGCGCGATGCTCGTCGAGCTCGCGCTGCGCGGCAGGATCGAGACCGACGACACGAGCCGCCCGGGGGTGAACGGCGCCAAGGTCCTCGCGGTGGGCGACGGCCCGCTCCCGGACCCCCTGCTCCAGTCCGCCTACGACAAGATCGCCCGGCGGCCCCAGGGCGTCCAGACGGTCCTGCTCACCATCGGCGCCGGTCTCTGGAAACCCGTGACCGAACGGCTCGTCGAGCGCGGCCTCGTTCGCAGCGAGCGCAAGCGGGTGCTGGGCGTGTTCCGCACCACCACGTGGCCCGCCGAGGACACCCGGCACGAGGCGGAGCTGCGGCGGGCGATTCACGCCGCGCTGGAGGGCGGCGAGCGCCCCGACGCCCGCACCGCGGCGGTGATCGCGCTGCTGTCCTCCAGCGGCACGCTCCCCGCGCTCCGGCCCGCGCTCGCGTGGTCGGCCGAGGTCCGCGCGCGGGCGAAGGAGTTCGAGGACGGCGACTGGGGAGCCGCGGCCGTGAGCACCGCCATGACGCGCCACGCCGCCGCGATCATCGCGTCGAGCACCGCCGTCAGCGTCACCGTGATCACGACGATCACGTAGCCCGGCCGGACCGCGCGGACGGCGTCCGGGTGACGGGCGGAGTCCCCGGCCGTCGGAGTCCCTCGGCGGTGGAAGTCGCTCGGCGGTGGGAGTCCACCAACGGTGGGAGTCCCTCGGCAGTGGGAGTCCCTCGGCGGTGGAAGTCCCTCGGCGGTCGGAGCGGGGAGGTGTTCGGCCGGGTCAGCCCTGGGACGGGGAGACGCCCGTCACGACGAGGCCGAGCAGGCGATCGGCCTCGGCGGCGGGGTTCGGATGATGCTCCACGGCCAGGGCGATGCCGGTGACCAGGGTGATCAGGTCGTCGATGGTCAGGTCCGGCGTCAGCGCGCCGTCGTTCGCGGCCCGGCGCACCAGGGGGTCGCCCGCCTCGGTGAGCTGCGCCGTGCAGCAGTATTCGTGCTCCGCGCAGGAGTCCGCCCGGTCGCGGGTCAGCGCGGTCGCCAGCCCTCGGATGGTCGTGGCCCCCGCGGTGACCGCGCGCAGCCACTCCAGCAGCGCGGCCCGGGTGTCGGCCCTGCCGGTCAGCTCGCGGGCGTGCGAGCACAGGGTCTCGACCTGTTCCCGGAAGACCGCCTCCAGCAGCGCCTGGCGGGTGGGGAAGTGGCGGCGCACGGTGCCGGATCCGACCCCCGCCGTGCGGGCGATCTGCTCCAGGGACGCGTCGGCGCCGTACGTGGCGATCGCCTCCGTTGCCACGGCGAGCAGGAGGGCGTGGTTGCGCTGGGCGTCCGCGCGCTGGACGGGCATGGCGTCACCTCACGGTTGCTAAGTGGCGGGGTCCGCCGTATCGTACCGCAACAGAAACGGCGAGGTCCGCCGTTTCGTGTTCGCGCACCTCAGGAGTGGCCCCATGTCCACCGATCCCGCACCCGTCCTCGTCACCGGCGCCACCGGAAAGCAGGGCGGCGCCACCGCCCGAGCCCTGCTCGCGGCCGGCGTCCCCGTACGGGCACTCGTCCGCGACCCCGGCACCGACCGCGCCAGGGCGGTCGGCTCCCTCGGCGCCGAGCTGGTCACCGGCGACCTCCACGACCGCGACTCCCTGCTCGACGCCGCGCGAGGGGCCAGGGCCGTCTTCTCGGTGCAGCTCCCCCCGTCGAGGGCGGGCGTGTTCGACTTCGACGACGAACTGGCCCAAGCCGTCAACCTGATCGAAGCCGCACTGGCCGCCGGGGTGCCGCAGTTCGTGCACACGTCGGTCTCCGGAGCGGGACAGCACGTCGAGGCCCCCGGCTGGGCCGAAGGACGATGGGCGGCGCTGGAGCCGGCCATGACCACCAAGGCCGCCATCCAGGACCGGGTCCGCGAGGCGGGCTTCACCCACTGGTCGATCATCAAGCCGGGCTTCTTCATGGAGAACTTCCTCCCGTCCGCGGCCTACCTGCTCCCCCGCGGCGTCGAGGGCGGCCTGGTGACCGTGCTGAAGCCGGCCACCCGGCTCTCCCTCGTCGCGGTCGACGACATCGGCGCGACGGCCGCCGCCGCCTTCGCCGAGCCGCACCGGTTCCACGAGGTCGAGCTGGAGCTGGCCAGCGATTACCTGCCGATGACAGAGATCGCCGCGACCCTCTCCCGCGCGCTGGGCACCGAGCTGGCCGCGCCCGAGATGACCCTGGAGGAGGCGGTCGCCGCGGGCCTGCCGGGGCCGGGCGTCGCCTCCCACGAGTTCGTCGACGTGGTCGGCCAGCCCGCCCGCCCGGAGCACGCGCGAGCCTTCGGCATCCCGCTCACGACCTTCGAGCGATGGGCGCACGCGTACCTTACGCCCGCGGCCTGACCCCCACGGGAACCCCCGGCCGGGCGACGGCCTGGCCGAAGGCCCCGACCCGTCTTGGCAGTCCGTTGGCCGGACCCCGGCCGCACCCCTGGGCGATCTTTGGCAGCGACCGCACACGCTCTGTGGATAGCTGGGTACGAACGGTGACGACAGTCCGGACCTTCAAAGGGGACGCCCATGACCACGATCACCTTCGACCACACGGCCCGCGGTTACCACCTGGGCCAGGCCCGCGGCCTGGCCCACGCCGCCGCACTGGCCTACAAGGACGACGAGCAGGTGCGGGCCACGGCCAAGAGCTGGGGCTTCGACCGCGTCACCTGCTTCCGGGTGCCGCACACCCCGCCGTTCCCGCTGGTCGACACCCAGGCCTACATCGCCGCCGGCGAGCGGATGATCGTCGTGGCGTTCCGCGGCACCCAGCCCGAGGAACTGCGCGACTGGCTCTCGGACGCCAACACCCTGCTCAAGCCGTACACCGCGGGCGGGGGCAACATCCACGCCGGTTTCTACCGCGCCCTCGACGTCGTGCACCCCGACCTGCTGCGGACGCTGGAGGACTGGCGCACCTCCGGCCAGTCGCTGTGGTTCACCGGGCACAGCCTCGGCGGGGCGCTGGCCATGCTCGCCGCCGCCCGTACGTACTTCGAGGACCCTTCGCTGCTCGCCGACGGGGTCTACACCTACGGCCAGCCCCGCACCTGCTGCCCCAAGCTGGCCGCTGCCTACGACAAGGCGTTCCGTGGCCGCATGTTCCGTTTCATCAACAACAACGACATCGTCCCCCAACTCCCGCCCGCCCCGCTGTTCCAGCACGTGGCCGAGGAACGCTACTTCGACGCCAAAGGCAGGCTACGCGACAAGATGCCCCCCGTGGCGGGCCTGGTCGACCGCTTCCACGGCGCCGTCGCCGACCCGCTCGCCCCCGGCACCGACGGGATCCGCGACCACTTCATCAACGCCTACCTGGCCAGGTTCGACGCCGCCCACAACTAGGCATCGGCGTCGGCGGGAGCCAGGGCCGGCACGGCGCGGGATCCGGAATCGCCCGGATGCCGCGCGGTCGCCGCGGGCCCTGGCGCCCCCTCGCCCGCGGCCCGGCACGATCTGAGGCCGTCGAGCATCACGGTGGTGAGAGGGTCGTCGGGCTGCGCGCCCGGACGGCAGACCATCACGTTGACCAGCCCCAGGATCTGCTCGGGTGTGATGTCGCGGCGCATCGTCCCCTCTTCCTGCGCCTGCGCCACGATGTCCGCCAGCAGCGCGTTGACCTCCCCCACGAGCTTCTGGGTGCCGGGGGTCGCCGGGGGCGTGCCCGAGAGCGACCTGATGAGGGCGAACGGCTGGCCGGCGCAGTGCCGTACGACGCGTACGAGCACCTCCCACCGGGGGATGTCCTCGGCGGCCTGCGTCAGCGCGTGCTCGCGCAGACCGGTCAGCGCGCTGTTCGCGACGTCGGTCACCAGCGCGAGCCGGTCGGGGAAGTGCCGGTACAGCGTCCCCACGCCGAGCCCGGCCGCCTGGGCGATGTCCTCCATGGAGACGCCCGGCCCGTGGCTCGCGAACAGGTCGAGCGCGCTCGCGATGATGCGTTCGCGATTGCGTCGCGCGTCGGCTCGCACGATCGGCCACCCCCAGCCTGACTCGCCGATGAAAATACTGTAGCGTTCCTAACCGGAAGCGGAATATCCTATTCATGTTAGGAGTGACGCGGTGAGACTCGGTGTCTTTCTCAACAGCGGTGGCGAGAGCGTGGACTCCCTGGTCGGCCGGGTACGCGACGCCAAGGCCGCCGGGTTCGACAGCGCCTTCTTCAACCAACTGACGGCCTGGGACGCGATCACGGTGGCCGCGCTGGCCGCCAGGGAGGTGCCCGGCATCGAAGTCGGCACGGCCGTGGTCCAGACGTACCCCCGGCACCCGCTGGCCCTGGCCGGGCAGGCCCTCACCGCCCAGGCCATCAGCGGGAACTCCTTCACCCTCGGCCTCGGCCCCAGCCATCGCGAGATCATCGAGGGCGCGTACGGCCTGTCCTACGACCGCCCGGCCCGGCACGTACGCGAATACCTCAGCGCGCTCATCCCCCTCCTGCGCGGCGAGGCCGTCGAGTACCGCGGCGAGACGCTCTCTGCCGCAGGACAGGTGGACACCCCCGGCGCCGCCACGCCGCCGGTGCTGCTGTCGGCGCTCGGTCCGGCGATGCTACGCATCGCGGGCGAACTGGCCGACGGCACGGTCACCGTCTGGGCAGGCCCCCAGACGATCGCCGAGCACATCGTCCCGCGCATCACCGAGGCGGCGCGGGCGGCCGGCCGCCCCTCACCCCGTGTCGTCGCCAGCGTCATGCTCGCGGCAACCGACGAGCCCGAACGCGTCAGAAGCGAGATCGGCGCACAACTCGGCTACGCCGGCAACTTCGCCAGCTACCGCACCCTGCTGGAGCGCCAGGGCCTCTCCGGCGTGCACGAGACGGTCATCGCCGGGGACGAGCACACCGTCGAACGGGCGATCTCCGGCTACGCGGACGCCGGCGCGACGGACCTCCTCGTGAGCCCGGTCGGGAACGAGCAGGAGCAGGCCCGCACCCTCGACCTCCTCCGCCGGTCAACGACTCGGGCCTGAAGCTGAAGGCCCGAGCTTGCAGCTCCTCGTCCTGACTGGAGGTCAGGTGTCAGGCCGCGTTCGGCTGGTTGACAGCAGCCCAGCCCACCACGCCGCGCGAGGCGATGTTGAGGGCTGCGTTGACGTCGGC
>NZ_JBVJIM010000024.1:0-142690 GCF_055586305.1 Nonomuraea sp. NPDC051298
ATTCCACCCTCGGCTACCTCAGCCCAGTCGACTACGAGCAGCAGACCACCGCTAGAGTGCTGCTCGCCGCATAACAGCCCGGTGTCCACGCTTCGGGGCGAGCCCCCGTTCATCTCCTCCAACACGGCCACCGCCTCCATCAGCTCGCCCGTGCCCAGCCCGCCCTGGAAGTCGATCGCGGCCAGCACGTTCGGGGTGAACTGGCGCAGATAGGTGTAGGAGGGCTCCAGCTCCGACAGCCGGCCGTGATCGCAGGCAGCGGCTTCCACGCATCGGAGGTGATCTCCCACAGCCGCTGCATGCCGATCCGCTCGCGCAGCATCCCGCCCACCTCATCATCCGGGATCGACCAGTCGGCCAGCACCGGCAGGATCGACTCCATCACCAGTTGCCGGGCCTCACCCTTCTTGGCCCGCTCGACCAGCGCCTCATCCGTCTTGGACTTCGCCCGCGACTCCCGCGCCGACACCGCCTGGTCGAGCTGGTCGACCGCGGCCTGCGCGACGAACGCCAGCAGGATCGGGAACTGGCGCTCCTTGCGCCGCTCCAGCCCCTGGTCGGTCGAGCGGCGCGCGACCTGGGCCAGAAACCGGCGGCGCTCGTTCGGCAGCACCGACACGTCCATTTGGTGGGCGTCGATCGCGCGCAGCCAGGTCAGCTTGTCGATCGCGGTCTTCACCGAGGTCGCCGAGGCGTCCCGGGCCGGGCTGACCAGCCACTCCAGCCGGGTCGTCCCCAACCCCACATCCACGACCAGCATCCGTTCCAGATCGGCGCGGACCTCCGCCGTCAGCAGGTGCCCCACCAGCTACGAGATCCGAGGCCGCCTTGCGGGCCGTGGCGACCATCTTGGCCAGGATGAGCGCGCCGGGCCGGATCACCTTCGCCGCCACCAGATACTCGCGCGCCAGGTTGAACAGCAACGTCGGCGAGTCGTGCTCCATCGCCCAGCAGGAACTGCTCCAGCTCCTTCATCGCCTGGCTACCCGCCGGAACGGTCTGCCACTCCAGATACTTGGCGACCAGGCCCAGATGGTCCGAGCGCGTCTGATCACGCTTGCCATATAGCCGCAGCGCCACCGGCACTACCCCAAGCCGCTCCGCGACCCGGGCCACGGCCGCCGGCGGTGCCGAACCCGAGCCACGGCAGCGTGCAGAGCTGGACCAGCATGCCCAGCCTGTCGACAGGCCCCGCCCGCTGGGACTCACGAACGCCACGTCAGCCGACGTCGGCATGAAATACCGGATCAACTCATCCGCGCTGATCTCCGGGAACGAGCGCAACTGCTCCTCGGAGAACATCTTCTCCGACATCGCACCACTCCACGTGCCGTACCAAACAAAACCGGAACGAACGTAGCGACAGTGATCATCGACCCGCCACAGGAGATCCAACTCCTTCGTTACCGCAGGTCAGACGCTACTTCGGTGAAAATTTGTCCATTGCTACCGGGACCCTACTGGGCACGGACATCGCCTACCTGCCGGTCACCGATCTGGAGTCGCTGGTGTGGCGGAGGGAGGCGGAGAGCGAGCCCATCCGGGCCCTGGCCGGGATCATCCGTGACCTGGGCCCTCTCCCGGTTCTTGATGTCGTCGGTCACCCTCGGGTGGGATCTGATGCCAAGCGGGCCGGGTGTTGCCTGGCTGTACGCCAATTCGCGCTGTTTCCGATGGGCAGGTGAGTGGCGGCGTCGCAGTCGTAGGAGCCGACCCGGACAATTACGAGAGGTCGAAGGGGGCGGGAGAGTGGCCTTCCCAGATCTGGCGGGATGCCTGTTCGGGGTAGGGCAGAGTCTTCGACTCGGTGTCCAGGACGCGGGTGAGGTGCCCGCCGGGCCGGTGGGCGGACCAGCCCGCGTCGCCGGTGGTGACGAAGCGGACCCATGCCTCCTGGAGTTCGCGGGAGAGCGCCACGGCCTCGGGAGTGGGCTCCTCGCCGATGAGCTGGGTACCGACGGGGCTGTCCAGCGTGCCGAACGCCAGGGGCACGTCGAGGCTGTGGCAGGCGCCCAGGATGCCGCCGAGGGCCGGGGCAACCCAGCACAGTTCGAACAGGTACGAGGTGCCGCCGGCTGCGGCGTTCGCCTCGGCCAGCTTCTGTGACGGCATGCGGAAGAGGGCGTCGGAGTACACCGTCTCCACCAGCTCCTCCGGGCCTGCCTGCGGGAACGCGGCACGGTAGGCCCGCGCGCCGTCCGGCTGCGGGGCGTGCAGTTCCAGGGCTGCGTGGGCGTCCTCCTCGGTGAAGGTGCCGTACCGTCCGCTCATGACGCTGAAGTACCGGAATTCGTCCCGGGTGTGGCCGACGAGCAGTTCGGTCCCGCTCGCGCGCGCGCCGGTCAGCGCGGGCCAGGGCGTTTCCGGGAGGACCTCGCCGTCGACGACGGGGCACAGCGCGGTGCCGGTCTCCGTGAGGCGTCCCCAGCTCTCCCGGTGCGCGTGGAGGCCGGCGTTGAAGGAGGTGAGCTCGGCGGCCAGGTGCCATGGATCGATGTCGCGCAGGGCCTCGGCGGTGGGGGCCGGCGCGCCGAGCCGGTCCGCGAACGCGGCGGTGACCTGCCGTGCCAGCGCGGGGGTGCTGTGCAGCCCCGGCACCGAGTGGGCGATGGCCCGCCGGAACAGGCCGCGCGCGGACTTCATCGTCAGCAGGGCGGCGACCGACCCTGCCCCGGCAGACACCCCGGCCACGGTGACCTGGCCGGGGTCGCCTCCGAAGGCGGCGATGTTGCGCTGCACCCACTCCAGTGCCGCGATCTGGTCGAGGAATCCGCGGTTGGGCGGCGCGTCGTCGAGGAACGCGAATCCCTCCGCGCCCACGCGGCAGTTGATGGTCACCACGACGAGTCCCGCCTCGGCCAGCGCTGCCGGGTCGAACATCGGGTCGCTCGACGCCGCCGAGAGGTAGCCGCCCACGGGGATCCACACCAGCACCGGCAGTCCCGCCGAGCCGGGATCCGGAGTGCCGACGTTGAGCGTCAGCCAGTCGGTGCCCTGCGGGGGCACGTCGATCGGCAGGGACAGCGGCACCACGGGGCCGAACTCGACCGCCTGCCTCGTCCCCTCCCAGCGGTGCGGCGGCGCGGGCGCGGCGAAGCGGAGCGCTCCGACCGGGGGCTGGGCGTAGGGGATGCCGCGGAACACCGCGTGCCCCTGCCGTCGGCGCCCCTGCACCACGCCTTCCGTGGTCCGTACCCTTGGCTGTTCGGACATGACGATTCCTTCCCTCGAGTGGACCCCAGGATTATGGGTCAGGTGTATTATGTCAACCGTATTGGAACAGTCCCGGGGTACGAGGGGAGGCCGGCGATGCCGAAACAGGTGGATCACCGCGGACGCCGCGAAGCGATCGCCCGCGCACTGTGGCGGGTGGTGGAGCAGCGCGGCGTCACACAGCTGACGATGCGCGTGGTGGCGCAGGAGGCGGGCATGTCACTCGGGCAACTGCAGCACTACTTCGCCTCGCGGACCGCCATGCTCTCCTTCGCCATGGACTTCGCGTCCGAGCAGACCTCGGCGCGCGTACACCAGGAGCTCGAAAAACTCGGTGACCGTCCGCACCCCCGCGACGTGCTGCGACTGACGCTCGCGGAAATGCTCCCCCTGCATGCCGACGCCCGTGCGACCAGCCGGATGAGCGCCGCCTACGTTCTGGAGGCGCTGCACGACGAGGCCGTGCACGAGCAGGCGCGCCGCGGCCTCGTCCAAGGGCGGGCCCTCGTCGAGCAGTTGGTCCGCCAGGCGATCGCCGACGGGCACATCGACTCCGGCCGCGACCCGGCGACCGAGACCAACCTGCTCCTCGCCCTCACCGGCTTCACCTCCCTGATCGAACTCGACGTGATCGAGCCCCAGGACGCGCTCGCCGCGATCGACGTGCATCTGGACCGGCTGTTCAGGAGTACGTGACCTGCCCCGGACACGGGGGCAGGGGGGACAAGATCAGCTCTGGCCCGGCCGCCCCCCGGCCTGGTCCACGACGCCGATCGCGACGCGAGTGAAGATCGACCAGGTCGCTCCCTTCTCGATGCGTCATTCCAGATGGGGATGAACGGGAGCCTGCTTGCCGTCCTTCATGGTGAACTTCCGGGCGCCGTTCGGCTTGGGGTAACGCGGCCGCCGACATCCGCCCGCACACCGGCCGCGCCGGCCTGGGCTACGACGGCCTCGCCATCTAGGAACGTCGCCCCTGGCTGGCGGCTCGGTGACGGCGGCTCGACGGCTGATCCGGGAACGCTGGTGGCCGCCACGACAGCGCTTGGGCCATCGCTCTGTTGGTGCTGAACGCGGCGCGCGAAGGCGGCGCGGAGGGTGTGCAAGGGCCGCTCGACGATGTGTCTCACAATCAGACGACTTGAGTACAGAATCGCGGGAAACCGCAGGCGAGAGTGGTAGAGCGCCTGGGGCTCGAACCCAGAACGTACGGATAAAGCGCGATGCCGCCGCGGTCGCGCCGGCCGGGCGCGACGGCGCGCTACCGCAGCGAAGGGCCTGGCGTAAGCCCGAACGGGCTTACGCCAGGCGACTTACCCGGTGAGGTCGCTCTTGTAGAAGACGGTCGCCCGGAACTGGTCAGGGCTGCCACTGATCTTGCTGGAGAAGCCGAACGCGAGGCGCGGGCCGCCCGACGATCGCCAGATCGCCATTCCCTGAGGTTCGCGACCGGGCAGCGACTCGCCCGCTCTCGTCCGGTACACCTGCTCGACCGAACCCCCGGCCTTGTTCATGTCGAGACGGACCAGGTAGGACGGCTTGGCCGGGTCGGAGGGCTTGGCGGGCGGACCGCCGAAGGAGAGGTACGCGTACTGGCCGTACGAGGTCATGCCCTGGAAGTGGTCGGAGTCGGAGAGACCGAGTTGGGCGTTGGTCGGGAGGGCGCGCTTGGCAAGGATGGGGGTGGTGTCGCTGATGCCCTTGTTGATGACGGCGGGGAGGTCGAACAGTGCCAGGCGCCACGGGCTCGTCGTCCCCATGTACCGGACGAGCAGTCGGTTGGTGTAGGGATCGATCGACGGTCTTGGACAGTCCCGGAAATCAGAGAGGCCTATCGGGAAGTTCCAGATCCCCGCGTCCTTCGTGTAGTCGAGCTGGCCCCCGTCCTTGTACTTGATGCGGCAGATCGTGTGGCTGTTCGGGGCCGTACCTGGGGACAAGCTCCTCCAGTCGCCCGCGAGCCACACATACGGAGATCCAGACGTGTGCGGCTGGATCGCCATCGACGAACCGTGGTCGAACCCGTGGAGCGCCATGGCGCCCAGCACCTTGCCGCTCAGGTCGGTCCTGGTCATCCAGAGATCGCCGTTCTTGCTCCCGACCTTGGTCTGCACGAAGTAGATGTGCCCGTGGACGTGGTCGAAGGCGAAGGACTGCATCGCCCAGTAAGGCTGGTGAAGTGTGGCCCGCACAACGGGATCGCCGCCGGCCCCCTCGAATGCGAAACGCCGTGAGGTCGGGACGTCCGCGGACGCCGATTCACCCGAGAACCAGGAAAGGCCGCTGGCGGCGGCTATCCCTGTACCGGCTCGGAGGAGTACGCGACGACTTACGGCAGACGTTCCGCCGATTTGGGTAGCTTTGCGCAAGTACCTCACCTTACTGGCCGTTCGGTTGATTAGGTTGATCGCGATCAACCTAATCAACCGAACCGATGGGTGTCGACAAGATGGACTGCGGGCGAAATATGGGCACTTCACGCGCCAGAAGCAGGTCAGCGCCCCTCCCCCGCCACCGTCCTGCGCATGCTCCAACGCTTGTGGCCGATTCCAGGAAGCCAGGCGTCTCGGCACCGTGCTTGCCCACAGACGTGAAGGGCGCGTGAACGCCAGGTTGAGCGCGGCCACTTCGTGGCACCCCTATGGGCAGATTCCGCCCGGCGACGGACACCGCGGCGGCGTGGGCACGCCCGCCGAGTGGCTACCGCGCCGCCCGGCACGGTGATCAACGCCTTACGGGAAGTCCGGTACCCAGGCTGCCCATTCGGTGAATGATCTGATTACTGAGAAAATTCACTCGGCCTGAGAACGGACGCAGAATCCGCGCCGGCCCCGAAAGAACGCACAAGCTCTGAGTCGTACCTCGGGCGCCGGGGTGCAGATCGTCCAGTGCCACAGCAAAGGTCAGATGGAGCCGACGTGAGTTCGTTCTCCGGGAATCGGGTCGCCTGTCATTCTCGACCCGGCCCCGATATCCGCACCGGAGAGATCAGAGGCTGATCGGCCGCCAGTCCTGCTCCCCATGGGGACCGCTGCTGTGACTGGCGGCGGCAACGGACGGGCACAGTTGGCTGTTCGCATTCTGCAGCTTTATGTCGTGCGCGCCGTAAGTCCTGTACCAGCGCTGCTCCGGACCGCCATTGGCCGTGCTGCCGTTCTCGATGGCCAGACACTTTCCCGAGGAGCCGTAAAAGGAACCGAGCCGGAATGGAGTCGCGGCGTTGACCGGCACCGCGCCGACAAGCGGCGCCACCATGGCGACCCGCAGCCTTGCCCGAAATTCCGCTCACAAGTTCGCCTTCCGAGGAATGGCCTGAATTCTTAACCAGGTTGTCGATTGTTGATGCTGTGTCCATGTCGATGGTGGCGCGAGGAGACGACGTCACCCCGACGACGGCCCAGCGCCATCCGCCCCCGGAGTCGGCGAAGGAGGGCATAGGGCAGCACGGCGGCCTCTTCACCCGAGATCTCTCGCGATCAAGCAGACCAGTTCCACTGCCCGCTGTCCAATATCGATTCGAGTCGATCATCGATAGCGAATCGGATATCACGCCTGATCATCTCGGAATGCCTGGACCACCGTACGGTCCGGAAGGGTCCCACCTCCGGACCGGCCAAGATCCAAGGCTTCGGTCGGCGGGGGCGACTTGCCAGGCGGGCAGGCTCCGACCTGGCCGGCGGCCGTGACGGCGGCCCTGCCGGACACCACGCCGTTTTCCCGAGGCTGATGACCTCGGCCATCGCAGACCACGCCCACGTACTTCCCTCTCAAGATCGAGGGGTCTCCTTTCTCGGGTATGATCGCCGACAAGCTTCTCCTCCGAGCCATTCATCTGGCATTGCCTATCGCCGGATTTCTGATGCATCGGTGGTAGATCAAGCACTGTTCACGGCATTAGATGTCTGACGCTTCAAAGCGTTCTGGTGCCACGCCCTCTCATTCGGAAGGTTTTTCTATGACCATTTCAAGTTTCGCTCGTTCCGCTGCGATGGCCCTCGCAGGTCTGGCCCTGGCCACGACGGTCTCTGGCTGTGGGGGTGGCGACAGCACTGCGGATAGTGCCAGCACCGGGAGCGTCGACAAGGCCGCCCTGATCACCAAGATGAAGGAGAATCCGGCCTCGAAGGACATCCCGGATGCAGTCATCGACTGCATGGTCAGTGTCATGGTGAAGCACGGTGACCAGGCCACATTGCAAGGCATTGTGGATGGCAAGGTGAACGTCGACAACGACTTCAAGGCCTTCGGCGCGAAGGAGAAGCAGGTCGACGAAGAGATAAACAAGTGTCTCTAGCCTCGATGATTCACGAGTTTGGGTGGCCGCGCCCGGCGCGCGTTGCAGTTGCCAGCCCAGGGCCAGGTGTAGGAGATCTCGATGGTGCGTCATCGTCGGCCGCTGACCGGGCGGGCGCCGGCGTGTAGCAGCGTGTAGCGCAGGTCGACGGTTCGGCGATGGCCAGCCTGGCCTCGCAGCACAGCAGGCGAACCCAGGTGAGCAGGTCGCAGCCGATCGCGGCGGCGATGCGCCGGGAGGGCAGGCTGGCCAGCCCTGTGTTCTTGCCGCAGTGGATGAGGTGCTCCACCCGTGCATGGACGCGGTGGCGCACCTCGCCCTGCCGCGGCGGCAGTGTGCTGGTCGCGATCGGCTGGTACGCCAGCCGATCGCTTCTCGAAGTCAGTCAATTTGGCGCCGGAGGCGGGCTTCTCCTGGCGCACCAAGAAGCGAGAACAGGTCCAAGCTCAACATCGCTGAAGTATCACTGTGAATGAAGTATTAACACCCTCCAGGAGAAGATCGACGGCTTGGTGGTATTCGCGGGGCTTCTTGGTGCCGATGGAGGCCTCTACCCGGTCCCAGGCTGCTTCGAGTCCCTGGGCAAGCCGGTTCAGGTGGAGTTCCCGGCCTGCCGTCGCTCGTGTTCCTGGCGGGCCTGTTTTCGGCGGGCCGGGCCGGCTCCTGTTGCTCGCGGGCGTGGCGGCGGACGGCGGCGGGGTCCAGCAGTTCCGAGCGAACCCTTGTGGCGTCATCGTCGATCACCCGCAACAGCAGCGCGTCCGTGCGCTTGGCGGGCAGAGCGCCGATCCAGCCGGCCAGGGCCTTGCGATCGTGCTGTACGGCTTGCGCCGGCCGCGAGCAGGTCGTGCTCCAGGAGCAGGAAGTCGGCCAGGGCCCGTTGCGGGCGGCCGTGCCGGGCGCGAGCGCTGTCGTGTCGATGCTGCACGACCAGATCGATGCGGCGGTCGCCGACGCCGCGGGGCGGGGGCTGCGTGTGGTGGCAAACGTGGCCGTCGGCTACGACAACCTCGACGTGACAGCGCTGCGTGAACGCGGCGTCGTCGCGACCAACACCCCGGGCGTGCTGACCGACGCAACCGCCGACCTGACCATGGGGCTGCTGCTGGCGGTGACCCGGCGGCTCGGCGAGGGAGAGCGGCTCATCAGGGACGGTCGCCCCGTGGCGGTTCACGCTGGAATTCATGCTCGGCTCGCAGGTGACCGGCAAGCTGCTCGGCGTGGTGGGGCTGGGCGAGATCGGCCGCGCCGTGGCCCGCCGGGCCCGCGCGTTCGGCATGCGCGTCGCCTACACCGGCCCCCGTCGTGCCGATCCGGGGGTGGAACGCGAGCTTGACGCGACCTATTTGTCTCAGGCTGACCTGCTGGCTCGCTCGGACGCGGTCACCCTGCACTGCCCGCTGACCCCGCGCACCCGCCACCTGATCGACGCCGCGGCGCTGTCCGCAATGAAGCCGACCGCTTTCCTGGTCAACACGAGCCGCGGCGCGGTCGTGGACGAGGCGGCCTTGGTGGAGGCGCTCAGAAGCCACACGATCGCGGGCGCGGGGCTGGACGTGTTTGAGGACGAGCCGCGGGTTCACCCCCGGCTGCTCGAACTCGACAACGTCGTGCTCGTGCCGCACCTGGGCTCAGCCACCACGGAGACGCGGACGGCGATGGCGCGGCTCGCCGCCGACAACGTACGCGCCGTGCTCTCGGGGGCCCCGCCTCTGACCCCGATCACCGGCTGAACTGAGGGCTGAAGGATGGGTTCTGAGGGCCGCCCACCGATCGCCGACGCTCCACCACTGCGCCTGCCGAGGACGTGGAGATTCTCGTCCTGCGTCACCAGCTCGCCGTCCGCGGACGGCAACTCGGCGCTGACACCAGAGTGAGATTCGCGCCCGAGGACCGGGCCTTTCTCACCGCGCATGACCTCGTTGCCGCGCGAGGTCATGCGCCGGGTGCGGCTCCTCGTCCGGCCGGACACGGTGCTGCGCTGGCACCGCGATCTGATGAAACGGCGTCATGCCCGTACCTGCCGCGCCAAGCGACCTGGGCGCCCGCCCAGGGTCCGCTCCGTCCGTGCCCTCATTCTGCGCCTGGTTCGGGAGAACCTCGCTGGAGCTATCGGCGGGTGCACGGCGAGCTCACCACCCTCGGTGTCGAGGCTGTCGCTCTCAGCGGGCAACGCCAGTACGTCCTGGCGGTCATCGAGCACGCCACCAGGCGCGTCCGTGTGCTCGGCGCCACCGTTCACCCGAGCGCGAACTGGGTCATCCAGGCGATCAAGAATCTGGTGATGGATCTGGACGATGCGGGCTGCCGGGCGCGCTTTCTGCTCCGAGATCGGGATGGAAAGTGCCCTGCGCTCATGGATGAGGTCCTCGCCGAGGACGGCACCAAGACGGTGCTCACCGGTATCCGGATGCCGCGGATGAACGCGATCATCGAGCGGTGGGTGCAGTCCTGCCGCCACGAGCTTCTCGACCGCTGCCTCGTATGGAACGAACGCCATCTTCGGCACGCCCTGCGCGAGTACGAACGCTTCTACAACCAGCACCGAGCCCACCGAACCCTGAACCAAGCAGCCCCGCTGCGTCCCGCCCCTGACGCGATCACCGATGCCGGGCGAATCATCGACCTGAAGAACCGACGGCGAGACCGGCTCGGCGGAGTACTCAACGAGGACTCGCATGCTGCTTGACCTGCATGGATGAAATTTTCGACAGGCGCACAGCCTTCGATGACAAAGATCACGCGGGCGATCGCTGCGTCGACCTTCCCCGCCTCGGAGATCGTCGAGGCGCAGTGGGTTGCCGAACGGCGCGGTCTGGAGCGTTTCCGGACCGAGCAGCCGCCGTACTCGATCGTCAACCAGAGCATCGAACGAGAGATGCTGCCGATCTATCAGCGCTACGAGATGGGCACCCTGGTCTGGAGCCCGCTGGGCCAGGGCCCGCTCACCGGCTGCTACCGCAAGGGGTAGCAGAGCCGCTCGCTCTCTTCGCCCGAGATCCCCCAAGAGAGCACCGACACGGGTGGGCGAGCGCTGCTGGGTCCCGGAACAGAGCACGGGGCGGGAGATACGAATCGGGCAGCTATGATCCCTGGACCGCCGATCGAATATGAAAACGGTCACCAGGGATCACTGCCGTGAATCTGTTCTGAGCTTCGCCTGCCCCGACGACGGGCCCGTACCGGTGCGAGATCCGCGCCAGCGCCTCGCACCGGGGGGCATCAATTCAACTTACTCAGCCGGAGTCGCGTCCCAGCCAATGTCACCGGCCGGAGTCGCGTCCCAGCCAATGTCACCGGCCGGAGTCGCGTCCCAGCCAATGTCACCGGCCGGAGTCGCGTCCCAGCCAATGTCACCGGCGCTGGCGGCAGGCGCCATCGCCATGGTCGCACCGAAGAATGCCGCAGACGCGGCCAGCGAAAGAACGATTTTCTTGGTATTCACAGATTCTCCTAACTTTCCGATAAGTGGAACACTTTATACGCGTTCCCCGATTCGGTTGAACCTGGCCCAGGGTATAGATATTCCATAATGTGCGTCAACTGCGGCGATCGGTTAATTCCCACAAAGTGGAGAGGTTACAGAAAACCATCGCCCCGCGTACCCTCGCGGATGCCGCCAACAGCATCGAGCACGGAGCTGTTCCGGCGCACCGTCGCAGGTCCACTGGATGGCCCCAACCATTGGCCGTGCCTTGATTTCGAGCTCCGCTTATTGTCGCTGTATCGATGTCGATGGTGGGCGCGAAAGGACAATGCCGCCTCACGTGACGACCTGGTGCATCCACAATCGGCGACGGTGAATGCGGGCACAGGGCAGCACAGCGGAATCTTCGTTTTCACTTCTTCGTGATCAAAGCACACCAGCCAAACGGTCCGCTGTCCAATATCGACATTAGTCGATCATCGATATCGGATCGGATATCACGCCTGGCTCAGCATGCCTGGACGCCGCGCGATGGTCATGAACATCACATCCTCAACCAGCGGTGACGCGGTTCGTCGGGCGGCGTGGTCGGATCGCGACGGCTCAGCGTGTCCCGCTCGGAAACCCGGGTTTCGCGCTGCGAGCTGGGGCTTTGCCGCGCGATCAGGTGCGGTTGCGACCATCGGCGAGGTCGGAATGCTCGCGACCTGCTCCAGGCTGGGCAGCCTGCCTGGGAATGGCGGGCCGCGTTGCCGCAGAAGCCTCTGGGACATCGGCCGCGCTATCGGCCGATGTTTCGCCGGGATGGCAAGAGCAGGTACCTCCGCCAAGCGTTGACGGCTGGGAGAAGGCAGCGCTCGGCTGGTTGTTCGATCACCTTCCTGCCGACTACCGCAAGCACCCTGTATTCACCGAGCATCCTGCGGTGCTCGCTGATGCTGCTCTTGTGCCCCTCCAGCACGCCTACAGCGCGGTCGTCGGTGGATACCGGGCGGCCGTCGTAGATCTGAAACCCCATCTGCCTCCCCACGTGCCGGCCGAGGTGCTCGGTGTGTATCGGCAGGAACGTGAGCGGATCATCCGGTGCGGCCGGGCTGTCCCCGTCGTCTCGCAGGCACTGCGGAACCGGGAGACCGGCTGAGCCTGTGTGCGGCCGCGAAGCAAACCTCGGCGGACGCCCGCTGATGATCATCGGCGACATGCCGCACACCGTGCTTCGCTGCCGCGCGAACGGCGAATCGGTGAAGGACATCCGCCCGGACCTGGTCATCTCCACCGGCGAGCGCAGGAGACGATTGCGTCCTGGCCTGGCGAGCATCGGCCACTGGCCGAGCGCGGGAAGCGGCAGGCGTATCCCAAGGCCCGTGGCAGGCCCGCTCCGACTTCGCCGTGCTCCACGCGAGCACCTGATCGGCACGGTCTACCGGCCGCATCATCGCTGGCCAGCGATATCCGCCGATTTTCGGCCGCAACTACGGCTACCCCATCCACTCAATCTCGGAAGTACACTCCAGGTGACTTCTCGATAAGGCGTCGTGGGGCATTTCCAAGAGACCGGTCCGCTTCTGAGATTACCGAGCTTGCCAGTTGCGGCAGCTTGACCATGGCCTCCGGACGAGCCTTTTACGGCCAGCCCAAATCACCGTAGGTGAACACCCTCGGAGAGTCACATGAGTGCTGCCCGCGGGGTCCGGCCGCTGGGAGGCGGAAAGCGGCCAGGACAATTCAGGCGACCCGCACGTGCACCTTGACGCGCCGTAGTGCAGTACGCCGAGGAGGTTAAACCGGACACGATTTCCGCATTCTCAGAAATCTTGACATTATTGTATGCGGTCGTCGGGTGACTCTGAAAGCGGCGAAGCAGAAGACTTTGATGGCGCCTTTTCTCGGTCATCCTGATCAGGCCGAGACCTTCCGCGTAGCCCTCGTCCAGGTACTCCACCACCAGGCGCGGGGTGGAGGAGCGCCCGTTGACGGTGAAGGAGTTGCAGTCGGAGCGCTGGGGCGGCTCGCCGGAGGCGCCGACCATCGCGACCGGTCGGACGGCCACCTCGGCGGCGGCCCGAGACTGCCTCCTCATAAACCCGCTGGGGACGCGCGTGCCGGCTTATTCTGACCAGGCTGCCGTTGCGGCGCCATCCCTCCCAGGAAGGGTGATGTGAGGTATTCACGACGTAAGAAGTCACCCCCTCGCGGGCCGCAGAAAGGCCGCGCAACCGTGCGGGGAAAGGGATTCTGGGCTGCGGCGATAACGGCGGTAACCACCATCGTCGTCGGTGTGGCCACAGGTCTGGGCACCTCTGCCGGTCAGAAATTCCTCGGCCTGGGTGAGAACAAACGGCCCGCCCCCATCGGCCCGCCGATCAAAATCACCAAGGTCACCCTGGTGCCGCGGGACACCGACCAGACCTGGGTCTTTCCCGATCCGCTGAGCGGGCAGGCGCTCGACAAGATCAATGGCGAGTACGCGGCGTTCAAGGATCACGACGAGATCCTGCGTTCAAGCGGAGCCGTCGAGACCGGTGTGTCCACGGTGGAGGTGGAAGTGGAGGGAAACCGCGCCAAGGACGTACGGATCACTGACATCGCCGTCGTCCCGCGATGCCGGGCGCCATTACGCGGCGCGCTCTTCTACTTCCCGCCGCAAGGAGAGACCGAGACCGTTCAGATCGGCTACGACCTCGACAGAAGGCCCTCCATCGGGCAATATCCGAAAAAGGACGAGACCGATCCGTTGCCGCAACTCACGGGCAACTACTTCGCCGACCAGAAATACGTCCTCAAGCTGGCCGAGCAGGCGACGTTCCGGCTCTCCGCGGTGACCCGCGGCCAGTACTGCGAGTACCACTTCGAGCTGAAATACATCGCGGACGGGAAACCCAACTCCCTGCTCATCAACAACAACGGCAAGGATTTCCGCGTGTCGGCGCTGATCGAAAAAGACCGCACACTCGACTGTTCCGCCTACGGGCAACGATACTCACCCGGAGATCCGGGATGGAAAAGCATGGACACCTCGCCATGCGCCGGCTGATCGCCGCGGTGCTCGCTGTCACGACGATCGCCTCGTGCGCGGCGGACAAGCCTGCCGCCAAATCCGCGGCCGCGCCTCCTCGGGACTTCCGGGTGACACTTCTGCGCGACGCGGTCCACCACGGTGTGGCGCTGAGTGCGGACGCCGAACGCGCCGTCATCAGTTCCGTGAACCTAGAGGCCAAGCCGCCGCGCGGTTCCGTGGCAGTCTGGGATCTGAGTGACCCGCTGCGTCCGCGTTCCTCCCCGCTGATCCCCGACCGGGGAGGCACGGACGTCGAGGTGGCTCTCAGCGGGGACGGCAAGCACGCCGCCACCTTCACCATCCTGGGGCAGTTGACCCTCTGGGATCTCACCGACCTCGCGAAGCCCTCCTCACGAACACTCACCACCAAAGGATTACGGGACTTCGCACTCAACCATGACGGCCGCTACGCCGTGTCCAGTGGCGACGAGGGCGTTCATTTCTGGGATCTCACCGACCCTGACAGACCACGGAAGCGCCAGCTTCTGGCTCGCGGCAAATACGATGACAGCTCCTACGCGGTGGCGCTGAGCGGCGATGCCAGGCGCGCCTTGGTCAGCCCCGTCCTGAAATACAACGGGGGTGAAGTCACCCTCTGGAATCTGTCCGACCCCACGCACCCGGAGGCGTACGTGTTGCTACGCAACGTCGACCATTACGCCGCCAACTCCGTCGCGCTCAGCGGTGACGGCAATCATGCGCTGATCGGTTTCCACCGCTGGACGACGTACGACGACCTCATCACCTATTGGGACCTGCGTACGTGGGACAAGACCGAGCTGAGACCGATGACCGGCTGGGAGATCATCCCAGAGGCCGTGGAAAGCGCCTGGCAATGGCAGGTCTCGCTGGACCAGTACGGGAAACGCGCGCTCATCGCCAAGACCTCCTACGTGCCAGGGCCCGAAGGACCCCCCTACACCAACAAGAGCGATGTGCGGTTCTGGGCACTCGACAGCCTGGAGGGCTTCGGCAGGTTCAAGCTCACTCCTTGAGCGTATTCCTCGCGGTTGAGGGCATCGGTAGCCTCACATCCGGCTTCAGCCTTCATCGTTGGAGCAGGGCCGTAGCGTTCTCGGCCGGCATGGCGACAGCCCGTACTTTCGGCGTGTGCTGGAGGGTGTGCGCATCCAGCGCCGCGGGCTGGGCTGCCCGCGTAAGCGTCCCGGGCGTGTGCTGGCCGACAAGGCGTACTCCTCTCGTGCCAACCGCGCTTACCTGCGCCGACGCGGTATCAGGGCAGTCATCCCGATCAGGAGGGATCAGCAGGCCAACCGCCTCAAGCGCGGCAGTAAGGGTGGGCGACCGCCCGGGTTCGACACCGAGCGGTACAAGGAGCGCAACGCCGCCGAGCGGTGCGTCAACAAGATGAAGGGCTACCGCGCGGTGGCCCTTCGCACCGACAAGCGCGAGCGCATCTACCAGGGCACCGTCGACGTCGCCTCGATCAGGATCTGGCTCCGTGACCCGGTTCAATGGCGACACTGCCCACACGGTAGAGAGGTGGTCGTCGATGAGTGAGAGGACGGAAGACGTGGATGTGTATGAAGCCGTGGACAGCCGCCGGGCTGTGCGGGCGTTCAGCGACGAGCCCGTGCCCAAAGAAGTACTTGAACGAGTGCTGACCGCAGCGACGCGGGCTCCATCGAGCGGGAACCTCCAACCGTGGCATCTGTACGTTGTGGCCGGTGAGCCCTTGGCCGAACTGAAGAAGCATGCGACGGCCAGGGCACTGGCAGGAGACCCGGGCGATGAGCGGGAGTATCCGATGTACCCGGCAGAACTGACATCGCCGTATCTGGACCGCTTCTCCGCCGCTGCTGCCCAGCGGTACAAAGCGCTGGGAATCGAGCGCGACGACCCCGACAGGCCCATGAAGATCGCCGCTTTGAACTCGGAGGCGTTCGGGGCGCCAGTCGTACTGTTCTGCTACCTCGACCGGACGATGGGGCCCGGGCAGTGGGGGGACGCGGGGATGTACCTACAGACGGTCATGCTGTTGCTGAGGGCGGAAGGGTTGCACAGCTGTCCCCAGGTGATGTGGACGATGTATCGCAAGACCGTCAGCCGCGTAGTCGGAGCCGATGACACGCTCGTGCTGTTCTGCGGTGTCTCGGTGGGATTCGAGAAGGAAGACGTGGCACGGCTGCGTACTGAGCGCGCGGACATGACGGAAACAGTGAGCTTCGTCGGAGCGTGACCGTCGGGCGGTGAGGATCTACGGGACAGACCGTAGCACCCGGCCCGAATGATCGTCAGCATCGAGACCAGACCCGGGTGGGTGGTCCGACCGAGATTTGGACGTGACTCCGAGACGAACTCAGCGCATCGATCTCCAACGGCACGCTCAGGCTTCACCCTGAGCTGCTCAAACTGCGCTGATACAACTCAAGGTTCGTTGTCACAGGACAGTACCGTGACCGGGCTACGAGAGCAGCCCGACCAGACGCTCCAGGCCAAGGCCGAGACCGCGGCGGCACCGCGCGCCCGCACTGGGCCCGGACGTGATTCTCGATCTGCCAGGGCTGCTCACCGATCACCTGCGTGCCGCCGGCGCCGAAGCCGTCCGCCAGGCCCTCGCCTCCGGGCAGTTCATCCGCCGCGGCTGCGGCTACTCGGTCCGCAGCCCGCCACCGGTGGCCGCGCTCAGTCGCCGGCCAGCGTCCCGCCCAGAGGGGTGCGCTCGTAGCGCACGGATCGGCCGGTCCGCGTCCGCGTGACCAGGCCGGATTCGCGCAGCACGGCCAGGTGGCCGCCGACTGCGCCCAGGCTGAGACCCAACTGGCGGACCAACTGCGTGGTCGTCGCGGGCACCGCGAGCGCCCGCAGCACCTGCGCGCGATGCGGGCCGACCAGCCGCGCCAGCGCCGCCGCACCGTCCTGCGGGGGCGGCGGCCCGAGCAGGTTCGCGACGCCACGCGCCGGATACACCAGGGCGTACGGCCAGGGCGGCTCGACGTAGCTGATGAGGGTGCCGAAGACGGTCGGCATCAGCAGCAGTCCCTTGCCGCCCAGCCGGTGCCGCTCCCACCCGTTCCGGGGGCCGGTGCGCACCTCGATCACACCGTCGGCCCCTTCGGAGCGCCAGCCCACCCGCGGATCCAGGTCGGACAGCGCCGTGGCCCAGCCGTACATGGCGAGGTGCCCGGCGCGGTGCACCAGGTCGCGCTCCAGCACCGTACGCAGCCGCGGCCAGTCGGGCTTGACCAGCGCGTGCCAGGTCGCCTCGATCGCGTCCGAAAGCCGGGTGAGCACGTCGGGGGCGGCCAGGAGCTGCTGGACGTGGCGCGGCGGCGTACGCAGCCCGACCAGGTTGCGGGCGATCTCCGCGCGAACCTGGCCCGGCGGGGTCGCCCGCACCGCGGCGAGTTCGGCGGCGAAGTCGCCGCCAGGGCCCGAAGGCGGAGGATGGATGAAGTCGGCGTTGTAGGCGCCGCGGCGCAACAGCGCTGTCAGCGCCGCGACCGCGGGCGTCTCGCGCAGCAGCCGCTCGTACCGGGGCGCGATGCGCTCCGCCCAGGGACGCAGCGGCCCGGCCGGCTGCTTGCCCGCCGCGACCCGCAGCGCGTTCATCGCCTCACCCAGCGGCGAGATCGCGTAGCGGGTGTGCGCCACGTCGACCGGCCCGACTTCGATGGCAAGCATCTTTCGCCTCCACGCGAAAGCTTAACGCTTCCGCCCGCACCGCTCCGAGACTGGCCCGCATGACGACACTCCAGGCCGTACCGGCGGGGGCCACCTACCGCGAGGTGTTCGCGGTGGGCCAGTTCCGCGTGCTGTTCACCGGCTACACGCTCTTCCTCGGCGGCGAGACGGTGAAGATGCTCGCGCTCTCAGTGACCGTCTACGCCGGCACCGGCTCGCCTCTGATGGCCGCGCTGGCCTACGTCGCCGGTTTCCTGCCCTACGCCCTCGGTGGCACGCTGCTGCTGGCGTACGCCGACCGGTGGCCGCCGCGGGCCGTGATGGTCGGCTACGACCTGGTCCGCGCCGCGGTCGCCGCTGTGCTCGCCGCCGGGCTGCTCTCCCCCATCGCGATGCTGGTGCTGGTGTTCGTCACCGGCATCCCCAGCGCGGTCGCCTCCGCGGCGCGCAGCGCGCTGCTGCCCGAACTGCTCGACGGCGACCGGTACGTGCTCGGCCGGGCCGTTTTCTCCATGGCCGCCGGGGGCACGCAGGTGCTCGGCTTCGCCGTGGGCGGGGTGCTGATCGCGGCGCTCGGCCCGTACGGCGCGCTCTGGATCACCGTGGCGAGCTGCCTGCTGTCCGCCGCGCTGCTGCGCCTGCGGCTGGCCGAGCAGCCGCGCCGCGGCACGACCGCAGGGTACGCGGTACGCGAGACCTGGCGGGTCAATCGCGAACTGCTGCGCCGACCGGCGATCCGTTCGCTGCTGCTGGCCCAGTGGCTGCCGCCCGCGCTCGTGGTCGGCGCCGAGGGCGTGCTCGTCCCGTACGCCGTCCAGATCGGCATGCCGGACTCGGCCGGGCTGCTGTTCACCGCCGTGGCGCTCGGCATGCTCACCGGCGACCTCGTGATCGGCCGGCTGGTCACCCCGCAACGCAGGGAACGGCTGGCCGGGCCGCTGGCACTGCTGCTCGGCGCGCCGCTGCTCGGGTTCGTGCTCTCGCCCGGGCCGGTCACCGCGGCGCTGCTGCTCGCCGTGTCCGGGTTCGGGGTGGCGTACCAACTGGGGTTGGCCCGCCGCTTCCTGGAGGCGGTGCCGGAGGCGAACCGAGGCCAGGCCTTCGGGCTGGCGCTGACCGGGACCATGACGTCGCAGGGGCTGTTCGCGGCCGGCGGCGGGGCGTTGGGCGAGGTGGCAGCGCCCGGTCTGGTCGTCGGCGCGGCGGGCGCGGCGTCCCTGCTGGCCGTACTGGGTCTCTGGCGCGTGCTCGCGTCGCCGAAGGCGTAGCAGCGCATGAGGAGCGGCCGATGCCGGAGAAGAGTTTGGCCAAGGCCACAGACTCGCCAGTGTCAACACGCGTAAAGAGGACGGTCAGCCCGTCCACCTGATCAGCAATCTGCAGTCCGGCAGGGCCAGCCGGCCTCGTAAGACGCGTTGGGTCAGGTTCCGGCCGCGGGGTCCGATGACGGTTCGGTGCTCTTGGTGTGAAGCGCGAGGCCGCCACCGTTCGCGGGCCGGAACCCCAGTCCATGGAGCTCCGGATCGTCGAGCGCGGTGACCACGCGTAGGGCGCCGGCCTCGGCTACCTCGCAGACCACGAGACGCACCAGCGCGTCGCGCACCGCTGATGGGACGCCGGGCAGGATATGCACCAGGTCGAGACGGGCGATGGTGCGTCGCTCGTCCTCCCAGGACGCGGCTGCCTGACCGACGAAAGGTTCCCCGCGGGCGTTGTCGGCGCAGGCCTGAAGCCAGCAGGCAAGCCTGGCCTCGACGATCAGCTTTCTGGGAATGGTGACATCCATCCCTGCCCGGGCCAGCCAGGCGCCGACCTCGGACACAGGCGGAGAAACCGATGCCGGCAGCGATCCGAGAATGGAATAAGCCTTCTCGAGGTCATCCGGCGAGGCGGAGAGCTCAAGGTCGTTGAGTGCTACGCGACCGATGTCGAACCCGGCGGGCCAGGCGTCCGGGGCATCGTGAGTGTCCAGCAGGACGTACCCATCTCGGATCATCCGGCGGCTTCGACGAACCAGGCCGGTATCGAGTTCGATCGCGAGGCGGGATGCGAAGTCTGCGGCCCATTCATCAGGCGCGGTCACCGGCAGGCCGGTGTACGAACCGCCAATCCACGGACTCGCCGATCCCCTCGGGAACTCGACCTTGACGGCGTATGTGTTCGGATCTCGCCGCCAATGGAAGATCACCAGCATGCCGCCGGACTCTGCCACGACGTCGACCGCGGAGTATCCGTCCAGCACAGCGCCCGCACGTGACAAACGGGTCCTGACCGCTTCGAGGACCTCCTGCCGGGACCACTCCATTGTCATACGTCCAGCCTCCCACGCCCTTCTCGGATGGCTGCTGCGGCCGAACCCGGATGAGTGGATGCGCCGCCTCGGCACGTGCCGCTGAGGCCACTCGGTGCGCCTCGCGGCCCCGCTTGCGCTCCACCGCGCGGCGCTGGAACAAAGCCTCGCCTTCGTCGAGGGCACCGACCCGGCCGCACGCAGCCGTTCCAGGGTGGCCGCGTCCAGTGCGGTCGCCGGAGTGAAGCCCTGACGCGTCAAGCCTCCGGCGGCGGCATCGGGCCGCTCAGGGGCGGGCGCTGGTGCGACCCCCTCAGGCCAGACGAAGGAGAGCGGACGCCGCCTCGGCGCTCGCGACGACGTCGAGACGGCCCCAGCGGACGGGCCAGGTGAAGCGGCGGTCGACGGTCCAGGCCAGGACGGCGTCGAGGTCGTCCGGGGAATCCAGGCGGTCCTCGTCGGCGACCACCAGGGCCGCGGCAGGACCGACGGCGGGATCGGCGATGGCGCACCACGAGGAGTCCGCCAGAGGGAAAGCGTCGGACCAGAACATCCCGTGCAGGGTCGCACAATCCTCGTCGAGCGAACTCCGCTCACTGTCAAAATGACGGCCGAACACGAAGTCGCCCAGCACGGCGCCCGTGAAGGCGTCGACAAAGCGCAGTGTCTGCGCGCCAATCAGCGCGAGCACCCCGTCCGCGCCCCACAACACCGCCTGCGTCCCGTCCGGCGCGTCGATCGACCCCACCCGGGCCGGTTCGTCGCCCAGTGACCACACCTCCGCCCGCCCGTCCTCGGTCAGGCACGCGGCGAAGTCGCCCGCGCTCTCCCAGGCCCAGGGCCGCTCCTGGCCATCGTAGAAGTACCGGCCGATGCGCCTGGTGGTGGCGATGGGCAGGTGATACTGGTGACGGCCGCGCGCATCGTAAACGTCGACACCGCCACCGCTCTCCACCACGACCGCCAGCCGGGCCTCGGCCCCGCGCATGCCCCAGTGCAGTGACCCCTCGGCCTGGTCCACGGGATCGCCCACCGGACGTCCAGTGCCGGCGTCGAGGACGGACAGCCGGCGCGGGCGGCCCGGCGTCAGCGCCGCGGCATACCGGTCGTCCGGGCTCCATGCGACGGGCCCGGCGGTCAGCGCCAGCCAGCGCATCCGCCCGCCCGGGAGATCGACCACGGCGGCCCATGTCTCGTTGTCCCCGAGCAGCCGCCCGCCGTCGCGGGACCAGCGCACCCGGCGGAAGGAGAAGTAGTCGTTCTTGAGCCGCTCCTTCACCTCCTCCGGCAGCGGTTCGGTCAGCATGGCCGGCTCGGGGCCTGTGTTGTGGAGGCGGTAGTCGTTGTAGAAGACCTTGCCCTCGTCCAGCGCCGCGACGCAGCCCATCATCTCGTGCTCGCTGCTCATCGAGATGTGGGCCCGCCGACCGTCGGGGGCCAGGGCGAAGACGGCCGCGGCGTCGTACCCGTCCGTCACGTCCGCGCTCCCGTACGGATTGGTACGCGCGCCGAACGGGTCCCACACCCCGACGTTGTTCGTGCAGAACGCCAGCGCGACCCGAGTGCCGTCCGCGGACCACTGCACGGTGTCGCGGCGGCCGGGCCAGCCGACGCCGTACCTGATGTCGATCGTGTTGACGAGGCGTCCCGTGGCCATCTCCCATACCTGCAGGGGGCCGGTGCCGTCGTACTGCCCCTGCGCCAGTCCCCGGCCCGTGGCAAGGTAGCGGCCACACGGGCTGAGCGCGTAGTCCTGAAAGTCGCCTCCGAACATGGTGTACGGGTGACGCAGCCGCGCCCCGCGCTCGCGCAGGCGCTCGGTGGCCAGCCGGTGCGCACCGGCGACGCCATGCCGCTCTTCCACGTCGGCCAGGAGGGCGCGCAGCGTGAGCAGGTGCCGCTCCGGCTCGAATGCCGACCAGTCGGCCTCCTCCAGCAGTTGGAGCAGGGCCGCGGGATCGTCCCGCACCGCTTCCAGGTCGGCATGCCCGGGAAAGTCCCCGGATCCCGTACGCCTGGCCCGCGAGGCCAGCAGTTCCTCCACCGACAACACCGGCACACCCAGCCGCTCCGCCGCGAGGACGCGCTCGTTCGGGTAGCCGCCGTCGTACCCGTCGAACACGAGGTCCACGGAACGCGACACCTCGTCCACGACGTTCGCCCCGGCCCCCTGAAGCCGCATCCTCAGCTTCGCGGCGGACTCGGTGCGGAACCTGCCGGCCACGACGACGGTCTTGCCTCGAAGATCCATAGCTGTGGAGGATAGACGAACCATGATGTCACCCTTGGAGGCCGTCCACCGCGACGAATCTGAACTCCGACGTGTAGCGACGGCCGTCCCCGTCGACGAGCCAGAGTTGGTCGAGCGCCGGCAGCATCTCCGTGATCTGGAGCGACTCCACCCGCCGTACCGCCTTCGCCGCCACGTTGACCAGCGCGGGGCTGCCGAAGTGCACCGCCACCGGCTTGTCCTGGTCCGGCACTCTGAGGAGGACCAGTTCCGGCATCTCATGCCGGGCCCGCCACCGCCTGGCCTGCTCGAAGCGCTCTCTTTCGTTCTTGGCGAAGGCCCATCGTGCATCGGTGACGGGAAAGCGCCAGGTCTCCCTGTGCACGACCATGCGGTCGACGGTGACGCGTGGCTGGTGCTCCCCCTCCGCCAGCGGCCGGAAGGCGTTGACGGCCGCGTCTCGGTCACGTTCGCCTGGGCGCACCGGTCTCCGATCGCCCGGACCCGTCCCTGGCCGCGGTCGTGGGCCCGTTCGTCAACACGCCCATGCTCGACGTCGACGCCCGCGACGATCCCGCCTTCGCCGAGCTGCTGGTCAGGACCAGACGCGTACCTGGACGCGTACGCCAACCAGGACGTGCCGTTCGAGCGCGTGGTGCGGCGGCTCAAACCTGATCGGCAGCTCAGCACCGGCCCGCTGGCGAACACCCTGTTCGTGCTCCACAGCCAGGGCCTGCCCGAGCTGAGGCTGCCCGGCCTGCGCGTCGAGCGGGTGACGACCGCTCCGCCGCCTCCGCCCGTGGAGCTGGTCGTGTCCCTCGTGGAGGACGGCGGCGCGGTCCGGGGACGATTCGACTACCGGGCCGAGCTGTGCCCGCCCAGGACCGTCGCCGGCCTCGCCGCCGACTTCGGCGCGGTTCTGCGGGCGGCGGCACGGCCCGGACGCAGGCTGTCGGGGCTGCTGCCCGGCGCACCGGTCCACCTGCCGCCTTCGCGGGCTCAGGCCGAACCGGCCGGACCCCGCCTCGAAGACGATGCGGAACGGGCGAGGGAGATCTGCGCCATCTGGGCGGACGTCATCGGCGTCGACGAGGTGCGTCCCTGCGACGACTTCTTCGACATCGGCGGCTACTCCCTGCTGGCGGTGGAGATCCTCACCCGCGTGGAAGCGGTACGGCGTCACCCTGACGATCAGACAGCTCTTCGAGAACCCCACGCCGACCGAGCTGAGCGGGCTGCTAAGACGCCGGCTGCAGAGAGTCGGCCTGCAGAGAGTCGGCCTGCGGAGCTCGGCGAACGGAAGGCAGGCAGGTGGCGGCGATCGCGATCAGCGACATCGCGCCCGCCAGGACCGCCGACGTCGCGACCGGGCCGATCGATCCCACCAGGAGCCCACCCGCCAGGCTGCCCATCGGGAGTTCCTGGCCGTCACTCAGTGCTGGACGGTGACGACGACCTTGCCGAGCTGGGTGTTCGACTCCAGGTGATGGTGCGCCTGCACGATGTCGGCCAGATCAAAGGTCCGGTCGATGGCGGGCTTCAGCGTGCCGGCGCGGAGGCCGGTCTCGATGAACGCCCGGGCGCGGCCCATCCGGGCGGGGTCGGCGGTGATGAGGTCGACGTTGAAGCCGTGGACGGTGATGGGCCAGTTCATGGGCAAAGGCGCGGGCCGGGGGTCCAGCCAGCCGTACACGATGATCAGCCCGTCGGCCGCGACGGTCTCGGCGAGTCCGCTCAGGCCAGGCCCTCCGACGGCGTCGAAGACGATCCTCGCCCCCTTGCCACCGGTGACGGTGCGAACGCGGCCGACGAGGTCGCCCTCGTCGGCGGCGATGACGTGAGCGGCCCCGGCCTGAAGGAGCCGCGTGGACTTGGCGGCGGTCCGGGTGACGGCGATGGGGACGGCGCCGAGGTGGTTGGCGATCTGGATGGCCGCGAGCCCGACGCCGCTGGACGCGGCGGTGATGAGGATGCGGTCGCCGGGGTTGGTGCGGCCCACTTCCACCAGGGCGCCATAGGCGGTCAGGTACGTGGTCCACAGGGCGGCGCCGGTGATCGCGTCGACCCGGGCGGGCCGGGGCAGGAGTGACTGGGCCGGGACGTTGACGCGGTCTGCGTAGACGCCGTGGCGTGACATTTCCTGATCGCTGATGATGCTGACCCCATCGCCAGGTGCGAAGCCCGCAACCTCGGGGCCGACCGCCTCCACCGTTCCGGCCGCTTCGAAGCCCAGCCGGGAGCCGGGAAGGGTCGGCTGGTAGTAGTACGTACCGGCGCGAAAGAGCGCCTCGGCGCGGTTGAGCCCGATGGCATCGATGCGGACACGGACCTCACCGGGGCCCGGGGGGTCGAGCCGGACCTCCTCGATCTGCAGGACGTCCGGGCCGCCAAGTTCGTGGAAGAGCACTGCTCGTGCGTCGTTCACCATGGGTAGGACGCTACGGTCTGCTGATGAGACGCTCCATGTCGCGGAGTC
Source organism: Nonomuraea sp. NPDC051298 (assembly GCF_055586305.1). Lineage (NCBI taxonomy): Bacteria > Bacillati > Actinomycetota > Actinomycetes > Streptosporangiales > Streptosporangiaceae > Nonomuraea > Nonomuraea sp. NPDC051298. Next base: position 24,634 of record NZ_JBVJIM010000024.1, read on the forward strand.
TTCCAATTCTGTCCGATCGTCTCCCTCTATGGATGCCAGGCTATGCTCGGCCTCATGGACGTGCTGAGCGACGCGATCACTGGCATGCGCACCGGCGTCCCCCATTCCTCGCGCACCCTCATGTCCGCGCCGTGGGGCATGCGCTTCGCCCCCTCCGATGGGGCAGGCTGCCACGTCATCCTGCAAGGCTCCTGCTGGCTCCTGCCGTCCGAGGGAGAGCCCATCCCGCTCGCCCCCGGCGACGTGGTGTTCCTCCCGCACGGACGAGGGCACGCGATCGCAGACGATCCCGCGACTCCGCTGGTCGACGTCATTCAGGGCCAGGACGGGAACTGGGTGCCGAGCGAGGAGGCACCCCAAGGTACGGGCCCGGCCACGCTCATGCTGTGCGGGGCCTACCGACTCAGCCGGACGCGAGGACACCCGCTGGTCACCGGACTGCCTGACGTCGTCCACCTGCCAGCCAGAATCGGCACACATCCCGCGCTGCGCGCCGCCGTGGATCTGCTGGGCGCTGAGCTGGAGCAGCCGGGGCCCGGCTCTGACGCGCTGGTGCCGGCGCTGCTCGACTCGCTGCTGCTGTACATCCTGCGCGCCTGGCTGCGCGAGCACAGGCAGGCGGCCACCGGCTGGGCCGCCGCGCTGACCGACCCGGCGATAGCCGCCGCCTTGCGGTTCCTCCACACCGACCCCGCCCACCCCTGGACCGTGGAGGACCTCGGGGCACGTGCGGGCCTGTCGCGGGCCGCCTTCGCGCGGCGCTTCACGACGCTGGTGGGCCAGCCGCCTCTGGCCTACCTGACCTGGTGGCGGATGACCGTCGCCGGCCAGCTCATGGCCACCAGCGACGCCCCGCTGCGTGTGGTCGCCGAGTCTGCTGGCTACACCTCGGAGTTCGCCTTCGCCAAGGCGTTCAAGCGGGAGTTCGGGATGTCGCCCGGCAGGTACCGCAGGCGACACGACAACAAGGCCGTCAAATAGGCGCGCGGTGCTCGCTTGGAGCTCATGATACGGACCCGGCCCTAGGGGTTGATGTGCACCCAGAACAGGGGTGAGAGCGCCCGACGGTCCTCGTTGGTGAGCGGCTGCTCGTGAAAGCAGGGCTTCTTACGAAAATGGACTCTTGCGAGAGCAAGCTCGCGCTTCGCGGGAAACAGACCCGCCGAGCCGGACATCTGCTGAGATGTGTCCAAACAACGGAAAGAAGGCAACATCGGGCCTCCGGCGCCGGAGCAACGCTTCGAGCGGCTCTATCTGGCGCACTATCCCGCTATTGCCGCCTATGTCACACGACGTACCGAGTCCACGGACGACATCGCCGACGTCATCGCCGAGACGTTCACGACCGCCTGGCGCCGGCTGGACGACGTCCCCCCGGGGGACGGGGCACGGCTGTGGCTGTACGGCGTCGCCCGGCGTGTCCTCGCCAACCACTTCCGCGCCGAGGAGCGCCGCTCGGCGCTGGCCGTACGGCTGCGCGAGGAACTGGCCGCCTGGTCCCGGCCAGTGGCCGACCGGGACGGCGACGCCACCTACCAGGCGTTCAGACGCCTGTCACCCGACGACCGGGAGCTGCTCACCATGGTCGGCTGGGAAGGGCTGAGCAGCGCCGAGATCGCCAAGGTGCTCGGCTGCTCACGCGGAGCCGCGCGCCTGCGCCTGCACCGCGCCCGCAAGCGGCTGGCCAGGGAACTGGCCGCAGCCGACCTCGACCTCACCACCTACGGCCTGCGCGCCGTCGCACTCGCGGAGGGAAGATCATGAAGAACGGCGTGGACCGCGTCATCGCCCGCCTGTCCCCCGACGCCGGGCCCGGCCTGACCGAGGGGGCCCATGAGCTCATGCGCGACATCATGGCCTCCGAGCCGACCACCGCCAGGACCGTCGCACCGACCGGGCGGCGCGCGCGCCGGCCGCTGGTGCTGCGCGCCGCGGTGCCGGGCGTGGCCCTGCTGGCCGCCGCGTTCCTCGGGACGAGCTGGCTGCTGCCCGCCGGGCTCGGCCTCGGCCCGGGGACGGCCTCGGCGCTCGACATCAAGAAGGAGCACGGCTACTACGTCATCGAGATCAAGGACCTGTACGCCGACTCCGGCACGTACCAGGCGCAGCTCCGTGACGCCGGTCTGGACGTGACCCTCAGGGTCATCCCCTCGACGCCGTCATGGGTGGGCTCCATCTTCCCCACCTCGCCCACCGAGCACCGGTATCTCGACGAGATCAAGACCATCGACCAGCCGGGGGGTTGCGACAAGATGGGCGGCTGCCCGATCGGGGTGAAGATCCCGGAGAACTTCCAGGGGCCCGCCGAGATCACGCTCGGGCGCGAGGCCCAGCCCGGCGAGCTGTTCGAGAACCGCACCACGATCGACGGCCTGGGCGAACCGCTGCACTGCCTGCCCTACATCGGCCGGACCGTGGCCGAGGTGCGCGGCATGCTGCAGGAGCGCGGTGTGACCGTCCAGAGCTTCCAGGACATGGACCCCGAGTCCGGCGGGACCAAGGAGTCGGTGCCGGACTCGTGGCTGGTGGAGAACGGCACCATGACGGAGCCGGGCAAGGCGAACCTGAACGTGTACGAAGGGTCGGAGCCGCAGGAGCCGGGGGGCCGCCGCGGCGAGAACTGCCCGATCTCCTAGGACGATCTCCTAGGCACGCGAGAACCGCCGCCTGAGCTGGGCGTACGAGGGCTGCTGCCCGCACGGGGCGCCGGGCAGCAGCCCTCTCCGCACGCCGTGCCCTCGCGGCGCAACATGCCGCGCCGCCGGTTGCAGCGGGGTGACCGCCGCAACCCCGCCAGCACCTGGCCCACTCCATCGCCCGCTGAACGCGCCCCCGGTGGACAACGCCGCCCCCTTACGTGGGCCGCTGACCACCGTCAGCCCCACCCCGAAGACAAGATCGAATACGCCCGGCTCCTCAAGGCTCAAGCCGACTCCGTGGGGGTCGCCGTCCTGCTTCACCCCGACACGGCCACGCCTTCAGTCTTGGCGGCCGGACTTCCGGGCACAGCGGCTCATGACAGAAGGGCCGCGCGGTGGCGCAGGTGAGTCCGTAGGTCGGTTTGATTGCTGGGAGCCGTGTCATGGGGCATCACGGCTCTGCTCGGCGGCCCAGCGCCGGAACGCCTCTCTGTCGGCCTGCACGACGGGGTACCAGATCTCGGCCTGGCGGGGATCGAGCTCTCGCAGTTCGGGGATCCGCTCGTTCCACTGTCTCGCGACGTCGGCGACCACCCTGCGGCACTCGGTCCGCAACCGCCGCCGGAGGAAGACCAGGAAAACCGCCATGACCGGACGAGCCCAGCCGCGCCCGCGGGCGGTCAGGGTGACGCCCACCCGCCATCTGCGCTCCCCCGCGTCCTTGGGCCTGATCCTCAGCGCCGCCTCGGCGAGGGGATGACGGAGCAGCACTGTCACCGGTGCGTCGCGGCGGCTCCACGCGCGCCCCTCCGCCGATTTCCACCACCGGTCGGCGTCGAACCGGATGGCGAAGGACAGCCGACGCCGGCGCTCGTGCCCGTGATACCTGCCACTGGCCGATGCCTGCCGGACCTTCTCGGGGCTACGGAGCTGAACCGTCCAGGTGCTCTTGTTGTCGTTGTCGTGCCAGGTCGTGATCTCGGCAGCCACCTCGCCCCGGCGCTCCCACGACCTGATGACCAGCTCGGTCGGCGTGCGGCCTGCCTGCTCGGCCTCGCCCTCGGCGTCCGCTTGGTCCTCGTGCCACCGGTACCGCGCGCCGACCGTCAGATGCTCTCCCTCGACGAGAGCGACGCGCGCGAGATCCCCAGCGTCGTCGGCCCATGCGTCGCCGTCCAGCGCCAGACCCTCCGCGCGCTCGAACAGGCCATGAACGAACTCCTCGAACCATGGCCGCGGGAGCGCTTCCACCACGACCTCGCACTGGAATCGAGCCATGCGAACGATCGTCTCCAAGCAATCCTGGCAAAAGCCATAGCGATCGCGCCCGAGGTGCCTGCCTCTCCGGGTCCGTACGGTACGCGCAGAGTGCGGTCCTTTCGCGAACCTTCGACGGCCCCTGGGTACGATTGCCGCGCCTACTGCGTCCGCAGCAGGCGGCAGGCGCGTGCCGACTACGAGAGCTTTGAAGGCGTGCGCGCCCCTGGGCCCGGCCTCAAGGTCAGGCCGTGAGGGCGGCCTCGGCTTCCCGGTAGATGACGCTCGGGTCCTCGGACAGCCACGCCTTCACCTGGCGGCTCCAGGCGTCGGCGAGCACCTCTGACCGGTGCGCTTCGATGCCGTCGAGGGCTGCCGCGACGATCGCCTCGGGGGCGGTCTTGTCGCCGTCGTACCAGGCCATCATGTCGGTGTCCGCGGCGCCCAGGTGCAGGCCCGTCACCAGGGTGCGCTGGTCGGCCAGTTCCAGGCGGACGCTGTTGGTGAGCGCCCATTCGGCGGCCTTGGCCGCGTGGTAGGCGCCCGCGCCGTCGAAGGCGAGCCAGGAGATCGCGGACAGGACGTTGAGGATCGCGCCGTCGGCCAGTTGGGGCGCGAAGGCGCGGATCACGTTGAGGGTGCCGTAGAAGTGGGTGTCCATCTCGCGGCGGATCGTGTCCAGGTCGCCGGTGATGAGGTTCGCGCCGGTGGAGATGCCCGCGTTGTTGATGACGATCTTGACGTCGGGTGCCGCGGCGGCCGCGGCGGCGACCCACGCCGGGTCCGTGATGTCCAGGCGCAGCGGGATGACTCCCGGTACGTCGATGAGGTCCGGACGGCGGGCGGTGGCGTACACCTTGCCGGCGCCACGGTCGAGGAGGGAAAGGACGAATTGCCGACCCAGGCCCCGGTTGGCGCCGGTGACCAGCACATGTGCTCCGTTGATCTGCATGCCGGATAGGCTAAAACCTGACGTTGACGTCAGGGGCAAGTGTTGTGATGGAGGTCACGGTGCGTATCGGCGAGTTGGCGGCGCGGTCGGGCGTCAGCGTGCGGGCCTTGCGTTACTACGAGGAGCAGGGGCTGCTGGAGGCCGGCCGGAGCGAGTCCGGGCAGCGTCGCTATCCCGAGTCGGCCGCCGACCGCGTTCAGTTGATCCAGACGCTCTACTCCGCCGGCCTGTCCAGCCGGACCATCGCCGAACTGCTGCCCTGCGTCGATGCCAAGGCCAGCACTCCCGAATCGCGGGCCCGGCTGGCCGCCGAGCGTGATCGCATCGACGCCCAGATCTCCGCGCTGACCCGTACCCGTGACAACCTGGACGCGGTCATCGCCTCCACCGCAAGCCCGGCCAGCGGCTGCGCCTGGGTCGCGGACCGAGATGCCGCCGCGCGGGCGAGTCACTCCGCGACGCCGTGACAGCCGCGGCCCGGCTCGGGTGCGATACCAAGAACACGATCCGTCACGCCAAAAACGTTCGGGCACCCGCCTGGACGCGCCGATCGGGGTGGACTCGCTGCTGCTGTTGCTCGAAGCGCTGTTCGACGCCCACGCCGCCGCCGGGTTCCCGCGACCCTCGCCCTTCGCCTTGACGAGGACACCTTCGAGGTGGCCATCGCCGACAGACGCATCGACATCAGCCGAGACGAGCCCGACCGGCCCCTCGACGAGGTGCTTGGCAGCGGCGCAGCCCGCTTGGACGGGGACCGTCAAGTGGTCGACAGGTGGCGTCGGCACCCGCGTCCGTGCAGGTCAAGCGGTAGCTCGGGCGCGACATGGCCAGGACAGCGATACGACAGCCGTCCTTGGTTGACTCGGTGTGTCGCGTCGTTCGCCGTCCGAAACGGCGTCGGTTCCGCGATCGACAGGGGCTCGCGGCGACTTCACCAGGGAGATCGCGATGAATGCCACCTTGACCAGGAAGGAAAGACGTCGCATGTTTACCCGGATTCGCCGGCGAGCGCTGACCCTCGCGTTCGCCACGGGACTGCTCACGGCACAGGTCGTGACGATGGGAGCGTCCCCCGCCGCCGCCGCGCCGCAGGACTGTGAGGGGGGCGCCAACGGCTTCGTCGACATACCCGACACCCTGCGGGGCGCGCAGGTGCCAGTGCCGTCGGTCAGCATCTTCGGACGGACCGCCACTCTCTACGTCGGCTCGGTCCGTGGCGTCACCCGCGGTTGGGCTCACCTGGGTGGGGACACCCTGTGGGGTGACAGCGTGTGGATGGACTGGACCCGGAACGGCGGCACGACCTGGATCCAGTGCGGTCCGTTCGAGGTGACCTCCGGCGGACAGACGAAGACCAGCGCGGCACAGCGCACCAGTTCCGACACCAACTGGCAGTTCCGGGCCTGTCTGAGGTGGGGTCGCCACGATCCGCCGCACGTTCGCTGCACCGCTTGGTGGTGATCGCCGGATCGCGGCTGCCAACGCCGCCGGACTTGCAGCGCAGCACGTCGCCCGGCCCGGCAGCGTCGGGCCGAGCAGCGTCGGGCCGAGCAGCGTCGGGCGGGGCAACGATGCCGACGTAGCACAGCGTGCGCCAGGGCGGCCGGTGTACGGGAGGAACTGGTCGCCGGCGGCCCCGCGGGCCTGGCAGGAGGCCCGTCCGCACACGTGGCCCTGCCCAGGCCGCTCCCTTGGGAATGGACCAGGTCGCTGGGCGGCATGCCCCGTCGCTCCCCGGCAAAGATATGCAGAAAGGGGGACGCGTGAACGGGGCGGCCACAGCGATCCTTCCAGCATGAACATCGTCGCCTCACTCGTCATCGGCGCGGTCACCGCCGTCGCCCCGGCCACGACCACGCCGCTGTCATGGCAGGACTGCGGAGACGGTCTGCGGTGCGCACAGATCCAGGTGCCGGCGGACTGGGCCCGCCGGTCAGGGCAGAAGGTGACGATCGGTCTCGCCAAGCTGCCCGCCCAGGACCAGGCTCGCAAGAAGGGCGTGCTACTGGTCAACACCGGCGGGCCCGGCGAGCAGATCGCGCTTCTCCGCCAGGCGAAGCAGTCCTTCGCAGATCTCACCAAATGGTTTGACGTGGTGATTTTCGACCCGCGAGGGTTCGGCAAGTCCAGCGTGATCAACTGCCCTATCCGCGCACCCTTCGCCACCGAGTGGGTGTTTCCGGACAAGGACGCATACGACGCGTACGCTGCTAAAAACCGCGCTTTCGGGCAAGCATGCGCCAAAGAGGCCGGGCCGCTGTCGGGAAACCTCAACTCCTGGCAGATCGCGCACGACATGGAGGCGATCAGAAACGCCCTGGGGCAGGCGAAGCTCACCTACCTGGGCAACTCGCACGGCACCGTGCTCGGGCAGGCCTACGCCGAGTTGTTCCCGCGCAAGGTCGGCCGGATGTACCTCGACAGCGTCTTCGACCACACCACCCCCGACCCGCACACCTGGCTCCAGCCACGAGCGGAGGCTCTGGAAGCCAACTTCAAGCGCTTCGCCGCCTGGTGCCAGAGCACTGTCACCTGCGCGCTGCACGACAAGGATCCGGTGGCCGTCTGGGACGAGGTGATGGCCAAGGCCCGCCGCGAGCCCATCCCCGCCCCCGAAGCCGGTCCCGGCGTAGGCATCAGCGACACCCAGATCGCCTCCCGCGCCAGCTTCACCTACGAGGCCACCTGGGAGCCCCTGGCCGCCGGGCTCGCACGGGCGCAGGCCGGCGACGCCTCGTTCTTCGCCAAGGTGGAAGGCGCGCCGGACCCCGACCTGTCACGCGTCATCCTCTGCGCGGATCTGCCCTACCCCGGCTACGGAAAGATCAAGAAGCTGGAGGGCATCCTGCGTCGCGATACGCCCCACATCGGGTGGCGGGCCGTGTGGCCGATGGCCAACCACTGCGCCGGCCTCCCGCCAACCAGGACGTACCCGCCTCACCCCATCAAGGCGCCGGGCCTGCCGCCCGTGCTCATCGCGGGCGGCGAGTACGACGACAACACCCCGATCGCAGACGGCCGCCGGCTGGCCGCCCAGCTTCCCGGGGCCCGCTTCCTGCCGGCCATCGGCGGACATGCGCTCTACCTCTCCGGCCACCCGTGCGTACGCGAGCACGTGCACCGCTACCTGACCACGGGCCAGATGCCGCCGCGCGGCGCCTCCTGCGGACCGGCGAAGTAGCGTTGCCGCTGTGTACGCCAGAGAGGGACTCTTCGTGCTCGCGGCCACGGCTGCGCTCACCGCATTCGCCGTAGTCGACGGCGAGCCGCCGCCGTGGCCCGGGCTGCCCCTCCTGGCCGGTGCCAGCCTCGCCGCAGCCCTGCCGCTGACGCTGCGTGCCCGTTTCCCGCTGACAGGAGCGCTGCTTTCAGCGGCGATAGCTCTGCTCGGGCTGGCGATCCCGGGCTGGCAAGGCCGGCTGGTGACCATGGCCATGTTCGGCGCGGCGGCCTTCCGCCTGCCGCGCCGCGCCTGGCTGGTGCTGAGCCTGTCCATCGTCTGGACCGCCGGTTACGGCCTGCTCATCCCGCGCGCCCAGGCGGGGCTGTCCGTGGTCACCGACCTGGTCATCATGGGTGTCGCTCCGGTCGCGATCGGTCTCGCCCTGCAGTTGTACGGCGAGCGGGCCGCGCAGGCGGCTCGGCTCGACCACGCCGAGTCCCGCCGCGCGATGGCCGAGGAACGTGCCGCGCTCGCCCGCGACGTCCACGACAGCGTCGGCCACCACCTCACCGCCATCCGCATGCAGGCCACCGCCACCCGCCGAGCGCTGCGTGGCCAGGTGCAGACCGCCGACAAGGCACTGGGCACCATCGCCGAGTTGTCCGCAACCGCGTTGAACGAGGTGCGCGCCCTTCTCGACTCACTACGCGAGGCACCCACCGGACCGGACCTGGAAGAGATCGAGAACCTGGCCAAGCGGCTCTCCACCCCACGGCTGCCGATCTCGGTCCACCGCGCCGGCCCCGGCACCACGCTGCCGCCCGCTGTCGGCCATACGGTCTACCGGCTCGTGCAAGAAGCGCTCACCAACGCCGCCCGCCATTCCGGAGCCGGCCACGTGGACGTGCACGTGCTGTGCGACCCGGCCGCTGTGACGGTCTCGATCACCGACGACGGCCACGGGCGTGCCGGAGCGGAGGGGCGGGGCATCAGAGGCATGCGCGAACGTGTGGACCAGCATGGCGGCACGTTCGTGGCAGGCCCGGGGCAGGATCACGGCTGGCGGGTGGAGGCCGTCGTGCCGATCAGGCCAGTCGGTTCAGGGAGGGCGGCGTGACGATTCGAGTGGTCATCGCCGACGATCAGCCGGCCGTACGTGACGCGTCGCGCGTGACACTGGACGGCGAGCCCGACATCAAGGTGGTCGGTGAGGCGGCCGACGGAGCCGAGGCCGTCCACCAGGCGCTGTGGCGGCGCCCCGACGTGGTGGTGCTGGACCTGCGCATGCCGTACGTCGACGGGATCTCCGCGATCCGGCAACTGGCCGGCACGGAAGCTCCGCCGGGGATGCTCGCGCTGACGACGTTCGACACCGATGAGTACCTCTTCGGGGCACTCCAGTCGGGGGCTTCGGGGTTCCTGCTCAAGGACAGCGACCCTGAACTGCTCCTGGAGGCGGTGCGAGCGCTGCACCGCGGGCACGGACTGGTGGACCCTCAGGTCACCACCCGGTTGATCCACCGCTTCGCGAGCCTGTCGCCCGCGTCCCCCGCCGACGCGCAACAGCGGCTCACCGCGCGTGAGCTCGAGGTGCTCCGGCACCTGGCTCACGGGCTGAGTAACGCGCAGATAGCCCGAGCCCTGACCATCGAGGAAGGCACGGTCAAGAACCACGTCGCGAGTCTCTTGCGCAAACTCGGGCTGCCCACGCGGGTGCGCGCCGTCATCTATGCCTACGAGCACGGCCTGGCCCCGCGCTACTCAGACACCCAACCTTCAAGGAGGTTCACATGCCCTTGAGCCGTCGGGGGGCAAGCCGCCGCCGGAGGGGCTGGTGGATCGCGGGCACGGTCACCGCGGTTCTCCTCACCACGGTCGTGGTGCTGACTACGATCGCCTTCCCGTCCGTCGCGGCCACCACCTGTCCCGGTTGTTACGGCCTCGAGCGCCTCCAGCCCGGCGTGTACGCCGAACCCCGCCTGGCGCCGGCCGAGCGCCGGCACGTGGCTGAGGTCGTCGAGCAGGCGAACAAGCGGGTACGTGAGTTCTTCGGCGGACGGGCAAGCACTCCTGACATCCTCGTATGCCTATCGGACGACTGCTACCGCAGGATCGGCGGCAGCCGGGAACGCGGCATCGCCGTGCTCAACCGGTCGGTGATGCTGTCCCCGCGCGGCGTCGATCCCGTGATCGCCTCGCACGAGCTGACCCATGTGGAGCTGCACGCCCGTTTGGACGGCGCCGAAGTCCCGCAGTGGTTCGACGAGGGCCTGGCTGTCCTGGTCAGCGATGACCCCCGATACCTCGCCCCGGACGGCGACCGCTGCCTCCTCGACTCCCGCCGCCCCTTGCCGGTGACGCTCGGCGACTGGCTGCGCGCGGCATCAGCGGATCCCCAGATATACGCCGAAGCCGCCTGCCAGGTGAATCGTTGGGCAGGGACAAACGGCGGGAAAGATGCCGTACTAACTCTCATCGAACGGCTGTCAACAGGACACGCCTTCCCAGACATTCAGCTATCAGCCGCAGCCGCAGCTTGATCGCCATCACCATGACCAACGACGACCGGGGTCAATGAAGGCACGTGGAATGGGCTCAGGAGAGCAGCTCCTCACTGCTGTCGCGGGTCAATCAAGTTGGAGACAGGACCGCGGCGATCCCTCACCGCACCAATCGGCAAGAGCACACGCGTCACTGCGGCCGCGAATACCGACGAAACCACAGATCAGATACGGTTTGGCGGCTTATCGCATGGTTCTTGACGGCACCCCTTGCAGGTGGCCCGCAGCCGGGCCCGCCCGGCCGGCCCGCAGCCGGCCGGCCCTCCGGCCGGACGCCACCGTTTACCCTTGCGGGGCAGCAGGTTCAACGGGCCGAACTCATCGACGCAGATCACTTTCCCGTCTGCGGGTGGGTGATCGTACAACTCCAGCACCCGCCGCATCCGGTGTCGGCGCTCCCCGGATCGGCCCGCGCCGGTCCGGCTCGTCCTCCGGCGCGGAGGAAGGCGAGCACGTTGTCCGGGTCGCTCACGAACGGGACCGCCTTCTCTTGGCCGCCACCATCTCCACGGCCCCGCGCTTGTCGGCGTCGGTGACATGGGAGTACGGGTCCCGCGAGGTCACCGAGACGTGACCGGCGATTCAGGGCATGATCGAGGGCCGCGTCTCCGGGCAGCGGACCCCGTTGGCCGGGACCGACTGCGAAATCAGGTAGCGGTCGATCGCGCCGATCGTGCACTCGCTGCGGCCGTACACGCTGTGCCCCGAGCCCTCGTAGGTGAGCACGCGGGCCTCGTCACCGATCTGCTCGGCCGTGCTGAGCGTCCACAGGTAGCCGGTGGCGGGGTCGTTCAGCGAGGAGGCGAGCAGGATGGGCGGGGTGGCGTCCACACGCAGCCGGTGCTGCGGGTTGGGAATCGGCGTGGGCTGCCCCAGGCAACCAGCGATCCGGCCACGCCTTGAGCAACGCGAAAGGCGCGGACCCGGGCGAGTCCGCGCCTTTCAGAGCGCGCGAGCGGCGGCTCAGAACGGCCGCGCGGGGTCCGTCAGGGCATCGTGTGGCCGCCGATCTTGTAACCGACGGGCCTGTTCGTGATGTTGGCTCTTGGGGATGGTGATCGTGATCGCCGGTACCATGCCCAGCGATCTCGCGACGTCGCTGAGCACGGCCGCCCCGAAGCACTCGGGTCCCTGGGCGAGCAACTGCCTGACCTGGTAGGCGCGCGAACCGCTCACCGGAGCGTCGCGGTCTTCGGCGGCGTTGACACATGGGAGCATCTGAGCGGCATTCCGGTCAGAGGGCGGCCGACATCCGGCAAACCGGCAGGCCGCGGCAGTTCGGGCAGTGCCGGCCGACTCCTGTCCTGTTCACCGGCGGTAGGTCCGCGCCGCCGGGCGCGGACCTCTTCCGGCACGGCCGTGAGCGGTGATCTCAGCCGAGAGACGCGAGCGCGTCCGCGAACGCCGCGACGGTGTCGGCGACGTCGGCGTCGGTGTGCGCGGCGGACAGGAACCACAGGCCGCGCGGGACCATGTTGACCCCCCGGTCCAGCAGCGCGGCGTGCAGGCGCAGCATCCTGGCCCGGTCGGTGGCCGCGAAGTCCCGGTAGTCGCGGACCCGGCCGTCGGTGAAGTACGTCTGGAAGACCGGGCCAGGGCCGTCCACCAGGAGCGGCACCCCGGCCTTCCGCGCGGCCTCCTCGAAGCCTTCCATCAGGGCCCTGCCGCGGCGGTAGAGCCCGTCGTACACCTGCTCGCGCTGCTCGTCCAGGACGCGCAGGGCGGCGTCGGCGGCGGCCATGGCGACGGGATGGGAGTTGAACGTGCCCGCGTGCGCCACGCGGCCGTCGGAGATGTGGTCCATGACCTCGGCGCGCCCGGCCAGCGCGGAGACCTGCATGCCGCCGGCCATCGCCTTGCCGAAGACCGACAGGTCGGGAATGACGCCCAGGAACTCTTGGGCGCCTCCGGGGGCCAGCCGGAAGCCGGTGATGATCTCGTCGAAGATCAGCAGGCTGCCGTTGCGGTCGCAGAGTTCACGCACGCCCTCCAGGAAGCCCGGATCGGGCAGGATCGCCCCGGTGTTGCACAACACGGGTTCGGCGATCACGGCGGCCACCTGGTCGTCCAGGAGACGTCCGAGCGCCTCCAGGTCGTTCCACGGGGCGACCACGAGGTCGTGGTCGCCCCGCTGCTGGCCGACGGTTCCCGGCACCGGGAGCGGCGCGTCGGCGGGGCCTGCGGCCTCCAGGGCCGGGTGGACGCTGTAGAGCACCGGGTCGAACCAACCGTGGTAGTGGCCCTCGAACTTGAGGATCTTCGTCCGCCCGGTGACCCCGCGCGCCAGCCGCAGCGCGGCGTGCACCGCCTCGGAGCCCACGGTGTTGAAGCGCACCCGCTCGGCCGAGGGCACCATCGAGATCAGCCGCTCGGCGACGGCGACCTCGGTGGCGTGCTGGGCGGAGTAGACGATGCCCCTGGCCGCCTGCGCCGAGATCGCCGCCACCACCTCGGGCGGGCAGTGCCCGAGGATGGCCGGCCCCTGGCCGAGCACATAGTCGAGGTAGGAGTTGCCGTCCACGTCCCACAACCGCGACCCCGCCGCGCGCTCCACGTACAGGGGCACGCCCGCCATCCGGCGCGCGTCACTGGAGACGCCGCCCGCCAGGGCCTGCCTGGCGCTGTCGTACAGCGCGGAGCTCGCGCTCAGCTTCCTGCTCATGCCGACCATCAAAGGGCGGTACGGCGGGCCCCCACAAGCAGCACGGCAAGCAGCGGGCGGTTGTCGCAAGGACGGGTTCTTGTGACCCGTCGCCCTCGGTGGCGAGCATGAGGAGCATGCAACTCGGGCGTATCCGGCGCACTCCCGCCGATCCAGTCGAAGTGGTGGCCCTGCGGCAGCCCGGCGAGCTCGTCAGCCTCGCCGCGCTGGGCGACGATCCGGTGGCGATGCTGAGCACGTACGGGCTCGACCGCCTGGCCGAGGAGGCGGATCGCGGCGCGGGCTTCGCCGAAGGGCCGGTGATCTTCGAGCCGCCGGTCGGGCAGTGCGGCAAGATCTGCTGCCTGGCGCTCAACTACCAGGAGCACGCCGACGAGAGCGGGCTGGCGGTGCCGCCTGAGCCGGTGCTGTTCTTCAAGCCGCCGACCGCGCTGGTCGGCCACCGGCAGCCGGTGATCGCGCCACCGCGCACCAAGCACCTGGAGCACGAGGTCGAGCTGGCCGTGGTCATTGGCCGGCCGACGCGCGACCTGCCCGAGGAGCGCTGGCGGGAGGCGGTGGCGGGCTACACGGTGATCAACGACATGACCGCCCGCGACCTGCAACTGGCCAACATCGAGCGGAACGTGCCCTGGGACCAGTTCAAGGGCTTCGACAGCTTCGCGCCGCTGGGCCCCTACCTCGTCACGGCCGACGAGGTGCCCGATCCGATGGCGCTCGACCTGCGCCTGGAGGTCGACGGGCAGGTCCGCCAGCGGGCCAACACCCGGCAGATGGTGTTCGGGCTGCCGCGGCTGATCGCCGACCTGTCCGATGGGATGACGCTGCTGCCCGGCGACGTCATCGCGACGGGCACGATCGCGGGGATCGCGCCGCTGAGGGACGGCGACGTCATGCACGCGACCGTGCAGGGCGTGGGAACCCTGAGCAATCCGGTCCTATTCCGGCCGTCCTAATTCGTCTATTGTGGCGGCATGTACGCAGTCGCCGCCCTGGTGGACCTGGACGACTTCGTGGTCTCCGAACGCGCCCGCGGCCACTCGTGGGCGTCCGCGCAGTTGGATCGCGTGGAGCGGGTGGTCAGGGTGACCGCGGGCGAGCGCGCGAGCAGCCGCCCGCTGCCCCCGGACGAGTGGCTCGTACTGCTGACCGGCGAGGAGCCCGGGGTGCTCGCCGCCGAGGCGGTGCTGCTGGCCGAGGAGCTCAGGGAGCGGATCGAGCGGGAGAGCGAGCTGACCGCCACCGTCAGCCTGGGGCCGCCGTGCGGGTCCCGGGCGGTCGCGGAGCGGGAGGCTCGCCGTACGAACTCCTACAAGCTGGTGCTGGGCGGGGACCGGGTGATCGCGGCGCCGGCCGGTGGGACGGGCGGACCGGCCGTGCCTCCCGTGAGGATCGAGGCGGCGCTGGCGAGCAGGGTGCGGGCGGGCGACGGGGCCGGCGCGGCCGGCCTGATCTCGGCGTGGCTGGACAGGTGCGCGCGGCTGCCGGGGGCCGATCCGCAGCAGTTGCGCAGCCGGCTCATCGGGCAACTGCTGTTCGTGGTGGACGTGGCCGGCACGAGCAGGCTCGCCGACGGCAGGACCGACTGGGTGGACGCGTGCGCGCGGCTGCCGTTCGACGACCTGATCGCGGTCGCGGACATCCACGAGCGCTCCTACCTGCGGCTGTGGCTCCAGGACGCGCTGAGGCGGCTCGTGCCCGCGCCGCCGGAGCGCGGCGTGCTCGCGCTGGCCGAACGGTACATGGCCGAGCACTTCGACGACCCGGGCCTGCGGCTGGCGACGGTGGCGGAGGCGATCTCGGCCAGCCCGTTCTACATCTCGCACCTGTTCGCCCAGGAGCGGCGCACCACGTTCCTGCGGCACCTGACCGGGCTGCGGCTGCGGCACGCCAGGCACCTGCTGAACGCCTCCACGCTGCCCATCGACGCGGTGGCCGCGCGCTGCGGCTACCGCAGCGCCAAGGCGCTGCGCGGCGTCTTCAAACGTCACGTGGGCTGCACACCGACGGCCTACCGCCGTACCGGCGGCTGACCGGCCGACACGGCTCGCCGCAGGCACGCCGGCTGACCGGCCGGTACGGCTCGCGCGGCCACGTCACCGGCTGACCAGCCGGTACGGCTGCCGCGGCCGCCCCACTCCGGCCGATTTGACCGGCGGCAGCGTCCAGGCCAGCCCCTCCTCCACCAGTTCCTGCAGCACCCGCCGGGCGCTGCGCGGCGCGAGACCGAGGATCTCGGCCACGGTCTCGGCGTCGACCACCAGCGACTCGGGATCGTCGCCCAGCCGCTCGACCAGCCTGCTGATGATCTTGTCGCTCCTGCGCGGCTCGGCGGGGTCCTCCGGCCTGCGGCGCTGCCGCGGCGGCAGGGACAGCGCGACGCCGTCGTCACCGATGACGAACGCGGCGGTGGCGTCGGCGTTCCCGGCCCGCTCGATCGCGATGAGCGCGTTGGAGTCGGCGTCGCGCGCGGTGTGCCCGAGCCCGATGCCCACCTCGACGGCCACGCCCAGGTCGGCGCGGACGCGGTCCATGAACGGCGCGACCCTGAACCCGTCGGTGGCCTGGCCGAGCGCGCCGACCGTGGCGGTGACCACGTAGCGGTTCTCGCCGCGCGGCACCACGGTGGCGCCCATCAGCCGCGCCTCGGCCAGCAGCGACTGGTGCAGGGAGAGCTTGAGCTCCTGCTGCCAGTAGTTGCCCGGCCCCGAGTGGGTGGGCCGCGCCGCGGCGGCCAGCTCCACCAGGACGATGGCGATCCGCGCCTCCTCGAGGCGGCTGCCGGTGCCCAGCAGCGCGGCGGTGTTGAGCGCCAGGCGCAGCGTGTGCGGCGTCGGCATCATGCGCAGCACCGGCACCTGCGCGGCCTGCAACTTCTTGGCCACGGTCCTGATCGTGGTCAGCGCCGCCGTGGTGGCCCCGTCACGGTGGAGCTTCTCGTGGAAGCCGATGAAGTCGCGGACCGACTCCGGCTGGTGGTACTCCGAGACGTGTACGCCGTCCGTCGCGACGCCGATCTCCTCGTATGCCTCGGCGACGTCGGCCGCGGGGATGGAGTCGATGCTCACCCGGGCCGGGTCGATCCCGTGGGAGAGCACACCGCGCAGCAGGCTGGAGTACAGCCCGGTGCCGCTGACCGGCACGAACGTGGCGGGTACGGACAGCGCGCCCGACCGCCTGGCCAGGTCGTACTGGAGCGGGCCGGTGAAGAGCACCACGTCGATGCTGCCCACGATCTTGGACAGCTTGTCGTAGGTCTCGTTCTCCCCCGCGTGCGGAGCCCCGACCAGACGGAGGGAGGCGGCATCGGGCAGCCCGGCCCCGATGTGCACGATCTGCTCCACCAGGTCGTGCGGGCCGACCACCCCGATCGCGATCTTGGTTCTCAACTGCTCCACCTTGGTCATCTCCACTTGAGCAACCCGCTGATCGTTCCCCCGAGCACCGCTGCCCGCTCATTGTCCGTCAAGTCCGAGAAGAGTACGCGCCCCAGCGACATCCGCAGGTCGATGAAAGGGAAGTCGGACCCGTAGACCACCCGGTCCCGTCCGACCCGCCGTACCATCCTGGCGATGTCGGCGCCGCTGTTGTGGGACCCGCACACCTCCAGGATGACCCGTGGCCGCCGCTGCGCCACCTCGATCGCCTGGTCCAGGCCCAGCGGCGTCACCCCGGAGTGACCGGCCAGGAACGTGACCTCCGGGTTCCGCTCCGCCACCTCGTCGAGCATCGGGAGGTCGTTGTACGGGGACCCGGCGAACGTGTGCGTGAGCACCGGGCACCCGGTCAGCGCGGCGAACTCCCACACCGGGCCGTACCTGGACCCGTCCAGCGGGTACTCGTGCAGGTCGGGGTGGAGCTTGATGCCGCCGAAGCGCGGGTCGCCGCCCCACCGCTCCAGCTCGGCGACCGGGTCCTGCCACGGGTTCACAGTGATGTAGCCGGTGAACCTCTCGGGCGCCTCGGCCACGATCGCCGCCGTCGCCGCGTTCCCGGCCGCCGCGTCGAGCTGGATGGACAGATGGCTGGAGAAGACCGCGTGCGCGACGCCGCACCGGTCCATCACCCTGATCATCGCCGCGGGGTCCGCCTCGGGGATGAAGAACAGGCTGTACGGCCCGGCGTGCGCGTGGGCGTCGACGATCCGGGTCACCCGCTGGGGTCGCCGCTCCCACACGGCCCGCGCGGTCTCGTTCACAGGATCCCCCTCCCGATCGCGGCCACGTCCGGATCGCCGAGCTCCGACCACAGCAGCCGGGTCACCGCCTCCGCCGGGTCCCGGTACGGCTGGCCGGTCCCGAACACGATCCGCCGCGCGCCGTACCGCGCCACCAGCCACTCCAGCCCGCAGTGCGAGGACAGGTCGGCCGTCCCCAGGCACACGTTGGGGTGCCGGTCCAGCACCCCGGCGATCTGCCGCAACATCCGGTATCCGGCGGCCCCGACGACGATCCGCAGCCCCGGGTGCGCCCCGGCGACCTGCTCGACGGTCGCCCAGTCCACCTGCGGCGCGTCCACCAGCAGCGGTAGCCGCGCCCCGGCCAGGGCCCGCAGGACGGCGGCCGCCTCGACCCCGCCCAGCGGGTAGCCGTGGTCGCGCGGAAAGGCCCGTACGGCCCGCACCCCCTTGACCGCGGCCTCCTCGGCGAAGTCCGCTCCCAGCTCGCCGCAGCCGTCGGGCAGCATGACCCAGCACGGATGGAGCCTGGGCTGGTCCTTGACCAGCTCGAGTAGCTGGTCGTTGCCACGCTTGGGGTCGTGCAGCCAGGCCGTCATGCCGCCCACGACGGCCTCGGCTATCCCGACCCGGTCCAGCGCGGCGAGCAGCTCCTCCACGGTCCCGCCACCCACGTCCCTGCGCGGGTGGCGGCCGAGCATGGCGTCCGCGTCGACCAGCAACGGGCGCGTTTCACCCATGAACGGCCCAGCTCTCGCCGGTGTCGCCCCTGGTCCAGGCGGTGGCGCCGAAGGTGTCCACGGTCCCGCCGACGCTCACCCTGAGGGTTTCTCCCGCCTCGACGGACACCTCGGGCGGCTCGCCCCGGAAGGGGACGAGCGCGACGGCGAAGCGGCCGTCCGCGCGGCGCAGGCCCAGCGAGTGGATCTCGCCGTACTCCGCGGTCCTGGTCCCGGGGTCGGGGATGCGCGCGGGACCGTTCCCGTGCAGGACCTCCTCGGGCGGCGTCAGCGGCACCGCGAGCAGGCCCCGGGTGACGTAACCGGCCCCGTGGGGCCGCCAGGGCGCCAGCCCGTGCACCTGCCACACCGCCTCGGCGTCGATCCGGTCGGTGACCAGCCAGTACGACGGCTCGTCGCGCACGAACACGATCCGCCGGTCGTGCCGTGCCGGGTACCCGTGGTGGTGCCCGGCGAAGACGTCGATGTGCTCCCCGGCGTGGAACAGGTCGAGGGCGGCCTTCCTGTCCTCGGTGTAGTCCTGCCCGGGGACCAGGAGCGTGTTGTGGCCGCGGGTGGCCTGGTACCAGTCGTAGTAGCCGGGGTCGTCGTAGGACGGCGGCCCGCCCGCCTCCCAGGCCAGCGGCACACCCCAGCCCGACAGCACGAAGTCCAGCGCGGCGTGGTGGCTGTGCGGTTCCAGCTCGTGCCCCACGTACGGCCCGTAGTTGACCACGGTGTGCAGGTGACCCGACCGGAAGATCGCGTACCCGCTGACGTCGAGCAGGTGCGAGCCGGGCACGGGCTCCTCCTCGGGCCAGACGACGCCGCTGTCCTGCAGGTGCGGGACCCAGCCGCCGGAGGTGACCAGCGAGCCGAACCAGGAGTGCATCGCCCGCACCTTGGGGTGCTCGGCGAAGCCGGGATCCACGGCCACGACGCGGCGGACGGCGTCCAGGACCATGCCGTGGTAGCCGGGCGAGCGCTCGTGGTGGCCTCCGTCGGCCCGTACGTCGAGCTCCAGGTGCTCCAGGACGCGCCCCCGCGCGATCTCCGCCCACGCGTGCGCCTCGGGCAGCTCGGGGAAGAGCGTGGCCACGTGCAGCAGTTCGGCGACGCAGACGAACTGCCAGTTGCCGTGGCGGAAGGCCGCGTGCTCCTCCGCCGACCAGCGGGCGCCGCCGAGCACGGTCTTCATCATCATCGCCCAGCACTCGTCGCTCAGCGCGGGCTCCTCGGCCAGCACCGCCATGGCGCGGGTGAGGTGCATCGACCGGGCCCACACGCCCAGCGAGTACCAGACGACGTCGAGGCCGGGCCAGTCACCGTGGACCTGGTCGCGGGTGCCGTACCACCGGCGGAACAGGCGGTCCCACTCCGCGGCGTAGCGCGCGTCGCCGGTCTCGCGGTAGGCGTGCACCAGCGGCATCATCCACCTGAGGTAGTGGAAGCCGTACAGCCGGGATCGGCCGCGGCCCTTGTCGAGGAAGTCCACCTCGGCCCCGAGGAGGGCGTCGGCCTCCTCGATCGTCGCGGTGAAGTCCCAGGCCGGGTCGGGGCGGCGCCACGGCCTGGCCTCGGCGATCGACGTGACGCCCAGCTCGGCCAGGAGCGCCTCGTCGGTGATGTGCCGCATGCGTGCGTCGTCCACGTGCGGCGGGTTCTCCACGTACGTCATGAGACCTTCACCGGCTGACCTGACCGGGCCGACTCGTGCGCCGCCGCCAGCACCGCGGTGACGTGCCGCGAGCTCTCCACCGTGATCAGCGGCTCGGCGCCGGTGCGCGCGCACTCCACGAAGTGGTGGATGGCGTCGCGGTAGGCGCCGGCGGGGACGCCGTGCACGACGCGCTGCAGCATGTTGCGCGGGTAGGTGTAGGCCCTGTCGGTGGCCACCTGGATGTTCTCCTTCTGGCGGTCGAGCTGGATCACCCCGTCCTCGCCCACCACGGTGACGTAGCTGTCGACCATCGTGGGGAAGGTGTTGGGGTAGATCCACGCCGACTCGAACGTGGCCATCGCGCCGCGGCTGAACCTGGCCTGGATCTGCATGGCGTCCGGGGTGACCTTCAGCTTGCCGTAGCGCGCGGTGGCGAAGACCTCGACCACGCGGTCGTCGTAGAGCCAGGTCAGCAGGTCGATGTCGTGGCTGGACAGGAACCACGCGCAGGTCGTCTGATCCGCCCACGAGATCATCTCGGTCGGGACGTGGATCGTGTCGTCCTTGCGCGCGTAGCCGACGACCGGCTCGCCGATCACCGGCATCTGGTCCTTGGCCTGCGCGTACGCGGGCACCCAGCGGTGGTTGAACAGGTACATGGCGCTCACGCCCGCCTGCCTGATGGCCCGTACGGCCCGGTCCGCGTCCTCGACCGTGGTGGTGAAGGGCTTCTCGACCAGGATGTGCAGGCCCGCCCGCGCCGCGGCGACCATCACGTCGGCGTGCAGGTGGTCGGGCGTGGTGATCGACACGGCGTCGACCAGCCCGGACTCGATGAGCGCCTGGTAGGTCGGGAACACCGGCGCGCCCGCGAGCGGTCTGCGGCAGACGGCGGTGACCTCCGCGTCCGGGTGCGCGGCCAGCACCTCGGCGTGGCCGCGGCCCATGATGCCGGTGCCGATGATCCCGATTCTCAATTTAGGAGGCAAGAGCGTCATTCCATTGCTTCTCGGCGGTGTCGAGCGCCTCCTCGGCGCTCTTGGTTCCCGTCAGGAAGGCCCTGACCTGTTCGGCGAAGTACTCACCCAGCTCGGCGTCCTTGGCGGTGCCGATGGGCTTGTACTCCAGCTTGGCCATGCCTTTCACGATGACCCGGCGGGCGGCGCTCATCGCGTCGCCGCCGTCGCCCTGGGTGAAGAAGGCGTCCTTGGTGGAGGAGATCGTGGACGGGTAGATCGGCACGATCTTGCAGAAGGCGAGCTGGTTGGCGCCGTTGGTGACGTACTTGAGGAACTCCGCGGCCGCCTTCTTGTGCGCGGAGGCCCTGGGGATGGCGAAGGCCTGCTGGGCCAGCAGCAGGTAGTTGCCGGTGCTCATCCGGACCGGCTCGGTGACGACCAGGTCCTTGTAGACGTCCGGCGCGTTCTTCCGCACGTTGAGCAGATCGGCGGCGTTGGTCGTCGGCTTGAAGGCGAGCTGCCCGTTCTCCAGCGTCTGGGGCAGGTTGCGGATGTCCTTGGAGACCGCGCCGGGCGCGATGCCGCTGCCGTAGCTCTTCTTGAACGTCTCCAGGACCTCCGCGGCCCGCGGGGTGTTGAACGCGGCCTGCCTCCCGTCCGCGGACAGCAGGTCGATGCCGTAGTAACGGAGCACGTTGTGGTCCGGGATGATGTTGGAGCCGTAGACCTCGGTCTCCTTGTGGACCCTGTCGCCGAGGGCGAGCGCCTCGTCGTAGGTCGTGGGCGGGGCGGCCGGGTCGAACCCGGCCTCGGTCACCACCGACCTGCGGTACATCGCCACCGGGGTGCCGCCGTTGTACCAGGGCAGGGCGTAGAGCTTGCCGCCGGTGCGCAGTGGTTCGACCAGGTTGGGCCGGAAGTCGGCCAGGTCCTCCGGTTTGAGCAGGTCGTCGAGCGGGGTCAGCGACGGGACGAAGCGTCCCAGCTCGATGGAGTTGACGTTGACCAGGTCCGGCACGGCGCCGCTGGCCACGGCCGCGAGCAGCTTGGTGGCGCTCTCCTGGCCCGGCACGTCGACCCACTTGACCGTGACCTTGGGGTGCTGCTTCTGGTAGGCGGCGATGAGGCCGTTGACGTAGTCGCCGTAGTTCTTCCTGAGGTTGATCGTCCAGAACTCG
This sequence comes from Nonomuraea sp. NPDC051298, assembly GCF_055586305.1. Taxonomy (NCBI): domain Bacteria; kingdom Bacillati; phylum Actinomycetota; class Actinomycetes; order Streptosporangiales; family Streptosporangiaceae; genus Nonomuraea; species Nonomuraea sp. NPDC051298. The sequence goes on from NZ_JBVJIM010000024.1 coordinate 46,561, forward strand.
ACCTGGCCCTCGAACGGCTGGTCGGAGGCGGCATCGGTGCCGCCGGTGGACGTGCCGGCCACGCATCCGGTGCTGAGGAGTGACAGGGAGAGCGCTCCTGCCGCTAAGGCAAACCTACGGGACATCGTGGTGGTCCTCGATTCTGGCCGTCCTTAAAGTCTCTTTCGGCAGAATGGCAGTTCAGGATTTTCCGGTCAAGGCCAAGCTATTGACCGTCTGCGTTGGCTTTGTATAACTTCTGGCCATCCGATACCTGATCTACGGCCGTCACAATCGTCGGAGAAGGATGTGAGGCCATGCTCCGCCCCGGCCAGCGCTGGTACACGCCCTACCTCTTCGCCGCCCCCGCCCTCGTCCTGTTCGGCGTCTTCTTCGCCTGGCCGGCGGTGACGGCGATCCAACTCTCGTTCCTGAAGTACGACATGATCTCCCCGCCGCCCGTCTTCGTGGGCGGGGACAACTTCGCCCGCATGCTGGGCGACGACCGGTTCTGGACCGCGCTGCTCAACTCGTTCCTGTTCCTGGTCGGGCTGTTCCCGCTGCTGGTGGTGGCGCCGCTGCTGCTGGCCGTACTGGTCAACCAGAAGCTGCCGGGGATCCGGACGTTCCGGATGCTCTACTACCTGCCGGTCGTCACCTCGATGGTCGCCGTCGGCATCGCCTGGGAGTACGTCTTCCACCAGCAGGGCGTCCTGAACTGGATGCTCACCGGAGCGGGCCTGCTCGACCAGCCGATCCAGTACCTGCTGGACCCGGACTGGGCGCTGCCCGCGGTGATCCTGGTCGAGGGCTGGAAGAGCATGGGCTTCTACATGATGATCTACCTCGCCGGGCTCCAGACGATCCCGGAGAGCATCTACGAGGCCGCCCGAGTGGACGGCGCGGGGCCCTGGCGGCGACTGCGGAGCATCACGGTGCCGCTGCTCGTGCCGTACATCGCGGTCGCGTTCACCGTGGAGATGCTCGACGCGATGCAGGCCTTCACCTCCATCTACGTGATGACCAAGGGCGGGCCCCAGGACGCGACGCTCACGCTGGGCTACTACATCTGGTCGGCGGCCTTCGAGCGCTACGACATGGGCTACGCCAGCGCGATGGGGCTGGTGCTCTGGGTGCTGATGATCGGCCTGGCCATCCTCAACTACCGGATCACCCGCGGAAGGACGGTCATGGCATGATCTTCAGGCGGGCGGGGATGTACCTCGTGCTCACGGCGATCGCGCTGGTGTTCGTCGGGCCGTTCCTGATCCTGCTGTCGGCCGGGCTCAAACCCGCCGGCCAGGCCGTCTACTCCTTCCCGCCGGACGTCATCCCCCGCCCGCCGGTGCTCGACTGGGTCATCGAGGCGTGGACCTCGATCCCCTACCCCACCTACCTGCTCAACTCCGTCATCTACGTCGGCGTGATGGTGCCCGCCCACGTCATCGTCTCGGCACTGTGCGCCTACCCGCTGGCCCAGATGAACTTCCGCGGCCGCAACCTGGTCTTCTTCGCGATCCTGTCGACGATGTTCCTGCCGGGCGAGCTGATGCTGATCCCCAGGTTCCTGGTGGTCACGCAGCTCGGCATGGCCGACTCCTTCGCCGGCGTCATCCTGCCCGGCCTGCTGTCGGCCTTCGGGATCTTCCTGCTCCGCCAGACGTTCGCGGGCGTCCCGCGCGACATCGTGGACGCCGCCCGCACCGACGGCTGCCACGAACTGCGCATCTTCTGGCACGTCATGCTGCCCGCGGCGCGCCCGACGCTGGCGATCCTCGGCATCTTCGGCTTCATCGCGGTCTGGAACAGCTTCATCTGGCCGCTGGTGGTGCTGAAGGACTCCGGCAAGTATCCGCTCGCGCTCGGCATCTCCTACCTGGCCGGCATCACCGGCACCGACGTCCGCACGCTGGCCGCCGGAACGATCATGTCGATCATCCCGGTCGTCATCGTCTTCATGCTCATGCAACGCCACATCCTCGACGGCATGCGAGGCGCAGTGAAAGGCTGATCATGTTAAACCGCAGACAGTTCGGACTGGGCGCCCTGGCCCTGGGCACGCTCGGCTTCACCAGGTCCTCCACCTACGACTACACCTCCCGAGAGACCTTCGACCTCTTCGACCGGGTCTTCCACGGCAGCGGCGGCGTCGGCCGGCCCGGCGACACCAACGAGCACGGCGGGCTGGCCTGGGGGCAGTCCTACGTCCTGATGGGCTTCATGCGGATGTACGAGGCCTACCGGGACACGCACTACCTCGACCGGCTGGTCGAGAACGCCGACCAGGTGCTGGCCAACCGCGACTCGGTGCGCGGCGTCACCGACCACCGCGGCAGGTCGCTGCCCGCCTGGCGCGCGATGCACCCCTACACGGTGGGCACGGCCGTGCTGCGGGGCGTCGACGGCACGCCGCTGCTGGAGGTGCGCAGCGCGCTGAGCTACGCCGACGACGCGGTCGCCACGGTCACGGCGGGCAGTTCCGCGGACCGCTTCTCGCTGGAGGTGCGCAACACCAGGACGGCCAAGGTCGCCACCTTCCCCGACCTGTCGCTGGACCCGGCCTCGGCCGACTACGCGGTCAGGCGGATCCTGGACGCCTACCCCACCCCGACCATGGTGACGGCGCGCGACCCGCGCGACGCGCCTGCCGGGGGCGTGACGCCCGCCCTGGGCCCGATCCCGCTGGCGTCGCAGCCGGTCGTCTTCACCGTGCACACCGGCATGATCACCTACCCGATCGCCGCGTTCGCCAGGACCGTCCTGGCCGACCCCGCCCTCCGGCGGCGCTACAGGAGCAAGGCGCTGGAGTACCTGGACGCCGCCAGGGCGGCCGCCGCCGTGCACGACGAGGAGTGGCGGGAGAGCGCAGACGGGCGCGGCTACTTCGTCTGGAACAAGGGGACGCCGCTGGCCTACGACGGCACCGAGCAGCCCACCAACCAGAGCCTGGCGCTCGGCCAGACCTACACGGAGCTGGCCGCGGCCACCGGGGACCGGACGACCAGGGACCGGGCCCGCCGGATGGCCCACACCTTCTCGCGCGAGCTCACGGTCGACTCCGACGACGCCTACGTCTGGTCGTACTGGCCCACCTTCGGCAAGCTCTACCAAGGGTTCGACGCCGCCTCCGGCGTCTCCGAGTACACCCCGTCCTACACCGGCGGCGCGCGGCAGATCGAGGATTTGAGCCACGGTGCCATCGACGTCGAGTTCGCCGTCGCCGCCTTCCGTCACAAGATCTTCTACTCCGGGCGCGACATGACCCGCTTCGCCAGGACCTACAGCAAGAACCTGGTGGCGACGCCGGGCGCCGACGGCATCGCCACCGCCAACGTGCGCGTCGACGGCACCGGCGGCTCCACCAGCGCGGGGCAGTACCTGCAGGCTCCCCGCTGGATGGCCGTGGCCGACTGGGACTCGACCGTGCTGCCCCACGCGCGGGCGATCTACGAGGGGCGGGCGGTCGAACCGCAGCAGGGCTCGTACCTGGCCTGCGTCGCCTACCTCAACTGGCAGGCCAGGCGCGGCTCCTGACCTCGGCGACAGCACGGGTGATCCGGCTGCGGACCTCACGGCCCCGGAGGGAAGACGCCCTGGCCCGGAGTGAGGATTCCGTCGGGGTCGTAGCGTTCACGGGCCGCCTCGAAGGCGGCCCATGAAGGGCCGTAGTGGGTGCGCCACTCCTCAGGCGTGGTGGGTATGGAGCCGACCGGGTACTGGTAACCCCCGACGCCCTGGGCTCGCAGGTAGAGGGAACGGTTGGCCTCCACCATGTCCTGCGGGCTCTCGGCTCCGTCCGAGGCGGTTCTGAGCAGCGTGAAGAGGAAGACCGTCTCCTCGTCGGGCACGCGCAGCAAGGGCAGGTTCAGGCGGGCACGGGGGAAGGGATAGAGCAGGACCACGCCGCTGGCGCCGACCTCGGTCTCGGTCAGGTCCTTGATGGCGGCCTCCACGAAGGCGTCGGTGCGGCTCGCGGGCAGGAACATGTTCCACCAGGGGTGCGGGCGGTACCACTCGCCGGTGGACTTCAGATAGGTGACGCCCGCGGCGAGCCGGTTGAGGAAGTCGAAGTAGGACATGTTCTGGATCTGCCGGTCGCCGGGCTGGTCGCTCAGCCCGGCGAGGAGCCTGGCGTCGTCGGGCGGGGTCGTGCCGTCGAAGAAGGCGACCGCTTCGAGCTGGTAGCTCCAGCCGTCGGAGCCGGTCGGCAGCCCGAGCTCTCCCTCCACGTAGGCGAAGCGGCCGTCGTCGACCACGCGCCGCTGGTCGGCGGTCAGCGCGGCGACGCTCGGGTAGGAGAGCAGGTAGTGGCGGACCGTCGCGGGGGCGGGCAGCAGGCGCATGGTGGCCTTGGTGATGATGCCGCACTGTCCTCTTCCGGCCAGCACCGCGTGGAAGAGGTCGGGGCGCAGCCGCGCGGAACACCTCCTCAGGCTGGCGTCCCCCGTGACGACCTCCAGCTCCACGACGCTGTCCGCCTGGGATCCGTGGTGGTGGGTCTGGCCGCCGACACCGCCCACCGAGAGGGTGCCGCCGACCGAGAGCTCCAGGTAGTCGGTGAAGACCGGAGGGGTCAGGCCGTGGGCCAGGGTCGTCTGCGCCACACTGCTCCAGAGCGCGCCCGCCTCCACGACGGCCGTGTCCTCCCGCACCTCAACCGCGTTGAGCGGGGTCATGTCGATGATCAGACCGCCCGCGACCTGGCCCTGGCCGAAGGTGGCGTGTCCCTGGCCGCGCGCGGCCACCTGCAGGTTGTGCGTCCGGCAGTACCTCATCATCTGCATGATGTCCGACACGGCGCCGGGCTCGAGCACGGCCCCCGGGGTCCGATGGACCAGGTGCCCGAAGTCGTCGGCCGCCTGGCCGCGCGAGGCGGGATCGGTCACCACCTTGCCCTTCAGCGGCGGCAGGTCGACCATCCCCTGAGACTGGGCGGCGTCGGTGACCCACGTGCGCGTGGACGGGTCGAAGCCGACCACGGCCGCCCCCGCCGTGAGGAACGCCCGTTTCCACGGATGCCACGTCATACCCGATCCTTTCGCCAGGCGGTCACGTCGCGTCGATCATCGCCGACGGCACCCGGCGACGCCAGCCGAACGAAACCGGATGACAGCCACAAAAGTGTCACTACGGCGCTGCGGCGAGGAAGGCGTCGGCTCAGGCGGCGAGGGTGCCGAGGTCGGCGGCGACTCGGGCGAGGGCCCGGACGAGGTCGTTCTCGGTCTCGGTACGCCACACCAGCGCGTACGGCAGGGCGTCGAGGTCCCGGACGGGCAGGTAGGCGATGTCGGGCCGGTTCCAGTAACGCCGCATGTGGGCGGGAAAGACGTTGACGATCTGCCCCGTACTGGTCAGGGTGAGGACCTCATCGGCGTTGCGGACCACGGGACCGCGTTCGATCCGGCGTCCCGAGCGGGTGTGGGACGGGCTGTAGCTGTCGAACCAGTAGTCCGGCCGCGCCGGGGTGTCGGCATGCTGGAAGTCGGCGAGCGCGTCCAGTGAGATGGAGGTGCGCCGGGTGAGTTCGTGGTCGGCGGCCACGGCCAGCACCCGCGGGTCGGTGAACAGGAGCGGCCCCACCGTCAGGTCGGGTTCCTCGACCGGCAGCCAGCAGACCAGGACGTCGAGATCGCCGCGGCGCAATCCGGCGAACGGGTCGACGAAGGGGGCCTGCTGGATCCGCAGCTTCCACTGCGGGTGGCGGGTGTGGAAGGTGTCCCAGTAGGGGCGCAGGTCGTGGACGTTGAAGGGGAGCATGCCGACGCGCAGCACGGCGGTGATGCCCTGGGCGGCGAGTTTGGCGCGGCGCATGCCGTCCCGCAGCCCGCTGTAGACGGGCCACAGGTCGTCGCGGAGTTGCCGGCCGAGCGGGGTCAGCCGGACCGTGCGGTTGGTGCGCTCGAACAGCGGGGCGCCGATCTGGCGTTCCTGTTTCTTGATGGCCTGGGTGACGCGGGCGGGACTCACGCGCAGCCGTTCGGCGGTCCGGCCGAAGTGCAGCTCCTCGGCCAGGGTCAGGAAGATCTCCATGTCCCGGAGGTCCACGATCCTCCTTCCGTCAGCTCAGGGGTCGATACGCTCTCGCACGGGTGGCGCTCCGCGTTGATCCTAGTCACCGGAGGAAGCGAGCCACCCTTGGAGTGACGCGATGACGTCTCTGCTGGGCAAGACGGCGTTTTTCGAATGGGCCAAGAGGGACATCTACCACGGCACCCATAGGTGCGCGTGATCCATTCGTATAATCGCCAGGATGGATTTCGACGAACTCATCCGCGTCCTCGCCGCGCGGAACGAGCAGACCTGGAGACCGGCCTGGAACGCCTTCCTGGAACTCGGTGGCGCCGGGGTTCCCGCGTTGGTGGCGGAGTTGATCGACGAGGAGTCTCCTCTCGACTGGGCTCGGGCGGGCACGCTGCTGAGACGTCTGGGCGATCCGGCGTTCTGCGCGGTTCGTGACGCCGTCGCCGCCGACCTGCCGAAAGAGCCGGCCCGGCGGGCCGGCTGGACGTTCGGTGGTTTCGGTCAGCCCGAACACCTGGACCGTCTCATGGAGTCGCTCGAACATCCCTCGGCCCGGGTCCGGGCGGGTGCGGCCATATGCCTGCAGAGAATGAAGGAGAAGGCGCTGCCGGCGTGCGACGCGCTGATCCGGCTGCTCGGCGACACCGAGGCGGACGTGCGACAACGCGCCGCCTGGGCGTTGGAGGCGATCGGCCCCGGAGGACTGGACGCGCTGCGGAAGGTACGCGAGTCCGGTCCGGGTGCGGGTCGCCTCCACGCCTTCCACTCGATCCTGAACATCGGCGGACCTGACGTCCTGTCACGAAAGGACCAGGAGCTCTGGCGGCGTTACGTCAGGGCCAGGGCCGCCGCCGACCGGCCGCAGGAGATCTGGGAGAACAGTTGCATCGCCGTTCCCGGTGGTCGGCAGGAAGACCTCCTGCGGACCCTGGACTTCTCCGACCCCAGCCCGATGTACTTCGACCTGGGACTGGGCGTCGCGAGTGGATCATGGTGGACGGCGCCACCGGTCGAACACCAGGACCGGGCGGAGGCGTACGTCACACCGGAACTCGACGGCTGGACCCTCGTCGTCAGCGGCTGGTGCTACCCGGCCTGGGATGACGCGTGGTACGCGCAGACGCGCGACGCGTTGCGACGGCTGAGCGCCCGGTTCGGCACCGCCTGGGGATTCGCCGGCCGCGGCTACGGCGGTACCGCGGCATGGGCCTGCGCCAAGAACGGTGACCTCATCTGGGAGCGCGCGGTCACCATCGACGACGAATGGGGCGACGGCGACCCCACCGAGGGCATCGACACCGACGAACCGCTCGGCATCGATCCGACCGCGCTGACCGAGAAGACCTCCATGCGCGGCGTGGGCCTGCGCGCGCTGACCCCTTACGGGCGCGACGCGCCACGGAACGAAGACATGCCGTAGGTGACCCACGTGCCTGACAACCCCAGATGACGTGTCAGGCACGTTCCCCAAGGGCATGGTGCGGGCTCAGGTGAGCGGGAGGATCAGGCGCTCGTTGACGGTTTCGACCAGGACCTGCCGGTTGGTGAGGACGACCCAGGTCCCGCCGCCGCCCGCGCCGACGAGCCCCGGTCTGACGATCAGGGAGGCGGAGAATCCGGCCCCGGCACCGGGGTGCCCGGCCACGTCCTTGGGCAGCGTCAGCATCCAGCCGAGCCCCGCCTGTCCGCCGAAGCCGTCCCGCTCGGCCTGCGGGCGAAGGGCCTCGCGGGCGAGCGCGCCGGGCAGCAGCGACGACCAGGCCAGGCCGAAGCGTACGAGGTCGGCCGCCGTGGTCCACAGGCCGCCCACGGCAGGCACGACGGAGATCCGCGCCGGTACGCGTTCGAACACGCCCTCGCCGGTGAGGCGGTGGCCGACGGCCACTCCGGTGGCCGGACAGCTCCGCGGGAACCACGAATCGCTCATCCCGAGGGGTTCGAGCACCATCCGGGTGGCCGCCTCCTCGTAACGCGTCGCGGTGACGTCGGCGATGAGCTGCCCGAGCAGCGCGTACGCGCCCTTGCCGTAGGCGAACGTGCCGCGCGGCCCGTCGCACGACACGACCGGCCCGGTGACCGAGACCAGGTCGGGGACGCTGTCGGCGAACATCGACGCGGGCGCGGGACCGTCGACGCCGCCGGTGTGGGACAGCAGCTCCCGTACGGTGACGGCGTCGCCGGCCAGCCGGATGGTGCGCAGGTACGCGTTCGCGGGGTCGTCGAGTCGTACGCGTCCGTCCGCGACCAGCCGCAGCACGGTGGTCGCGGTGATCAGCTCGGTGATCGCGTACGCGGGGAACCGGTGGTCGGGCCGCAGCATGGCGTCCGCATCGAGGTCCGCCCAGCCGTGCGCGGTCACCCACAGCGAGCCGTCGTCGTTCGCGCCGGCCACGATGAGGCCGACCAGGCCCAGTTCGGCGAACGACTCCGCGGCCACCGCGGCCGCCTCCTGCGGCACCGTACCGGAGGTGCGCGTCGGCGGCGCCGCCACGCGTGGGTCGTCGGCCTTGGTCTCCAGTGGATAGAGCCGCAGCCTGCTCAGCCGGTGCGGCGGGTCGGGCTCGGTGGCCGCCTCGACCCGCAGGTCGTCGATTCGCGCGCGCAGGAGCAGTGGCTCGGCCCGCAGGTCGGTGAGGTCCTCGCGCAGTTGCCGGGCCACGGTGCCGAGCAGGTCGGTCAGTGTGTGGGGCGGGATGAGGTTCAGGTAGTCGTCGGTGAAGTGCCGGCGCAGTTCGTCTTCGTCCGGGGGTGTCCATCGCGGGGTGCCGGCCGCGGCAAAGCGGGAGATGACCCAGCGGACCTGCGTGAGGGCGTGGCCGGCCGGGCCGGTGGCGGCGATGTGTCGCTTGAGCGCGTTCCAGCTCGAGAGCCCGTGTTCGCGGGCGATGGCCAACTGGGCCTGGTGGAGCGAGGTGAACTCCCCCGCGGACAGGCGGCGTTTGGCCTCGAGCTTCAGGTAGCGGAGGCTCGGCCGGTCGGGGAGCGTACGAAACTGATCGGACAAGGCAGTCCTTCCCTGGTCGCCCGCGGGTCCGCGACATCGGGCAGGAAAGACATACCGTCGATCTGCTTGGTGAACCGGTGAGCTTGCAGCTCTGCCCGCGGACCCAGAGGCGGCCGGGAACCGCCACTCACGATGCTACCGGGGCACCCCGCCGACGGCGAACACGTTTTCCTCCGCCCCCAGTCCCGGCCATCCGTGGTAGCCGTCCTCTGCGTCAGCCGAGGATCACGTACGGCTCCGGCGGCTCACCCGGGAAGACGAGCGGCGCGTACGGCACCGGATTCTCGACCACCGGGATCGGCTGCTTCGTCGGGACCAATCGGTCCGCCACCACCCCGCCGTGGTGGTCGACGGTGCCGAAGCAGTAGCCCCGCTCGCGGGCGGCGTCGATGAGCAGCGCCAGTCCCCCGTTCGTACCCGGGCCGGCCGGGCTGTCGTAGGGGCCGTCGTGCAGCGAGATGATCGCGCCCGGGTACAACTGCTCGACGATCGCGTCGCTGATCTGCCGCGGCGTGCGCTCCGGCACCCAGTCGTCGGTGCCGATGCGGAGCAGGTAGTCCGTGTAGCCCAGGTCCGCGATGATCTGCCGGACCTGCGCGTTGGCGGCGCCGAACGGCGGGCGGATGCCCTTGAACGAGATCGGGGCGCCGGCGGCGGCGAACGCGGCCTCCCCGTCCTGGATCTCGTGGCGGACACCGTCGGGACCCTCGCCGGCCAGCACCTGGTTGAGGTTCGCGTGGCTGTAGGTGTGGTTGAGCAGTTCGTGCCCCTCGTCCAGTTGGAACCTGGCGAAGTGCGGGTTCGCCTTGACCCGGGTGCCGGTGTCCATGAACACGCCGGTCACCTGCTTTTCGCGGAGGATCCGCAGCGTCTCGGTCCGGTAGTGCGACGGGCCGTCGTCGAACTGGATGGCCAGCCTGCGGTCGCAGGAGTTCGGGACGGACTTGTCGCGCGGGCCGCCGACGTGGGTGCGGGCGGCGGCCGAGACCACGCCGGCCCGGTCCCGGCTGCTGAGCAGGCCGTCGGCGACGAACTCGTCGGCGACCGCACGGGCGGCGGACACGAAGGCGCCGTGGGTGGCGAACGGCTCCCGCTCCCAGACGCGGTCCAGCAGGGTGCAGCCGTCCGAGCCCTCGGGGTTGGCGATGCCGGTGTCGACGCGCGGCGGGCCGAACCAGATCGTCTCCTCCGGGGACCAGCCGTTCGGGCATGCGTCGGACGCGGCGCTCGTCATCGCGGCGCTCGTCATCGTGGCCGACGCCGCGCCCGTAGTCGCGCCCGTAGTCGCGCCCGTAGTCGCGCCCGTCGTTGTGGGCGTCGTCCCAGCCGAGGCGACCGGCGTCGGGGTGATGATCCTGTACGGCTCCGGCGGCTCCCCGCCGCCGAACTTCAGCGGCAGGTACGGCACCGCGTTGACGACGGACGGGATCGGGTCGCCGCTTGAGACGTACCGGTCGGCGACGATCGCACCGGTGCTGTCGAACGTGCCGAAGCACAGCCCGGCCGCCCGGATGTCGTCGATGATCAGCGGCAGCGCCTCCATCAGCTCCGGCCCGGCGACGGTGTCGATGGGGCCGTCGTGCAGGAAGATGTTCCGCCGTCCGTCGGCGATGCCCTCGGCGACGTCGGCCCGCAACTGCTCGGCCGGCCGGTCGGGCAGCCAGTCCTCCGCGTCGATGTCACCGCTGACGACCGTGAAGCCCAGCCGCGCCAGCTCGGCGCTGACCTGGGCGTTCGCCGCGAGGAACGGCGGGCGCATGCCGACGAACGGCCGCTCGACGCCGGCCCGGTCCAGCGCCTCCTCGGTGGTCCGCATCTCGGCCTGGAGCCTCGATACGGTGACCTGGTTGAGGTTGGGGTGCTCGTAGGTGTGGTTGAGCACGAGGTGCCCCTCGCGCCGCTCGAACGCCGGAAGCCGCGGGTTGGCGTCGATCCTCATGCCCGTGTCGAAGAACGTCGCGGTGACCTGCTTCTCGCGCAGGATCGCCAGCGTCTGGTCGCGGTAGAACGACGGCCCGTCGTCGAAGGTCAGCGCCACCCGATCGGCGCAGGTGTTCGGGATCGAGTCGTCCTTCGGGCCGCCGGCGGCCGAACGGGCGGCGGCCGCGCGGATGGCGTTCGTCTCTTTCGCGGAGAGCAGGCCGAGGCCGCGGAACTCGCGGGTGGCGCGGACGACGGTGGCGACGAACTCGCCGTGGGTGGCGAACGGCTCCTCCTTCCAGACGGCGTCGAGCAGCGTGCAGCCGTCGTCGCGTCCCGGGTTGGGGATGCCGGTGTCGATACGCGGGGGCCCGAACCAGACCGTGGTCTCGGTGGACCAGCCGGCCGGGCAGGCGTCCGCCGTGGCCGCCGCCGGTCCTGGTGACCCGTCCAGCGCTTGCGCGGCGGGTGCGGCCGACGCCGTCCCGATCAGTGAGCAGGCGGTCGCCACCGCCAGCACTCCCGCCGTCACCAATCGTCCTGTCATCGTCCTGGACATTGCCGCTCCTTCGGGGGGTTGAGGGCATGCCGAGCGAGGGATCTGCTCAGGGAGAATCGAAACTCCGAGCGGATTGCTGATCTCTGTGAAGGTACTCGGGAAAGATTCCTCCCGGAACCCCAAACGGGAGAGAATGGACAGCTTTCTTGTCGCAGTGAGTGGGAACTCTCGGGATCAGGCCACGACGGCGGCGGCCAGCGCTCCGGCCACCGCCGCACGAGCCCCGAACGCACTGGTCCTGACCTGCAGCGAATCCCCCTCGGTCACGGTCAGCCAGCGCCGGGTCGCGGCCAGTGTCTCCGGCCGCGAGCCGATCCCGCCGCCCAGCACGAACGTCGCAGGATCGACGATCGCCCGGACCGCCCGCAGCGCCAGCGCGAGCAGCCGGCCCAGCTCGTCCAGCACCTGCACAGCCGCGCCGTCACCCTCCGCCGCGGCCGCGAACACCTCCGGCGCCGGACGCCGCCGGCCGGCCAGCTCACGGTAGCGGCGCTCGACGCCACCACCGCTGACCTGCTGTTCCAGCGGCCCGTGCACCAGGTTGGCCGGGTCGAACGGGTCCGCGCCGAACGGCAGGTCGGCCACCTCGCCGGCCAGGCCACGGGTGCCCGCGTGCATCCGGCCGCCCAGCACCAGGCCGAGCCCGACCCCGGTCCCGACCGCGACGAACGCCAGGTCGGCGCCGCCGCCCGGCTGCCAGACGTGCTCGCCCCAGGCGGCCAGGTTCGCGTCATTGTGCACCAGGGGCCGGGTGCCCAGACGGACCTCGAGGTCGGCGGGCACGTCCATCCGGTCCCAGCCGGGGATGTTGGGCGCGTGCCCGACCGCGCCGGTGACCGGATCCGGGGCTCCTGGGCAGCCGACGACCACCCGCGACGGCCGCCCCTCGCTGCCCGCGGCCGCCGTCAGCGACGCCACCAGCCCGGCGATCTGGCCGGTCACGGCCGTGCCGCCCCGCGGATCGGTGCGCTCGACGCGATCCAGCAGCAGGTGCCGGACGGGATCGTAGAGGACCGCGTGCAGCTTGGTGCCGCCCAGGTCGACGCCCACCACCGGCTCGGCCTCCGCCCCACGGAACGCCTCGCGGGGCAGGGCCGGCTCGGCGCCGCTCGCCGGCAGCCAGCCGGCCTCGGCGAGCGCCCGGCGCAGGGGGCCGGCCAGGCCGGTACGGTCGGTTCCGGGCATCACCACGGGCGGCGTCTCCAGTCTTCGGCCGGCTGGGGATTGAGTGCTGGGGATGAGTACAGTATCAGCTTGATAAAAAACTCCAGAGGGAGCAGCCATGTCGGGTCCGATCTCCTCGACGGCCAACGCCGGCACCGTCTCGCGGGTGAACCAGACCGCGATCCTCGACGTGCTGCGGCAGAACGGGCCGCTCTCACGGCAGGAGATCGGCGCCCGTACCGGTCTCAGCGCCGCCACCGTGAACCGCCTGGCCGGGCAGTTGCTGCGCAAGGGTCTGGTCGTCGCCGACGGGCACCAGCCGTCCACCGGCGGACGGCCGTCGATCCTGCTGCGCTACAGCGGGCGGGCCCATCTCGTGTCGGTGGTCCACGTGGGCGGCACCCGCACCGAGGGCGCGCTGGTCGACTTCGACGGGGCCATCGTCCACCGGGTCGGGCACCCGGTGGTCCCCGACGTGCTGCACGCCGCCGACCGCGCGACCATCCGCCTGGAGGAGGCGCTGTCCGTCGTCACCGAGCTGGGTGCGGTCGCCGCCGAGCGGGGCCAGCCCAGCCAGGCGGTGGGGGTCGCCGTCCCCGGCGTCGTCGACGGCGCCGACGGGCGCGTGACCTGGGCGCCCGCGCTCGACTGGCGTGAGGTGCCGGTCGGCTCGCTGCTGCACGACCGCACCGGACTCCCCGTCGTGGTCGAGAACGACGCCAACGTGCTGGCCGTCGGCGAGCACCACCGCGGCGCGGGCCAGGGCGTCCAGGACCTGGTCGCCGTCGTGCTGGGCACCGGCATCGGCGTCGGCATCGTCACCGGCGGCCGGCTGCACCGCGGCTCACGTGCGGCGGCCGGCGAGATCGGTTACATGCTGATCGACCGGTCGTCGCTGACCCGGCTGTTCCCCGGCTTCGGCGACCTGGAGAGCCGGGTCGGGTCGGTCGGGCTGGCCAGGCGGGCCCGCGAGCGCGGCATCGCCGGGCCCGCGGATCGGCCGCTCACCGCCGCCGACGTGTTCGACCTGGTCAGGAGCGGCAGCGTGGAGGCGCGGGCGCTGCTCGAGGAGACGCTCGACTACGTCGCGCTGGCCGTCGCCAACCTGTGCACGGTGCTGGACCCGGAGCTGGTCATCGCCGGCGGCGAGATGAGCGAGGCGGCCGATCTCATCACGCCCGGCCTGCGTGACCGGCTCGTCGGCCGGATCCCGCACGTGCCCCGGCTGGCCGCGTCCGCGCTGGGCGACGACGCCGTGATCGTCGGGGCCGCCGAGCTGGCCGCGCGCCTGGTGAGCGACTTCGCCTACGTCCAGGCCACCCGCTGACACGAGCCCTTTCCTGCGGGAAACATCACCGCGAACGGTAGACGGCACCCCTGCCTGTGGGGCACCATTAGGCCACTTATCGCTCGCACTGGATGAAAAGTCGCCGAGAAAGGGTGTGGTTCTGATGCCGAGACCGAGTCGAGGGTGGCGCGTGAGCGCCGCGGCCGGTGCCGTGGCCATGCTCCTGGCGGCATGCAGCTCGGGCGACGGCAGCGGCGGCGGCGCGGCCGCCGACCGGCCCTACACCATCGGGCTGAGCAACGGCTTCGTCGGCAGCGAGTGGCGTACCCAGATGGTCAAGGGCCTGGAGACGGCGTTCGCCGAGTACAAGAAGGAAGGCGTCGTCGACGAACTCGTCGTCGAGAGCGCCGACACCGACGTCAACGGCCAGATCCAGCAGATCCGCAACCTCATCAACCGCGGCGCCGACGCGATCATCGTCAACCCGAACTCCGAGACCGCCCTGGACGCCGTGTTCCGCGAGGCGTCCCAGCAGGGCATCGAGGTGTTCGCCGTCGATCAGGCGGTCACCTCCAAGGACGTCACGAACGTCGTCATCGACCAGGCCGAGTGGGCCCGCACCTCCGCCGAGTGGCTGGCCGGGCAGGTGGGCAAGGGCGGCGAGATCGTCGTCGTCAACGGCGTCGCCGGCCACCCGGCCAACGAAATGCGCTGGAACGCCGCCAAGGACGTCTTCGCCAAGGCCGGCGTCAAGGTGCTCACCGTCGCCGACGGCAACTGGGACCAGGCCACCGGGCAGCAGGTGATGACGAACCTGCTGGCCACCTACCCCGACGTGGACGGCGTCTGGGCGCAGGACGGCATGGCCGAGGGCGTGTTCCGCGCCGTCCAGGCGGCCGGCCGCCTGGACCAGATCAAGGTCTCGGGCGAGGCCAGGGTCGGCTTCATGCGCCTGTGGGACAAGGCCCGGGGCGACGACTTCGAGAGCATCGGCGTCGTGAACCCGCCCGGCGGCGCCGTCTCCGCGTTGCACGTGGCCGTCAACGTCCTCGAGGGCAAGAAGTTCGCCGCCGGCAAGATCAACGGCAACACCGTCACCGTCCCGATCCCCTACACCGTCGACACGTCGACCTTCGACAAGTACTGGGGCGAGGTCAGCGCCCAGGGCGACGCGTACTGCCTGGACGGCTCGCTCACCCGCGCCGAGGCCGCGGAATTCTTCGCGTGAACACGCTGCTGGAGATGACCGGCGTCCGCAAGCGGTACGGGGGCGTCCAGGCGCTCGACGGGGCGAGCCTCACCGCGGCGCGCGGTGAGGTGCACGCCCTGCTCGGCCCGAACGGCTCCGGCAAGAGCACCCTGGACAAGACGCTGGCCGGCACCGTCGTCCCGGACTCCGCCGAGATCCGGATCGACGGCGGCCGGGCGCGCATCCGGGGGCCACGCGACGCGCACGCGCTCGGCGTCGCCGCCGTCTACCAGCAACTGAGCATCGTCGGCGATCTGACGGTGACGCAGAACGTGGTGCTCGGGCTGGAGCCGGCTCGCCGGTTGGGGTTCCTCGACCACCGCGCCGCCCGCGACCGCGCCGCGGGCGCGCTGGAACGGTTCACCGCCGCGTTCTCCGGCCGGCTGCCGCTGGACCGGCCGGCCGGCTCCCTCGGTCCCGGCGAGCAGCAGATCGTCGAGGTCGCGAAGGCGCTGGCCCGCGAGCCCCGGATCCTCGTGCTTGACGAGGCCACCGCGTCCCTGCACAAGGAGCAGGTCGAGGTGCTGTTCGAGGTGGTCCGCGAGCTGCGCGCGGCCGGGGTCCTGGTGGTGTTCACGTCGCACCGGCTGGACGAGGTGTTCGCGCTCTGCGACCGCGCCACGGTGCTCCGCAACGGCCGCACCGTCGGCACCGTCGAGCTGGCGGCCACCGACGAGGACGAACTGGTCCGGCTCATGGTCGGCGACGCGCCGCACCAGGCGCCCCGGCCCGCGAGAGCGCGGCCCGTCCCAGACCGTACGCCGTCGGCGGCGGCTCTCGAGGTACGCGGGCTCACCACCGACCGGCTGCGTGACGTGGGCTTCACCGTCCGCGCCGGTGAGGTGCTCGGGCTCGGCGGGCTGCAGGGGCAGGGACAGTCCGAGCTGCTGCTCGCGCTGTTCGGCGCCGCGCGGATCACCGCGGGGCAGGCGCTGCTGGACGGCCGGCCGCTGCCGCTGGGCTCACCGGCCAGGGCCGCCCGCGCCGGCGTCGCCCTGGTGCCCGGCGACCGCGGGCGGCAGGGCATGTTCGCGCCCCGGCCGATCCAGGAGAACCTCTCGCTGGCGAGCCTGCACCGCCGGGCCCGCGCGAAGCTCGCGCTCAGCGCCACGGCCGAACGACACGCCGCCCGGTCGATGGTCGAGCGGCTGCACATCAAGATCGGCTCCCTGGCCGACCCGGTGTCCACGCTGTCCGGCGGCAACCAGCAGAAGGTCGTCATCGGCAAGTGGCTGCTCGACCGGCCGCGGGTCGTCCTGCTCGACGACCCCACCAAGGGCGTCGACGTCGCCGCCAAGGAGGAGATCTACGCCATCGTGCGCGGCCTGGCCGACGACGGCGCCGTCGTCATCCTCAACTCCAGCGACAACCGCGAGCTGACCGAGCTGAGCGACCGCGTGCTGGTGCTGTTCGAGGGCGCCGTCGCCGAGGAGCTGAGCGCGGAGGCGATCACCGAGAGCCGGCTGGTGTCCAGCGCGCTGCGGCTCGCTCCGGGAGAGTCGCTGTGAACGCCCCGCCCAGGAACAGGGCCTGGCCGCGCGAGATCCGGCTGCCCGGCGCCCAGTTGTCCGGCGCCGCGACGGTGGCGATGCTGGTGGTGGCCGTCGTCGTCAACACGGCGCTGCAGCCGAACTTCTGGAGCGGTTACGCGCTCACCTCGAACTTCGCGACGTTCGTGCCGCTGGTGGCGATCGCCGTCGGGCAGACGATCGTGGTGCTCAGCGGCGGCCTCGACCTCTCGCTCGGCGCACAGGTCACGCTGGCCAGCGTGGTCGCCGTCCAGGTCGTCGACGAGCGACTGGACCTCCTCCCGCTGGCCGTGGCCGCCGCGCTGGGCGTCGGGCTGGCCTGCGGTGCTCTGAACGGGCTCGTGGTCGCGTTGTTGCGGCTGCAGCCGATCGTCGCGACGTTCGCGACCAGCTTCGTGTTCTCCGGGCTGGCGCTGGTGGTGCTGCCGACCCCCGGCGGGTCGGTGCCGATCGAGGTCACGACGGCGTACCGCGCCGCCGTACTCGGGGTGCCGACCGCGCTGCTGGCGATCCTCGTGCTCGCGGTGCTCTGGTGGGTGCTGCGCCGCCACCGCGTGCTGCGCCACATCTACGCCGTCGGCGGCGACGCCGACGCCGCGTACGCCTCGCTGGTGCCGGTCGTCAGGACGCGCGTCTGGGCGTACGTGCTCGGCGGGGTGTTCGCGGCGTTCTCGGCGCTGGCGATCCTGGCCAACACCGGCTCCGGCGACCCGTTCGTCGGGAACGAGTTGACGCTCGCGTCGGTGGCGGCGGTGGTGATCGGCGGGACGGCGCTGGCGGGCGGGCGCGGCGGTGCGGGCGGGTCGATCCTCGGCGCCATGGTCCTCGCGCTGGTCACGAACATCGTGTTCTTCGCCGACGTGCCGACGACGTACCGGCAGCTCGTCAACGGCGTCGTGATCATTCTCGCATTGGCCCTGGCCGGTATCCCGGCGTTGCAGAAGAGGAGGCCGGCGGCATGAGCGCACCGACCGTGGAGGCGCCCCGGCGGGTCCTCGCCTGGCGGCCGGGGCCGGTGGCGCTGGCCGGCGCGGTCGCCGTCGTCCTGGTGATCGCCGGTGAGATCGTCTCGCCCGGGTTCGCCGGGTACGGCCAGTTGGTCAACCTCATGCGGGTGGCGGCGTTCCTCGGGGTCATCGCGATCGGCCAGACCATTGTGATCATCGCCGGCGGCGGTGGCGTCGATCTGTCCGTCGGCAAGGTGGCCACGTTCGCGGCCATCATCGGGTCGCGGATGATGGCCGGCGACGACGGCGAGATCGTGCCCGCCGTGCTCCTGGCCCTGCTGGTCGCCGCGGCGATCGGGCTGGTCAACGGGCTGGGCGTCACGCTGCTGCGGATCCCGCCGTTCGTCATGACGCTGGGTATGATCGGCGTGGTGCAGGGGCTGATCCTCGCCTACACCGGCGGGCAGGCCAGCGGCCGGGCCGCGCCCGCGCTCACGTCGCTGGTCAACGGGCGGGTGATCGCCGACCTGCCCGGTCTGCTGTTCCTGTGGCTGCTGCTCGGGCTGCTCGCCGTCTGGCTGCTGCGCCGTACCACGTTCGGCTGGAACCTGTTCGCCGTCGGGGCCAACCGGACGGCCGCGGAGCTGTCCGGTGTCCGGGTGAACCGTACGCTGATCCTCGCGTACGTGCTGTCCGCGACGTTCGCCGGGCTGGCCGGCATCCTGTTGCTCGGGTACACCGAGTCGGTCTTCCTCGACCTCGCCGACCAGTACATGCTGCCGTCGGTGGCGGCCGTCGTGATCGGCGGGACGCTGCTGGCGGGCGGCATCGGCGGCTACGCCGGCACCGCGGTCGGCGCGATCGTGCTGACCGTTCTGCAGAGTCTGCTCACCACGCTGGACATCGGCGGCGCCGGACGCACCATCGTCAACGGCGCCGTCCTGCTCGTCCTGCTGTCGCTCTACGGGCGGCAGCGACGCCTTCAGAGTTAGGGGTCCTTCCACCATGGAGAACAGCGAACGGCTCGGAGTCGGCATCGTCGGCGCCGGATTCATGGCGAACTTCCACGTCACCTCGTGGACCGGCGTCCGCGACGCCGACGTCGTCGCCGTACAGAGTCCGCGGGGCGAGAGCGCCCAGGCGCTGGCCGACCGCTGCCGCGAGCTGCGGGTCGGCGACGCGCGTGCCTACACCGACCTGCGCGAGCTGGTCCGCGACCCGCGCGTCGACGCCGTCTGGGTGGTGGCGCCGAACCACGCCAGGACGGCCGTCATCGAGACCATCGCCGAAGAGGTCACCTCCGGGCGCGCGTCCCTGGTCGGCGTCGCCGTCGAGAAGCCGCTCGGCAGAAACCTCGCCGAGGCCCGCCGCGTGCTCGAGCTGGTCGAGGGCGCCGGGCTGCTGCACGCCTACCTGGAGAACCAGGTGTACGCGCCCGCCGTCACCCGGGGTCACGAACTGCTGTGGGCCAGGGGCGCCGCGCTGGCCGGCACGCCGTACCTCGCCCGGTGCGCCGAGGAGCACAGCGGACCGCACGCCGCCTGGTTCTGGGACGGGACGCGGCAGGGCGGCGGCGTGCTCAGCGACATGATGTGCCACTCGATCGAGGCCGGCCGGTACCTGCTGACGCCGCCCGGCGCGGACCAGTCGGACTGGCTCACCCCGCTGTCGGTGAGCGCGCAGATCGCCTCGCTGAAGTGGTCGCGCAAGCGGCACGCCGCGCAACTGGCCGAGCGGTACGGCGACGCCGTCGACTACGCACGGCGGCCGTCCGAAGACTACGCCCACGCGACCATCTCGTTCCGCAACGGCGACGGCGAGGAGGCGGTCGTCGAGGCGACCACGTCGTGGAGCTATGTCGGGCCCGGGCTGCGGCTGACGTTCGAGCTGCTGGGACCGGAGTACTCCATGAGCGCGAGCACGCTGAACACCGAGGCGCAGCTCTTTCTCAGCCGTGAGATCCGCTCCCCCGAGGGCGAGGACCTGGTCGAGAAACAGGGCGCGGAGCAGGGTCTGCTGCCGATCGTGTCCGATGAGTCGCTGACCTACGGGTACACGACGGAGAACCGCGCGGTGGCCGCGGACTTCCTCGCCCGCCGGCAGCCGCGAGAGAGCCTGAAGCACGGGGTCGAGGTCAGCGAGCTGATGATGGCCGCGTACCTGTCGGCCGAGACGGGTGAGACGGTGCGCTTCCCCGTGGCCGGCCTGGACACGTTCGTACCGCGGGTGGCCCAGGGGACGTGGCGCCCGGCGTGACCCGGACGGTCGGGCTCAAGGGCGGACGACGACGGTCTGGGCCGCCCGAGCCCGGGCGGAGCCGTTGCAGCGCACCGTGGTTCCGGTGAACACCCGGCTCGACGAGCAGTTCTCGTCGTCGGTGACGGTGACGGTCGCGGTGAACCTCCCCGGCCGCCGGTAGGTGTGGGCCGATACGGGGCCGCCGTCGCGCAGGATCGTGCCGTCGCCGAAGTCCCAGTCGTAGCCTGCGACCCGGCCGTCGGGGTCGGTGGCGGCCGAGGCGTCGAAGCGGGTGGCCTGACCGGCGGGCCGGGCCTCGACGGTGAGGGCGGCGACCGGGCCCTGGTTGGGAAGAACGGCGAGCGAGTGGAACCGCGGAGCCGTGCCGCCGGTGAGGAGCGGCGGGTTCGTGATCGGATCGAGCCGGCCGTCGGACCCGACGGCGAACGCGGACAACTGGCCGGGGCCGGGGTTGCCCGCCACGAGCAGGCGGCGTCCGTCCGGGGTGGTGTCGATGCCGACAGGTCCCTGCCCGGCGAGCAACGGCGAGCCGGCGGCCTCGGTGAGGGAGCCGTCGCCGTTGATCGCGTACACGGACACCCCTCCGGGGTCCTGTCCGGGGTTGTCCTGGTCGCCGGGACTGGCGATGAACAGGTGTCGTCCGTCCGGCGCGATCGCGGCGCCTTCCGCGTTCGTCAACGCGTCGAACGGGCTGCCGGGAACCGGCGTCAGGTCCCCGTCCTCGCCGACGCGGAAGCCGTCGACCTTGGCCTCGAACTGGGTGGCGGCATACAGGAACCGCCCGTCAGGCGTGAACACCATCCCGGCCGCCGAGGGGCTGGTCGGGACCGGGCGGCCCACCCGGTGAAGCGTGCCGTCCGCCTTGATGGCGAAGCGGACGATGACATCGGGTCCTGGCCGGGCGGGCATGCCGTGCCCTGCGTAGAGGAAACGGCCGTCGGGGCTCACCCCCAAGCCCCGCGGAAGGGCGAAACCGGTCCGAACCGGGTCGCCCACGCGCTTCAACGTCCCGTCAGCGTCGACCGTGAAGGCCGTGACCGTGCCGGACATGAGGTTCGCGGCGAACAGCAGCCTGCCGTCGGGCGCGATCGCGAGGCTGAACGGCCCGCTGCCGGCACCGGTCGGTTCGGCCGCCAGCGGTGTCAGCTCACCGCCGGGGCCGACCCGGTAGGCGGCGACCTCCTGGACCGCCCGGTTCGCCACGTAGGCCGTACGGCCGTCCGGGGCGAAGAGGATGCTCGCGGGCCCTGTGCCGTCGCCGGTCCCGACCAGCTCGCCGACGCGCTCCGGCCGGCCGTCGCGGCCCAGCCTGAACGTGGCGATGTCATGGGTGAGCGCGTGGGTCACGTAGAGCGTGCGACCGCTCGGGGCGTCGGCCGCCTCGGCCGCGGGAGACAGCAGCGCGAGGCCCAGGCAGAGGACCGCGGCGAAGGTACGTGTTCGTAACAGCATGACAGGCTCCCGACAGAGGGGACACAACCTCTCATCGGAATCCAGCGCAGCCTGGATCACCAGCGATCGGGACTCGTGCCCGCCCCGCGCAAGCGCCCCGGCCGGCGACGTCACCCACGGCGCGCGTCACGACAGGTCAGCGCGGGCCCACGTAGCGGAGGATCCAGAGCCCCTGGTTCTTGTCGGTGATGTAGATGTGGCCGCGCCGGTCCACGACCACGTCCTCGGTCTGCACGACCAGGTCGCCGGCGGGCAGCGGCCCGTACCGCTTGCGCGGCTCCGGCGGGATGAAGTAGCCGATCTCGCGCGGCAGCCGCGGGTTCGACACGTCGTAGACCCGCAGTCCCGCGTTGAAGTGGGCCAGGTAGAACAGGTTCGCCTGCTTCTCCACGTCCGGGTGGTACTGGTGGTGGTTGAAGTTGTGCGGCCCGCACCAGCCTCCCCTGCCGGCGAAGTCCTGGTACGGCGCCTCTTTCGGCGGCACGGGCGCCGGCAGCAACGACAGCAGGAACGGGTTCGCCGGGTCCTTGATGTCCACGATCGAGGCGTGGTGCGCCGGGCCCTTGCCGTAGGAGATGTCCTCGGAGTTGGCGAAACCGATGCCGCGCTCGGGGATCGGCAGGAACCCGTGCACGCCGAACTGCGCGTGGAACGGCGGGCTGAACGGCAGGTGGCCGACCTGCCGGGGACGGGCCACGTCGGAGATGTCCAGCACGATCAGGCCCGCCGCGCCGTACGGCAGGTAGACGTGGTTCCCGGCCGGGTACGGCGGGCCGTGCAGCGAGACATGCGCGCCGGACCCGCAGCAGAACCCGTGCAGGTGCGAGGGCTCCGGCGTCTGGCCGCCCTTCTCCTGGCCGGGGACCCACCAGCGGCCGGCCTCCACCGGGCGGGCGGGGTCGGCCATGTCCAGGATCACGTAGATGTTGCCGGTGAAGCCCTTCATGTTGGCGGCGAGGTGGGCGTAGCGGCCGCCGTCGTACAGGTTGCGGTGGGTGCCCGTGCCGCCGTCGGTCCTCCAGTGGGTGATCCTGCGCGGGTCGGCGGGGTCGGAGACGTCCCAGATGAGCACACCGTCGTGGAACGGCCCGTCCGGGTCGGGCGCGGCCTCCACCGGGAAGACCTTCTCCACCGCGGTGACCAGGATGTCGCCGCCCAGCGTGACCTGGTTGCCGAGCGTGTTGGTACGCGGCTCGGGCGTGGGAAGGAACTTCAGCACGCGGGCCCTGGCCGGGTCCGTCACGTCGACGACGCTCCAGCCGGGGTCCCAGAAGTGGCCCATGTAGAGGTACCAGCGGCCGGCCTTCTGCCGGATCGCCATCTTGAAGCCGGGGCGCTCGTCGAGGTCGCAGTAGCCGATCACCTCGACATTGCGCGCGTACGCGCCCCTGGGCGGGCTGACCGGCACGTCCCCGGAGGTGTCGCGGCTTTCCGCGTGCGCGGGGCCGCTGCCCAGCGCGGCGGCCAGACCGGCCGCGCCCGCCGCCGTCACCGTGCCGCGCAATGCGGCGCGGCGGGAAATGTTCTGCTCGGACACAGGCTCTCCTCAGTGACCTCAGCGATCTCAGCGAGTGGTGTGTCCAGGCTTGACGATCAGCGAAATGCCTGTCCAATATTTGTTTTCGCCCCGAAAAATACGGATCGGATATTAGTGTGTCTGACCTGCGGCGTATGGAGTACTTCGTGGCGGTCGCTGAGGAGCTTCACTTCGGGCGGGCCGCCACCCGGCTGCACATGTCGCAGCCGCCGCTGAGCACGCAGATCCAGCGGCTGGAAGAGGAGGTCGGGGTCGAGCTGCTCCGCCGTACGAAACGCAGCGTCCAGCTCACGGCGGCGGGCAAGGTGTTCCTGGAGGAGGCGCGCGCCACGCTGCGCCAGGCGCGCCGGGCCACCGACCTGGCGCGCAGGGCCGCCAGGGGCGACCTCGGCCGGCTGTCCATCGGGGTGATCGACTCGGCCCTGTACGCGCTGGTGCCGCCGGTGGTGCGCCGGTTCACCGAGCGATATCCCGACGTGGAGATCACGGTCACCGAGCGGCGCATCCACGAGCAACTCGACCTGGTGGCGCGCGGAGTCCTCGACCTCGGCTTCGTTCACCCTCCGGTCGAGCGCCCGGAACTGGCGGCGGAGGCGGTGCACCACGAGCCTTTCGTGCTCGCCGTACCCGAGGGGCATCCGCTGGCCGGGGCGCAGGACGTGTCGCTGGCGCAGGCGTGCGCGCAGCCGCTGATCCAGCCGCCCAGGGAGCTGAACCCGATCGGTCACGACAGCCTGCTGGCGATCTGCCACCAGCACGGGGCGCACCCGAACATCGTCCGCGAGGCGTCGCCCAAGCAGACGATCATCGCCTTGGTGGCGGCGGGGCTGGGCGCCTCGGTGCTGCCCGAGGCCGTACAGCACTCGGGCTTTCCGGGGGTGGCGTACCGGCCCATCGAGGGCGGGCGTTTCGGCATCACCACCTCGGTCGTCTGGGCCCGCGACGCCCTCGGGCCCTCCGCCCGCCTCTTCCTCGATCTCCTCCTCCAGCCGCCCGCGTCACACCGGGCGTAAACCCCCCTGATTCCTGCCGGACGGCCCTGTGTCTGAGGATCTTGCAGGCCGCGCCCGTCATGGTGAATGCCCTGATGCTTCAGGACGTTCTTGCCGAGCCGGAGTGATCCGCCCTGTTCACCCCGGTCGACCGGCGCGGCCTGACCCCGCCGTTCTGAAAGATTTCGCTCCATGGCGTCCTGGCCGCTGGCCGCTGGCCGCGGTGGGCGGTCAGGACGGCTCTGGCGCATCTCAGGCGTGGTGGCGGCGGTCGTGGTGGTCATCGGGCAACGGCCATCAGGTTCACCACGGTGTACTCCTTACCGCCACCACGCGTCTTGACGACGCAGCCGGTGCTTTGGCCGCACTCTTCGTAAGACTCCTGGTCGGCGTCCCAGTAGACGGTGGTGGACGGCGAGGAGGAGGACGCGCCCACCGTCATGCTGCCGGACAGCGTGCCGACTGACCGGCTGCCGAGTCCGGCAGACAGGCCGGTCGCCAGGTCGTACACCACGGCGATCGGCACCCCGCTCTTGTTCCGATCCGGCTCATACACCTTGAACACCGCGTATCGGTCACCCAGCAGCGAGCGGACGTGGTTCAGGCGCAGCCCCTGAGGCAGGCTCTTGCGCTCGGACCCGTCGACGCGCTGCACGACCACGTGCCCGTCCAGGGCGCCGACGCACCACTGCGCATGACACTGCATCGTCTGCACACCTTCGGGCAGGGTGACCTCGAATGACTGGCCGGTCTCCAGGTTGACGAGACGGTTCTGGTTCGCGTCCGGACGCTCGCCGGCCCGGCCCGCGGCCCACGGCCAGGCAGTCAGGTGAAGCCCGTCGGTGCCGGGTCGCCGCTCGGGGGCGCCACCGCTCAGCGGCATGCGGTAGATACCGCCTTCCTTCACCGACCACACGACGAAGCCGTCGGTGACGGCGATCTTCTCGACGTCGGCGTCGACCTCGCCGACGCGCCGGGCCGTGCCGCCCTGTCTGGGCATGATCCAGAAATCCGCCCAGTCGTCGGAGTCCTGGGGCGTCTCGCCGAACCAGGCGATGTATTCGGAACCCACCGCGAACAGTTGAGGGTAGTACTTCTTCTGAGGACTGGGGAGGGAGCCGAGCACGCGGGTCCTCCCGGAGGCCGAGTCGAACACCTCGAGCCGCCCGGCTTTCTCGAACCGGGATTCCGCGACCAGCAGCACCTCGGTGGCGCTCAGGCCGGTCACCGGTTTCACCTTCCAACCTTCAGAGTTCTTCAACGGGACCTTGATCATCGCTTGCGGCCACAACTCGGCGGCCGACTTCGACTCGGGCACGAACGCCTCGGAGACGGACGGCGAAGGGCTGACCACCACGGCGGGCTCAGGCTCCTTCCGGTCCTCGCCCGACAGGACCGCCGTCACGCCACCCGCGACCGCCACCACTGCCGCCGCCGCGAGCACAACCTGCACCCGCCGCCTGGTACGCCTGGCGCGCCGCCGTCTGGCCACGCCCTCGACGAGATCGCGGCGACTCACCTGATCGGCGGCTGCGCGCAGGGTCTGGATCAGATCCTGTTCGTCTCTCATCGTGCCTCCTGAAAAGCATGCTTGATAGCTTGTCCAAGGCGCGAGCGGCCTGGCTGCGTACGGTCCCCCGGGAGACGCCGAGGATCTCGGCGATCTCCTGGTCCGGCAGGTCCTCGTAGTAGCGAAGAACGATGACGGCTCGCTGTCTGCGGGGGAGTTCCTGAAGCGCGGCCCACAGAGCGGCGTCGCTGTACTGGTCGAGCCCGCCACGCTCGGGGACCGCGGCGACCAAGTCCTCACGGTGACGACGACGCCACGATTTGACGTGCAGCCTGACCATGATCGTGCGCACGTACCCCTCGGGGTCGTCCTTCTTACGCACCCGGAACCAGGCATCACCCAGCCGTGCCAGCGCCTCCTGCACGAGATCCGCCGCGTCCTCGGAGTTGCCGGCAAGCACGTAGCCGTAGCGGAGGAGCGCGTCCCCCCGCGCCTGGATGAACTCGTCGAAATCTTCCACGAACCCAAGGATCAATAAGTGTGCCTGCCTGTTGCACGCGACCAGTAGACCGCCGGACACAGACCAGGGCGGGCTCGCCGCCAGCGACCGGACACTGCTGCCCGATCACGCTCTCGCCCCCCTGGACAGGGCCCCGATCTCGGCTGCCTAGGCAATCCGTTGAACATTCCGCCCGCCAGGACCACTGGAACCCGCATCGCGGGCCGACGGCTGACAGCCCACCTCATCCAGGACGAGCGCATGGGCGCGCCCGAGCCGGCCGCGCACGCCCAGCCGTGGCAAGGCGGAGCCTCATCCATGCGACGACGTCATATGTGCGCGGAGTGCCGCGGCCAGGTCGCCCGCCGCCGCGACCTGCTCCGGCGTCAGCGCGTCCACGAACAGCTCCCGTACCGCGCGCAGATGCGGAACCGTGGCCCGGCGGAAGGCGTCCTCCCCTGCGGAAGCCAGCACCACCTCCGCCCCCCGGCTGTCGGTGGTGCAGTCTTCGCGCCCGATCAGCCCGCGCTTCTCCATGCGCCCGAGGTGGTGTGACAGGCGGCTGCGTTCCCAGTGGATGTGCGCCGCGAGGTCGGAGGAGCGCATCCGGTTGCCCTCGGCCTCGCTCAGCGCGAGCAGCACGGCGTAGTCACCGGGCGAGAGCGCCGACTCGCTCTGCAGCCGCGAGGAGAGCACGGACCTGAGCGCCTCCGCCGTCTCGATGTAGTCACGCCATACCCGCAGCTCATCGACCGTGGGCAGGCTGCGCTTCCGCGTCATCGCACCCTCCTGATTGACATGTCAATCACATCATACATAATTGACATGTCAATCACATGGGCCGCTGGAGGAACCATGGAGTTCGGACTCAACTCGTTCGGGGAGGTGGCCGGCGACGGCGAAAGGGTGCTCAGCGACGCGGAGACGGTCCGGCTGATCGTGGAGGAGGCACGGCTCGCCGAAGCCTCAGGACTGGACGTGTTCAGCGTCGGCGAGCACTACCGCGAAGGCCACAACGATTCGGCGACGCTCGTCCTGGGGCGTGCCTCGGCGACCGAGTCGTTCCCGCTGTTCGGCTACGACCTCGCCGACTACGAGCAGCTCTTCGAGGAGAAACTCGACCTGTTCATGCGGCTGCAGCGCCAGGAGAACGTCACCTGGTCCGGCACCGTCCGCCCACCTCTCACCGAGCAGCGGCTGCACCCCAGGATGCGGCCGGGAGGCATCCCCACCTGGATCGGCGTGGGTGGCAGTCCGGGCTCGGTGATGCGCGCCGCCCGCTACGGGCTCCCGCTGATGCTCGCGATCATCGGAGGGCGTCCGCAACGCTTCTCCGGCCACGTGGAGCTCTATCTCAAGGCACTGGAGCAGTTCGGGCACGCCGTACAGCCGGTCGGGCAGCACTCGCTCGGCCTCGTCGCCGACACCGACGAGGAGGCCGTCGAGACCTGGTGGCGGTACTGGGAGCCGGTCGTCACGGCGCTCGCCCGCGAACGCGGCTTCTACCAGCCCGACCGCGATCGCTTCGAGAAGGAGCTCAAAGGCGGCGCGCTGTTCGTCGGCTCGCCCGAGACGGTCGCGCGGAAGATCGCGACGGTGGCCCGCGAGCTGCGGCTGAGCCGCTTCGACCTCAAGTACGACATCATGCGGCTGCCTCGCGAGGCTCGCGCGCGCAGCATCGAACTGCTCGGCCGCGAGGTCGCGCCGCGTGTCCGGAAACTGCTCGCGAAGGAGCCCGCCCATGTCTGACCTCGTGTTCGGCCTCGACACCTTCGGCGACCTGCCGGAGGACGACGCCGGGAACCTGCTCTCCCATCCCGAGGCGATCCGGCAGGTCGTCGACGAGGCGGTACTGGCCGACGAACTGGGCGTGGACGTGATCGCGCTGGGCGAGCACCACCGCCCGGAGTACGCGATCTCGAGCCCGGAGACCGTGCTGGCCGGCATCGCCACCCGGACCAAGCGCATCCGGCTCTCCTCTGGCGTGACGGTGCTGAGCTCCGACGACCCGGTCCGGGTGTACCAGCGCTTCGCCACCGTGGACGCCCTCTCCGGCGGGCGCGCGGAGGTCATCCTCGGGCGCGGCTCGTTCACCGAGTCATTCCCGCTGTTCGGCTACGACCTCGCCGACTACGACGCGCTGTTCGAGCAGAAACTCGACCTGTTCGTGAAGCTGCTCGACGAGCGGCCGGTCACCTGGAGCGGCACGATGCGCGCCCCGCTCCAGGACGCCGACGTCTTCCCGAAGACCGCCGCCGGGCGGCTGCCGACCTGGGTGGGCGTCGGCGGCTCACCGCAGTCGGTCGTCCGCACCGCCCAGTACGGCCTGCCGCTCATGCTGGCCGTCATCGGCGGCCCGCCGTCCCGCTTCGCCCCGTACATCGAGCTGTACCGGCGCGCCGCCGAGCAGCTCGGCACCACCGCGCATCCGGTCGGCATGCACTCGCCCGGCTTCGTCGCCGACACCGACGAGGAGGCGCAGGAACTGTTCTGGCCCCGCTACCGCGTCCTGCGCGACCGGATCGGCGCGCTGCGCGGCTGGCAGCCGATCCGCCGCGAGGAGTACGACGCCGAGATCGAGCACGGCTCCCTCTACATCGGCTCGCCCGAGACCGTCGCCCGCAGGATCGCCCACGCGGTCGAAACCCTCGGTGTCGGCCGCTTCGACCTCATCTACACCGCCGGGTCACAACCGGCCGGCGCACGGATGCGCGCCGTCGAGCTCTACGGCACCAAGGTGATCCCGATGGTCCGAGACCTCCTGGAGAACACATGAACGAAACCATCGCCATCCTCGGCGCCGGCAAGGTCGGCACCGTGCTCGCCAGGCTCGCCCTGGCCGCCGGATACAAGGTGCTCATCGCCGGATCCGGCGACCCCGCCAAGATCGCCCTCACCGTCGACGTACTCGCCCCCGGC
This sequence comes from Nonomuraea sp. NPDC051298, assembly GCF_055586305.1. NCBI lineage: Bacteria > Bacillati > Actinomycetota > Actinomycetes > Streptosporangiales > Streptosporangiaceae > Nonomuraea > Nonomuraea sp. NPDC051298. The sequence goes on from NZ_JBVJIM010000024.1 coordinate 75,389, forward strand.
GCGCTCGCCACCACCGCCGCCGACGCGGCGGACCGGGCCGGCCTCGTCATCCTCGCCCTCCCCCTCGGCAGACACCGCGAGGTGCCCGTCGCGCACCTGAACGGGAAGCTCGTGGTCGACGCGATGAACTACTGGTGGGAGGTGGACGGCGTCCGCGACGACCTCACCGGCCCGCGCACCTCCTCCAGCGAGATCGTCCAGGCGTTCCTGCCCGGCTCCCGCATCGTCAAGGCGTTCAATCACATGGGCTACCACGATCTCGAGGACGAGGCCCGCACCGCCGGCGAACCCGGGCGCAAGGCCCTCGCGATCGCGGGCGACCACCCTTCTGATCTCGCCGCTGTCGCCTCCCTCGTCGACGCCCTCGGCTTCGATCCGGTCGTCGCCGGACCGCTCGCCGAAGGAGACCGTCTCGAACCCGGAACCGACCTGTTCGGCGCCAACGTCGACGCCGGCGAGATCCGCGCCAGGCTCGGCCGCTTCCCGGAGTCCGAGCGCGGCAAGATCATCGCCCGCGTGCGGGCCGCGAAACAGTGACCGCGGGCCGCACCCCGGACCGCCCGGCCCGCGCATACCCTGTCGTCAGGTCGGTCGGTTGGAGCACGTGATGAGAGAGCTGGTCTCGCAGGTCGCGGCGGTGGATCTGGCCGCCGCGGAGAGCCTGAAGGTGATCGGGCTGTTCGACGCCCTCGTGGAGAGCCGCGCGCCGCTGGAGGGGCTGGTACGAGCCGCCGCGGCCTTCGCCGCCTCACCCGCGGGCCTGCTGCACCCCGACCGGCAGGTGGCCATCCGCGTCGACGCCGACGGCGGCAGGATGGGCAGCACGACCTCGCAGGCGGAGATCGAATCCCGCTGGCTCTCCCGGCCGGCCCAGGGCGGCGCTCTGGTCTGGGTGGAGCGCGCGGGTCCGGCCACCCCCCGCGATCTGCTGCTCCTGGAACGCCTGGCCGTGGCCGTGCACCTGTCGCTCGACCGGCTGAGCGGCGGCCTGCCCGACACCGCCGCGGCCGTCGCCGTACTGCTGGACGCCACCGCGCCGGAGGAGGTCAGGGCCCGCTCGGCCCGGTCGCTGGGGTTCCCGGCCACCGCGCACGCCCGCGTCCTGCTCCGCCCGCCCGGCCCGCGCGGGGCCGCGCTGCCCGCCCGTACGGCCATCGTCCAGACCCCGGCGGGACCGGTACGCGCGACCGTCGCGCCGCTCACGGAGAAACCTCCGGCGGACGGCCGGACCGGCGTCGGCGCGCCCTCGCCGGTGACCGCGCTGCCGCCCTCGCTGCGGGGTGCGCTGGCCGCCCTCCAGCTCACCTCGGAGCAGCACCCCGTGCTGTCGGCCGACGACCTCGGCCTGCTGGCCTGCCTCGACCCCACGCCCCCGCTGAACCGGGCGCTGAAGGAGGCCGTCGCGCGGATCGGCCGGGTGATGGCCGAGCCCTGGGGCGCCGACACCCTGCGCGCGCTCGCGACCACCGACAGCGTCCGGGCCGCCGCCGGGCTCTGCGCCGTGCACCACTCGACCGTACAGGCCCGGTGCGAGCAGATCTCGGCCCGCCTCGGCTACGACGTCCGTGGGGCGACCGGACGGCTCCGGCTCGCCCTCGACCTCACCGCCCACTGCCTGACGACCACCAGGTTCGGCTACGACGAGACCGGCTGACCGCCATATGGCGGGTGACCGTACGAATCCGCGCCGCGGTGGCGGTCACGACCGTGCGGCCACGGGAGCAGACTTGCCGCATACCACCGGATGTCCGCCTGGAGGCAGCCATGTCACGCGTACGACCGCCCTACGACCCCGAGCTCGCCGCCGCCCTCGAAACGTCCGGCCTCGCCTCCGCCCTGGACCTCGGTCTCGATCGGATCGCGGAGATCCGCGCGAACACGCCGTCCTTCGGCAGGCCCATCGAGGAGATCGTCGCAGCCACCGGCCTGGAGCATGTCGAGCTGACCGTCCCCGGCCCCGAGGGCGCACCGGAGGTGACACTGTCGGTGGTCCGGCGGCCGGGCGCGGCGCGGGCGACGCCCTGCGTCTACTACATCCACGGCGGCGGAATGATCCTCGGCGACCGGTTCGTCGGGGCCGAGGCGTTCCCGCTCTGGATCGAGCGGTTCGGCGTGACCGTCGTGACGGTGGAGTACCGTCTGGCGCCCGAGCACCCGCACCCCGCGCCGGTCGAGGACTGCTACGCGGGACTGGTCTGGGTGGCCGAACACGCCGCCGAACTGGGCATGGACGCACAGCGCATCCTCGTCATGGGCGGGAGCGCGGGCGGCGGCCTGGCGGCCGCGGTGGCGCTGCTCGCCCGCGACCGCGGCGGCCCGCACCTCATCGGTCAGCTCCTCCTGTGCCCCATGCTCGACGACCGGGACCAGACCGTCTCCACTCTCCAGTACGACGACGTCCTCATCTGGAGCCGGCAACACAACGCCATCGGCTGGACGGCCCTGCTCGGAGACGCCAAGGGCACCGCCGGCGTCTCGCCCTACGCCGCCCCGGCACGCGCCACGGACCTGTCCGGCCTCCCGCCCGCCTTCATCGACGTCGGCTCCGCGGAGGTCTTCCGCGACGAGGACGTGGACTACGCCTCCCGGATCTGGGCGGCGGGCGGCCAGTGCGAGCTGCACGTCTGGGCCGGGGGCTTCCACGGCTTCGGCCAGTTCGCCCACACCACGGTCAGCCGCGCCGCCCACGAAGCCGTCCTGAGCTGGATGTCCCGCACCCTCGGCTCCTGACCACGCTGAACGGCCCCGCGCCGACCTTGCCGGGTTCTCCCCTCCGGCCAGGTCCGAAGGGTGTCGCTCAGGAGAGCACTATCTGCGATAGTGTCGCGCCGTCCTGGGAGAACGCTCCGCCGTGGTGGTTGTCCCGTCTCACCTGCACGAGGCAGCCGGCGCTCCGGGCGTCCGGCTCATCCGGGCTCGTTTCACCTGCAGACGGAGGATCAGAGATGGGTGACGTTCTCGCCGTTGACGAAGCCGGGAACCTCCTGACCGCGTTCTATCCGTCCGCGGAGGCGGCTCGCTTCGACGACGGTCCCATGCCGCTGGCGCTGGTGGCGGTGTGGCGCGGTGAAGAGCTACTGCTGGCCTTCAACCGCCGGCGTCGATGCTGGGAGCTGCCCGGTGGCATGATCGACCCGGGCGAGACACCACGCATGGCGGCCGTACGAGAATTGCGGGAAGAGACCGGCCTGAACGTCGCCGACCTCGTGTTCGCCGGACACGCGCGCTTCCTGCTTGGCCCCGAGCGGCGCGTCGAATACGCGGCCCTCTACACCACGCGCACCAGCGCGCGCCCGGACTTCACCCCCAACGAGGAGATCAGCGCGACCTGCTGGTGGGACGGCATCCAACCTCTTACTGACCACGTCCAACCGCTGGACGCCTATCTGGGAGAGCTGACCAGGGCCAGGTGGCTGTGACCACGCCCTTCCGGAACGAAGAGACTCGATGCGTCTCATGCCAACTGGGGCGCCGCAGGCAATGTCCTGGTTCGCGCGGACGGGCCGCCCGATGCGCGCCTGATCGACTTCGAGTTCGCCCGGTTCACGCGTACGGCGAGTGACGACAGCCGTGCCCAGCTCGTCTCGACCCTGGAGGCCGCGGCTTCCACCGCCCGGGAACATCATGCCCTGATTCTCCGCCGGAGGCGCCGGCAGCGGCCCGGTGCGGCGATCGTCAGGGGACGCGTCCGACGCCGCCGAGGAAGCCTGCGCCCCCCGGGCCGCTGATCGACAGTTGCCCTGGGCCGTCGGCGCGCCAGACCGCCGGCGCCACCAGCCCCGGCTCCAGCAACTCCAGCCCCTCGAAGAAGGACGCGATCTGCTCACGCGAGCGCGGTGCCAAGCCACCCGACGTGGTCCCTCGATAGATCGCGCGGCCCTTGCCGACGTCCTCACCGTTGAGTTCGCCCGCCGTCACGTGGGAGAGGATCAGAAGGCTGCCGGAGGGAAGAGCTTGACGGATGTCACGCGCGATGCCGAACGCCTCGTCGTCGTCGGGGATGAAGTGCAGCACGGAGACCAGCAGCACGGCCAGAGGACTGTTCAGGTCGAGATGCTGGGTGATCTTCGGATGACCGAGAATGGACTTGGGGTCGCGCATGTCGCCGTTGACCACGATGGTGCCCGGCGTCGTCGCCAGCAGGGCGCGAGCATGCACGAGCACGATCGGATCGTTGTCGACGTAGACCACCCGAGAGCTGGGATCGGCACGCTGCGCCACCTGGTGGACGTTCTCCTGGGTCGGCAGCCCGGTGCCGATGTCGAGGAACTGGCGGATGCCGAGTTCGCCGACCGCGCGTACGGCGCGACCCAGGAACGCCCGGTTGTCTCGCGCGATCTCCTTCGCATTGGGCGAGATCTTGATGATGCGCGCGGCAGCCTCGCGGTCGGCGGCGAAGTTGTCCTTGCCGCCGAGAAGGTAGTCGTACATCCGGGCGACGCTCGGCACGCTGGGATCGATACCTGCTGGAGCCCGTTCCTGCTCGGTCATGCGACTCCTAGTCTGACAAGGACGATGATCTCCACCACCTTACCCACGATCCACCCAAAGATCATTCGGGCCCACAAAGGCCGCACCAGGACCACTACATCTTCGCCGCCGCGCTCTTGATCGCCTCCCGGATCCGGAAGTACGTGCCGCAGCGGCAGACGTTCTGGATCGCGTCGATCTGGGCATCAGTGGGATTCTTGGTCTGCCGCAGCAGCGCCACCGCGGCCATGATCTGACCCGGCTGGCAGAAACCGCACTGCGCGACATCCTGCTCCAGCCACGCCTCCTGCACCGGGTGCAGCCGATCGCCCTCGGCGAGCCCCTCGATCGTGGTGACCTCCCTCCCCTGGGCCTCGGACACCGGGACGACACACGGGTTGATCGCCTTTCCATCGAGGTGGCTGGTGCACGCCTTGCAGACGTCGATGCCGCAACCGTACTTCGGGCCCGTCACGCCGAGCCGGTCACGCAGCACCCACAGCAGGGGCAGGTCGGCCGGCGCCTCGACGGCGACGGCCTTCCCGTTCACCGAAAAGGTGTATCGGGGCATCTCGTGGCTCCTCAGCGAGGGAAAGGGGTGAAGTCGACCTCGAAGTCGATCGGAAAACTGCGCGGCTTGGTGCCGGTGGCCCGCGCGTAGGCGTTGGCGATGGCGCCGACCGCGGCGGGCACGCCCAACTCGCCCGCGCCCCCGGGCTCGCCGCTGGCCGGCATGATGAAGATCCGCACATCGGTCGGAGAGTCCTGCTGCCGCGCGTAGTGGAACTGCGAGTAACTGCCTTCCAACGGCAGCCCCTTGTCGATGTGCAGGCCCGCGCGCAAGGTGGTGGAGATCGCGTCGGTCAGACCGCCGAGCAGTTGCGCCTCCAACCCGCGCGGGTTGATCGGACGGCCGACGTCGGCCGCGATGACAGCCCTGACCACCCTCGGCCGGCTCGGATTCCGCACGTCGATCTCGACCAGGCAGGCGGTGCAGGACTTGTACTCGTCGTGGAACCCCACGCCCTGCGCACAGCCCGCCGGCATGTCGCGGCCCCAGTTCCCCTCCTTCGCCACCTTGTCGAGCACGGCGCGCTGCCGGGCGGTCTTGAGGAACTCACGGCGGAAGGCCACAGGATCCTTGCCCATCTTCCGCGCCAGCTCGTCGACGATGATCTCCTCGGCACCCCGGGTGTTCGCCGACCACACCGACCGCCAGCTCGCCGTGTGCATTTTCAGCGGCACCTCGTTGAGCGACTCCGTGACGACGCCGAACCGGTAAGGAACCTTCACCGTCAGATGGAAGACCGTCTTGGCGAAGCTCATGTTCCCGGCCACCGGCAGCCTGGTCGCGGCGGCGGTGAGAAACTCACCGACGCCGTGCCGGAAATCCGTCTCCACGGCGGCCACCCTGTGCTCGTACGTCAGCACCTTGCCCCGCGTGTGGGTGACACGGATCTTGTGGTGGCTCGCCGGACGGGCACGACCGTGCCGCATGTCGTCCTTGCGCGACCACATCAGCTTGACCGGCCTGCCCATCGCCTTCGAGATCCGCGCCGCCTCGACCACCGCATCCGGGAACAACTTGCGGCCGAACGAGCCGCCGCCCTGCGTCACGTGCACGGTGACCTGCCGCTGCGGCAGGCCGAGCGCCGCGGCGACGTCCTGCTGCGCGAGGATCGGCGACTTCAGACCTGCCCAGATCTCGGCCCGGTCCTTGCGCACATCGGCAATCGCGCAGTTGGTCTCGAGCGGCGCGTGGCTGACGAACGCGAAGTCGAACTCCGCCTCAATATGGTCGGTCAACGGCGGCACCGCGGGAGGCGGCGCCGCGGCCCGCAGGCGCTTGCGGATGTCGGCGTCGGACAGGGCATCGATCGTCCCGGCCTTCCAAGTGACATCGAGCGCCTCAACGGCGTCGATCACCTGCCCGAACGTCTCACCCATCACCGCGACACCAGTCGGAATGACGGCCAGGCCGATCACACCGGGCATGCCACGAACGGCAGCCTCGTTCCGCACCGACCGCACGGTACCGTTGATCGTCGGCGGACGCCGCACCATCGCCGGCTTGGCGCCCGGCACGTCGACGTCGAGCGCGTACCGCAGTTGGCCGGTGACCATCGCGCGGGCGTCCACACGCGAGGTCGCGGTGCCCACCAACTTGTGCTCCGACTCCGGCTTGGGCCTGGCCGTGATCCGGGACAGGGGAAGTTTCGCCGCACGGGTCGTGAGCGAGCCGTACGCCGCTCTGCGCCCGTCCGGTGCGACCACCACGCCGTCCCGGGTCACCAGGCGGCCGGCCGGCACGTCCCACAACTCCCCCGCCGCCGCGACCAGACGCGCCCGCGCGGCGGCAGCGGCCTTGCGCACCGGATCGTAGAGCGAGCGGATCGAATTGGACCCCCCGGTGAGCTGGTTCAGCAGCAGTTCGGGCCGTGCGTCAGCGAGCCGGACGCGCACCTTGCGCAGCGGAAGGTCCAGTTCCTCCGCGACCAGCATCGCCACCGCCGTGGTGATGCCCTGGCCGACTTCGGCCCTGGGCAACTCGACCTGAACCTCGCCGCTCTCAGTCACCTCCAGGACCAGCATCAGGTGCGCGGTCGGGGTTCCGGCGAGGATGAGCGCGTCGCCGGCGTCCAGGAGGTCGGCGGGTTGCGGAACGATCGAACCGGCTTCCGCGGGAGCCGCCGTCGCGCCGAGCGCGAGCGTCAGGGTAGGCGCGGCGACCAGGACTGTCAGAAAGCGGCGCCGGTCGACCGCGTCGTCCTCGTGCCGGGTGGAACTCGGGGCAGGACCGCCCATCTGATCCCTTCTGAACATGATTACTACCCTTCCTGACAGGAAGAGAAAAGTCGGAGAGATCGGATAGGTTACATCGGCAAGCCCCGCACCCGCCATGCGTTGACGGCAGAACGCTCGCCAAGATCGAAAGTCGGCATCTCGGGGGACGCCCGCCCCATGGCCATGTCCTGGTCGACCTCGATCTCGACCGCATCCGGACCCGGCCGAGGCGCGGACGGCGGTAAGCGGTTGCACGGACTGGGCCTCGATACCTATCAGGGACCGGCCTTGGCCCAAGGGCCCCAAGCGGCGAGGTCGCCTGCCACCTCGACTCGGCTCGGACACCACCGTCCCGGCCCGTCCTGCCGACTCAGCCGGGCCTCAAGGCGGCGTCCGCCATGGCGACCCGCCAGGCACATTTTCTCCGCCGGACCTCCGTAAAACGTTTCTTCCAGGGGAAACACATGAATTTGCCTGAGGCGAAGGGCGTATATCCGGTTGTTCGTAATCCCGCCACAAAAGCGCCCTAACGTGCGCTCACCCGACCGTCGAGACCAGCGGCGATGGCCATCGCCGACTTGTTCTTACAGGTGATCGAGGTCATATTTCTTGTGAGGGAACTACCTTGACCTTCGGAGGGCTCGTGGAAATCACGCCGTTCCTGGACCGCAAGCTGGCCCGTCGCTTCCGCACCTTCGACACCGACGGCGACGGGTTTGCCGAACGCGAGGATTTCGAGGCGTCGGCATCTCGCATGATTGCGGAGTTCGGACAGGAGCTGGGCTCGCCGACCGCGCAGCGACTGATGACGCTCTCGCTTGGCCTGTGGCAACACCTCGCCGACGTCGCCGATGCCGACGCCGACGGTCGGATCAGCGAGGCCGAGTACAAGAAGGCGTTCGCCGCCGGGTTGCTGGAGACGCCCGAGTCGTTCGACGCGAACTACCGCCCGTTCCTTGATGCGATTATGGCCATCGCCGACTCGGACGGCGACGGCAGACTCACCGAAACCGAGCAGATCCGCTGGACCGGCTCGCTCATGGGGCTTCAGGAGGAACACGCTCGCGAAGTGTTTCGGCGCCTCGACGAGGACGGCGATATCTTCATCACCACCGAAGACCTGCTTGAGGCCATCCGCGAATACTACTTCGACGATGACCCCGATTCGGCAGGAAGCTGGCTCCTCGGCCCGCTCGACTAACACACCCAAGGAAGCCTGCAGCGCTCAGCCCATACCCGACCTTTCCGTTCGAATCGGCCCGCAGACCAGAACCCTCGGGCACCAACTCGTTCGTCCGAGGGGCGCACCATCTGGCCCTGGGGCTCCAGCCCGCTCATCTCTCCCCGCTCATCTCTGGAGTGAGGCGTGGCGACGGGAAGACCGGACACTAGTTCGGGCCGCTAGACGATGTGGAGCTGACCTTCGAGCTGATGGTGGGCGTCATGCAGTCGGCGCTGCGTCGCGTGGTGAGCGACCCCGAGCCGGCATGCTCTAATCACGGCCCTAGGAGCGGTTTTTGGGGACGTGTGCCGGGGCTGTGACGTTAAGGGCGGCAATTGAGAGCTTCCCCATCCCATCGCCTTTACAAAGTAGATTTCCTGCGAGTAGACAGTGGCCACCTGTCAGGCCCGGTAGATACACACCGTCTCAACGAGCCCTTGGCGGGCCCGGCGGTGGCTGCTGGTCCCCCGCCGAGGACATGGTCCAGGCGCAGGTCGGGCAGGGAGTGGGCAACTCACGAGAACAGAGCCGTCGTTGCGTCTGTCCAAGGCATACCTATTTGAACGGTTGAGGAGCGCGGGTGGACGATGAGACCCGCCCTTCGGCGATCATGGTTTTGATCTGGGCACGCAGCGCCGGCCACATGTCGCCGAGGATCGTGGGCGCGTTGACGAGCGCATCCAGGCGATCAGGCCAAGTGCGTCCCGGCATGGCCTCGTCCAGAGCCCGGGCCGCCCAGAAGCGGCGCGAAACAGGATGGTTCTCCGCAAGAACCGCTCCTTGCTCGTCACGCCTATCTCCCATGAGCCGGGCCAGGAGCGGCGTCAGGCCGGCCCCTGCCCGCCTTGCATCACCGCCGCCGGTGACGAGGCGGTCGAGCGCCTCCCTGACCATCGGTTCATCCGCCAGGCCGGTCGCCGTGACGTAGGCGTTGACGACGCGATGGATCACCGCGGTCTGTACGGGTTCGGGTGCCAGGCGCAGCCGAACGTCCAGATCGGGATCGACGCCACCCAATGTGCTCGGAGCACGCGGGTCATCTGGGATGGTCTCCTCCAGCAGCAGTCGTGGCGCGCTCGCGTCAGGCAGATCCAGTCTCACTCCGGTGACGGCTTCGACGACGGCCATTGCCGCCGCCTGCCATTCGCCAGGTTCGGCCGCCGCCTCCAGAACCGTGAGCTCTGTATCAAGTACGTGCGGAGTCTTACCCCATCGCTCACCGGGAAACTTCGGGTCCAACGCGGTGACAATCGTGCCGTAGGCGGCGTATGTCAGCCTGGCCGTCCCGTTGACGTTCCAGAAAAGGCTCATCGCGCGGGCTCCGTCACTCAGCCACCGCAACACCTCCGGACGGTTGCCCTGGTAGCCGTTGTTCTCGTAGAGGATGAACGACGTGTCGTCGTGGCTGATGTAGAAGGCCCCTTCGTAGTCGGATTCGTCCACATAGTCGTCGGGCTCGGGCTCCAGGTCCTCGGCCCGTCCGCCGAGTCGTTCGGCGAGGGCCTCGACGGTTAAGGGAGAGTCGATCGGCTGTACGACAGTCCAGCAGGTGGCCTGTGCGAGATAGGGGTTGCGCTGCAGGAAATCGGCATACCGGCGCTGCGTCTCGTCAATCACTGGGGCAGTATGTCCACCCTCACCGACAATTGGGCAGAGCGCATGAATGTGTTTGCCGATGTTCAGGCCGGAGCGAGGTCGAGCGGCACCTCGCCGAGGGCGGTGCACACTGCCATAAACAGCGGTGTTACGTCTTTCTGTACAGACACGTCCTGGCCCCCTCTCCTTCGTGCATGGCCGTAGCCGATCCGGGCCATCTACGTGCGACGATTGGCCCGTCTTGCATCAGGAGCATAGGATGTTGCCTATGGAGCAAGTAGACGCAGACCTGGACAGCCTCGTACGCAAACGCATCCGCGCCCTGCGGGTCGCGCAGGGCTGGTCCCTGGAAGAGCTGGCCACCCGTGCCCGCCTCAGCCAGTCCTCGCTGAGCCGCATCGAGAACGGCCAGCGCCGTCTCGCGCTGGATCAGCTCGTCACCCTCGCCCGCGCCCTGGACACCTCCCTCGACCAACTGGTCGAGACCGCCACCGACGACGTCGTCACCAGCCCGATGGTCGACGGCGCCCACGGCCTGATGCGCTGGCCCATCAAGGGCGATCCCGGCATGACCGTGATGCGTCAGCGCATGACCGAGCCGCCGCCTGACAATCCCGCCCGTATGCGCGCCCACCCAGGCCGCGAATGGCTTGTCGTCCTGTCCGGCACGGCGATCCTCATGCTGGGCCACCGCCGCTTCCGTCTCGAGGTCAACCAGGCCGCCGAGTTCCCCACGATGATGCCGCACGCCATCGGCGCCGAAGGCGGACCGTGCGAGATCCTGGGCATCTTCGACCGCGACGCTCGACGCGGACACCAGCGCGAGAACGGCGACGGCGATGCCCGAGGCGGCCGCGACTGACGACACGAAACCCGCCTGGCGCGGCAGCGCGCGCAAGGGTAAGCCTTGCGCGTCCGGCAGCATCAGCGGCCATCATCTTGCGCAAGACGAAAGGAGTTATGTCGAGCACGCATGATTGTCTTAACGTGGCGCCATGCCCCAATCTCACCCGCACACCCCACGCCCTGGCCACCACAGCGCCCAACTCGGCCACCACGACCAGCAGCATGACATCGACAGCCAAGAAGAGATCCTCGACCTGGACGCGGAAGTCCTCGCCGAGCACATCACCGCCATCACCGAGTGGCTGCCCCTGACGACCAGCCCGCGCCATGTCGTGGACGTGGGCTGCGGCACCGGAGCGGGCGCCTTCGCCCTCCTCGACCGCTTCCCCGAGGCGCGCGTCATAGCCGTCGACACCTCCCCCCGACACCTGGAGCGCCTGGACGAGAAGGCGCGCGTCCGCGGCATGGATGACCGCGTGCGCACTGTGCATGCCGACCTCGACGACGCCAACTGGCCCGACCTCGGCACGCCCGACCTCGTATGGGCGTCGGCCTCGATGCACCACATGGCCGACCCCGACCGCGTCATACGCAACATCCACGACCTGCTCGCGCCCGGCGGCCTGTTCGCCGTCGTCGAACTGGCCGGCTTCCCCCGCTTCCTGCCCGACGGCGCACCCGAGGACCGGCCCGGCCTGGAAGACCGATGCCACGCCGCGACCGACCACTTCCACGCCGAACACGTGCCCCACCGTGGCGCCGACTGGGGGCCGATGCTGACCGCCGCCGGATTCGCTCTCGACGGCGAACGCACCGTCACCGTGAACATCGAGGGCTCCCGCAGCGAGGCGATCGGCCGCTACGCCCTCGCCGCCCTGCGGCGCATCCGTGGCGCCGCCATCGAGGCGCTCTCGCCCGAAGACCTCGCCGCGCTCGACCGACTGCTCGACACCAGCGGCCCTCACAGCATCCTGCGCCGCGGCGACCTCGCAGTACGCACCGAACGCACCGTCTGGGCCGCACGCCGCAACTGACCTCACCGGCTGCTCAGACTTGCTCGCCGACGGGAGGGAAGGCGGGGAGGTCCGGGCGAAGGTCGTAACGATCCGGGCCGCCAGGAAGTCAGCGCGCACCGTTACGCCCCTCCTCGCTCAAAGCGGTGCGGTCCGCTTCGCCGCCGAGTTGAACGCCTGCGCTCGGCGAGGTCAGCCGCGCGGGCGGTGGACGACCTTGTCCGTCGAGCGGCCGGGATAGACGACGAGCAGGTGCTCCTCCAGTGGCGCGTCGGGGTCGTTCTCGTCCCATGGCAGCGTGCGGGCGTAGATCCGCAGGCGGTAGTGGCCTGGACCGGCGACGGCCAGGTCGGGCAGCGGTCCGGCCGCCCCGCTGCCGCCGCCCTCGGGGTAGGTGGGCACGACCAGGCGGCCGCTGCGGCTGGCGATGCCCACCTCGACCACCCGGTCCCAGCCGGTGAGCCGGAGCGGCGGGGCGCGGTTGAATACCTTGACCGTCAAGCACATCGCCGCGTCCCCGCTGGTCACGATGGCGGCGCTGCTGCCCACGACGTCGATGAAGCCGTCCTCAACGGCGTCGAAGATGTCGGCGACCTCGTCGTCGCCGCCGTAGATGTCCCCAGGATCGCCTGCGCTGTCGTCACGGTCGTCGAAGACGGCATAGCCGCCGCCTTCAGACAGCATGTACGCGGCCGTGCCCTGCCGCCTGGCCCGCGCCCTGGGCCACGGGTCGGCGCACCGGGCGTTCGCCTCGGCCTTCCACGCGGCTTCCTGCCGGTCGCGCTCGGCCTGCCGGCGATGGGCGTCGGCGTTCTGGCGAGCGACGATGCCGGGGCACAGGTACTCCAGAGCCGCGGCCAGCTCGATGGTGCCCGCCGTGCCGCCCGCCCGCTCGTGCAGCGCGTTCCGTTCCCGGTCGCCGGGCAGCGTGCACAGCCGCGAGCCGTAGGCGAGGACGCGCTGGTCGGCCAGGTCGTCGGGGAACATCGAGTCCGCCGCGAAGGTCTCACCTCTGGCCAGGCAGAGGAACGACCGCCGCCGTTCCCCGGGCTCGAGGCCGGCCGCGGGCCGGAGCCGGTCGCGGCAGCCCTCGTCCGCGGACGTGTAGGTGAGCCGGGCGTCCCCCTCGGCGCCGACCACGGCCATCGGCAGCACGAGCACGACAACGACGGCGAGCAGCCGGGGCCTCCGCCCGGTTCCTGGCACCGCGACGCCCGGCCCGGGCGCGGCGAGCTCGTGCGCGGTACGCGCCGCCCACACGACGATCAGCCCGTCGAGCGCGTGCACCGTTAACGACAGGCCGTCGAACGCCGCCCGTCCGGCCTGGAGCAGCGAGTAGACCTGCGGGACGAGCAGGGCGGTCCAGCCGATGGCGACCGTGACGGCGCTGAACCGCCCGTCGCGTCCCTGCCCGGCCATGATCATCGCCTTGCAGCCGAGGGTCGCCATCGCCACCAAGAACGACGGCGTCAGCAGCGGGACCTCGGCGAACTGCCGCAGCGCCGCGGCCAGGACCCCGATCAGGCCGAGCCCGAGAGCGATGATCCGGAACCGGGCCGATACCCCGGCCAGGGCCCGCACCAGCAGGACCATGGTGGCGGCCCACACGGCCCAGCTCGCGGCGTACCCCGCGAAGTCGGACACGTCCTCGAGGAGTTCCCAGAGCAGCAGGTCGCCGGCCACGTCCGCGTAGAGCAGGCGCCGCAGCCACACCACATCACGCGGCAGCGCCCCAGCGCGCGGCGCGGCCGGACCGCGCAGGATCTGCCACAGCGCCCACGCGTTGAGCACGCCGATCGCCGCCGGCAGGAGCCTGGCCCCGTCGTCCCACGGCCAGAAACCCGCCGCCGCGACGACGACGAACCACCGCCCGCCGTCGTACCAGGTGGCGACGGCGGCGGCAGTCAGGTAGAGCGCGACGACGGCGGCGGCCGGACACCCGAAGCGGTAGCGGGCGACGGCGGCCCGGAGTAAGGCTACGATGCGGATGATCTTATTGGACCGGACGCGCCCCGGGGCCTGGTCAGAACAGGACGGCGGCCACCCGGCGGTCTATACACGTGACTGGACAGCCCGCTCCCCGCGCCCTGTCGCCCGTGCTTCCAGCGCGTTGGTGACGATGTCGCGGACGCCTGGATGCCGTCGCCGAGCCGGAGGCGGCGGGCGCGATGTCGCGGACGGCGTTCACAGCGCCGACCGGAAGTCCCGGATCCGGGTGCGCAGTGCGGCGAGGTCTCCCCCGGCGGGGGCGTCGCCGACCAGCGGCGAGCCCACTCCGACGGCGACCGCGCCCGCGGCCAGATAGTCGGCGGCCTCGGCCGCCCCGACCCCGCCGACCGGTACGAACACCACGTCGGGGAACGGGTCGCGCAGCGCGCGCAGGTGACGTACGCCGCCGAGGGACGCGGGGAACAGCTTGACCGCCGTGGCCCCGGCGGCGAGCGCGCCGACCACCTCCGTCGGGGTGAGCGCACCGGCCAGCACGGGCAGGCCCAGCGCGTGCCCGGCCGCGACCGCCGGGCTCACCGCCGGAGTGACCAGGAAGGACGCGCCCGCCTCCGTGGCCGCGCGGGCGTCGTCCTCGGTGACGACCGTTCCGGCGCCGAGGCGGGCTTGCTCTCCCAAGGCGGCTCGCGCGTCCCGGATCACCTCCAGTGCGCCACGGGTGACCAGGGACACCTCGATCAGCTCGACGCCTTCCTCGGCCAGCGTGACGACCGTGCGAAGCGCGGCGCCGGCGTCCGGGCCGCGGACGATGGCGAGCAGCCGGTGGGCGGCCAGGGCCGCCAGGAAGGCGCTCTGTCCGGCTGTCGACGCGGCCGTGTCACGGCCATGAAAGGAGTTCATCAGCACGTCCGTTCCGCGGCCAGTACGAGCCGCCAGGTCAGCTCACCGGACAGAGGGACCACCGCCGCCTCGCCGGGGCCGGCTTCCGCCAGGTCGAACACCGCACCGAGCATGGGTACCATCCCGATGCTGCGATACGGCGTTTTTTCGGGAAATCCTCTGAGATTGCGCCACAGAGCGGTGCCGACCGGGGACTCCCAGCGGCGCCTCCAGCCGCAGGTCGAGGACGTCGGCCTGGTCCTCCACCCGTACGGCGGCGCATCGCAGCACGGCGCCCACGGCCGTGCCGTCGTCGGGGCCGAACCGGTCGAGTTCCAGCCCGAGCGGCGCGGGCCAGTGCCCGTCCAGGTGGGCGGCGCCGTCCGGCCAGGCGACATCCAGCAACGGCGCCGCCTCGGGGAAGATCCGTACCGGGGTCTCGTCCGCCGCGACGAGCCGCGCCTTCTCGCTGAGGTCGAGCAGGGCATGAGCGGCCCAGAGGAACCTGAACCCCGGGTCGGCGGACAGCCGGTAGCTCGCCACCACCGCCCCGGCCTCCTCGCCGATCGCGCGGGTCAGCTCGAACCCGTCGCAGCTCACCGCGCTCCGCGCCGGGGTGCCCGTCCAGGGGCGACACCACACGTCACCGTGGTCGGGCAGCCCGCGGACGGTGGGCACGCACTCCTCGAGACCACCGGCGTCGACGAACGCCATCCCCGGGACGACCGTGGACCTGGCGGGATCGTCCCGGGACCACAACCATTCGCGGCCGCCTCCGGACAACGACGTCCACCGGCCTCCCCTGGCGAGGTCGAAGCGCGCCGACAGGGGAATCGTCGTCGTCACCACTCGGCCACTCCCCCGTCGTCCTGTCTCCAGACCGGATTGCGCCACGCGTGTCCTGCCCGGTCGGCGCGCCTGACCGCGGCCTCGTCGATCTCCACCCCGAGTTCGGGCGCCTGCGGACGGGCGACGTACCCCTCGGTGAAGTGGAAGACGGCGGGGTCGGCCACGTAGTCGAGCAGGTCGGCGCCCCGGCTCTCCCGCAGCAGCCCGGCACAGGCGTTGACCGCCAGATACGTGGCCTTCAGGTTGACCGAGAGCTGCCGGTCCCAGTCGTCCTCCGACATTTCGTGCGCCGGTGCCCGTACCACCGTGCTGGCGTTGCTGTGGAGCACGTCCAGCCGCCCGAACCGGGCCCGCGCCGTGTCCGCGACCCGCGACCAGGTCTCGGCGGCGGCGACGTCCCCCCTGATGGCCAGCAGGTCGGGCCGGTCGGAGCTGTGGTCGACCAGGTCCACCGCGATCACGCGTGCGCCGTCGCGCAGAAAGCGCTCCACCACCGCGGCGCCGATGCCGGAGGCCGCGCCGGTCACCACGGCGACCTTGCCCGGCAGCAATCCTCGTCCCATGATCTCCACTCTTGTCGCTTCATCGAATCACGCTTCGGACGCGACGCTGATCAGCGGGGTGCCTGGAGGACGGCACCGCACGAGAGGACAGCGTTGTCGTCCTCGACAGTCAACACCCGGACGCCGGTCGCCGCGGATCACCTGATGAGACGGCCCGCCCCGATCGAGGAGACCATCCTCATCCTGTGCGCGGCCGGCGTGGGATGGGCGAACATCGGGGCGGCGCAGTACCGCGTGGGATCGAACGCGGCCCTGGTGATCCCCCGGAGGACCCCGCACGCGTACGGCGCCCCCGCTGACAGCCCCTGGACGATCTGGTGATGCCACCTGCGCGGCACCGACCTGCCCGAGCTGATCGAGGCGATGGGCGCGGGCCCGTCAAGACCGGTGGTCTCCATCCGGCGACTCGATCGGGCCGTCGCCCTGCTCGACGAGATCGTGACCATCATGGAGCGGGACCATTCACCGGCCAGCCTGATGGGCGCCGCGGGCACAGCCTGGAAACGGCTCACCCAGATCGTCGCCGACCGCGCCATGCCCGCGCCCGGCGACCCGCTGCAGCGCGCGATGGCCTACCTGGCCGAGCGGCTCGGCAGCACCGTACGCGTCGCCGACCTGGCCGCGCTGGTCGGCGACTCGCCCTCCCATCTGCGCGCGCTGTTCCGCCGCGCCACCGGCGGCGGGGTGCTCGCGCACCACACGGCCCTCCGGATGGCGCAGGCGCGCAACCTCCTCGACACCACCGACGCGAGCATCGCCGACATCGCCCGCGAGGTCGGCTACCCCGACCCGTTCTACTTCTCGCGCCACTTCAGACGGATGCACGAGGCCAGCCCCACCGAATACCGCAACCGCGCGAAGGGCTGAGCGGCTACCGTCCAGCAGGCGCGCCCACCACCCGCAGCAGCACCGACCGGTCCACGTCCAGGGACGGCGCTTCGAGGCCGACGAGCCGCAGCACCCGGCCGGGCAGCGTGACGCCGGAGTCCTGCCACGGCGGGAGCACGGCCCCGGCCGCGGGCGCGGATCCCGGGTGGACCGCCACGACCGTGTAGTGGCAGGTGTCGTCCAGGCCCGGCAAGCGGATCCGTCCCGGCGGCCAGGTCACGGGGCGCTCGACGACGCTGAAGGCGGCGGTGAGCAGATCGGTCTCGACTCCCAGGTGTCCCCACAGCACCTTCTCCGCGCGATAGTCGAGGGGATGGGTCCGGTGGGTGGTGTGCGACTCCTCGGCCCCGATGTGCGTCCCCTGCATCTCCGGCGGGACCAGCAGCCCCGTCCAGCGCTGGATCTCCAGCCGCTCGTGCGGATCGTCGCAGTCGCTGGGCCACGCCCGGTCGGTGAACTCCAGCACACCGAGGTCGACGCGCCCGCCTCCGCCGGCGCACGATTCGATCTCCAGCCCGGAGCACCTGCCGGGGCCGCCCGGTTGACGAAGATCTCCAGCGGTGGCCCGTCGCGGGACTGGGCCACTTCCGACGCGACGCCCAGCACCTTTTGCATGAGCTTCGACATAAGCCCTGGATCGCTGTGCGACGGGATCGGAGCGGCGGGGCGCCGTGTTCGGTCCCTGCGAGCGCTCGGCATCTCCACGCTGTCCGCCCGACGGCCAGGGTACATGGGCCGCAAGCGGTAAGCGCGCCAGGCGGCGGGGGCGGCGTGACGGCGGGGGGCGAGCCGATGACCGGCGCAGACGGTGACGGGCCGTCAGCAGGAGGGCGGACGAGCGGCTGCGGCAGGGGTTATGGGACGCGGACGCGGGCATGCCGGTAGTTCGATCTTCATCTCACCGTAACAGCCGCATCCACCTTTGGCCAGACATGAGCGGAAGTTCCGCGGCTTTCAGCGCTACTCATTGACATTTCGCCGAAAAAGGCGCGTACTTCGATCGACTGTCGATTTTACTACCTCCCCCACAACATCACCGATCATGACGCGACCGGTCCAGGCCAAGACCCACGTCGCGCGCGAACGCAGTGTCCCGAGCACTCGCAAGTCACCCTCACGCAAGCGTCACCGATTGGGGAACCATGACCGAGGTAGGCAGCGGCACGGCGAAAAGCCTGCTCTCCCGGCGTGCCTTCACCACATCCGCGGCGGCTGCCGCGTTGGCACCATTGGTCACAGCGAATCAGAGCGCCGCGTCGCCCCAGGCCGGTACGTCCGGCACGACCGTGGGCGCGGTCCGCCGCATCACCCTGTACGCCGAGCGGCTGGAGGACGGCCAACTGGGCTACGGCCTGGAGCCCGGCAAGGCCACGATTCCCGGGCCGCTCATCGAGATGGTCGAGGGCGACACGCTGGAGATCGAGATGGTCAACAACCTGGACGTGACGGCGAGCCTGCACGTCCACGGGGTGGACTACGACGTGGCCAGCGACGGTACGAGACTGAACGACAGCGTGGTCGAGCCAGGGGGCCGGCGCACCTACATCTGGCGCACCCACGTGCAGGGCAGGCGCGGGGGCGGCGCCGGCATCGAGCCCGGCAGCGCGGGCTACTGGCACTACCACGACCACGTGGTGGGGACCGATCACGGCACGGGCGGCATCCGGAAGGGGCTGTACGGCCCGCTGGTGGTCCGGCGGAAGAAGGACGTCAAGCCGGACAAGACGTTCACCGTCGTCTTCAACGACATGACGATCAACAATCGCCCCGCGCACGGCGCGCCGGAGTTCGTCGCCAAGGTCGGCGAGCGGGTGGAATGGATCGTGATCACCCACGGCGAGCTTTACCACACGTTCCACATCCACGGGCATCGCTGGGCCGATAACCGCACCGGCCTGCTGGAGAGCCTCGAGGACCAGAGCCGGATCATCGACACCAGGATCACCGGGCCCGCCGAGTCGTTCGGCTTCCAGGTGATCGCGGGCGAGCGCGTCGGCCCGGGGGCGTGGATGTACCACTGCCACGTCCAGAGCCACTCCGACATGGGGATGGCCGGCATCTTCACGGTGACGGACGCGGACGGGAACGTGCCGGGTCAACCGGGCGGCGGCCACTCGGGCGGCGGCCACTCGGGCCACTGACGGCCGCGCCGACGCCCTCCGCGACCGGATCCGGTCGCCCCATGCCGTACGAACACGGCCCCACGCAGACGTCGACACCCCGGACCGCGGCCGACCCCCGAACTCGTCCGCGAATGGTCCCGAACCACCCTCGATCCCAAGGAGCAATGATGGGTCGAACAGGCCATTTACCGTCCCGACCACCCGCCTGGCGACGCGTACTGATCACGATCTCGATTGCCGTCCTGGTGCTCGGACTGGCGCCCCCAGCCGCCGTACCGGCCCAGGCACAGGCACAGGCACAGGCCGCCGCCCCGGCCGCCAAGAAGCCCGCCGTCAACGTGCTGGTCTTCAGCGGTCAGGCCGCGCAGCAGGACGACCCGGTGCGCGCGGCCGCGACGGCGATCAGGGAACTGAGCAAGAAGAACGGGTTCTCCGTCGAGGAGGCCCAGGATCCGGCGGTCTTCACCGCCGACAACCTGGCGCGGTTCCGTGGCGTGGTGTTCCTGTCCGCCAACGGCGTGAGCCTGGACGAATCGCAGCTCGCCGCCTTCCAGGCGTACATCAGGGGCGGCGGCGGGTTCGTCGGCGTCCGCGACGCCGCCCGCGCGCAGGTGGACTCGGCCTGGTTCACCGAACTGATCGGCACCCGTCCCGTCGGCGCCCTCCCCATCGCGGAGAAGGTGACGGAGTCCGCGGCGAGCGCGGAGAACCCGCCGAACGAGACCAAGGACAAGGTCTTCGACGGGGACAACGACACCAAGTGGCTGGCCAGGACGCCGACCGCGTGGGTGCAGGGCAAGCTGGACAAGCCCGTCGCGGTGGCGCACTACGCGCTGACGTCGGCCAACGACTCCCCCGGCCGGGACCCGAAGGACTGGACCCTCCAGGGCTCACAGAACGGGACGACCTGGACGGATCTCGACAAGCGCAGCGGGGAGACCTTCCCCCAGCGGTTCCAGACCAAGGAATACAAGTTCGAGAACACCACGGCGTACCAGTACTACCGGCTCAACGTCACCGCGAACAGCGGTGAGCCCCTGACCCAGCTCGCCGAGCTGCGGCTGTTCGGGCCGGACTCCGCGCCTCCTCCCGTGCCGAAGGAGCAGAAGGCCGTCGTCGACATCCTCGACCGCGACCATCCGGCGAACGAGGGACTTCCGCTCACCCTGTCGCGGACCGACAAGTGGCTGAGCTGGAACCCCAATCCGGTGGGCAAGGTCCACACGATCGCGCAGGTCGAGGAGTGGACCTACAACCCGAGCATGAACGGCAACGGCCCGTTCCACCCGGTCTCCTGGTGCCGTGACTACGACGGCGGCCGGTCCTTCTACACCGGCATGGGCGGCACCGCGGCGAGCTACACCAGCGACAAGCAGTTCCGCACGCACCTCGCCGGCGCCATCCGGTGGGCGACCGGCATCGTCCGGGGCGACTGCCAGGCGACCATCGCGGCCAACTACGCCACGGAACGGCTGACCACGCCGAACGCGCAGGGTCAGCTCGACCAGATCGGCGAGCCGCACGGCCTGACCATCGCGCCGAACGGCAAGGTGTTCTACATCGGCAAGGCGGCCTGCGCCACCGGCCCGATCCCCGACTGGAACGACCCGAAGGTGGGCCTCGGCTGCGGCACCATCCACCAGTGGGACCCGCGGACCAAGCAGGTCAAGCTGCTGACCACGCTGCCCGTCATGGGCAACCGCGGCAGCGGCGACGAGCTGGTCAAGAACGAGGAGGGCCTGGTCGGCATCACCCTCGACCCGGACTTCGCGGAGAACGGCTGGATCTACGCGTACTGGATGCCGCACGCGTCGATCGACCGGGACAGGCGCATCGGCAAGCGGACGGTCTCCCGGTTCGACTACGACTCGCGGACCCAGACGATCGACCAGAGCAGCCGCAAGGACCTCCTGCAGTGGGACACCCAGATCCACAGCTGCTGTCACGCGGGCGGAGGCATGACCTTCGACGAGGACGGCAACCTCTACATCGGCACCGGTGACAGCAACTCCTCCGGCGGATCCGGCGGCTACTCCGGGAACAACTGGACCCAGGACTACAAGGGCACCTCCTTCCAGGACGCCCGCCGTACCTCCGGCAACACCAACGACCTCAACGGCAAGATCCTCCGCATCCACCCCGAGCCCGACGGCACCTACACGATCCCCAAGGGCAACCTGTTCACCGGCGAGGAGGAGGGCGGCGGCAAGACCCGCGCGGAGATCTGGGTGATGGGCGTCCGCAACATCGCGCGGCTGCAGTGGGACAAGGAGAACGACTGGATCACGGCCGGCTGGGTCGGTCCGGACGCCGGCGGCCCGAGCGAGACGTGGGGACCGGCGAAGTACGAGACCGTGACAGTTCTCACCTCCGCCGGCAACCAGGGCTGGCCGTACTGCATGGGCGACAGGCAGCCCTACCGCGACCGCGGCAACAGCGACGCCACCCAGCCCGCCGAGTGGTACGACTGCGACAACCTGAAGAACACCTCGCCGCGCAACACCGGCCTCGTCGACATCCCTCCGGCGCGCGACAACATGATCTGGTACTCGCCGCAGGGCGGCGGCCCGGTCTACCCGAAGCGGCAGGACGGCAGCGGTCTCCCGACGTACAAGCAGGGCGAGGAGACCTTCACCATGCCCTACCTCAAGGGCGGCGGCCAGGCGGTCATGTCGGGCCCGACCTACCACCGCTCCCAGACCGACACCGACAGCGGGGTCGCGTGGCCGGAGTACTGGGACAACAAGTGGTTCATCGGTGACCAGTCCAACGGCAACAACCGCATCGCCGTGACCGTGAACCCGGAGACCGCCCGGGACGCGGGCCGGCCGGCGTTCGCCGAGGACCTGCGGAACATCATCCCGGGCGGCGGCGGCGCCAACCAGCTCCAGTCGTGGATGGACGCGAAGTTCGGCCCCGACGGCGCGCTCTACCTGCTCGACTACGGCAGCGGCTTCTTCAGCCTGCACGCGAACCAGAAGCTGGTCCGCGTCACCTACAAGGGCGGCCCGGCGACGCCGGACCCGGACGCCGCCGTGGGGCGTCCCGCCCGGCAGAACGCCGATCCCAGGACGATGACGTTCTCCAGCGCCAAGGCCGGCGGCGTGGCGTGGGAGTGGGACTTCGGCGACGGCAGCGCGCCGTCGAAGGAGGCCGCCCCGACGCACACCTACGCCGGCTTCGGCGCCTACGAGGCGACGCTCAAGGTCACCTACGCCGACGGCGAGCAGGCCACCGGGAAGATCCCTGTCACGGTCGGCTGTGCCGCGCCCGACGCCCGGCCGACGGTGCAACTGCTCGACGCCTTCACCGGCGTGCGCAACAAGGCGGCCGGCGGCGGCTGCACGATCAACGACCTGATCGACGACGAGCGCGACTGGAAGAACCGCAACCAGTTCGTCCAGCACCTCGACACGGTCGTGCGGCAGTTGCTCAAGGACGGCGTCGTCACCGCCCAGGAGGCGGAGGCGCTGCGCACCGCCGGCGCGAAGTCGGAGGTCGGGAGGGTGAACGGGTACCAGCCCGTGTTCGACGGCACGGCGTCGTCGCTGCTGGGCTGGAGCCAGGCCCCGTCCGGGCGGTTCGCCCTCCAGCCGGACGGCACGATCCGCAGCTCCGGCGGTCTGGGCATGCTGTGGTACTCCGACAAGGCGTACGCGGACTTCTCGGTCCGGCTGCAGTTCCGTGACAGCTCGCCCGACCCGCACCGCGCCAACAGCGGCGTCTTCGTCCGGTTCCCGGACCCGAGGACCCCGCTGGAGCAGCGTCCCGCGGGAAGCTGCGGCACGGTCGGCGCGGCGCGCACGTCACCCGCGTGGGTCGCGATCTTCTGCGGCCACGAGATCCAGATCTACGACGGCGACACGGGCGAGCCGCAGAAGACGGGCTCCGTCTACAACTTCTCGCCCAACGGCCTGAACCGGGCCGGGGCGACCCCGAAGGGCCAGTGGAACGACTACGAGGTCCGGGTGGTCGGCCAGCACTACACGATCATCCGCAACGGCACGGTGATCAGCGAGTTCGACAACACGCCGGGCAAGGCGTCGTCCCGCGCCGGTGACCCGCCCACGGACCTGCGCCAGTTCATCAGCGGGTTCGTCGGGCTGCAGAACCACGGCAACAACGACGTGATCGACTTCCGCAACATCCGCGTGCGCGAACTCTAGGACGGTACGCCGGCCGGGTGCCGGGCCGGGGAGCCTTCCCCGCGCCCGGCACTCCACCCCAGCTCGGAAAGGTGCATCGACACATGCATGCCGGATCTCTCCCCTCCCTCGTGATCAGAGCCTTACGGCGGGCGTCCGGAGCGGTGACGGCGCCGCGCCTCGCCGTGGTGCTGCTCGCCGTCGCGCTTCCCGCGCTCTTCCTGTCGGCGGTCCAGGCCACCGCGCAGCCCCGTACGCAGCTCACCGCAGCGCAGGCGGCGGACCAGGTGCTCACCTGGACCGCCGACGACAGCATGACCGCGTACAAGTCGGCGCCGGAATCGGCGACGGCGGGGCCCGCCACCATCGTCTTCGAGAACAGCGCGGCCACCGGCAACACCACCGGCATGACGCACACGCTGACGTTCGACACCTCCACCCCCGGCTACAACCACGACGTCAGCCTCAACATCATCGCCAGCCCCTTCGACGCCGACGGCGGCCGGCACGTCGCCCAGGTGAACCTCACCCCCGGCAAGTACCGCTTCTACTGCGTGATCCCCGGTCACGGCCAGATGACCGGCGAACTCGTCGTCACCGAAGGCGGGGGCGAGGACACGACCGCGCCGCAGGTCTCCGCGCAGGTGGCGGGCGACCAGGACGCGGACGGCAACTACGTGGGCGCGGCGACGGTGACGGTCACGGCGAGCGACACCGAGTCCGGGGTCGACACCGTGGAGTACGCGCTCGACGGCGGGGAGTTCGCGGCCTACTCGGCCCCGGTGTCGGTCAACCAGGTGGGGGCGCACACGGTGCGGTTCCGGGCCACCGACAAGGCGGGCAACACCTCGCCGGTGGGCTCGGTGGCGTTCACGGTGGTGGCTCCGCAGGAGGAGGACACCACTCCGCCCGAGGTCAGCGGGGTGGTGACAGGTGACCAGGACGCGGACGGCAACTACGTGGGCGCGGCGACGGTGACGGTCACGGCGAGCGACGCCGGCTCCGGGGTCGACACGGTCGAGTACTCGCTCGACGGCCAGCCGTTCGCGGCGTACACGCAGCCGCTGTCGGTCAACCAGCCCGGCGCGCACACGGTGACCTTCCGGGCCACCGACAAGGCGGGCAACACCTCGCCCGTGGACTCGGTGGCGTTCACGGTGGCGGCCTCGCAGGAGGAGGACACCACTCCCCCGCAGGTCTCGGCGCAGTTGTCGGGCCAGCAGGACTCGGCGGGCAACTACGTCGGCTCGGCGACCGTGATGATCTCGGTGAGCGACACCGAGTCGGGGGTCGCCACGGTGGAGTACTCGCTCGACGGCGGGCCCTACACCGAGTACCCGTCCCCCGTGTCGGTCAACCAGGCGGGCGCGCACACCCTGTCGTACCGGGCCACCGACAAGGCCGGGAACACCTCTCCGGTGGCGACGCTGAGGTTCACCGTGGTGGCTCCGGAGGACGACACCACGCTGCCGCAGGTGTCGGCCGCGCTCACCGGCACCCAGGACTGGGCCTGGAACTACGTCGGCTCGGCGACGGTGAAGCTGACGGCGAGCGACGTCGGCTCCGGGCTGGACACCGTGGAGTACTCGCTCGACGGCCAGCCGTTCGCGGCGTACACGCAGCCGCTGTCGGTCAACCAGCCCGGCGCGCACACCCTGGCGTACCGGGCCACCGACAAGGCGGGGAACATGGCGGTGGGCACGGCCAAGTTCATGATCGTGAAAGCCGGCGGCGAGTAGCGCCCGCCGCCGGGCAGGGGTGACGGCCGCCCCGAGAGGCGAGTTCGCCGGCGAGGCTCCCCAGGGCGTTCCCCCGCCCTGGGGCTGCGCCGAGAGGACCTGGCAGCCTTGTCCGGTGAGACGGACGCCGAGAATGAATGCTCGCCCGAATGCGCCGCAGTCCCGCGGTGGGCTTCGCGGCAGAGACTCGATCAGGTGGAGCTGGTGATGCGTCCCTCGTGCGGGAGCATCAATCCGCTTGTTCCCGGGTGGGTGGACAGCAGCGGTTCTCCGGGGATCCGGAGGTCGAGGGCCGAGCCGGTGAGGTTGAGCGTGATCAGCAGTTCTTCGTCGGGATGGACGCGCCGGTAGGCGAGCACACCTTCGGGGGCGGGCACGGGCTGGTATGACCCGTCCCTCAGCGCGGCGTGTCCGCGGCGTTGCGCGAGCAGGGCGCGGGTGAGGTTGAGGAGCGAGCCGGGGTCGGCCCTCTGGGCGGCGACGTTGACGGACGGATCGCCCAGCGGCAGCCACGGCCGAGCCTCCGGCGGGCTGAATCCGGCGTTGGGCCCTGCGGTCCAGGGCATCGGGGTGCGGGCCGGATCTCGTCCCTCCCAGGGGTCGCGTGCCTGGTGCGGGGGGATCGGCACGTCGGTCATGCCGAGTTCGTCGCCGTAGTAGAGCACCGGTGTGCCGCGCAGGGTGAACAGCAGCATCAGCGCGACCCGTATCTGGTCGCGGCCGAGCCGGGTGGCCATGCGGGAGAGGTCATGGCTGCCCAGCACCCAGTTGGGCCACGCGTGCCCGGGCAGCGCGCCGTCGTAGGCGGTGACGAAGGTTTGGAGGTCGCGCGCCCGCCAGGGAGTGAACAGCAGCCAGAAGTTGATCGGCAGGTGCAGCATGTCGTCGTTGCCGTAGTAGCCGGCCAGCCGGGGAAGAGGGAGCCGGTACTCCACCTCGCCGATCAGCACCCGCCCGGGATAGCCGTCCGTGAGGTCGCGCAGTTCCCTGAGCAGTTCCAGGGTGCCGGGCTGGTTGAGCTGGTAGCGGGCCAGCGCGGGCTGGTAGGCACCGTGCCCGTCGAGTGGCTCGTCCCTGAAGTGTTCGTCTTTGAGCAGGTAGTCCACCATGTCGATGCGGAAGCCGTCGACGCCTCGATCCAGCCAGAACCGCATCACCCGATGCATCGCTCGTCGCACGTCAGGGTGGCGCCAGTTCAGGTCAGGCTGCTCGGGCAGGAACGAGTGCAGGTAGTACTGCCCGGTCCGCGGGTCGAGGGTCCAGGCCGGCCCGCCGGTGACCGCGCGCCAGTTGTTGGGTGGCCCGCCGCCTGCCGGGTCACGCCAGATGTACCAGTCGCGCTTGGGGTCGTCCGCGGACGTGCGGGACGCGGCGAACCACGGGTGGTCGATGGAGGTGTGGTTGGGCACGAAGTCGAGGATCACGCGCAGCCCGCGTCGGTGTGCTTCGGCCAGCAGCCGGTCGAAGTCGGCGAGGGTGCCGAAAAGCGGGTCGACGTCGGTGTGGTCGGTGATGTCGTATCCGAAGTCGCGTTGGGGCGAGCGGTAGAACGGCGACAGCCAGATCGCCTCGGCCCCGAGCCAGGACAGGTAGTCCAGGTGCGCGGTGATGCCCGGCAGGTCGCCCACGCCGTCGCCGTCGCTGTCGGCGAACGAGCGGGGGTAGATGTGGTAGATCGCGCCGTGCTTCCACCAGGTGGTCGCCGTCACAGGACGCCGTACCGCTGGAAGGCGTCGGTGAGCGAGCCGCTCTCGGCCACCGCGGCGCGGAAGGATGCCTCGGTCGCGCGCTTGCCCGCGACCAGCTCGGCGACGCGGACCATGGCTTCGGCCGGTACGACAGCGACCCCGTCCAGGTCGCCGACCAGTACGTCGCCCGGCCGGATCGGCACGCCGCCCAGCGTGACGGGCTCGCCGTGTTCGACCACGTCGAGCCGGCCCTTGCTGTCGTAGGGCACCGTCCCCCGGCTGAAGATCGGGAAGCTCCCGCCCGCCAGCGTTGCCGCGTCCCGTACCAGGCCGTCGGTGAGGGCTCCGGCGACGCGGCGCGCGTGGCAGGCGGTGGTGATCAGTTCCCCCCATACGCCCGCCGCGTCGGACCTGCCGGTGGCGAAGACAACGATCTCGCCCGCTTGGACGTGGTCCATCGCGCGCAGCAGCCCTTGGTAGGGCACGGCGGGCCGGGTCTCGCGGGCCGGCTCGGCGCGCAGGCAGAAGGCCGGGCCGAGCAGCGTGTGCGACGGCGCGAGGGGGACGACCTCCGGGGGCAGGCACTGGTTTCTCAGGCCGAGATGGTCGAGTGCGTCGGCCGCGAGCGCGCTCGAGACGGTCGGGAACAGATGACGGAGGGAGGGATGTGACATACGGGGAGTGTGCCTGCTTTAATCTCATATATGCAAACAAACCTGTTGCACTATATGAGACAGAAGTAAGGTGTCCGGCTCTTTGGAGCGCGCCCTCGACGCCTTGGAGCTCCTGGCCGAGGGCCGCGAGACGACGCTGGCCGGGCTGGCCAAGCGGCTCGGCGCCTCCCGCGCCACCGTGCACCGACTGCTTGCGGTGCTGCAGGAGCGCGGTTACGTCCGGCACGTGACGCAAACGCACGAGTACCGGCTCGGCCCGGCGCTGAACGATCTGATGGCACGCTCGGACTCCGGCTCGCTGATTCCCCTGGCCGCGCCGGTGCTGGCCGAGCTGTCCGGGCTCACCGGTGAGACGATCAACCTCGCGGTGCTGCGGCGCGGGCGCATCGTGTGGGCCGACACCGTGGACGCCGTGCACGCCATCCGGCTGACCACGACGCTGGGCGAACGGGTGCCCCCACACGCCACCGCGATCGGCAAGGCCATCCTGGCCGCGTTGCCGGAACGGGAGTGGGGCGCGCTGCTCGGGCAGGAGCCGTACGCGCGGCCGACCCCGTCCACCTGCACGACGCTGGCGGAGCTGCGCCCCGCTCTCGACGAGGCGCGCGCCCGTGGCTACGCACTGGACGAAGAGGAGTCCGAGCTCGGGGGCATCTGCCTGGCCGCCGCCGTACTCGGCCGCGCCGATCGGCCGATCGGCGCGATCTCGGTGTCGGCGGTGGCGGCCCGCCTGCCCAGAACGCAGTGGCCACAGGTCGGCGAAGCGGTCCGCGCGGCCTGCGCGCGTCTGTCGACGTGGATCAAGACCAACGAGTGAGGAGGACCATTGCGTCTGGCAGGAAAAGTAGCGATCGTCACCGGCGCGGCCGGCGGCATCGGAGCGGCGACCGCGGCCAGGTTCGCCGCCGAAGGCGCCTCGGTGGCCTGCGTGGACCGACGCGCCGAGGCGGTGGAGGATCTCGCGCGGCGGATCGGCGCCAACGCGTTCGCCATCGCCGCGGACGTGGCGTCCCCCGGCGACAACGCGCGAATGGTCGAACAGACCGTCCGCCGCTTCGGCGGACTCGACATCCTGCACGCCAACGCGGCGGTGCAGATCATGGGCCGGATCGAGGACACCGGCCCCGAGCAGTGGGACCACCTGCACTCTGTCAACCTCCGCGGCGTCTACCTCGGCGTACGGGCCGCTCTGCCGGCGTTGCGGGAAAGGGGCGGCGGCTCGATCGTCATCACCGCGTCCCTGCTCGGCATCGTGGGCGACCCGGACATGCCTGCCTACGGCGCGATGAAAGGTGGGTTGCGGTCCATGACCCGGGCGCTGGCCGCCGCCCACGGGCCT
Organism: Nonomuraea sp. NPDC051298; assembly: GCF_055586305.1. Lineage (NCBI taxonomy): Bacteria > Bacillati > Actinomycetota > Actinomycetes > Streptosporangiales > Streptosporangiaceae > Nonomuraea > Nonomuraea sp. NPDC051298. Next base: position 104,154 of record NZ_JBVJIM010000024.1, read on the forward strand.
GAGGGCATCCGCGTCAACACCATCTGCCCCGGCGATGTGCAGACCGAGTTGCTCGACGACTTCTTCGCCTTTCAGCCCGACCCCGACGCCGCCCGCGCGCGGCTCGCCGAGCGCTACCCGCTGCGTCGCTTCGCCTCACCGGAGGACGTGGCAGCCGCGGCGCTCTTCCTGGCCTCCGACGACGCCGCCTACGTCACCGGCACCGACCTCGTGGTCGACGGCGGCCTGCTGGCCCGGATCTACTGAACCCCGAAAGGAGCCGATCACGTGTCGTTGCGAAGTGCCGCCTGGTTCGCCGGCGAGGACCTTCCGGGCTTTCTGCACCGGGCCTCACTGCGCGCCACGGGGCTGTCCCAGGCCGCACTGTCCGGCCGGCCGATCGTCGGCATCGCCAACTCCTGGTCGGAGCTCGTAAGCTGCAACGCGCACTTCCGCGGGCTCGCCGACGCCGTACGGCGTGGCGTGCTCCAGGCGGGCGGCCTGCCGCTGGAGTTCCCGACGATCTCCCTGGGCGAGAACCTCATGAAGCCCACCGCGATGCTGTACCGCAACCTGATGGCCATCGACGTCGAGGAAAGCCTGCGCTCCTATCCCTTCGACGCGGTCGTGCTCCTGGGCGGCTGCGACAAGACCATCCCGGCGCAGCTCATGGGCGCCGCCTCGGCCAACGTACCCGCCGTGATGGTGCCCGGCGGCCCCGCCGCACCCGCCGTCTTCCAAGGACGGCGGCTCGGCGTCGGCACCGATCTGTGGCGCTACACCGACCGGCTGCGCGCCGGGCAGATGAGCGAGTCGGAGTTCGCCGAACTGGAGCAGGCGGCCATGCCCGGAGTCGGGCACTGCACCGAGATGGGCACCGCGTCCACCATGGCCGTGCTCGCGGAAACCCTCGGAGTCGCGCTGCCCGGCTCGGCGGCCATCCCCGCCGGGGACGCGCGGCGCTACGCCACCGCGGAGAACGCGGGCACCCGGGCCGTGTTCCTCGCGCGCTCCGGACCGCGCCCGCGCCAGATCGTCACTCGCGCCGCCTTGCTCAACGCGGCCACCGTGCTGGCCGCGATCGGCGGATCGACCAACGCGATCGTCCACCTGCTCGCGCTGGCCAGGCGCAGCGGGGCGCCGTTCTCGCTCGACGACCTCGACGCCGCCGCGGCGCGTACGCCGTTGCTCGTCAACGTCCGGCCCGCGGGAGAGCACCTGTTCGAGGACTTCTTCCGCGCCGGCGGCGTCCCGGCCCTGCTGCGCGAGCTGGAGCCGCTGCTGCACACCGACGTTCTCACCGTGACGGGACACACGATGCGGGAGCAGATTCGCGCGCCCGTCGCGCCCGACCGCCGTGTGATCGGCACACTCGACGAACCGTTCGGCGCTCCCGGCGGCCTGGCGGTGCTGCGCGGCAACCTGGCGCCCGACGGCGCGGTCATCAAGGCGGCGGCCTCCTCCGGCCGGCTGCTTCGTCATCGCGGGCCTGCGATCGTGTTCGACAGCGTCTCCGACCTGGCCGCGCGCGTCGACGATCCCGCGCTGCCGGTGACCGCCGATTCGGTGCTCGTCCTCCGGAACGCGGGTCCCGTGGGCGGGCCGGGCATGCCGGAATGGGGGCAGCTCCCGATTCCGGCGAAGCTGCTGCGCGAGGGCGTCACCGACATGGTGCGCGTCTCGGACGCCCGGATGAGCGGAACGGCGTACGGGACCGTCGTCCTCCATGTCGCCCCCGAGTCCGCCGTGGGCGGCCCCCTGGCGGCCGTCCGCGACGGCGACCTCATCGACCTCGACGTCCCCGGGCGGCGTCTGCACCTGGACGTGGACGACAGTGAGATCAGGCACAGGCTCCTCGACTCTCCACCCCGGACGTTCACCGGCTCGTCCGGCTGGGCCCGCCTCTACACCGGGCATGTGCTGCAGGCCGATCAGGGCTGCGATTTCGCCTTCCACGAGCCGGAAACCGACGCCGGCACCACCCCGCTGCCAACGGGCCTGCTGAGCGGATGGCACGGCGGCTGGTAACCCGATTTCCGGGCAAGAGATCCCCGGCCCGGGTGCGTCCAGGCTCAGGACTGTCATCGGTGTTCCACCCGTATGGTGATCCTGGATGGATGTTCGGGGTTCGCGTAGTGGATGGTCTGGTGGGCCTTGGTCATGGCGGTGCCGGTGGCCAGGGGCTCACCGGTGCCGAGGTTGCGAGCGTAGAAGGGGTGAGCCCCGCTGGCGATCTGTAGACGCAGCCGGTGCCCTCGCTCGAGCCGGTGGGCGACGGGTCCCAGGTTCAGGACGAGGTGGAGGGCGGAGCCGGACGCGGTGAGCGCATCCGTCTTGAGCCGCAGGATGGTGTGGGCGATGGCCAGTGAGCGGCCGTCGGGTTGGACGTCGGTGATCCGTGCGTAGAAGTCGGTGTGCGGGATCGAGGAGTTGACCCAGAGGTCTGCGGTGACCTCGCCCAGGAGGGTCAACGGTGAATCGAGTTCGTCCCCGGTGTAGACGAGGACGTCTTCGCGCGACTCAAGGGCGCGGTTGTCGGTGTCGGCCAGGATCTCGACGGGGGCGAAGCTCGCGAGGGCGACGGCGGGGGTCGGGTCGGCAGGGTCGTAGGTGTAGTGGTCCGCGGAACCCGTGGCCGCTCCGTTCGGCTCGATCCGCCGCAGGGCGCCGTCGGCCGCCAGATACCAGTGCTGGACGGTGGTTCCGGGGGCGGGCCAGGTCGGCAGTTCGCGCCACCCGGAGCCCGGGTTGACGTGGATGGCGATCGGTGCCGGGGCCTCGCGCGCCGGGCCGGCCTCGTCCCGCATGTGCCGGTCGAACCAGTCGCGGGTCTCGAGGCTGGTGCGGATCGGGTCGGTCTGGTGGCTCCACGGGCCGGTCACGATGCGGTCGCCGGTGCGGCCGGCGTGCAGGCGCAGGAAGTCTGCCCACAGGTAGGGGCGGTGGTAGTCGTACCAGCCGTCGATGAGCAGGGTCGGGGGCAGCGTGCCGTCCGTGAGCAGGTGGCTGTGGTCGAGCGGCGCCCAATGCGGGTCGTCGCCCTCGTAGCGCAGCCGCTCTTGGTAGAACGGGAGTCGCCGGCCGGCGAAGGCTTCGTCGGCGGCCGAGAGCGGCAGAGTGAGGAACGCCGGGTCCGCCCCGACATCGCCGGACATCGCGGCCAGCGCACCCGCGGCGGCCTGCGGATCGGTTGGCCGGGTGGCCTGCGTACCGGCCCAGGGCAGTGCGATGTCGAGGCCGAAGGTTCCGCCGGGGTACCACGCGGAGACCCGGTCCGCGCTGTAGACGCTCACAACCATCGCCCGCAGTCCTTCGGGGTGGCCCGCCGCGGTGGCGTAGGCGGTGAAGCCCATGTAGCTGGCGCCGAACAGCCCGAGGGCGCCCGCGTACCAGGGCTGCTGTGCGATCCAGGAGGCGGCTGCCGAACCGTCGGCCTTCTCGTGGAAGTAGGAGGAGGTGCCGCGGGTGTCCCCGATGACGCAGTGGTATCCGTGCGAGGCGAAGTAGATGCCCTGGGCACCGAACAGTCCGCGGCCGTACGCGGTGCGCATCAGCAGGACAGGACCGCTGGGCCGGTCAGCGGGGTGGTACAGGTCGGCGCCCAGGGCGACACCCAGGGCGACGCCGTCGCCGGAGGGAATCTCGGCACTCTCTCGCACGACCGCGTGGGGCCCGAGCGGGCCGGCGCCGAGCGCGGCGGCGTGCAGATCGGACTCGGTGACAAGCCCCTTGTTGGGTGACACTTCGGGCTCCCGTCGCAGATCGGGTCGCCACCCCTGCCCACCAGCCCCAGCGCGGCTTCCCGGCCTATGGCGCGGTCGGGGTGATCGTTTCCCCAACTGTAACAGAGTGTCCCTTATAGGGGTACTTTTGAACGCTATTGACGTTCAAAAGAGGAGGGGTTGATGGAATCGACCGTCCGGCGGATCGAGCAGAGAGGGCTGTGGTTCGAGGAACTCGACCTGGAGTGCGTGTACGTCCACCGGCCAGGGCGCACCCTCACCGAGGCCGACAACGTCCTGTTCACGACCTTGACGATGAACACCCAGTCCCTGCACCTGGACGCGGCATGGAGCGCCGCCCAGCCCTTCGGGCAGCGGCTGGTCAACAGCATGCTCACGCTCGCCACGCTCGTCGGGCTCTCGGTCGCCCAGTTGACCGAGGGCACCGTCAGCGCCAACCTGGGCTTCGAGCGGGTGGACTTCCCCCATCCGCTCATCCACGGCGACACCCTCTACGCCCAGACGCGCATGCTCCACAAGCGCCCCTCCCGGTCCCGGCCGGGCGAGGGGGTGGTGCGCTTCGCGCATACCGGAACCAACCAGCACGATCAGGTGGTGGCCGAAGCGGTGCGGGTGACCCTGGTCCGGCTGCGCCCTCAGGGGCGTCCGTGACGGCCGACCTGTTCGCCAACGGCCCGGCCTGGCTGTTCTGCCCGGCGGATCGTCTCGAGCGCTACGCGAAGGCGGCGGCCGCCGCGGACGTGGTCATCATCGACCTCGAAGACGGAGTGCCGCGTTCACGCCGCCCGCGGGCACGCGAGTGCGTCCTCGAAGCCGCCGACGACCTCGACCCGCGCTCGACCGTGCTCCGCGTCAACCCCGTCGGCACCGACGATCACGACGCGGACCTCGACCTGCTCTCCCGCCTGCCACTGCGGGCAGTGATGCTGGCCAAGGCCGAGCACCCGGATCAGCTCACCGCGTTGCCCGGGAGGCAGGTCGTCGCACTGTGCGAAACACCCCGGGGCGTCCTCAACGCGGGCGCGATCGCGTCCGCCGACAACTGCGCCGCACTGATGTGGGGCGCCGAGGACCTCGTGGCGGCGATCGGCGGGACCTCGAGCAGACGCGAGGACGGCGGCTACCGCGGCTTCGCCCTGCACGCGCGTGCGCACGTGCTGCTGGCCGCCGCCGCGGCCGGGAAGCCCGCCCTCGATGCGGTCGTACTCGACATCGGTGACGAGGCGGGCCTGACCGAGGAGGCCGCCGACGCCGCGGCCTGCGGATTCGCCGGCAAGGGCTGCATCCACCCCCGCCAGCCACCCCTGGTCCGAGCCGCCTTCCAGCCCACCGCCGGGCAACTTGAATGGGCTCGGGCCGTACTCGAGGCGGCCGAGCGCCAAGGGACGGAAGGCGGCGCGTTCGCGTTCCACGGGCAGATGGTCGACGATCCGGTCCTGCGCCGGGCCCGCCACATCCTCGCCCGCGCCACGCCCTCGCCCGCACGGGTGTGAACAACCGGACCAATACCCTGGCCGTGTGCCGCGGCGAACGGCACCCGGCCAGGGCGTGAACGGGCCGAGCACGAGCGTGGAGCCGAACGAGGGAGTCGAGACGACGTGGGCGAGCAGCAGCCGACCAGCAAGCGCGAACGCAACCCCATGGGCGCATTGGCGAGGGTGCTCGCGGCCCTGGCCGAGATGGACGAGTCCTCGATAGGCATGCGCGAACTCGCCCGCAGGCTCGGCACCCCGCCCAGTTCCCTCCAGCGCACCCTGGAGGGGGCGTACGAGACCAGCCTCGTCGCCTTGGCCGGCCCCGGGCAGTGGGAACTGGGCTGGGAGTTTCACCGGATCGCCGCCCTGGCCCAGCGCAAGCAGCCCTTCCGCGCCGCCGCCGACATCCTCGAGACGCTGCGCGACGAGACCGGCGAGACCGCACTGCTCACAGTCTACGACCCCGCCCGCAGGACGCGGATGTTCGTCGCCGCCGCCGAGTCCCGCCACTCCGTACGCTTCGTCCCGCGGCTCTTCTCCTGGATGCCCGCCCACGCGGGAGCCAGCGCGCTGGCGATCCTCGCCTTCCGCCCCGAGGACGAACGCCGCGCCCTCTACGACGCCGGGCTGGCCGCCCTGACCGCGACGACCACCACGAGCCCCGAGGACCTCGAGGCTCGCCTGGCCGATATCAGGCGCGACGGCTACGCGTTCAGCTTCGACGAGGTCAACCTCGCCGCCGCGGCCGTCGCCGCCCCCGTACAGCTCGGCGAGGTCACCAGCAGCGTCGCCGTCGTCGCCCCGCGCCAGCGATTCGAGGAAGTCCCGCGCACGGAACTCGCCGCGCTGACCGTCCGCGCCGCCCGGCATCTGGCACGCCGCCTCGGCGACCCGGGCGGAGCGCTCGCGGCCGACGCCAAGGCGTGACCCCACGGAGCTCTGGCCGGACACTCTTCCGAGATGTACGCTTAGAGCGTTCAATTGAACGCTTATAAGCTGGATGTCCGCTCCCGACTGGCGCGCTCGCGTTCGGGCCCGCGGCCCATTCCTGGCCTCGCGACGAGAGGACAAACATGGCCGGACCGCTCACGGGGCTGCGAATCCTCGACATCACGTCAGTGATCATGGGGCCCTACGCGACCTCGCTGCTCGGCGACCTCGGCGCCGAGGTGATCAAGCTGGAGACGACGGACGGCGACGTCGGACGCAGGCTCGGCCCGTCCCGCCACGCCGGGATGAGCGCCCTCACACTCACCCTGCACCGCAACAAGTCCAGCGTCACCTTCGACCTCAAGACCCCGGAAGGGCGCGAGCGACTGCGCGAGCTGATCCGAGGCTGCGACGCGGTGGTCACGAACCTGCGTCCCGCGTCGCGGGAACGACTCGGCGTGACCTACCCGCAGGTACGCCGGCTCAATGCCTCCATCGTGCTGTGCACGGCCCAGGCATTCGGTTCGAACTCCACGCTGCGCGACGCGCCCGCCTACGACGACATCGTCCAGGCAGCCTCAGGTCTGTGCGACATCTACCGACGCGCGGACGGAGAGCCGAGGTTCGCCCCGTACGTGATCGCGGACAAGGTCTGCGGGCTCACGATGGTCTACTCCCTGCTGGCCGCGCTGTTGCATCGGGAAAGGACCGGTGAGGGCCAGTGGGTCGACGTTCCGATGGTGGACACCATGGTCTCGTTCAATCTCGTCGAACACCTGGCAGGGCACACCTTCGTGCCGCCGCGGGCGCCACTGGGCTGGAACCGCACGCTGGTTCCCGGACGTCGTCCGCACCGGGCGAAGGACGGCTGGATCTGCGTGATGCCCTACTCCGACCGCAACTGGCGAGACTTCTTCGCGCTCGTCGGGCGGGAAGAGCTGATCCAGGATGAAAGGTTCGCGACGAACGGCGCGCGCCACGACCACATGGCCGAACTGCAGGAGCTGCTGGCGTCCCTCGTCCCCCGACACAGCGTGGGCGAGTGGGTCGAGCTGTGCGGGCGGCACGAGATCCCGGTGCAGGAGGTGTTCGACCTGGACCATCTCGAGGATTCCCCCTATCTCACCGAACGCCGGGTCCTGCGGCGCCGGACCCATCCCTCCGAAGGGCAGTACCTGAGCGTCCGCTTCCCGGTGGACTTCTCGCTCACGCCTGTGGCCACGCCGCGGCCCGCGCCCCGCCTGGGTGAGAACGACGCCGCGACCTGGAAGGAAGAACGGCCATGACCACAGTGATCCGCCGCTACGCGGCCCTGACGCCGTACTCGCCCCCGCATCACTCGCGCACGACGAACCGGCGGATCCTCGGTCCGGCCGACGGCGTCGGCGACCTCCTGGTGGTGCGCGGCACACTCGAACCCGGTGGTGGCGCGGACCCGCACCACCACGAACACAGCGATCAGATGATCTTCGTGATCGCCGGGCGCTGCCGGGTGCGCGTGGGCACGGCCGACGAAACACTCGACGCCAACGACACGGCCTTCCTGCCGCGGACGATCCCGCACACCGTGGAAGTGCTGGGCGACGTGCCACTCGAACTGCTCATCACCTACCTGCCCGCGCTGCGCGAGGACGACACTCATCCGGTGGAGCCGCGAGGATGACGGACAGCGCACCCGACTCCGACCGTTCGCGAGTTGGCGCCTCGTCAGGGGGTCTCAGGCGTTCCTGATTCGTGATCTGGATCCAGGATGATCACGGCTCATGAAGCAAGCGATCCTGGGCGCCGCCGTCGGCGCCACCTTCCTCATGACCGCCACGCCCGCCGTGGCTGCTCCCAAGGACCCGCTCGCGGCGCTGCGGGCGCAGCTCGTAGCGGGCAAGGGCGTGTCGTTCTCGTTCCGCATGCACGGCGAGTCCGCGCCCTTCACCCAGACCGGCCGCCTGCGGTTCGGCAAGAAGGGCATCGCGGCCTCCGACATCACCGGCAAGTTAGCCACCGACGACGACGAGAAGCCGGCCGACGACTTCGGCGGCGGCGAGGACCCCAGCGCCTTGGCCACCGCCATGGGCAAGCCGGAGCGCACGATCCGCATCGACCGGACGTCCTACGTCAGCGGCGGCCCGATAAGCGCGGGCCTGCCCGAGGGCAAGACGTGGTACAAGCAGTCGCCGGGTTGGACGAGCGGCATGACCGCCCTCTTCGGCGGCTTCGTGAACGCGGCCGACCCGAGCACGCTGAAGGTGCTGCTGGCACGCTCCAAGCGGAGCGGGTCGACGTACAAGGGGTCGATGAGCGTCACGGACCTGCTGAAGTCCTCGGACTGGTCCCGCGCCACCATGTGGTGGAAGCTCGACTCCGGTGTGAAGGTGAACTGGACGCTCGTCGTCGGCTCCTCGGGCCTGCCGGTCAAGCTGACCACGCGGCTGGAGAACAAGAAGACCGGCGTGAGCAAGACCGCGATGGAGATGCGCTACACCAAGTGGGGCGCCAAGGTGTCGGTCAAGGCTCCGGCCGCGAGCGCGGTGACCACCAAGCTCGATCCGGAGAAGGCCGCACTGCAGCTCCCCCCGGCGCCCAAGCGCTGATCACGGCCTCGTAGGACGCTCGGACCAGCGCGGGAGGCCGTCCCCCGTGCGGCCTCCTCGCCGAGGACAGCAAAGCGTAACTAAGGGCAGTCTGGTGTATTTGGTGAACCGTGTCAGCAAATGGACCGAATACGCGAAATCGACCAGCGCGCATCGCTATGCTATGGGCGCGACCAAGATCTTCTCAGGATGAGGTGGACATGAGGCGACAGACCATCCGCAAGGCCGGCGTCGTGGCGTTGGCCGTGACCGGGTTACTCGGCATCGGCCTGCCCGTCCAGGCCAACGCCGAGCAGCTCGCCAGCTCCTGTCTCGGCAGCTTCTGCCTGTACGAGGACGACAACTACGCAGGCGCCGAACAGGAGTTCCTCTTCACCTCCAACGGGTGCGCCAATGCGGGCGCCCTGAACAACAAGGCCAGCTCCATGAGGAACCCCTCGGCCGGGAGGATCCAGTTCTACAACAGCGCCAACTGCGCCGGCTCCTACGGATACGCGGCGGCCCCGAGGTCGACGGACAGCGACCTGACGAACAACGGCTTCGACAACCTGACGAGCTCCGTCAAGCGCGTCAACCCGTAGCGCCTCCTGGGGCTCGGCTCCACCCAGGCGGAACGGAGGAACCGACGTGCCTGTTCGGCTGTGGGGAGCGGTCGCGGCCCTGCTGACCGTGGTGACGGCCTGCTCGACGACGGCGGGAACGAACCCCCCGGTGCCGGCGCCGGGGGTGGAGGCACGCGAGCTGTCCCTCCCCTTCGACAGGTACAACTTCTCCACGGCGGACATCATGATCCTTGAGGCCGCCGAGGATCTCCTGGTCCGCGACTGCATGCGGAAGCGGGGCATGGAGTGGGAGGTGGTGCCGCCGGGCGCGGCGGACGACCTGGAGCCGCCCAACCGCCGCCGCTACGGTGTCGTCGAACCGGAGATAGCCCGGCTGTACGGCTACCATGTCGCTCCGGACCGCCCTTCCGTGGCCCGGCGTGCCGAGGCACGTGAGAAGCGTACGAAGGGCCTGTCGGCGGCGGAACGGCAGGCCGTGCACGGCGAGACGGATGGCTGCCTGCGGCAGGCGCGAAGCCATGTCGAGCAGGGGGCGCCTCCGGTCGACACGGCGCTGTTCAACAAGCTCATCACGCAGACGTTCGAGCAGTCCCGGCGCGACCCGGAGGTGCTCGAGGTCTTCCGGTCCTGGAGTGGCTGCATGCGGGCCGAGGAACTGCGCTATTCCGACCCGCTCGCCGCGGTCACCGATCAACGGTGGCTGAACGATGGCCCTCCCACGCAGGAGGAGATCCGCACGGCACAGGCGGATGTGCGGTGCAAGGTGAAGACCGGCCTCGTCTCCGTCTGGTCCGGCGCAGAGGAACGCATCCAGGACGACGCCGTCCGCGCGCACCCCGCCGCGTTCCGGGCGCTGGGGGCGGCCAAGGACCAGCAGCTCGCGGCCGCCCGCCGGATTCTCGCGGAGCAGGGCTGAGCCCGCAGGGTGATCCGGCCCGGCGCGCTCATCTCGGCCGCGCATGGCACTCCCATCGGAGGACAGGACCAGCCCGGCACCGCACGACCGTGGTGATGCCAGGCGCGACGTCAGTCCCAGGCCAGGCGTTGCTCCAGCAGCGCCTGCTGGGCCGGGTTGGCGGTCAGCTCCAGCGCCCGCTCGTCGGCCCGGCGCGCCTCTTCACGGCGGCCCAGCCCGCGCAGCAGTTCGGCCCGGGTGGCGTGCAGGAGCGGGTAGCGCGCCAGCACCTCGCCCAGGTCCTCCAGCTCGGCCAGGGCCGCGTCAGGGCCGTTGACGTGCCGCAGGGCGATGGCCCGGTGCAGCCGCGTGACCGGTGAGGGGGTCAGGTGCAGCAGCATGTCGTACAGCACCAGGATCTGCGCCCAGTCCGTCTCGGCGAAGGTCCCGGCCTCGGCGTGACAGGCCACGATCGCCGCCTGCAACTGGTACGGCCCCGGCCGCCGGTGGGCGCGGGCGGCCCGCGTGAGCAGCGCAGTGGCCTGCTCGATGGCCTGCCGATCCCACAGGCCGCGGTCCTGGTCGGCCAGTAGCACCAGCCGTCCCCGCGCGTCGAAACGGGCGGCGCCGCGTGCCTGGTGCAGCCGGATCAGCGCCAGCAGCCCAGCCGCCTCCGGCTCCTTGGGCATCAGGCCGGCCAGCAGCGCGGCCAGCCACTCGGCCTCCTCCACCAGGTCGCGCGCCTGGGCCCGCTCGGCCGTGCTGGACAAGTAGCCCTCGTTGAACAGCAGGTAGATGACCGCCAGGACGGCGCCGAGCCGCTCCGGCAGGTCCTCCGCGGCGGGAAGGCCGTACGGGATGCCGGCCTCGCCGATCTTCCGCTTGGCGCGGGTGATGCGCTGAGCGACCGTGGCCTCGGCGACGACGAACGCCGCGGCGATCTGCGCCGTGCTCAGCCCGCACACCACCCGCAACGTCAACGCGACCTGCGCGGCCCGCGACAGTGCCGGGTGGCAGCAGGTGAAGATCAGCCGCAGCCGGTCGTCCCGCGCCTGCGACTCCGGCCAGCGCAACCGGGCGAGCTTGGCCCGGTAGTTCGACTCCCGGCGCAGCACGTCCAGGCCGCGCCGCCGCGCCACGGTGAACAACCACGCGTCCGGCCGCTCCGGCACCCCCTCCGCCGGCCAGCGCCGCAGCGCGACCTCCACCGCGTCCTGCACCAAGTCCTCGGCAGCGGAGAAGTCGCCCAGCAGCGACACCAGGGACGCCGCCAGGCGGCCCGCGTGCTCGCGCACCACGCGGGCCAGCACCTGCCGGCTCGCCCCCTCGGGGACCGGCTCGCTCATGAGGCGGGGCGGATCTCCACGATCGGGCAGGCCGGCCAGGAACGGGCCAGCTTCAGCGCCTCGTCCAGATCGGCCACCTCGACCTCGGCGAACCCGCTGACCACCTCCTTGCCCTCGACGAACGGCCCGTCCGTCACGACGGGCTCGCCCTGATCCAGACGCACCGTGGTGGCGGTGTGCACCGGCGCCAGATGCGTGTGATGAGTGATCTTGCCGGCGTTCTCGGTGAACCACCGGCCCACCGCCTCATAGGCGGCCCGCTGCTCCAGCTCGCCCATCGCCTCCAACTGCTGGGCGAACCGCTCGGTCTCGATGAACATCAGCACGTACTTCACATGTCTCTCCTGCCCCTGGTCGCCTGCCGGTCTCCGCTACCGCTTCCCCGGGTCAGCTTGCCGGGAGCGCGGCGTACAGGTCCACGCCGCCCCCGTCCGGGTCGGCCACCGTGGCATAGCGCATCCCCCAGAACGCGTCGAACGGCTCGGCGATCCCGCGACAGCCCGCCTCGACGAGTTCGGCGTACTTGGCGTCCACCCCGGCCGGGGTCTCGAACTCGAAGCACAGCAGGGTACGCGGCCCGCCGACCGGCGCACTCCAGCCGGGCAGGAACGGCGTGCGAAAGCCCTCGGTGTCCAGCATGACGTGCAGCCCGTTCGGCAGGTCGCAGCCGGCGTGCTCGGGCGAATGCTCGTCGACCTTGAACTCCAGCCCGAGCCGGGAGTAGAAGGCGATCGAGGCGTCCAGGTCGGACACCACGATGTCGATGGTGTTCAGAGTGGGATTCATGACGCGCTCCTTCGTGTTCGGCCGGTGAGGTTCCCAGGCCGTCCGCGAGGTCTCGTCGGGCTCACCCGGCATGACCGCGAGCCGGACACTGCGACATGCCCGCTGAAGCCTGGCCCTCACCTCACAGACGAACGGCCGACGCCCCGATACGACAGGGGCACCGAAATTCCTTCGCGCGCCGGCCACCGTGACGGGTTCCGCCCGGGGCTCGGCTCAGCCGGAGAACCCATCACCGGATCCTCACAACCAGGGCCGAGGCCAGGAACGGCTGCGAGCTGCAGCGTATGGACGTCCCCAGAACGGATCTCGACCAAGGGTTGTCCTCCCAGACGGGCACGAGCCTCGGCGACACCTTGCACTCGCCCCTCCCGGTGCAAGGGCCTTCTCCCTGCGGCCATTGCCGCTCACCCGCCAGCCCCGTCCCGGCGCGGCCGGAGGCTGCCCGGGGGCTCCGGGCGTCGGTCCGGAGCTGAGATCATGCCGCTGTGACCGAGCTCGTGGAACATGTCGACGATCAGGACCGTGTGCTGGGCGTTGTCAGCCGGGATGATGCGATCCAGCATGGCTGGCTGCACCGCATCGCCACCACTGTCTGCCGCGATGAGCTGGGAAGATTCCTGGTGTGCCGACGGGCTGACGGACTGTCCAGATACCCCGGCCATCACGAGGTGACCTTCGGCGGGGCAGTCGATGTCGGGGAGTCCTACCAGGCAGCGGCTGCGCGCGAGATCGCGGAAGAATTGGGCGTCGACGTTCCGGTGCGCGGAGTGGTCAAGTTTCTGTGCCACGGCGAGATCGGCTCGTACTGGCTCGGGGTGCACGAAGCGGTCATCACCCGCGAAGTCTCGCCCGATCCCCGTGCGGTGAGCTGGGTGGGCTGGTTGACGAGCGCCGAGTTGAGCCAAGCCGTGAGGCAGCACCGGTTCATTCCAGACGGGCAGGAGGCACTCCGCCGATACCTGTCCCGTAAGACCCACATCACGGAGTGTTATCGAAGCTCATGATCAGCCGCGCGTGCTCACGGAATCGCGGATCCTGCACGTTGGCCGGCGCAGCGCCGGGTCGCCGAACGGCCCTGCGATCTCCAGGTTGGGCGGCTCATGACGCGCCGTTGCTCAGCCGACAGCACGCGGGCGCCCGATGCTCCCGGACGAGCCACCAAGACCTCCACCGGCCGTATCGCCGCGGCAAACGTCCTCACCGTACGCACGCGTCACCGCAGTGGACTGCGGAAACCTAGGTGCCTCGCTGTGGACCGGAGACGATTCGCATCTCGGGAGGCACAGAACGAAGCGGGCTCCTCGTTCGCTGTCCTGGATGGTCAGGGTGCCCTGGTGCGCTTTCGCGATCTCCCGTGCGATCGCCAGCCCCAGCCCGGTCCCTCCCGCGTCCCGGTTGCGTGAGGCTTCCAGCCGGGTGAAGCGGTCGAAGACTCTCTCCCGGTGTTCGGGGGCGATTCCCGCGCCGTCGTCGAGGACCTCGAGCCTCGCCGTTGGTCCGTCGGCTCGCACGCTGACGGTGATCCGCGAGACGGCGTGGCGTTCGGCGTTGTCGAGCAGGTTGGTCAGCAGCCGGGTGATGCGCAGCCTGTCACAGTCGATGAAGACGTTCTGCTGCAGGTTCTTGACGATCTCCTTTTGGTAGGTGCGGCGGTCGAGTTCGGTGCCGACCATCTGGCCGAGATCGATGGGGCTGCGTTTGAGCGAGGCGTGCGCGTCCAGCCGGGCCAGGTTCAGCAGGTCGGTCACGATCGCCTGGAGCCGATCCACTCCGGCGAGCGTCGCCGCGGTCATCTGTGGCCAGTCGGTGTCCTGCGGGTGCAGGAGCGCCTCCTCCAGTTGAGCCCGCATGGCGGTGAGAGGGCTGCGCAGGTCGTGGGAGGCGTCCGAGGTGAACTGCCGCAGTTGCTTGTACGCGCCTTCGAGGCGGTCGAGGGTGTCGTTCACCGTTTCGGCCAGGAGCTTGATTTCCTCCTGGTTGTCGCCGGCCACGGGGACCCTGCGGTCGAGGGCCGTGGCGGTGATCTCCGCCAGCTCCGTGCGGATGGCGTCCACCGCGGTCATGTCCTTGTTGATCAGGTAGAAGGTCCCTACTGCCGTCATTGTGGTCAACAGCACGGACGTACCGATCGCGAGAGCCACCGCTGTGGCGCTGCCGTACCAGGGGACCGTTGGGACCGCCAGGTAGAGCATCCAGGGACCGTCCGGCTGATAGACCTTGTACGAGGCGACGGTCATGCAGCCCTTCAGCCCGGCAGGAGGGCACAGCACCCGTTCGGCGTACACGGTCTTCGCGGTCGAGGAGAACGTGGCCATCGGCGGCTTGCCGACGAGTTGCGGGGTGGCCGCGACCACCCGGCCATGAGTGTCCAGGACCTGGATCGCCATGTTCTTGCCGGCCGGCAGCACAGAGGGGAGCTGTCCATGTCTGATGAGAGGCACCACGCGGTCCCACGCCCCGGTGACCCGAGCCCGGGCGTTTTCGGCATCTCTGTCGCCCGTAAAAAAGAGAAAGAGCACACTGACCCCGATGAACACCAGTGCCGTGGCAGCGCAGTACATCAACGGCCTGCGGGCACGGAGTGTTGATCGGTTCCAGTTCAACATCTGTTCACGCCAATCATGGAGAGCGTGGGATTGCGCCTGTTCTGGGTACGAGCCTTCTTGACCACCTTCTGGGGCGCGGGATACCTTCTGCAATACTACAAAATACCAGGTCAGAACGCTGCAAGGCATCCCGGAGCCACCCGGCGGAGGCCGGGGCGACCTCACGCTCAGCCTCGAACACCATTCCCCGATTCATCAAATGTTCACTCGAATCGTTAGATGGTGTTCAACATGCGGTCGTGTGGCTCCACCACGCCAGGAACCGGTCGCGGCGGCGCGCCCACGCCCAGCCGGAGAGCGACCCGCGACGCCTCTCGCTGCGGGCGTGGGCAGCCCTCTCCAGCAGATCCAGCCGAGGAGCGTACAGGCGAGGCAGCCCAGCGACGGGTGAGCCTCTCGAATGGTGCGCCAGATGGCGGCAGGGTGACCAGTGGTGCCGCTGCGCTTGGCCTGTCTCAGGGTGACGACGATCCGCGTCCGGGCTCCTTTCCCTTGACCTTCACATCCATGTGACCCCCTACCGTCCCAAGTGTCGGAGCACGAAAGAGTGAGGATGTGTCGATGCCGAGTGCAGTGATCATTGGTGCGGGTCCGGGGATCGGGCGGGCTGTGGCTCGCCGGTTCGCCAGGGAGGGGCTGTCGATCACGCTGATCGCCCGAAGTGGGCCGACACTGCGTGCCGTGGCCGAGGCGGTTGCCGCCCATGGTGTTCCGGTTGCCGTGCTGGAGGCCGACAGCACCGACCAGGCCGCGTTGAACGCCGCGCTCGACCAGGCTGTCAGCGAGCATGGCGTGCCGGACGTCGTCGTGTACAACGCCGCGATCATCCAGGCCGACGCGCCCGGCGAACTGTCGGTACGTGCTCACATGGAGGCATGGGCCGTGAACGTCGTCGGCGCGCTCAACGCCGCCGCCCACGTCGCGCCCGCGATGGCGGCACGCGGCGACGGAACGTTCCTCATCACGGGCGGCATGCCCGAGCCCAAGCCGCAGTACGTGAGCCTCTCGCTGGGCAAGGCAGGCGTCCGAACCCTGGTCACGCTGCTTGACCAGGAGTACGGGCCCTCCGGGGTGCACGTGGCGAGCGTCACCGTGGCCGGCCCGGTCGCGCCCGGCACCGACTTCGACCCGGATGACATCGCCGAGCACTACTGGCGGCTGCACACCCAGCCACGACACCAGTGGGAGCGGGAAGCTCTGCACGCCGGCAGTTCGCGATGACCGGCTCCGTGGCCGCGGACGTTCTCACCGGGCTGCTCCACCGCTGGCAGCGGGCCTTCAACGAACACAACCCGGCCGAGATCGTCTCACTGTTCAACCGGGACGCGCTCTTCCAGGGCATCAGTCCTCGACTGCGACGCGGCCCGCAGGAAATCTTCGAGTACTACGACAGGGTCACCCGCGGTACGACGGCACAGGCCGAGGTACTGTCCGCCGCCGAGTTGAGCCAGGTGGTCGTGCATGGGTTCGCGGAGGTGACCTTCACCGCGCCCACCGGTGACATCCACCTGATCCGCCTGTCCATCGTGGCCGAACAGGCAGAGGGCACCTGGCTCATCCACCAATATCACGCCGCCACCCGCAACTGACTCGAGTCATTCCTTTCAGGCCATGCTCTTCCGGCGGAAGCCGTCCGGCTTCGGCTCGTGCAGGTGCTTTCCGGCCAGGTGCTCTCAGTCGCGGGCCGTCACCTCGTACGTGCCGGGGTCGGCGTGCGCATGACCCAGCCTTTGCCTTCGCAGCCATGTGGCATCGGCGGGAAGACGTGGCCCTTCACGTCCGTGCTGTGGTCGCATCCCAGGTCGCACTCATAGATCCCGCTATGTTCTACTTTCGTGCCTGGATGGTGTACTTGCCGCTTTTTACTCATACTGATGGCCCTACCCGTTCAGCGCCCCGCCTTGCGTACCCGAAAAGATCATCTCGCGCTGACCTGCGAGAAGGGACCCAAAACCCCAAGAACACGATTGCCGTCACGCGGAACGGCCGCTGCGAATCCCGGGACGGGGACGATGTCTCGAATCAGCGGCCCCTCCCCACATGCGCCTCCCACTCCCGAACGTGACCGACAGCTCACCCCTGACCACTCGCTGGTTGGTTCGAGTTGGGCCATGGACTCTTCGGACGAGTAGCGGCGCTCGCCTGACCGCCGCTCGTGGTGCGTATCGGCCGCTGGTCAGCGGTGCCGCCGGTAGTGCAGATATGTGATCCCGTTGCTGGAGGCGGTACTGGAGACCAGGTCGAGCGGGTAGGACTTGGGGACGCCGTCGAACAGCCGGGTGCCCTCGCCTGCCACGTAGGGGAACATGCTCAGTTGGAGCTCGTCGATCAGGTCGAGCCGCATGAGCGACCGCCAGAGGCTGACGCCGCCCCAGACCACGATGTGGCCGTCGCCGCCCAGCCTGAGCTTGTCGACCTCTTCTGTCGTGTCACCTGCGGCGATGGTGGTGTTGGCCCAGTCGGCCGTCTTCAGGGTCCGGGAGAGGACGACCTTGCGCGCGGCGTTCAGTATGTCGGCGAACGGGTGGTCGGTGGCGGTTGTCATGCCTCTGGAGATGGACTCGTAGGCGGCGCGGCCCATGAGGTGTGCGTAGGCGCTCTGCAGCCAGTCGAGGTGCGCCGGGTTGTCGGGCTGACGATTTTCGGGCTGGTCGAAGCAGAACTTCCAGAAGTCGGTGCCCTCGTCGGCGAGAAGGCCGTCGAGGGAGTAGTTGAACACCGTTGCTATCAGCTTCCGCATGATCACGTCTCCGTGGTCTCGGGTCGTCTGGGGACCGTGCCGGCTAGGGCGACGTACGTACCTCGGGCCGCAGCGCCCGCCTGGCCACGCCGTCGGTGACCTGTCGCCAGTGCTTTAGACGCCCATGCCGCCCGGAAGTCATCGGTGCCCAGTCAGTTGACCGGTTACGGTCAGGCGTACGCCAGGATCCGCAGGGTGTCCCGGCGGAAACCATCTACCCCGCCTGAGATGTCCCGTGATCAACATCAACCCGAAGATGCCGCCCGGCCCGCCGGAGCCGAGGTGCGTGGACGTGGGTGGCGGCGCAGCTACCGTGGGTGCACGGCATAGGTCAGGTGCGTCACCCGCGACGACGACTCCGAACGGACCGGCTCCAGCGCGACCCTGGACGCGTCCACGCCGTCGAACAGGCGGAGTCCGGAGCCGAACAGCACGGGTGACAGCGCGATCGAGAACTCGTCGACCAGGCCGGCGTTCACGTACTCCAGGATGGTCGCTCCGCCGCCCGCGATGCGGACGTCGCGGCCCCCGGCGGCCGTGCGGGCCTGGTCGAGCGCGGTCTCGATGCCGTCGTCCACGAAGTGGAACGTGGTCCCACCCGGCCGCTCCCACGGGTCACGCTTGGTGTGCGTCACGACGAAGACCGGCGTGTGGAAGGGCGCCTCCTGCGGCCACGACTGCTCGCCGAGGTCGAACATGCGCTTGCCCATCACGCTCGCGCCGGTGCGCTCGAACGTCTCCCGCGCGACGTCGTTGTCGCGACCCTCCTCGCCGCCCTCGCCCAGCTTCAGGTTCTCCCGGATGAACCGCAGCGGGAACAGCCACCGCTGCAGCTCCATCCACTGCGCCATCCAGCGCTGAACGTCCGGGTCGTCCTGTTTGCCGGGCGCGAAGAGCTCGTCCGCAACGGGCACCGGCTCGGGCGCGACGAAGCCGTCCAGCGACATCGACACGCTGAAGAACACCTTCCCGGCCATCAGCCCTCAGCCCTCTTCCGCGCGAGGTCGGTGACGTAGGCCGCCAGGCTGCTCAGGGTCTGCCGGCCGCCCTCGATCGCGTGGTACTTCTCGACCGCCTCGTCGCGCAGTTCCTTGGTGGGGAACACCGTGCGCATCACGATCCGGGTCGCCGCGCCGTCCGGCGCGAAGGTCAGGACCGACTCGAAGGCGTTCGGGTCGTCGCGGGACTCGCCGTGCAGCAGCGCGATCCGTTCCGGCGGGACGATCCGCAGCCAGCGGATCCACTCGGAGTAGTCGGTCCCGTCCGGCCCGTGCAGCACGAAGACCCACTCCCCGCCCTCGCGGAACTCGAAGGACCGCGTGGTGGTGGTGAACCCCTCCGGACCCCACCACCGCGACAGGTGCCGGACCTCGGTGAACGCCTCGAACACCAGCTCCTGCGGGCCGTCGATGATCCGGGAGATCACGATCTCCCTGTCGGCCGTCGCCGACCCCGCCCGCGTTTCTTGCCTTGCCCCTGCCATCAGTCATTCCTCCTGCCGTGTCTGTTTGAGGTCCTGCACGTAGGTGTCCAGCCGGTCGAAGCTCTCGTTCCAGAACCGCTCGAACCCGCCGACCCACTCGTGGATCGGCCGCAACCCGCGGGCGTCCAGGCCATACAGGCGCTGCTTGCCTGCCTTGCGGTCCCGCACCAGCCCCACCTCCCGGAGCACCCGCAGGTGCTTGGACGCCCCCGGCTGGGTCATCCCCAACTCCTGGGCCAACTCGGTCACCGGCCGCTCACCCGCCCGCAGCAGCGCCAGGATGTCCCGGCGCTGCGGCTCGGCGATCGCGTTGAAGACGTCCGACGTCGTCGCTGCTCGTGCCATGAGAGCAATCATATTCCTATATAGGCATGCGTCAAGCCGGTCGGGATCGGGTGAATCTTGCCGGACGACGACTGCACGCAGGTCGCCCACCAGCCCTCTGGGCGCTGCCCCTTCTCCCGCCCGTCAACGCATACGGCCACCGCCGCGAAGACGGTCCCCACTCGCCCGGCGAGGGCATCGACGTCAATGCGGATGTTGGTGTCGTCCGGGGTTCCCCGGTGACCTGTGATCTGCCTCTGTCTTTTTGCAGAGCGGGGGTGTGCAGACCGGGGAAGTTCTGCCGTTCGGCGGATGGGCCCGGCGTGGGGCGAGTTCGAGGCTTGAGCCATGAGGAAAGTAGTGGCGAACTGGCCCCACTGGGCTGGGTATGCGGCGGCCGTCTGGACGCTGTGTTACGGAGCGCTCGGGCTGTTCTGGGCGCTCGGCGGCGGCGGGTTTCCCTTCGGCAGGAGCGATCCCGACTGGGAGCCTGGGCTGTCGGTGCTCGGGGAGGCGACCCCGGACTCGGCGGCGCCGGTGATCGCGGTGCTCGGCGCGCTCGGGGCGGTCGCCGGGCTGGCGATTGCCCGGGGCGTACGGCGGGGCCGTACCGTACTGCTGGGGTTCGCCTGGGCGGCGGCGGTCGCGCTGACTGTGGTGGTCACCGACAACCGGGTCCTGATGCTGGTGGCCTATGCGCCGTTGCTGGCGGTGTTCGCCTTCACCGGGGTGCCGGGCGGGCAGCCGATGTCGGAGCTGATGCCCTGGTCGCGGATCAACCTGTTCATCATCCTGGTGGGCGGGCTGCTGTGGGCGCTGGCGGCGCTGGCCTACCAGCGGCGTACGGCGGCCAGGTGCGTGATGTGCGGGCGGAGTGAGCACGGGTCGGCGAGCTGGGCCACGCCGCAGGCGGCGCGGCGCTGGGGACTGTGGGCGGTGGTGGTCGCGGCGGTCGTCCCTGCCCTGTACGACGCCAGCCGCTTCGCCTGGGCGGCGGGCATCCCGCTGGGGATCACCGCGGAGTTCTGGCGGTGGCTGAACGAGTCAGGGCTGCGCTGGGGCGGGCTGTTCCTCAGCCTGATGGGCCTGGGCGGGGCGATTCTCACCCTTGGGCTCGTACAGCGCTGGGGCGAGGTCTACCCGCGGTGGATCTGGTTCAAGGCGGGCAGGCCGGTGCCTCACATGCTGGCTGTCATACCCGCCTCGATCGTGTCCGTGATCGTGCTGTCCGGCGGGCTGACCTACTGGCGCCTGCGCATGGCGCACGGGCCCGGCGACTGGGACATGTGGGCGACGTGGGCGCCGTCGCTGGCATGGCCTCTGTGGGGCGTCGCGCTGGCCGCCGCCACCCTCGCCTACTACCTGCGCCGCCGCGGTGCCTGCCGGGTGTGCGGACGCGGCGGGCACCTGGAGGCCGAGCCGGCGGCCGAGCGCGGTTAGGCTCGCGGCATGAAGCCGTACGTCGGAGCAGAGGACCGGCGTGGCGACGCGGCACGCCGGGCCCCGGTCGCTGCACTGTTCCGGCTCTCGGTTGCCTGGGGAGCGGGAGCCGCCGGGGCGGTCTCGCTGGCCGTGACACTGGCGCATCCGCTGACCGGGATGGTCAGCGACAGCGCGCCGTTGCTGGTGGGCGAGGTGTCGGTGCTCCTGGTCCTGACCTTCGTCACCGTGCGGCGCTCCCCGGCAGGGCAGGCGGGCGTGTCGGCAGGACTGAGCGGACTGGCGGTGGCGCTCATCTTGCTGCGTGCCGTGTGGCAGGGACCACCGCAGTTGACGTTCGGCGCCTGTGCCGGGTGGGCGCTCGGCGCTGTGGCGGCCACGGGGGTGGGGCTCTACCTGCGTGGGCTGGACGGCAAGCGGCGGCGCGCGGTCGAGGAGGCCGCCCGGGCGCAGCGGCTCTGGCTCGCCCGCGACCTGCACGACTTCGTCGCCCACGACCTCAGCGGCATGCTGGTGCAGGCGCAGGCCGCCCAGGTGGTCGCCGATACGCTGCCGGAGCCGGTCGCCGAGGCGCTACGGCGCATCGAGGACGCCGGGCAACGGGCGCTGGCCTCGCTGGATCGTGCTGTGCACGCGCTGGCCGAGCGGGGGCCGGGAATCGAGGAACTGGAGCGCCTGGCTGAAGCGTTCGCACCGGTCGCACGGGTGGAGCTGGCCGTCGAGCCGGACATGGCGGTGCGCCACGAGGTCTCGTCGTTGGCCTACCGGGTGGTGACAGAGGCGCTGACCAACGTACGCAGGCACGCACCGCACGCCACGACCGTGCGGGTGGAGATCCGCAAGGACGGGGAGGTCCTGCGCGTGCGGGTGGAGGACGACGGCGGAGGCAGGTCGCAGAGCACCAGAGCCGGCGGTTTCGGGCTTGCGAGCCTGGCCCACCTGCTGGAGGCGCGCGGTGGGAAGCTGGCGGCCGGCCCGGAGAGGCGTGGATGGCAGGTCACCGCCCAGATCCCCGCATGACGCCCATTTACCGACCAACATGACGGGAGCGGGATGACGACGCGGATTCTCATCGCCGACGACCAGGAGGACGTGCGGATCGGATTCCGGCTGATCCTCAACGCGCAGCCGGACATGACCGTGGTGGGCGAGGCCGCCGACGGCGTGCGGGCGGTTGAGCTGGCTCGCCACCTGCGTCCCGACGTGGTGCTCGCCGACATCCGCATGCCGGGCATGAACGGGCTGGAGGTCACCAGGCAGCTTGCCACCGAGACCCGCGTGATCGTCGTGACCACCTTCGACCTGGACGAGTACGTCCACACCGCGCTGCGCGAGGGCGCCTGCGGCTTCCTGCTCAAACGCTCAGGCCCCACGCTACTGGTGGAAGCGGTCCGCGCGGCAATGGCAGGCGACACGCTGATCAGCCCTCAGGTGACCCTCCGGCTGCTGCAAGACTTGATCCGCCCGGCCCCGCCGCCGCTGGAGGACCCGCTCACCGCGCGTGAGCTGGAGATCGCCCGTCTGGTGGCGCGAGGGCACACCAACGCCGACGTCGCCGCCGAGCTGGCCATCAGCCCAGGTACCGTCAAAACGCACATCGCACACATTCAACGCAAGCTGGGGGCCGCCAATCGCGTGGGCATCGCCGCCTGGGCCTGGAGCAGCTGCCAGGTGCGCTGACCGCCGACCCGACGAGTCAGACTTGAGCCTCAACAGCAGGCCCATCCCGCCCTCCGGCCGGAAGGTTGTGAATCAGGCCGCTGTGGTATTCGCGGCCTTTACGGACGTTGGACAGTGCGTGATGGCCCGGAACTCCTATGGCTCCGGCGAGCCGCCACTGAGTTGATCAGTGGGTACGGCGGCGGGGTGCCAGGACCTCAGTGACCTTGGCGATGGCCTCAGCGCCCTGCGGGGATTCTTGTGCCGGGTCTGCCCATGACGAGCTGCGGCGGGACCTCGGCCTCGCCGAGGTGGGTGGCGGCGCTGTGGCGCAGCCGGTGCAGATCGAGCCCGGCGTACTTGTCCAGCAGGACGCGGGCGCGGCCGATGTGCGGGCAGATGCCGGCGGCCGCCGGACGGCGGGCCGGGACGGGGCGACGTTCGGACAGGAACAGCGGCCCGTGCGAGCCGGGGCAGCAGGTGAGCGGTGCCGCTGTCCCAGTACACCCACTCGGTGGCGCCGACCTTGGACCGGATGGGGGAGCGGCGGTGCTCCAGGTCAAGGTCTTCGACGTTCAGGGCGAGGATTTCGGCGGCGCGGGCGGCCGTCTCGTACAGCATCCGCCACAGCGTCTTCTCGCGCAGCGGGATGTCGCTGCGGGAGCAGCCGGTGGATGGTGGTCTTGGCGACCGCGCAGGTCTCGTCGGCGCTCTCCTTGTGGCGTTCGGCATCGGCCGGGACCGAGGGCGCCGCCCAGTGCTTCTTGGTCTGGCACCAGATCAGCCAGGAGGTGACGGCGGCGCGGTTGCGGTTCCAGGTCGCCGGCGCGCTGCTTGTTCCTAGGTGTGGGAAATATGTAAGGAAACCTCTCCCGCCGACTTTACAAAGTAAATCTTTGTGTGTTGTAGCGAGCGGAACACGGCCAAGCGGGCGGTGCGGGGGCGTCGGGCAGCCGCCCCCTTCAGCACCCGGCACAACACCTCGCAGAGCGCCTTGATCCTCAACAACGGCAAGCGGTTCACCAGTTCGTCTCCCCCGCGACAAGCTCGGCCGCCTCACGCAGGATGTCCCGCTCTTGCTCCAGCTCCCGGACCCGGGCCTTGAGCTGCCAAGGCGGCTCGGGCAACACGCTCACCTTCTACGACGGCCGCACCCTCCGGCGGCCGAACAGCGGCCCGCCCGGGACGGACCCGTCACCGGCCGTGTCACAGCGTGCGGCGCTCCAGCGTCTGTTCGTAGAGCGGCCAGGCACAACCGGTCCTGGCCGCGGGAAGGGAACGTGCTCGATGACACACCACCAGCCAGAAGGAGACCGCACATGAAGGTCGTGCTCGCGGGAGCGACGGGCACCCTCGGCGGCGAACTCGTGCCGAGACTACTCGCCGCCGGCCATTCGGTGCTTGGTCTGACCCGCTCCCCCGGCAGGGCGCGCCTGCTGGAGGACGCCGGCGTCGAGACGCGGGTGGTCGACGTGATGGACGAGCGGCGGCTGCTGGACGCGTTGCGCGGACACCGCGCCGACGCGGTGATCCACCAGGCGACCGCGATCACCGGCACGCCTATGCGGCACCGCGACCTGCACGCCACCGACGACCTGCGCGAGCAGGGGACGGCGAACCTGCTGCGGGCGGCCGAGCTGGTCGGCGCGCACCGGTTCGTCACGCAGTCGTTCTTCCTTGGCTACGGCTACCACGATCACGGCGAGTCGGAGCTGACCGAGGACCACCCGTTCGCGCCGACCGGCCGCGGCGCCTTCGAGCGGCACCTGCGCTCGATGCGGGCCAACGAGCGAATGGCGTTCGGCACGCCGGGGGTCGACGGGATCGCGCTGCGCTACGGGCTCTTCTACGGCCCCGAGCCGGGCACCCGCAAGCTGATGGCGATGGCGTCGAAGCGCATGCTGCCGGCGCCGAGGCCGTCCGGGGTCACCTCCCCCATCCACATCGCCGACGCGGCGGCGGCCACGGTCGCGGCCCTCGACCGTGGGCGGGCCGGGCAGGCGTACAACGTCGTGGACGACACCGCAGTGACGTTCGCGGACTTCGTCGCCGCCGTGGCGGAGGCGGCTGGGGCACCGGCGCCGATCACCGTGCCGAGCTGGCTGCTGCGGCCGGCGCCCTACATGTACGCGCTCATGGCGGGCACCCGGATCCGGCTGTCCAACGAGAAGGCCAAGCGGGAATTGGGCTGGCGGCCGGAGTATCCGAGCTGCCGGGACGGCCTGCGGCACATGCGCCCGGCGAGCGCGTGATCCGCCGACTGGGCACGCCGTCGTCGTCGCCGGTCTACTGGCGACGACGACGGCCTGCGGGGCGGAGACGAGACAAAGAGGCTGAGCCGGCGCGCGGGCAGTTGTTCGTGGTGGCAGGCGGCGCCGGGGTCGGCGGGCAGGACCGGGCCGAGGCCCGCACCGGCTACACGGTCGAGCTGGTCGTCACCGCCGCCGACACGCTGCACGTGCACGGCTACGACCGCGAGCGGAGCTCGCCGCCGGGCGACCGCCGCCGCTGAGCATCGACACGGACATTCCCGGCGTCTTCGAGGTCGAGCCCCGCCGGAGCGGGCTGGTCCTGACCCGGCTACACGTGAACCCGTGACCGGCGGCTGAGCTGTCTGCGGTGCACCACGAGGCCGGCCAGTGCCAGCAGCGAGACGAGACCGAGCTGCCACCAGTTGTCCGGGCTGCCGCCGAGGTCCAGGTCGGCCGCGTGGTTCACCGCGTGCAGCGTGTTGGTGACGAGGAACCCGACCAGCACGATCGACAGCACGTCACGCCACACCAGCGCGCCCAGCATCATCAGCCCGATGCCGATCTGGAAGACCCCGGCGTCGTGCAGGAAGTGCACGTGATTGGGGAACCGGGCGAAGACCGCGAAGCCCGCCGGGTCGATGCGCATCCACACGCCGAAGACCAGCATCGTGAGCGCGCCGACCACCACGGCCACCTGGACGAAGATCCTGGCCGGCCTGCTGTAGCCGTTCATCATGTTGCGTCCCTTTCCTGTGCTTGCTCTGGTGCTAGGACGAGCGCCCACGGCGGCATGTGACACGGCTCAGCCCGCGAACATCAGCCGCTGACCATCGTCGCCGTCCAGGACGTCGCCGGGCACGAACAGGGGTGGCCGGAGGGCTGCTGTACGCCCCCTTCCGGTTCGGGGGCGCGCGGGCTCGCCGCCGGTGGACGTGACCGGCGCGGGCGTGGCAGACTCGGCGGGACAATATCAACACAGCTTGTCAGCGCCAGGTAGGTCGGTGGAGTGCGCTGGCGTGCTCGCTCGGTCGCGAGCACGGCCAGTCGCGCCTCCGGGCGTGGTCGCGGTCGTGTACGTGCCGGGCCGTACCCGAAAGGACCCCCATGTCCACCGACCAGTTCGGACTCGCCGAGGGCGACTACGTTCCCGATCCCGATCGCGACACCGCCCTGCTCATCGACGGCTTCTACCAGCACCTCGCCGCCACCCTGCGCGAACACGCGCTTCCCGGCGATCTCCTGCCCGCCATCCGGGCCCGTCAGGACGAACTCGAAGCGGCCAACCAGCCGATGGTCGTCGACGAGCCCGCCCGCCACAACCTGCGCATGACCCTGGCCCTGGTGGCCGCCTACGAGTTCCTCCTGCCCAGGCTGGGACGGGAGGCGGCCGCCGCCGCCGTACGCACCGCGTTCATCGAACCGCTCGGCGACACCATGAAGGCGGGCACCCGGGCGATGCTGGACGCCGCGCCGGACCCCTTCCAGGCCATGGTGGCGCTGTCAAAGTCGCGCGAGGAGCACGCGTTCGGGAGCGGGTTCGTCTTCGACAGGCCCGCCGACGACGACCAGCGCTACCACATCGACGTACGGCGGTGCTTCTACCACGACGTCCTGGTCGCCAACGGGGCGCCGGAGCTGACCCCTGCCATGTGCGCGTTCGACGCCAACTGGATCGAGGCCATCGAACCCGACCTGCACGGCTTCCACTTCGACCGCCCCACCACCATCGGCCTGGGCGGCACGCACTGCCCCTTCCACTTCACCCGGAACGACCGCTGACGCTCTCGTAGCCGCCCCCCGGCCCCGGCCGCCACACCGGGGCCGGGTCGGGCGGCACCCGGGCCACGCCGTGCGGCGGCGTACAACCGGCGATCATCGGCTCCAGGACCTCCATCGTGGCCTCGGGCGGGAGCGGCGCCGAACCGGATGCGCGAGGTGGCGACAGCAATGCCTTCGAGGCGCTGATGGACCCGGCCTGCCTCTGCTCGCCAATCCAGTACCGCCGCCGCAAGGTCTAATGGTCGAGGTCGCGGAAGGTGTACCAGGGTCCCCGCATCGGCGAGGTGTCGGAGGGTTTCCGGTGCGGGCTCCAGACGTACCCGGACGGGTCGTCGGCGCGTCTGAAGTAGACCGTGCCGGCCTCCTCGAAGATGGTCACGAACGTGAGGTGCCCGATCGTCGTATCGTGCAGCACCTCGCCCTCGTCCAGGGAGCGGGCGACCTGCTCCATGCCGTCCACCGACCGGTTGAAGGCCAGGTCCCCGTAGGACGCCATGAACATCACCCCCACGACGAGGAGGATGCCCGTCACGAAAACCCCTACGGCGACGGCGGTCCTTCGCTCCATGGCCCGTCAGCTCTTACGGGCGACGCCGCACAGCCCCGGGGAGGCGTGGAGGTCGTCGATGAGGCCGGTGGTGTCGGTCTCGTCGGGCCGACACTCCGGCTGTTCCCGGGTTCGTCGACCCCGCACCACAACGGGCACCGTGTCCTCCATGCCGCAGATAACAGGGCACTTCCCGCGCCACCCGCCGAACGTCACCGCACAGATAATAGGGCGATACCTCTGGCGGGGCGATCGGCCGGGACGGGCTCGCTCGAGCCCGGATTGGGGCAGCAGCGGACCGGCCGAACCAGCGGTGGGACGGGATGTCCGAGCATGCCAGAACGGGTGTGCACGACCAACGGCGTCGGCCCGGACCTGACGGAAGAGCCTGGCGCGGCAACGCGACCTTGAGTGTTTCCGCAGGTCGCGGTGACCGTCTGCACCATGATCCAGCTCACCGCCAACGGCTGATTTTCCTGGGCAACGCCACCGATCCGGGACGGCAGTCCCGCCGAGATGCTCGAAGCGCTGTCCGCACGCCGATCCGCTGCTGGGCGCCCGCCGGAACGAAGACCTCATCGCCAAGTACTGGCCTGACCTCCTGCGCATGGCCAGGCTCGCTGAAGCTGAAGTATGGGCAGGCCGCCGCTCAGTGGCGTGGTGCCTGCCGTCCAAGAGGAGCCTACCGTCGCGGCCAGGGATTCAGGTCAGGGGGTCAGGTCAGGTGGCCGGCGAAGACGACGATCTCGTCGATGTCACCGGCGGCGGTGAGGTGGACCATGTCGGTGCCCGACAGTACGACGCCGACGTCGGCGGCCTCGAAGCTCCAGCCGAAGCGGGCCCACTCGTGCGGCGCGTCCACCGGGGTCGTCCGCACCATGCGGCACCCGCCCGCCCGGTAGTTCTGTACCACCTCGGTGATGAAGTCCTCGACGACCCTGCGGCCGACGTCGCGGCCGAGCGGGCCGTGGAACACCACGTCCGCGGCGAGTGCCCGGCACAGCAGCGTGGTCCGCTCGGCGGGGTCCTCTGAGTTGGCCGCGGCGATGAACGCGTCGATGGCGTCGACGGCGTCGCCGTACTCGAGCGTGGGCGGAGCCTGCCCACGGCTCTCCTGCCGCGTGCCGTCAGCGGTCATGGTCGGCGCTCCCCTCGTTCGTGCCGGCGCGCCGCAGGCGGCCCGAACAGCACGTGGCGGCGGAGCCGGCGGTCACTGTCAGGGATACTAGGCGTTCTGCACCGGCGAGGCCACGAGCGCGGAGCCCTGCCCCCGGCCGTCGCGCTCGGGCTCCCCGCTCGAAGCCGTCCCCGTTCACGACGCATCGCAGCCGCAACAGCAATCGCCGTCTGGGGTTCTGGGGCAATTCCCGCAGGTCAGAGTGAGGTGATCTGGTAAGGGACGGTGCTGAGCCGGGCAGCCGTACGCGCGAGGACGGTCACGCCGGGGTCAGGAAGTGGGCTCGGTGGTGTTCGACCCACTGGGCGTAGGTGTGCGGTCGTTCGCCGGTAAGCGTCCGTACGGTGTCCAGCACCCGGTGCGGTCGTTCCCGCGCGGACCTCAGGATGCCCAGCAGTTGCTCGACCGCCGGTTCGGGGACCCATCGCCGCAGCTCGCGGACGGCCTCGCTCGCGGGTGTCTCGTGGAAGCGGGCCAGCCGGTCACCTCGCCGATGATGCCGACCCGCTCGATCTGGGTCAGCGCCTGCGGGCCGGTCACCTCGAAGATGCAGCCGGTCAGGCCGTGCGCCAGGACATGGGCGGCGATGGCGGCCACGTCCCGCTCGTCCACGGGGGCGAGCGCGGCGTCGCCCCGCACGAAGGCCCAGCCGAGGCCGGGACCGGCGGGCGGGCGCTGCGTGAGGTGCCAAGACCTGGATGCGGGTGATGCCGGGATAGCCGCTACGCTCCCGTGGCCCCGTCGATGCGCTCCCGGATCAGGTCGGCGTGCCCGGTGTGCTGCGCGTACTCCTCCAGGAGGTGGATGTAGATCCAGCGGAGGCTGACCTTCCCGGTCGGCGCCCGGGGGTCGTCGGCCAGCTCCTCGAGGTCGATGTCCGCAACCGCGGCGTCGCAGGCAGCCGTCTCCGCGAGGAAGGCGGCGTAGTCCGCCTCGGCGTCGGCGTCGGCCACCAGGTCGAAGTCGCCGTCTTCGTACTCCTCCGTGATGTGCAGCTCGGGCAAGTTTTCGTGCAGGAACTTCTCCCGGAACCACCAGCGCTCGACTTCCGTCATGTGTCGCAGGAGGCCGAGCAGCGTCAGGTTGGACGGCTCCACGGAGGCGGTCTTCAGTTGCTCGGAGGTGAGGCCGGCGCATTTGCGCAGCAGGGACACCCGGCGGAGCTTCAACCAGTTGTCCAGCATCTCGCGTTCGCCACAGGCCATGTCCGTCCGAGGTCCCCGCTCTACGTCGGGCGCTGTCCACGTCATGACACCATCATGACGACCTGCGCAACCGATTTTGCGCCGGCTCCCACGAGTCCGATGTGACGACCGCAGCCTCATCCGGCCGCAGTCGATCAGCAGCCTCTCCCCCGCCGGCAGACCACCCGGACGCAGCACCCAGCCGCCCGTGACGACGTCCCCGATGGACGGCTGCACGGCCGGGCCGGTGAAGCGCAGCAGCGCGTCTGTGATGGGCCCGGTCGAGTTCGCGAGCGTGGTCACCGTCTGGGCGAGTTGGTTGGGTGCGCCCGTCCAGGTGGATTCGGACTCGTCGCGCCAGAGCGCGCCCGGCACCTCGACCACGGCCGCGATGCGAGCGGTCGCGGCACCGGTATTGACCTCGGGCTCGGACGTCGCCGTGATCGTCACGTCGGTAACGCGGACGAGCGACCCGGCCTGGTACTGCAGCTTCATCAGCCGATGCCGCATCCCGAGGAGAGCGCTCAACGCCTCCAGGTTCCTCTCCATCTGCTCATAGCCGCCGTCCGCCGCCGACGGGGTAGCCGACGTGACCTTGAACGTCAGGCCGAAGCTCGTGGCCTCCAGGTCGAGGCCGACGACCGGGATGTCACCGTGCCGACCCGGCACGCTGACCTCCACGGCCCGCGCGCCCGGCAAGGGTCTGCGCTGTGTCCCCTTCTTGGTTCGCCAGCAGCCGGCTGGGTGGT
Source organism: Nonomuraea sp. NPDC051298 (assembly GCF_055586305.1). NCBI lineage: Bacteria > Bacillati > Actinomycetota > Actinomycetes > Streptosporangiales > Streptosporangiaceae > Nonomuraea > Nonomuraea sp. NPDC051298. Next base: position 134,399 of record NZ_JBVJIM010000024.1, read on the forward strand.
CCAGCGGCACCCCGTCGAGCGAGTAGCTTGGCACCTCAGATCACTCCCATCGCGCCGACGTACTGAAGGCTGCGGTTCACCGTCACCGACGTAGGCTCGGCCTGCGGGTAGTGGTTGGTCACGTTGACCACCGTCCGCGACATGGCGCGGCCACCGCCGAGCCCATCCGGGACGGTCACGCCGGGCACCGACAGGTCCGGCATCGCCGTCCGCGCCGCGAGAGCGGAGACCTTCTTCAGCGACGACGACCCCACGGCTCTTGTCCACGCCGATCGACATGCCCTGCATCATGAAGGCTCCGATCTGGGCGAACACCTTGCTCGGCGACCGGATGCCCAGGGCCGCCTTCGCACTCTCGACGATGTTGGAGAAGAAGTCGCGGACGTTGTTGTACAGGCCGCTGGCCAGCGACTGGAGCTTGTTCCAGAAGCCGGAAACGACGTCCTGGGCGATGCCCGCCGTGGTCGGGCCTACCGTCTTGCCTGCCGCACACTGCGCACCGCCCGTCCTGCCAGTGCACCAGCGCCGTATCCGGGCCGTCGTTCTCCAGCGGGCCGAGCCGCGCCGGCCAGTTCCAGCACGCCGGTTCGCGATCTTCCCGCCGGGCCGCGACCGCGGCCTCTTGCTCAGCGTTCGCCTTGTCGAGCCGGTCAGCCTCTGCGCGCTCCTGCGGAGTCATGTGTTGCTTGCACGCGGCACGGTAGAACGGCAGCAGCGCCCGACATGGCACTCCGGTGTGCTTCGTGGGCCGGCCACATCGGTGCTGCGTTGGCTCCGCCCGCAGGAAGCGGTCCAACGGCTCGCGCGCGACCTGTCCGGGATCGGCGGGTCCCCCCACATGGCACGAGTCATAGCCCGAGCCCCGCCGTCGCGTTGTCCGCCCACTCGTCCACGGTCCGCATTTAGGCGTGCAGCCCCCTGAGTTGGGCGACCATGCTTGGAGATCGTCTTCGCGTCATGCCCGGCCCGGCGCGCTTCCGTTGCCAGCCCCGACCGGAGACCGTGTGCGTTGATGCCGTCGAGGCCCGCCAACTCGGCCGCGTCGGTCACAGCGTTGCCGATCGCCTGCGGCGACATCTTTCCGAGCACGTTGCCGTGCCGGTCGATCCGCCGGAACACCGGACCGGACGGTTCGAGGTCCACCGCCTCGGCCCAAGCCCGCCATGCCTTTACCGGGCAGGTCAACGGGTGCGTACCAGCTTGATCGCGGGCGCACGGCCGGTCGAAGCTGATGCCGGCAGAAGATGGGATGTGAGTGAACGGTCACCGGTGAGCGATTCCGGCAGTGATTGCCGGGCCCTCCCGCTGTATCCACGCCTCGGCACGAGGCAGCCGTTCCTTCAGCCCTTCGTCCCAGAAACGCCGGAACACCGGGTCCCTTTCGGCTGCGGCGCGCATGTTGACGCGGAAACGGCTGATCATCGTGGTGGCCGCGGGGACCAGGTCGAGGCGCTGCTCCGACGTCATGCCGTAGGCGTCAGCGAACACCGCGACGCGGTGCGGGATGTCAAGGTCGCGGAAGGCGGGCGCCCGGTCCTCGGGATGCATCAGCGGTGCCCAGTAGTAGAGGGCATTGGCGATGTCGTCGACCCGCGTGGTGGGTTTGGCCAGGTCGAAGTCGATGAGCGCCGCAGGCAGTCCGTCACGGAAGACGACGTTGCCGGGGCAGTAGTCGCGGTGGCTCACCAACAGCGGCTCACCGTACGGGGTCGGGTTCCGGACCCGAGTCCCGGGGATCCCGCCCCAGACGGCGTCCTCGGGCGCGACCCAGCCTTCGGCGACGTCGTGCAGTCGCCGGATGAGCTGCGCCAGCGCGACCAGCACCTCCTGCTTCGCCGTCTCCGGCGGGAGTGGTTCACGGGGAACGTCGCCAGGGACGAAGGACAACACCTCGCGGCCTCGCTCGTCGAGCCCGAGAGGGACGGGCGCCCCGGAGAAGCCTGCGGCGCGCAGGTGCGCCAGGTAAGCCTGGATCGTCAGGGAGAAAGGCCGGACCGGACGGCGAACGGTGTCCCCGACCCGCACGATGCCTTGGGTGACGCCGTCACCGACCAGCGGTTCCTCATCGCACTGGTCGGTGCCACGGCTCGGGTCGGTCACGGGCGCTCCACGGGTCTTGGTTCCACGGTGTCCGGGTCCAGCGGATGGATCGTGCTCTGGCGATCTGCGTTGGTTCGTAGTGGCCCCGGGCGCGTCTCCGCGCCGACCCTCTTGAGACAGGCCGATGGCATCCCGGACATCCCCCCGCATCACTTGCATTGAGCCACATCAGGTTGCCTGAGCCAGGACATCAGTTCTGCTGAGCTGCTTCAACTTCGCTGAGCCAGGACAAGGAGCCTTTCGCGAGGGGATGATCTTACTTTTCTAGCTCACGATAAGCTTACTTATCATGAGCTAGAACAAGATCGACTACACTGCAATCGGCTACACCAACACCCGAGATCGCGATTCGATTACTTCCCCCCCAGTCGGCCAATCCTAGGCACTGCAATGTCCACATGGAGCAGAAGACCCCTCAGCCCAAGCCATCCCTACTTGATCGGATCGGCACCTTCCTAGGGTGGCTTCCATTTTTCATGCTGTTCATCAGTGGGGTAGGCGTCATTGCGGCAGCTATCATCCAGAACGGCCCGGTCGGGGCGATTCCATTCGGCGTCATAGCGGTCCTCTGCCTCGGCTTGTTCTTCCTCGGCAGGCGGACAGCACGCCGCAAACAAGAAGATCGCATCTCAAAAGCCGAAGAAGACCCCGGAGAACGCCTCCGCCGCCGCATCCAAGCCATCAACACCGCCTTCAGCGAAGCGGCCACCCTCATGGACGAACTCCAGCGCGACCTCGAAGCCCAACAAACCGCCCGGCTGGCCCTCCTCGCCGAAGCCGAACGCCAACAAAAGCTCCTCGCCATCAACCAGGACGAAGCTCAGAAGATCCGCGACATCCTCCTCGGCGAAACCAAGGAGACCATCCTGGCCGAACGCCGTCAGCAGTGGACGTTCTTCGCCCTCGGCATCCTCACATCCATCTCCATCGGCGTCGCCATCAACCTGCTCGTCCCCTGACCGAGGAAGACACGCCCGCGACTAACACCACCGCGCACACCTTCCGCGCCCGGCCCCGCGGCCGCAGTAGCGCATCCCCCTCCGTCAGCAGTCGATGCACGAACCCGTACGAGCGGCCGATCGACTCGGAGATCTCACGGACAGAGTCACCGGCCGCGTACCGCTCGGCCACCACCGCCGCGAGTTGGACGCGCTCGGCACCGACGATGCGAACGTACTTCCTGACCTGCACGAGGGGCCTCTTTCGATTCAGGGGTATACCGGATCACTCACCAGACCACCCAGCGGACCTAGATCGGCGGCCGACATCCTGACGACATGAGCCGGACAGGAAAGGGGCCATCTATGCAGGTCAACTGGCGGATCGTGCGGGAAGCGCTCAAGGGCTGGGGTGCGACGCTGCGGTTATGCGCGATCTTGATCACTGTCAGCGTGCCCGTCCTCGCGGTCGCGCTGTTGCGCTGACGATCAGCGGAAAGATCACGCCGCTGCGGCCCGGGCGAGCGCGGCCCATAGTCCGTCGCGCTCCTCCGGAGTCGGGGGGGGCATGAGATCGCCCCGCCAGATACAACCCTCGATCGTCGCCAGATCAGCGAAGTCATACACGACCTCGCGGCCCGACTACCCCGGCACCCGCACGCCGTACCGGCGCGCCCACTGCCGGATCGTCACTGCCTCCCGGCCCAGCCGGACAGCAGCCGACTTCGCCGTCGCAGGGGACACCAACACACCCCCGAACCATGATCGGTCCGAGGGCACACGTCTCTCCGTCGCCCGGAAGCGACACACAGCCGCCCCGCCCGGCGCAAGCCAACAGCCGGCACCGCAATCGACCGTCGTTGACGACAATCCTCGCGCAGAGCGCACTGGCCGGAGCCGGACATCGGCCACCCCTTGATTCCCTCTTGCCCGGTGAGAAGGTGGAATCCCCCGATGAAGGATGACGGCGATGTCCCACACTCACGCTCAAAGCCCTGACGCGCGGTCCCAGGCGATCGTGCGGGAACTGGCCACGATCCACGAACACGCCGAGCGGGACCATCGCGTGGGGGAACCCGGCCTGTTCTCCCGCATCATGGTGATCGTCGACGGTAACGTCCCTGCCCCGGGCGACGAAGAACGCTGCTACTTGACCCCGGTCAAGGCACCCAGGTCCGGCGAGGGGTACTACACCCTCACGGCGAACAACGGCGCCACACGTCCCGCAGAGATCAGCGTGGACGAGGCCAAGCTGTCGCAGCAGGACAGCGAGGTCGCCACGCTGCTCGACGCCTACAACTGGATCACTGAGCAAGGGCTCACGGTAGCCGCCCAGAGCATCCAGGTCATCCTGATCAGCAACATCGGACCATGCACGGGCTGCAAGGCCCGCCTCCAAATTTTCTACAGCGACCTCCTCGCTTCGGCCTCTGAGGCCGAGACCAAGGTCTCCATCACCGTCGAGAGCATCTACGACACCCCCGAAGCCTCCCTGGACAGGACACGAGGCAACGACATCCCCACGACGTACGGTTATCCGGGTGCGGCAAGGACGCCGTACAACATCTCGGGCAACCAGGGAGCGTACTGGCTCTACACGGTGCCTCGGCCCCAGTGACGGTACCGCTTGGCCTGCGGACTTCTTCAGCGCTGCGGCCCCAGCCTCCATCGCTGCCGATGCTGCCCGTGCGGCCGCCAGACCCTACGCTGCGTCCCCCGTCATGACACGAACGGGCTGGATCACCTGGAGGCGGAAGCGCTTCTGCTCGGCCCGAGGCCGGGCCTCAACGCACCACCTCCTGCTCGACCCGCGCCGACGCCTCCCGCTCCGAAACATGCGTCCCACACGAAGGCACACACGTAGAGGCCCGCCTTCACGTCCCAGCAGCAGAAGATCGCCGACGCCGTCCTGAAGGCTTGTCCCGACGTGCTCGACCCGGTCACGGCGGTCGCCGCGGTCGGCTCGCCGATGGGCGCGGGCCAGGCCGCCGGGTTCGCCGGTCTCCGCCAGGGGCTGTCGCCGGACGAGCAAGGCGTCGGTCCGGCGCGCCCTCGACGCCGCCCGGGTCGGTCGGTTCAGCCTGGCACGTTCATGCGCTGGGTGCCGATCACCGAGACCAGCCGCAGTGCTTCCGCGGCCGGGGAGTCCGGGTCGGCCGTGTAGATCACCACTTGCTGGTCGCGGTCGGAGATGTCCAGCATGTGGCAGTTCAGGGTGATGGGGCCCACCAGCGGGTGGTGCAGGGTCTTGCGCAGGCTCGGTCCGGGGGACACGTCGTGCGAGGCCCACAGCCGGGCGAACTTCGCGCTGCCGGCCAGGAGCTCGGACACCAGCTCGTCCACTTCGGCGGCGCCGGGGTAGCGGGCGGCGGCGGCACGTAGCCGCCGGGCCGCCTCATGGGCGAACACGTCCCGATCCGCCTCCGCCAGGACGGGCAGCCGGGTCCCCTCCAGGTGCGGCCCGAGGAAGGCGTACCTGATCAGGTTGCGGTCGCGCCGGGGCAGCGCGGAGAAGTCCACCATCAGAGCGGCCGCCAGGTCGTTCCAGGCGATCACCTCGTAGGTCGCGGACAGCACGAACGCGGCGGCCTGCGGCAACCGGTCCAGCAGGTCGAGGATGTCGCGGTGCACCTCGCGGCACGGACCGGGCGGTGGGCCCGGCGGTGCGCCGACCAGGTGGTGCAGGTGGTCGCGTTCGGCGTCCGACAGACGCAGCGCCCTGGTCAGCCCGGCCAGCACCTCGCGGGACGGATGCGGGGCGCGGGCCTGTTCGAGGCGCGTGTAGTACTCGGTCGAGATGTACGCGAGCTGGGCCACCTCCTCGCGGCGCAGCCCGGGGGTACGACGCCGCCGCCCGGCCGGGAGACCCACGTCGGCGGCGGAGATCCGCTCCCGTCTGCTGCGCAGGAAGGCGGCCAGTTCCTCTCTGTCCACGCTTCCACTATGCGTGCCCGGCGTCGTGCTCAGCCAGGTACCACCGATGCCTGGCTGAGCCTGCGCCCCCGGGACCAGGCTCGGTGCCATGACTGATGACAGGAGCACGGGCCTGCTGGCCGGCAAGATCGCCTTCGTCACCGGCGCAGGGAGCGGCATCGGCGCCGCGGCGGCGCGGCTGTTCGCCCGGGAGGGCGCCACCGTGCTGCTCGCCGCGCGAACCGAGGACCGGCTCAAGGCGGTGACCGAGGAGATCCGCGCGGCGGGCGGCACCGCCGACCACGTCGTGTGCGACCTGGCCGACCCGGCCGGCGTCCGCGCTGCGGTGGACCGGGTCGTGGAGCGGTACGGCAGGCTCGACGTCGCCTTCAACAACGGCGCGACGGCGGTGCCCCCGGCGCCGATGGACCGGATACCGGAGGCCGACTTCGACCTGATGTACACCGTGAACCTCAAAGGACAGTGGATCGCCATGTCCGCCGAGGTGGCCGCCATCCGGGCCACCGCCAGGACCGGGGCGATCGTCAACACCTCCACCGTCGGCAGTTGGGGGCCGAACCCCATGCTGTCCGCCTACGGCGCGATGAAGCGGGCGCTCAACAGCCTCACCGAGTCGGCCGCCGCCACCTTCGGCCCGGAAGGCATCCGGGTCAACGGGATCGCCCCCGGCACCACACTGACCGAGATGGTCCGCGCCTGGGAGGCCGCCTCGCCCGGCATCGTCGAGCAGCTCAACGCGCGCACCTCGCTGCGCCGCGCGGCCGAGCCCGAGGAGGTCGCCGAGGCCGCCGCCTGGCTGCTCAGCGATCGCTCCTCCTACGTGACCGGAGCTGTGCTGCGGGTGGACGGCGGCCTGAGTTGAGCTGGGAGAACGGCCGGTCCGACAGTCGGAAGGCACCGCCGTGTACGCGTGGTTAGGACATTTCACCTTCGTCCGCAGACGCGCGGTACTGATCGCGGCTGCCTTGTTCGTGGTGCTCGCCGGCGGCTGGGGCAGCGGGGTCTTCGGCGCCTTGAGCACGGGCGGGCTGGAGCCTCCCGGCGCGGAGTCGTACCGGGCCAACGAGCTCCTGGAAAGCCACTTCGGACACCGGCCGGCGCAGGCGGACGCGGTGGCGATCTACAGCGACCCCACCGGCGAGCTGTCGGTGAACGACCCGGCCTTCGAGCAGGCGGTCACGGCGGCACTCAGCGGCCTGCCGCGGACCGAGGTCGCCTCCTCGCCGCGCTCGTCGTGCTGCCCGCTCTGCTGGCCGCGCTCGGCCCTCGGATCAACGCGCTGAGCCTCCCCTGGCCACGCCGCCGGCCCGGCGCCGTCACCAGGGAGGACCGGGCGTGGAAGTGGCTGGCCACGTCCATCACCCCACCCAGTTGGACATCGCCATCGTCGGCCCCGTGCAGCGGGCCGCTCTCGACGACTACCTGAAGTCCGTGGAGGGCATCGAGGGCGCGCGGGCGGCCGGTGCACATCTCGCCGACGCCGAGCTGACCTGGGCGACCGTCACCTACCAGGGAGAGGCCGACGACGCGGAGAACCTTCAACTGGTACGGGACATCAGGGCGCTCCAACCCCCGGCAGGCGCCACCCAGGTCCTGGTCGGCGGACCGGCGGTCAGCCTCGACAACAGCGACGCGACGACGGGGGCGCTGCCGTGGGCGCTGTCCTTTCATCGGCCTGTCGACCCTGATCCTGCTCTTCCTCGCGTTCCGCTCGGTGCTCGTACCCGTCAAGGCCGTCGCCGTCGCCTTCCTCTCCCTGGCGGCCTCCTGCGGCATCATCGTCTGGGGCTTCCAGGAGGGCGGCCTGGCCGGGCTGATGGGCTTCTCCGTGGTGGGCACCACCGATGTCTGGGCACTGGGGCTCATCATCACGATCGCCTTCGGTCTGGTGACCGACTACGAGATGTTCCTGGTGAGCCGCATCAACAAGGAGTATCTGGCCACCGGCGACAACCGGCGTGCGATCGTCACGGGCCTGCGCGGCACCGGTTCCCTCATCACCCGAGCCGGGCTGCTCATGGTCGTCGTCCTGGCCACGATGGGGTTCACCGCGACCTCGCTGTTCCTGATCACCATCGGGGTCGGCCTCACACTGTCCGTGGTGATCGACGCCACCCTGGTCCGCTCGATCGTCGTACCCGCGGCGATGCGACTGCTCGGCGGGGCGAACTGGTGGCCGTCCCGGCCACGGCGGTAGAGCAGTCGTCCGAACGTCCCCGCGCGCCTACAGGTCGTTGCCCGCGTAGGACAGGTTGAAGCTCTTGTTGGCCAGGGGGAAGTCGGGGACGATCGCGCTGTCGAGTGCTACTGGGAGAGCGGG
>NZ_JBVJIM010000025.1:0-137184 GCF_055586305.1 Nonomuraea sp. NPDC051298
CAGCCGCCGCTCACCATCGTCCGCAAGAACCAGGCCCAGTCGCTGCCGCGCTTCGCCCACGACCCGGTCACCTGGGACACCCTCGTCCACGACACAGCCGACGCCTACAACTCCAGCGACAGGACACGGCTGACCGCCACCAGGACCGGCTACCACCTGCTCACCCTCCAAATGCAGTGGATCCAGGACCCCATGGAGGCGGACCAGCGCTTCAACCTCGTGTTCATCTACACCCCCGCAGGAGTACGACGCGAAGCGCTGTCCATGTTCAGCAACCGCACCAAGCAAACCTCCGAAAGCCACACCGCCGCCGCAATCATCCAGTTGACCGCCGGCGACTACCTCATCGTCCACGCCAGGAAATGGCCCTCGGCCGACCAACTCGCAGGACTGAACCCCGACAGCGGCCACTACGGCGGCCAGCTCGAAATGCGCTGGCTATCCACCTGACATCCCTGATCGTGCCGCCCGTGGCTGGGTGCGGACGGGCGGCACCCCTTCTTTCACCAACTCGCGGCTGCTCGCCGTACCAACTCAGCAAGGAGTCGTGCGTGACCAGTGACCCCCTTGGTCCGGTGACGATCGGAGCACGCGAAATCTACGACGAGCTGCGCAGCGTCTCCGGCAAGGTCGACCAGCTCGGCAACAAGGTCGACCAGGTGGCAACCGCTCACGAGGACATGCGCAGCGACCTCACCGACCACGAGGCGCGGCTGCGGGTCCTCGAACGCAGCCGCTGGCCGCTCCCGTCCATCGCCGCCCTGTTCGGCGCCGCGAGCCTCGTCATCGCCCTGATCACGCTGATTCAAGGAGGCTGACAGTGCCCTATCTGACCCAGCTCGCCGACGTCGCCCGCCGCACTGGCTTCCCGGTCGAGGAGGTGCCCGGCTGGCGGACGCGCGGCCACGGGCCGCAGCCCGAGGTGGAGGGGTTCGTCTGCCACCACACCGCGGGCCCGGCCGCAGGCGGCGACTACCCGTCCCTCCGCGTCGTACGGGACGGCCGCCCAGGTCTGGACGGCCCGCTCAGCCAGTACGGGCTCGGCCGGTCCGGGCGGATCTACGTGATCGCCGCCGGCCGCTGCTGGCACAACGCCCCCTCGACCAGCGCACTGCACGACAACTCCAGCAGCATCGGGATCGAGGCCGAGAACAACGGGTCGCAGCCCTGGCCGCAGGTCCAGCTCGACGCGTACGTCCGGCTGTGCGCCGAGCTGTGCAAGGAGTTTGGCCTCGACGCCAGCCGGGTGAAGGCCCACCGCGAGGTCAACCGCGGCAAGCCCGACCCCCACAGCATCGACATGACCGACTTCCGCGCCCGGGTGGCGCGGTGGATGGAGGAGGACGACGTGGACATCGACGCGATCTGGCACGACGCCAGGATCGTCATGAACAAGGGCGAGACGGGCGAGTCCTCGCGCAGCCCCGCCGCGTTCCTGCAGGAGATCGAGACCGAGCAGGACCGCATCAAGGCCCGCCTCGACGAGATCAGCGCCAAGCTCGACCAGTTGCTGGCTGCTCGCGTCGCCTGACCTAAAGATCAGGCGTGATTAAATCACGCGCCCTTGTTAGGTCGCGATCACGGTGTTGGAGAACGCCTGATTTTATCAGCGACTTCTCAACACCCTGCCTCGGACCAGCGGAAACACCGCTGAATCTATGACTCCCCGACCTCGTTGGAGGGCCCATGTACGACCTGATCCTGTCCTGGATCCGCACCGCAGTCCCTGCCGCGGTCGGCTCCGTCATCGCCTGGTTCGTGCTCCAGGGGTTCGAGATCGACCCTGACACGGCCACTCAGGTGAGCCTGGCCGTGGGCGGCGCGTGCGTCACCCTCTACCAGGCCGTCGTCTCGACGCTGCAGCGCAAGTGGCCGATCGTCGGCGTACTGCTCGGCTCCACGCGGGTGCCCGTCTACAAGCCGGGCGTCTCCCAGGGACAGCGCATCCACAGCCTGTAAGCCTCGGTAACGAGCGGCCCCGCCATCTCCTTCGGGAGGTGGCGGGGGCTTTCGTCGTGCTGCTACGGAAAGGTGAGAATCACGAGCGAGACAGCCCAGAGCTGGATCGCCGACTCTTGACTCAGGGCTCTGTTGAGCCGAGCATCAAGTGGGTCTACAACACTCTGCAACAAGTGAGGGGCGACGGTGAAAATCACACTCGTGGCAGTAGATCCCGATTCGCAGCCGCAAGGATCCCCCACGCTCTACCAGACCGACCGCGGATCCTGGCTCGTTCAGGGCTGGGTCGTCACTGACCCCGAGGTGCTGGCGCAGATGAACATTCCCGCCGGCGAGGTCGCCTGCGAGATCCCAGACAGGCTCGTCCCCTTCTTCTTCCGCGAAGGCGACTGATGGGGCTCTCATACGAGCAGTTCAATGCGCTATTCACGCAATTCGAACAGTCCGCCATCCACTTGGAGATGCGCGACTCCTACGGCACGGAGGTCGAGCTACCCCATCTGGCCAAGTGGGCGGCCGGTGAACCGGACGACCTCGAATGGCTTCGCGAATGGTGCGACCTCGTGCGCGACGGCACCAAAGCGGGGAAGACGTTCAAGCGCGCCCACGTCGTAAGTGAGCCGCTCAGCGACTATCAGCGCTGGTCACACAGCATCATGCAGCCTCACATCGACGCTGGATGCGGGGTGCGCTGGGTACCTCGACGGCGCGTATCGTCCATCGCGTTCCCCGGCAACGACTTCTGGTTGTTCGACGACCGCATGGTCGTGTTCCACCACTACGCGGGCAACGGCCAGAACATCGACTTCACCACCTCGACCGATCCGCACGACCTCCTGTTGTGCAAGTCGGCCTTCGAGGCTGTCTGGGAGTTGGGTATCCCGCACGACGAATACAAGCCCTCTTGAACGGCGAGAAGATCGCCCAGTGACCAGTTCGGCCCAACAGGCACGGCAAGCCTTCGGTGACCGTCTCCGAGAGATCCGCTTGGATGCAGGTCTCTCGGGACGGCAGCTCGCGGCGGCCGTCGGAATTCATTTCACCAAGGTAAGCCGCGTGGAGCACGGCAGGCAGACCCCCACCGATGCCGAGATCCGCGCCTGGTGCTCCACCTGCAATGCCGAAGACGAGACCCCCGGCCTGATCGCCCAGGCACGCAGAGTTGATTCTCTCTACCGAGAATGGCGCAGGCAGGCGCGAACCGGCCTGCGGCGCCTCCAAGAGGACATCGCGACCCTCTACGAGCGCACCAGACTGTTCCGCGTGCACGAGCACTGGAGCATCCCCGGCCTGCTACAGACCGCCGCCTACTCGGTCGAAAGCATGGCCTACTGGGCTCAACTCCTTGACCTCCCCGACGATCGCGAGGCTGCGACCGCTGCCCGCCTGGCCCGCCAACGCATCCTGCGAGAGGGAGACCACCGCTTCGTGTTCCTGCTCGCGGAGCAAACACTGCGGACCCATGTCGGCTCGGTCGAAACCATGCTGGAGCAGCTCGACCGTGTCATGGCGGCCATGTCGCTGCCCAATGTATCGATCGGGATCATCCCCGCAGGGGCTGGCCTGGGCGCCCACACGCAAACCGCCTTCTGGATCTTCGACCAGGGTCTCGTCAAGGTCGAGACGTTGACGGCAGCACTCGACATCACCAGGACCGAAGAGATCCACATCTATCTGACCGTCTTCGAGCAGATGGGCCGCGCCGCAGTCTACGGGGACGAGGCCAGGTTGCTCATACTCCGGGCGAGAGACGAATTTCTGCAACAACCTGAAACATCGTAGATAGGCGCCCCGGAGCACTTCTACGGTCCCCGTATGAGCAGTCACGGGCTCGAATACCCCATGCGAGCGCCGGTCCGGCGGGACACGGGCGCCCCCACGAGCAGGCCGGCCGGCACCGGGACCGTGACTCGGTGCCGGCCGGCCGTTGAGATCCCCGAGATCCCCGAGTTCCGCGACGTCGAGCAGCGGCCGGACGGTAGCTGGCGGGCGATCCACAAGCCGAGCGGCGATGTCATCACCGCCGGGACGTTCGAGCGCCTGGAAACCATCGAGGCCCCGGCCGCTCGCCTGGCCCACACCTGGCGGGGGCGGTTGTGAGCGGATGCCCGGCCTGGTGCGCCGGAGACCACGAGGGCGAGCGGCGCCACCTCGCCGAGCTGCAGACGGTGCGTCTCGACTTGGCGGATGTCGAGCGCCCTCCGGTGCTGTTCGTCGACCTGCGCCAGGCCCCGCACGACGAACAGCCCACGGTGCATGTGGACGTCGATGAGACGCCGGCTCTCCAGCTCTCGCCGGGCGAGGCCGTGAGCCTCGGCTGGGCGCTCATCGAACTCGCGCTGATGGCGGGCAGGCGATGAATCCCATGGACCGGCACGGCGGCGAGTCAGCTCTCGGGCGTCTCACTGCCGTGCCTCCGCGTGCGGAGGGGCGCGCGGGATCGGCGGCACGGCCCCAGCGCAGTGGGGTCGTGCCGCCCTTCAAGCGGCCACGGTGGGCCTGGGTGGGCGCCTCGGCGTCCCCGTTTCTGGCGGGCGGCGGGGTGACCTGGTGACGGCGCCCCAGGTGGGACACGGTGTCCCGTACGTCACTGCCTACGACGGCGAGGCCATCGGCTACCAGCTTGCTCTGGCACCGCACTCCGGGGCGACGGACGGGATGCGGCTGTCCCACATGGATCCGGTGGAGACGGACTGGCTGTACGGGGTGCTGTGGCACCGGCAGGGCGTATCCCGCGCCGGACGCCCGCTGTGGAAGATGGTCAACACCCCGCGGCAGCGCCGCTGCATGACGCGCCACCTGTGCCAGGTGTGCGGCCGGTCGGCCGTGGACGGCGACGGCCGGATCTGGTGGCTGATGCCCGAGCCCCCAGGAACGACCGGCGGCGGCCTCCAGTTCACGCACGCCCCGCCCTGCTGCCGCCCATGCATCCCCGTGGCCCGCGCGCTGTGCCCGCGCCTACGCCGAGAGTCGCACGTCTACACCGCACAAGGCGCCGAGCCGTACGGGGTCGTCGCGGGCCTCTACCGGCCTGCCCCAGGGCGCACGGTCGTCGTCGTCCAGGACGCCGTGGAACTACCGCTCGACGCCTTCCGGTCCCTCGAATACGCCCTGGCCACGCAACTGATCGTCTCCCTCGACGGGCTGCGGCGGGCCGAACTGGATCACCCGGACAGCCCTGCTCCCGCCTCGCGTCAGGCGTTGCGGACGGGAGCAGGGTGAAGAACTGCCCCCGCCTGGCGCCACACGAAGTGGAGACGCGCCAGACGAGGGCCTCAGACGTGGTCCCCGCCCGCCGCCTTTGGAGGAGTCGGCCCAGGGCGGGGACCACACGGAGCCTTCCCCGGAGGTGCTCCGCGCCGGTCGGGCTCGCGGTCCAACCGACCGCCCCCGCAGCGGAGACCCCGAGCACGGCCGATCGACACGAGAGGAGGTACCCCATGCCAACGTTCGCGACGACGTCGCCGTGCGGCGTCGCCTGGTGCCGCGCCCCACACCGGCCCGGCGACCAGCCCGGCCACGCCGCCCAGCTTGCCGTCTGGACCCTCGGCGAAGTGGTGGTCACGGTGTTCGTCGGCCAGGTGGACCCGCACCCGCCCGTCGTCCGGCTCACCCGTACCGGCGCCCACGGCCGGCGCACACGAGACCTCACCCTGGAGTGCGCCGCCGACCTGGCCGACATCCTGGCCGCGCTGCCCGGTCGCATGCCCGAGCTGATCGCAGCCCTGCGTACAGCAGCGACGGCATCCGCGCCCGAGCAGGCGCCGCCCCCGCGCCACCGGGCTCGTACATGACGACGCCCCGCCGATCAGGTGATCGGCGGGGCGTGCGTGGTGTTCTGGACGGTCAGCGCTCGGCCGCCCGCCGGTCGGGCAGGCCCGCGCGCTCCAGTCGCGCCTGGCGGTGCTCGCGCAGCGACACGACACCGAGCCGGGCCCGCGCCGCCGCGAGGATCGCGCGGCCCTTCACCGCGCGCTCGTAGACGGACTCCCGCTTGATACCGAGAATCCGCCCCAGCTCGGCGAAACTGTAGCCGCGCGGCTTCTCCTGGTTGATCGCGATCGCCGTGTTCATCGCGTCGCGCAGGTGCTCGCGCAGAGGCTCGACGTGGACGAGCCCGGCAGGGTCGTCGGCCAGCCGCACGCCGAGCGCGTCGACCATGCGGTGCAGCATGGCAACGTACTCCTCCATCTCTACGATGCGTGGTGCGCGCTTGCGCCGGGGGGAGGTAGCCATGACCCTGGTCACCGCCCTTCCGGACGCTCAGCGTTAGGCATGGCCTCACGCCCGGGGGTGTGAGGGTCAGCCTCACGCTCGCCAGGCGTCGAGAGAAGGAGCGCCGCGGCGGTCGTCAGCGCCTCTCCGAAGGCCGCGCGGCCGTTGTGGGGCAGCGCCGTGATGGCCCGGCCCATGGTCGCCGCGATGGCGGCCGTGATGTGCGTGACGGTCGTCTCGCTGTCGGTGTCCTCGACGACGACCACGGCCGGGGCCTCGCTGTGGCCGGGCTGCCAGTGCTGATACAGCTCGACGATGACGATCAGGCCGCGGCCGGTGTCCAGCTCGGCGATCTCGCGGGTGTGCGTCTGATAGTCGGCCCGGTGGTGTTGCGCCGTGCACCACGGGATATGGCACTTCACGGCTGGGCCGCCGCGTTCAGTTCGTGGGTCGCCTCCGCGAGAAGTTCGGCGAACTCGCGCAGGCCGCGCCGGTCGAACAGGCCGGGCCCCTCGAACGTGCGGATGATGGACGCGATGGCGTCGGCGTGCTCGGCGGGCAGGTCGATGTACGCGGCGACACCGTGACCCGGGAAGATCAGCCGTACGACGGGCGGCGTGGTGTCGTCGGCGTACAGGTTGACCTCGATCACCTTGTCGGGCTCGTCGAGCAGCTCGATGAGGTCGAGGTTGGCCATGTGGTGGCCGCGCTCGTGGGTGGTGATGCTGCACCACTCGTAGAGGGTGCACCCGGGCGACGGTAGGTTCTGGTTCACGATCTCTCCCTGGTGTTGTCAGGTGACGGGATCCAGGCCCCCGGCCCGGTGCTCCAACACCGGGCCGGGGGCTGTCGTGCTATATCGGGCTGGCCTCGCCACGTCCTTGAGCGACGAGGAACAGCAGGTCGTTCGCGAGCTTCTCGGCCTCGCCCAGCGTGGCGATGGCGCACTGACGGTCGCCCACGGTGAAGCTGATGCGCGGCTGCTTCTCCCTGTACTTGCGCTCCAGGGACAGGGACATCTCCGGCGGCGCGAAGTGCGACGGCGGGCCCGACACGACGGGCTCCATCGTGACGAGCGGGACGGACATCGACACGCCGAAGTGGATACGGTCGTCGGGGGATGTTCCCGTCTCGTGGTCGAGGCCGCCGTAGCACCACGGGTCGCACGGGTCTTCGGTCAGCCACGCGGCGGGCTCGGCGGTCCCGTTGCGGACGCTGCGGCGCATCCGCTGGTGGGCGCGCATCACGCTCAGCCACTGGCCCTTGTACTCCCGGATCGCCCGGACTCCGGCGTCGCGGGCGGCGGCCTGGATCGACGACGGCATCTCGAAGGTGCGGGCGTCGCACCCGTCCGTGTCGTCGCACTGGTACACGTCGCGGCCGTCGACCTCGCCCGCGACGTGTACGGGCCGGCCGGTCGCCCCGCACTCGACGCAGGCGATGCCCGCGCCCTGGTCGTCGGTGACCGGCGGTGCGTCCGCCATGCGGGCGTTGAGGGCGCGCTGGATGATGCCGGCGCACGTCTGGCAGCCGTGTGTTCCAACGCCCGCGATGGTGCGGATGTCTTCGGTGCTGCCGCAGTAGGTGCAGGTGTCGGTGCTGGGCCGTGCCGTCTCGGCGTCGGCACGGTCCCGGGTGGTGTCGGTGGCCTCGCCGTTGAGGCCCGTACGCTGTTGCATGAGCTGGGAGCCTTCTTCCCGGTCAAGGTCCTCGCCCGGTGCTGGAATCGCCTGGCGAGGGCCGCTCCCCACAGGGGCAATATGTGAACTCTCTTGGCCTATTCTGTTCACATTGAACGCTGAGACACAAGAGACTTGGCGAACTTTCTTGGCCAAGCTATTTGTGCAACCATGGTGGGCGTGACGACTGACGAAGAGCGCCTCCAGCGCATCGGGACCCTCCGGAGAGAACTCGACGCCAAGCGCGCCGAACTCTTCGCGGAGATCCACGACGCCTTCCACGAGAACCGCGGCCATCCCCAAGTCCGGGGGTGGCTCGCCAAGGTCGCCAAGGCATCCGACTACACGCGGGAGTACGTCGCGCAGATCCGCGACGGGAAGGTAAAAGCCGAGTGAGCCCTTATCCATGGGCCGCGCGTGGGCCGTTTCTGGGCCGTCTGAGGGCCGACTGAGGCCAATCATGACCAACATCAGCCAATGATGTAATTGCAGATGAAAGGGGGTACCGCACCTAATATGGCAGGTCACGAAATCGCAGGAAGAACTACCAGCATTTCTCCAAGGGCGGCGGCTGAGACAATCCCCTCATGACGGCGAAGGACGGCGACGGCTGGGCCGCGTGTTCCCAAGGCCACCGGCACTGGGGCGTCCACGGCGCCTCCGGGCTCCTCCTCGTGCACCATGACGAGGGCGGCGTCCCGTACGTGCTGATGCAGAAGCGCTCCTGGTGGAGCCACCACGGCGGCACCTGGGGGCTGCCCGGCGGAGCCCGCGACAGCCACGAGGACGCCGTCACCAGCGCGCTGCGCGAGGCCCGCGAGGAGGCGGCGCTCGGCGCGGAGGGGCTGCGGGTGCAGGGGGTCTATCTCGACGACCACGGCGGGTGGGCGTTCGAGACCGTGATCGCCGAGTCGGCCGAGTTGCTGGCCGCCACGCCGGCCAACGCCGAGAGCAGCGAACTGCGCTGGCTGCCCCTGCCCGAGGTGACCGCGCGCAGGCTGCATCCCGGCTTCGCCGCCACGTGGAGCGAGATCCAGGTCGCGATCAGGCCCGAGACCATCGTGCTCGACGTGGCCAACATCGTCGGCGCGCGGGCCGAGCGCGGCTGGTGGAACGACCGGCTGGGGGCGGCGACCCGGCTGCTGCGGGAGGTGTCGGGGCTGCGGCTGACGCATCCGGTGCTGGCCCAGTGGTATCCGCGGGTGGTCGCGGTCGTGGAGGGGGCGGCGAAGAGCGCGCCCGCCGTGCCGGGGATCCAGGTGGTGGCGGCGACGGGGAGCGGCGACGACGCGATCGTCGACGTCGTACGCCGGGCCAAACCGTGGGAACGAGTGCTGGTCGTCACGGCGGACCGCGGGCTTCGGGAACGGGTCCACGCGCTGGGCGCCGAGACCGTGGGCCCGAAGTGGCTGCTGTCACAGCTCGGCGGCTGAGGCCACCCTCTTGGCCCCGCCAGAGTTCGGTGGCGGCCCTGGAGGCCCGTCAGCCGTGAGCTGGTCGAGGTCGCCGTGGAGGCCCACGACCGTGTCACGATCTCCGTGCCGCACCCTCGACGTCGAGATCCGCCACCGCCTGAACTCACACCCCTGTCACCACAGCCGCTATCGTGGTTTCCGCACAGGAGGGTTCGCATAGTGGACGAGTGCAGCCGCCTTGAAAGCGGCCAGGTCAGCGATGGCCTCGTGGGTTCGAATCCCACACCCTCCGCCACCCTCCCCGGGCCGCCGCGAGCCCTGGTGAGCATCCCTTGAGCGTCCTGTCCCCGGGTTCGGGCAGGGTCCTGTGGCCTGGACGCTATTTCACTGTGTGTAGTCACGCCGATACTTTCCGTGGCGTGGGGTTGAGTCCCTCACCCCCCGACCTCGGAGGGAACCAATGTCAGGCATCACCCCCAAGATCGGCGTCTCGTTCGCGGCGGCCCTCGCCGTGCTGACCGCCGCCGGGCCGGCGACGGCGACCGGCACCGCGCGGCAGGCCGCCCCCGTGGCGTACTTCACGATGGAGGACATCACGCGCGAGCGCTTCGTGATCGAGCTGCGCGACCCCGACAAGATCCAGCACGCCCGTGACCTGATCGGCGGTGAGACCCGTTCGCGGCCCCACGTCGTCGGCCGGATCCTGAAGCGGACCGCCCCCTACAATCCCCGCTGGAGCTACCACTACCGGCCGGACACCGTCGACTTCTTCGAGCTGGCCTTCGAGGTGTGCGACGCGACCGTCCCGTACGTCGAGGAGCACCTCGACGAGGCGGGCGGCGCGTTCCTGCCCGGCCTCGTGTGGTGCCCGTGGACCTCCCGGCTGGTGAACGAGGTGTACCCCGCCTGAGGCGTCCCGGCGTGCGGTGCGGAAGTGCTCACCGCGCGCCAGTCCGCCGGCCCGTGACTCACTCGCGGACGCCCGCGAACCCCTCGCCCACGCAGGCGGCGAGTTGGAGGTAGGCGTCTCTGGTCGCCTCCTGGAGGCGGTCGAGGTCGATCTCGGCCCCCTCCTCCAGATGCGGGTCGTACGGCACCCGGATGACCGCCCGGCACCTGGCGGCGAAGTGGGCCTCCAGCTTCTTGATGTCCACCGCCGACTTCGACCGGGGCCTGACGCTGCACAACACCACGGTCGCGTTCTTCACCAGGTCGCCGTGGTGGTGCGCCTCCAGCCAGTCGAGCGTCGCGGAGGCCGCCCTGGCGCCGTCGACCGACGGGGAGCTGACCAGCACGATCTGGTCGGCCAGCCCGAGCACGCCGCCCATGGCCGAGTGCAGCAGCCCGGTGCCGCAGTCGGTGATGCAGATCGAGTAGAAGTTCTCCAGCACCTGGGAGACGGCCTGGTAGTCGGCGCCGCTGAACGCCTCGGAGACCGAGGGGTCGCGGTCGGAGGCCAGCACCTCCAGCCGCGAGGGCGCCTGCGAGGTGAACGCCCTGATGTCGACGTAGCGCTTGACCTGGTCGCGCTCGTTGAGCAGGTCGCGCACGGTGGCCGAGGTCTCCAGGACGAGCTTGTCGGACAGCGTGCCCCGATCGGGGTTGGCGTCGACGGCGATGACGCGGTCACCGCGCATCTGGGCCAGGGTGGCGCCGAGGCCGACCGTGGTCGTGGTCTTGCCCACGCCGCCCTTCAGGCTCAGCACGGCCACCCGGTGGTGCCCGGCGGTGACGGGGGTGCGGGCCCTGGTGATCAGCTCGCGGCGGCGGCGCACCTCCGGCGGCTCGCCCGGCTTGATCCACCCGCCGGACGCCTTGTACACCACCCGGCGCCAGCCCTTGGAGGGCGCGTTGCGCCGGCCGCGAAGCAGGGACTCCGGGTCGAGGCTCTCGGCGGTCGGGCGTCCGGTCACCGGCGGCCTGGGCTGGACGGTGAACACCGGGGTGGGGGCCGGGCTGCGGCGCGGCGGGGTCGGCGGGATCTCCCGCTCGGCGGGCCGCCATTCGGGTTGCTCGCCGCGCTGCGAACGCTCCGGCTCGGCCGGCTCCGCCCATTGCGGGGGCTCCGGCTGCTCGTTCCACTGCGGCGGCTGCTCGGGCTCCTCGGCCCGCTGCGGGCGCTCCTGCTCGCTCCACGAGGGCCGTTCGGGCTGCTCGCTCCACTGCGAACGCTCCGGCGCCTCGCGCTGCTCGCTCCACTGCGAACGCTCCGGCTCCGGCCACGAGGGGCGCGAGTCCCGCTCCGGCCACTGAGCGCGCTCGGGCTCCCGCTCCGGCCACTGCGGACGCTCGGACGACTGCTCCGGCCACTGCGGAGCGCTGTCCTGCGGCCGCTCCTCGGCGCGCGCCTCCGGATCGCTCCACAGCGGGCGGTCGGCACGCGGCATCGTCTCCGACGCCTCGGCGGCCCGCTGGGGGCGGTCGAGGTGCGGGCGGGTCTCCGGCGCGTCCAGAGACTCCGTGGCGGACCCGGTAGCCGACCCGGTGGACCCGGGAGGCGACACAGTGGACCCGGGAGGCGACACAGTGGACCCGGTAGCCGGGGCGGCGGCCTGTGGCTCGGCGTCGGCCCAGGCCGGGCGCTCGCCGCCCGGCTGGGTGTCGGCCCAGGCGACCCGCTCCTCCTTGACCGGCTCTTCCTCGGCGTGGGGCGCGGGCGCGGGCGCGGGTGGCGCGGGCTGCTCCTCGGCGGAGACCGGCTCCGGCTCCGCCTCCGGCCGCGCGGGCTCCCCGGCGGACGGCCGGTCACCCTCCTCCTGCCGCCCCTGGTCCCGGCCCGGCCCCGGCCAGTCGGACGGCGACAGCCACGCCGTCTCCTCCGCCGACTCGGGCGACGTGAACGGCAACGCGTACGTGTCGGTGTCGTCGGGTCGCGGCAGCGGCTTCAGCGGCGCGTGGAACGGATCGTCCGCGCTCGGCGCGGCCGGGGTCGCGGGCTCGTCCTTGGCTCCGGCCCTGCCGAGCCACTCCCCCGCCTCGCTCTCGCTCTGGGGGACGCCCTCGGCCACCGCTGGGCCGTACACGGTGTCGACCGCCGCGCGGAACAGCGGCGGCGTCGGCGTCTCGTGCTGCTGGGGCACCAGGAGCCAGGGGTCTTTGGGGTACGGCGATGCGACCGGCTCGTCAGCCGGAGCAGCGGAAGCGCTGACAGGGACGGGGGCCTCCTCCGTCTCCTTGATCGCGTCGAGCCAGGCGAGCTGCTCCTCGAGAGATTCCTCTCGATCGTGTCTTGCCACCGTGTTCCCCCTCGGGTGGGTCTAAAGGGGCAGCAAATACATTGCAGGTTAACGCCATCGGCTCGTCCGCAGCCCGGCAACCCACAACTTCTTTGCCCGGCTACCGTGGTTCGCATGCGAGCCATTGAGATCGCCGAGCCTGGCGGGCCTGAGGTGCTGGAGTGGCGCGAGGCGCCGGAGCCACGCGTCGAACGGGGAGACGTGCTCATCGACGTCACGGCCTCGGCGGTGAACCGTGCGGACGTCCTGCAACGGCAAGGATTCTACGACCCTCCCCCCGGCGCCTCGCCGTACCCGGGGCTGGAGGTCTCCGGCGTGGTGGCCGAGGTCGGGGCGGACGTCGAGCAGTTCAAGCCGGGGGACGAGGTGTGCGCGCTGCTCGGCGGCGGCGGTTACGCCGAGCGCGTAGCGGTGCCCTGGCAGCAGGTCATGCCGGTGCCCGGCAGGGTCTCGCTGCGCGAGGCCGCCGCGCTGCCCGAGGTGGCCTGCACGGTCTGGTCCAACGTCTTCATGATCGGGCGGCTGCGCCGGGGCGAGACGCTGCTGGTGCACGGCGGGGCGAGCGGCATCGGCACGTTCGCGGTGCAACTGGCCAAGGCGCTCGGCTCGTACGTCGTCACGACCGTCGGCTCGGCCGCCAAGGGCGAGCGCGTCAGAGAGCTGGGCGCCGACGAGGTCATCAACTACCGCGAGGAGGACTTCGCGGAGAAGGCGCACGCCGACGTCATCCTCGACATCATGGGTGCGAAATACCTGGCGGGCAACGTGCGCGCGCTGAAGACCGGCGGCCGGTTGGTGATCATCGGGCTGCAGGGCGGGCTCAAGGCCGAGCTGAACCTGGGCGTCCTGCTCGGCAAGCGCGCCGCCATACACGCCACGACGCTGCGCGCCCGCCCCGTCGACGAGAAGGGCGTCATCGTCCGCAGCGTCGTGGACAACGTCTGGCCCCTGATCGGGGCGGGGGCGGTGAGTCCGGTCGTGTACGCGGAGGTCCCCATGTCCGAGGCCGCCGAAGCTCACCGAATGTTGGATTCCGGGGAGCACGTCGGCAAGATCCTGCTAGTACGGTGAGTGTTATGAATGCTGAGGACAACAACACCCCCCACATCGTGGTGGTGGGCCCCGACTTCCAAGGTCAGGGCGACAATGGCGACGAGGATCGCTCGGTCACCAACCTGGTCGAGCAGCCCGCCAAGGTGATGCGTATCGGCAGCATGATCCGCCAGCTTCTCGAGGAGGTCCGCGCGGCTCCCCTCGACGAGGCCAGCCGCAAGCGGTTGAAGGAGATCCACGAGTCCTCCATCAAGGAGCTCGAAGACGGTCTGGCTCCCGAGTTGGTCGACGAGTTGGAGCGGCTCTCGCTCCCGTTCACCGACGACAACGGCGCCCCGCCGAGCGACGCGGAGCTGCGCATCGCGCACGCCCAGTTGGTGGGGTGGCTCGAAGGGTTGTTCCACGGCATCCAGACCACGCTGTTCGCACAGCAGATGGCGGCCCGTGCCCAGCTTGAGCAGATGCGCAGGGCGCTGCCCGGGGTGCCGGGCGACGAGACGCAGCGTCCGCACGGCGGCTCGGGGCCCTACCTGTAGGGGCCCTACCCGTAGAGCTCCTCGATCACCAGCGCGACGCCGTCGTCGTCGTTGGTCGCGGTCACGTGATCGACCACGGCCAGCACGTCGGGGTGCGCGTTGGCGACCGCGTACGACGTGCCTGCCCAGCTCAGCATGGGCAGGTCGTTCGGCATGTCACCGAACGCCACGGCCTGCGCGGGCTTCACCTCGTGCTGCCCGGCGAGCGCCGCCAGGGCCGTCGCCTTCGTCACACCGTGGGCGCTCATCTCGATCAGCCCTCTGCGGCTGGAGTGCGTGGCGGTCACCAGATGCCCCACCAGCCCGTGCACGGTCGCCTGCAGCTCGTCGGCGCCCATGGCCGGGTGCAGGGCCAGCAGCTTGGCGCACGGCCGGGAGGTCAGCGAATCGGTCCGGGCCGCCCGCAGGTTCCGGTCCAGGCCGCCGAGCCGGAAATCTGACTCATGCGCAAAACCGGCTTCATACTCGACCGAAAATGCGAGATCGGGCACGTTCGCTCTTAGCTGAGCGATGACTTCCTCTAGCACATCGACGCTGATCAGGTGAGATTCCACTATCCGTTCGGTATGGAGATCGTAGATCAGCGCTCCGTTCGCACAGATCGCGAGCCCGTGGTGACGTACGACACCCGCCAGACCCCCCATCCACCGGGGCGGACGCCCCGTCACGAACACCAGCACGGCCCCTGATTCCTCGACTTTTCCGAAGGCCGCCACCGTGCGGGGAGACACGGTTCCGTCAGTGCGCAGCGCGGTGCCGTCGAGGTCGGTGGCCACAAGACGCGGCGAGGGAAGGCTCTGCATAACAGGTTCCAGTTTGCCCGGTGATGCCGCCGGACAGAAATCTTCGTTGGGACGGGAACACCAACGCGCCAGAATGGTGTTAGATGTGATGGCGTTGTATTAGCTGATCCCGTAGTGAAAACCAGCATGACTTTGTCTGAGCCACCCCGGGTGCTTGCTGTACGACACACCGGGACCCACGAGGTGTGGGTCCCATAGATTCACATCCTGAGGGAGAGCTTTTATGGCTCAGGGAACCGTCAAGTGGTTCAACGCCGAGAAGGGCTTCGGCTTCATCGCCCCGGACGGCGGTGCGCCGGACGTGTTCGTGCACTTCTCCGAGATCGTCGGCAACGGCTACCGCAGCCTTGAAGACGGCCAGCGGGTCGAGTTCGAGATCACGCAGGGCCAGAAGGGGCCGCAGGCCTCTCAGGTCCGAGCCATCTGACCTGTAGCAGCGAGATAGACCGGGGTTCGCTTCCAGCGGGCTCCGGTCTTTTGCTTTCCCACCCCCGATCGCCCTGACGCGCCTGGCGGCCCCCCGGCGAGTTGGTGTCGGGTTGGTCACGGGTGTGACTCGACTCACGGAGGGCTCGAACCTCCGGACCCTCCCGGCCATCGACCTGGGTATGAGGTACGCGTGGTTATGTCACCCCGTGACCGTGGCCGGGGTGCTCGTGCTCTTGCTGAACGACCACCTGTTCAAACCGGTCTGGCCCGGGTTCGTGACGGGCAAGCTCAGCGACGTCGCCGGGCTCGTGGTCGCGCCCGCGCTGGTAGCCCTGCTGTGCCGGCGGCGGGCGGATCTGGCGGCGACCGTACTCACCGGAGTGCTCTTCACGCTCGTGAAGACGACGGAGACGGGCGCTGAGGCCGCCTCCCAGGCATGGTCCTATCTCGCGGGCCCGTCGCGCGTCCTGGCCGATCCTACGGACCTCCTGGCGCTGCCGGCCCTGGCCCTCGCCTGGTGGGTACGCGGCCGCAGCCTCCGCCACCCGTCTTCGGCCCGCTGGCGGGTCGTCGTGACGATGCCCCTGGCGGTGCTCGCGGTCACCGCCACGAGCGCCACGCCCCCGCCGCCGTCGGCCGAGGCCGTGGAGGTGGACCGGGGCGGCCGGATCCACGTCCGAACGGGCGACATGACCGCCCTGGCCTCCGACGACGGCGGCCGTACCTGGTCGGAGGTGAGCGGCGACCGCGACGCACGGGGACAGAGCGCACAGTGCGTACCAGGGGCCGCCACGCGGTGCTACCAGGTGGTCAAGGACCGGCTGGGCGTGGAACAGTCGGACGACGGCGGCCGTACGTGGCGTCCGGCGTGGCAGTTGTCAGCCGACGACCTGGAGCGGGTGACCAGGCGGCACGACGGGCGCGGCGAACTGCGTTCGATGGCGCTCGGCGTGCAGGCCCGGCCGGGCGGCCACGTCGTGGTCGTCGCGAACGGCCTGGACGGCATCGTCGTCCGCGACGCCTCCGGCACGTGGCGTCACGTGGGCTGGCCGGGGGCCGAGCCCGCCACGGTGGACGTGGGCCGGGAATGGCGCGTGGCGGTCTTCCTGGCCGCGTGCATGTTGTTCGGCGGGGCCGGGGCCGGACTGCGCCGGTATTCGCGCTCCTACACGGGTTTCGCGCTGGCGGCCTGCCTCGGTCTCCTGCCGGTGCTCGGGACGGGGCCCGGCTTCCCGTTCGTCGGCACCGAGGAACTGGGGCTGTATCTCGTCGGCCTGCTCGCGGCCTTGACGGGCACGGTCGTATGCCTCGCGCTGGCGCTGGCGGGTCGGGCGCGGCCCGTGCCCGCCGCCGTCGGGCTGCTGGCCGCACCGCTCGTCTACGCGAGCGTCTACCTGCCGTTCGCGGGGTGGGCCGAGGGCACGCCGGACTCGTACTGGCTGGCGACCGCGCTCGCCGTGCTGCTGACCGCCCTCGTGCTGCTGGCGAGCGCCGTCGCCGTCAGGAACGACGCCCGCCGCGCGAACACCTACTTCGACGGCGCGAGCACGTCGAGCCCCACGTAGGGGCGCAACGCCTCGGGAACCACCACCGAGCCGTCGGCCTGCTGGTGGTTCTCCAGGATCGCCACGATCCAGCGGGTCGTGGCGAGCGTGCCGTTGAGCGTGGCCAGGTGCTGGGGCTTGCCGTCCTTGTCGCGGAAGCGGACGGCCAGCCTGCGCGCCTGGAACTCGGTGCAGTTGGAGGTCGAGGTCAGCTCGCGGTAGCGGCCCTGGGTGGGGATCCACGCCTCGCAGTCGAACTTGCGGGCGGCCGACATGCCGAGGTCGCCCGCGGCGGTGTCGATGATCCGGTAGGGCACCTCGATCTTGGCCAGCATCTCCTTCTCCCAGGCGAGCAGGCGCAGGTGCTCCTCGTGCGCGTCTTCCGGACGCACGTACGAGAACATCTCGACCTTGTCGAACTGGTGGACGCGGATGATGCCCCTGGTGTCCTTGCCGTACGAGCCCGCCTCGCGGCGGAAGCACGACGACCAGCCCGCGTAGCGCAGCGGCAGGTCGTCGGCGGCCAGGATCTCCTGGGAGTGGTAGCCCGCCAGCGACACCTCCGAGGTGCCGACCAGGTAGAGGTCGTCGTCGGGCAGCCGGTAGATCTCCTTGTCGTGGGCCACGTGGAAACCGGTGCCCTGCATGGTCTCCGGCTTGACGAGCACCGGCGTGATCATCGGGGTGAACCCGGCCTCGATCGCCTGCTGCATCGCCATGTTGAGCAGCCCGAGCTGCAGCCGCGCGCCGACGCCCTTGAGGAAGAAGAAGCGCGAGCCCGACACCTTGGCGCCGCGCTCCATGTCGATGGCGCCGAGCGCCTCGCCCAGCTCCAGGTGGTCCTTGGGCTCGAAGTCGAACTCCCGGGGCGCGCCATACGTCTCGAGCACCACGTAGTCGTCCTCGCCGCCGGGCGGGGCGCCCTCCTCGACGACGTTGGGCACCGTCTGGAGCACCTCGTCGAGCGCGGCGCTCAGCTTCTCCGACTCGGCCTCGGCGGCCTTGACCTGGGCCGCGAGGTCTTTGGCCCGCTGGAGCAGCGCGGCCTTCTCCTCGCCCTGCGCCTTGGAGACCGACTTGCCCATGCTCTTCTGCTCGGCGCGCAGAGACTCGAACGAGGTCAGCGCGGATCGGTGGCGCTCGTCGAGGTCGAGCAGCGTGTCGACGATCGAGTCGTCCTCACCGCGGGCACGCTGCGACGCCCGTAGCCGGTCGGGGTCCTCACGAAGGGTACGCAGGTCAATCACAAGGAAAGGCTACCGGCGCGCGGAGGGGTAGCGCCCCTGGATTGCCACGGAGTCGACCAGGTCGGCCCGCCGGGTCTCCGGCGGTGGCCGCCTCGCCCCGACAGGGGCGACCCACCGCCTCGCGCGAAAGCCCTTCGTCAGACCTTGCGGCTTCGTCAGACCTTTCCGGCTTCGTCAGACCTTTCCGGCCCCGTCGGACCTCTCGGCCCCCGTCGGACCTTTTCGGCCCCCGTCGGACCTTTTCGGCCCCCGTCGGACCTTCCCGGCCCCGTCGGACCTTCCCGGCCCCGTCAGACCTTCCCGGCCCCGTCAGACCTTCCCGGCCCCCGTCAGAGCCTTCTGGCCTTCGTCAGACCCCTCCGGGCTCGTCAGAGCTTTCCCGCTCGGATCCTCGCCAGCCACTCGGCCGCCTCCGCGAACTCCGGATCGGAGGTGCCCCGCTTGATCTGCGGCGCGATGCCGTCGGCTCGCGGGTAGCTGCCGAGGAAGCGCACCTCGCCGCAGATCCGGTGCAGCCCGGCGATGGCCTCCCCGACCCGCGCGTCGGCGACGTGCCCCTCGAAGTCGAAGTGGAAGAAGTAGCGCCCGATGCCCCCGCCGGTCGGCCGCGACTCGATGCGCGTCAGGTTGACCCCGCGTACGGAGAACTCGGTCAGCATCTCCAGCAACGCGCCCGGATGGTCGTCGGCCAGGAAGACGACCAGCGTGGTGCGGTCGGAACCGGTGGCCTGCGGCAGCGGCCCGGGACGACCGACCTTGACGAACCTCGTCACCGTGTCGGACCTGTCACCGATGTCGGCGGCCAACTCCACCAGCCCGTAGTGCTCGCCCGCGATGCGGGCCGCGATGGCGGCGTCGTAGGGCGAGCCGGGCAGCGAGACCTCCTGCGCCGCGGCGGCCGTCGAGGGGGCGGCCACCACGACGGCGTCGGGCAGCTCGCGGGAGATGTAGTTGCGGCACTGGGTGATGGCCGCGGGATGCGTGTAGACCCGCTTGATGTGGGGGATCTCGGTGCCGGGCCGGGCCAGCAGCGAGAACTGCACCGGGAGCAGCAACTCGGCGTTGATCAGCAACGGCTCGCCCCAGGCGAACTCGTCGAGCGTCGTGGTGATCGCGCCCTCGATGGAGTTTTCCAGCGGCACCACCGCGCCGTCGGCGTCACCGGCGCGGGCGGCGTTGAGCGCGGCGCTCACGGTGGCGCAGGGCAACCGCTCGGCAGTGGGGTCGAGGAGCCGCAGGGCCTCTTCGGTGAAGGTCCCTTCCGGCCCGAGATAGGCAACTCTGGGCATGCGTACAGAGTATCCGCAGGTGGACGCCCATGCCGACCTTTCGCCTGACGGCGTATTCCCGGCCGGGCCCGTTCCCCCTGCGTCCCGCCCGGATCCGGTCGCGAACCGCGGCGGCGACCGCGTGTCCCTTCAGATGGACGGGGAGACCGGGGCGGCGACCTGCGGACCGAGGCCGAGCCTGGCCGCGCGCACCGCCTGCTCCTCCTCCGGCGACAGCGGCTGCTGCCCCTTCCCGCCCACCACGGCCCGTACGTAGGTCCGCGTCTCGCTCCGCCCGTTGATGGACGTCAGGACGATGCCGTCGCCCAGCCCGTTGATCATCGCCACCGAGAACGACAACCGCCCGGTCATCTCGGACAGCGCGTCGTAGCGGCACACGGCCACGTCCCTGATGGCCCTGAGATCGCCCCGGCCCTCGCTGATCTGCCGCGAGAGCATGCGCCGGCAGTCTTCCATCGTGGCTCTGGCCTGCCGAAGCGCGAAATAGCCGATCATCACGCCACTGACCCCGGCCACGACGCCCACGATCACCCATGTGGTAACGAGCACGGCACAGAGGGTAATGGCTGGGTCAAGCGAGTCGCCGCCGTTTCGGCAACCAGGACACCAACAACCACACCAGGGCCAACGCCCCGAGCCCGAACCCGTTCTGGACGATCTTCCCCAGCACCAGGCTCACCCCCGGGATGTCGGCGGCCTTCAGCGAGACCCCCCACCACGGGACCGGCACCACGTAGTACAGCCACACCCCGCCCGCCACCCACAGCCTCACCCGGTCGCGCCCGTCGCCGACGATCGCCGCGAGCACCACGACCACCCAGGCCAGGTGGTGGATCCAGGCGACCGGCGACAGCAGCACGGCCATCAGGCCGACGAGGGCGACCGCCGTGACGGGGTCGTTCGCCCGGTACGCGTCGCGCGCCCCCCGGAACCCGTACCAGCCGACCGCCGCCACGATCACCACCCAGATCGCGGACGTGAGCAGCTCCGGCAGATACAACCTGATCAGCATGCCCCGGATCGACTGGTTGGTGGTGGCCGCGTTCGCGCCCAGGCGTTCGGGGTCGAGCAGCGCCGAGAACCAGAAGTCGGCCGCGTCCTGCGGGATCACCGCGAACGGCAGCAGCGTCAGCACCGCCGCCACGAACGACGCCATGAAGAACGTCCGCCACTGCCTCGTGACCAACAGGTAGATCAGAAAGACGCCGGGAGTGAGCTTGACGGCCGTGGCCAGCCCGATCAGGAACCCGCGCGGCCACCAGGGCCGCTTGGCCACACAGTCGGCCACGCACAGGGCGACCAGCAGGATGTCCACCTGCCCGAAGCGGACCTGATCCCTGATCGGCATCAGGTACGTGCACATGACCATGAGCAGCCCGAACACCCACGGCACGTACTTACGCAATGCCTCCCGCTCCAGCACCTGCCGGAACGAGAACCCGACCGTCACGGCCAGCGCCACGAAGATCCCGGCCGTCCACACCCACTGGGCCGTGCCCCACGACATCTCCGCGAGCCCCACGGCCAGCATCGCGGCGATCGGCGGATACGTGAACGGCAGCAACTGCGGCGCGGGCGTGAAGTATTCGTACACCGGCCGCCCGTCGAGGAGCATCTGCCCGCCGGTACGGTAAACGTCGAGGTCAACCAGGCGTTGGTCGTCGGGGTTGGTGAGCCACAGGTGCACCAGCGGGGCCGCGGCCGCCACGACGGCGAGCGCCACGATCGCCCATGCCCACCACTGCCGCCGCTTCACCCGTACCTCGCCACTTGTCACGGTGTGGCACGTTACCGTGGCTGTTGCTGATCGAGGGGCAGACTACTGGGGGTCCGTACATGCCGAACGCCACGCCGTACCCATCCGGGGCCCGGCACGCACCCTCCCGTCCCCCCACGACGCCCCCCGTCACCTCCCTCCCCACGACGCCCCCCGTCGCCGCCCTTCTCACAACGCCCCCCGCCACCTCCCTCCCCAGGAAAACCCCCGTCACCTCCCTCCGCACAACGCCCCCCGTCACCCCCCTCCCCACGACGCCCCCCGTCGCCTCCCTCCCCAGGAAAACCCCCGTCACTTCCCTCCGTACAACGCCCCTCGTCACCTCCCTCCGCACAACGGTCCCCGCTCCCGTCCTCCCCACGGCGGTCCCGGCCACCGCCACGCCTCGCATCCACCAGACCGTCGCGCGCCAGGTCGGCCGGAGCGTCCGGAGCCTGCGGATCGGCCGGAGCGACCGGGTCGGCCGGAGCGTGCGGGCCGGTCGGGGCCTGCGGGCCGGTCGGGGCCGCCTGCGAGCCGGTCGGGGCCTGCGAGCCGGCCGGAGCGTGCAGGTCAGCCGGAGCGTGCGGGCTGGCCGGAGCGACCGGGTCGGCTGGGGCCTGCGGGGCGGCCGGGGCGCCGGCTGGGGCGTGCGGGTCGGCCGGGGCGTGCGGGCCCTGGGTGCGGCGTTCGTCGCCCTCGCCCTCACCACGCTCCTTCTCACGCTCCCCGCCGAGGCCGCGCCCGCCCTCGTCCACGCCACCGCCGCCCCCCAGGGCCGGGTGGCGCTGATCGGGGTTCCCGGACTCGAGTGGAGCGACCTCAACGAGACGCGGACGCCCAACTTGTGGCGCCTGGTGGGCCAGGGCGCTTCGGCCTCCCTCTCCACCCGGGCCGTGCCGCCCCCTGACCGGGGCATCACCTGCCCGGTGTCCGGCTGGCTCACGATCTCGGCGGGCCAGCGCGCCGGCACGGCGGGGAAGGGCTGCCCGCCACTGCCCACCCCCCAGCCCACGGGACAGGGCGGCGCCACGGTGCCCGGCTGGGGTGAGCTGGCCGCGTACCAGTCGCAGACGGGCTTCGACGCCCGGCTCGGCACTCTGGGGCAGCTCGTCGGGGACAACGGCGGCAAGGTGGCCGCCATCGGCCCCGGCGCCGCGCTGGCCGCTGCCGACACGGCCGGAAATATCGCCAAATACGCCCCCACCCTCGACGCCCTGGGCGATCCCACCCCCTACAACCTGATCGTCTTCGACGCCGCCGACCTCGCCGACGCCTGGCTGAAGCAGCCCCTCGACGAGTACGGCGTCCCCACCGCCCTCCCCGCACCGGCCCGCCAGGCCGCGACGGCCCAGGCGGACCGCCGGATCGGCGACCTCGTCGCCCGGCTCCCCGCGAACACCACCGTCCTGCTGGCCGGGGTCTCGGACGTGACCCCGAACGCCCACCTCCACCTGGCGCTCGCCACCGGCCCCGCCCCGGGGGGACAGCCGTACCCGCACGGCTTCCTCACCGCCTCCTCCACCCGGCAGGACGCCCTGGTCACGATCACCGACCTCACGGCCACCGCCATCCAGCTCCTGGGCCTGACCCCGCCGCGCGAGGTGGTCGGCCGAGCCTGGCAGCCCGGCGGCACCGCCCCGGCCACCCCGTCCGCGACGGTGACGGAGCTGGCGGACGGTGACCTGGCCAGCCAGGTGCTGCGTGAGGTGCGCGGCCCGTTCTTCACTGTCTTGGTCACCGTCCAGCTCCTCTTCTACGCCTTCGCCGCCCTCGCCCTCCGCCGCCGCCGTACGACCGCCCGCCCACCCGCACGCTCCCCGTCGGCCACCGCCGCCTCCCCAGCCCCACCAAGCCCAGGCGGCACCAGCCCAAGCCACGCAGCCCCAAGCGACGCAGCCCCAAGCGACGCAGCCCCAAGCGACGCAGCTCCAAGCGGCACCGGCCCAAGCGACGCAGGCCCGGCCGCAGACGACACCGGCACCGACGACACCCGCACCCCCACCCGCACCGACACCGACGAAACCGGCACCGACACCGGCGCGACCCGCGTGGAGCCCACATCCGCCTCGGACGCGAGCCAGGATTCCGCGCACCTGGAAGACCCGGCGAGCGCCTCGGGGCTGCTCAGGTCCGTCCAGATCGTGGCGGTGGTCAGCGGCGCGATCCCGGTCTCGACCTTCCTGGCGCAACTGGTGCCCTGGTGGACGCTGCCGGTGCCCATGGTGTCGGTGATCGTGACGATCCTGGCCATCGCCGGGCTCATCACCGCCCTCGCCTTCGCGGGCCCCTGGCGCGCCCACGTGCTCGGCCCTCTCACCGCCGTGTCCGCCGTCACCTCGCTCGCCCTCCTCCTGGACGTCATCACCGGATCGAGCCTCCAGGTCAACGCCGTGACCGGGTACGAGCCCGTGACCGGAGGGCGCTTCTACGGCTTCAGCAACATCGCCTTCGCCGTCTACGCCACGGGCACCGTGCTCGGGCTGGCCGGGGTGGCGCAGTGGCTGCTCGGCCGGGGCGTGTCGAGGGCCGTGGTCGTGACGTTGTGCGCGTTGTACGGGGCCTTCGCGGTCTTCGCGGACGGCTGGCCGTCGTGGGGCGCGGACTTCGGCGGCGTGCCCGCGTTCGTGATCGGCCTGGCCGTCTTCCTGATCCTGCTGTCGGGCCAACGGGTGTCGGTGCTGAGGCTGGCGCTCGTGGGGCTGGCCGGGGTCGTGCTCGTAGGGGCGATCTCGGTCTTCGACTGGCTGCGGCCCGCCACCGAGCGGACGCACCTGGGCAACTTCGTGCAGCAGATCATCGACGGCGCGGCCTGGACCGTCGTCGGCCGCAAGTTCGGGGCCATGATCGGCGTCACCGTGGGCAACTGGCCGTTGACCCTCCTCTCGCTGGTCGCGCTGGCCTTCCTGTTTCTGGTGCTGGCCCGCCCGTCGCGCTGGGGCGCCTCCGCCCTGGGCCAGGCGTACGGGCTGGCCCCGACGCTCAGGGCCGGGCTCTTCGGGGCCCTCACGTGCGCCTTCGTCGGCTTCCTCATGAACGACTCGGGCATCGCCATCCCCGCCATGGCGCTCACGGTGGCCGTGCCGCTGACGCTCGCGGCCTGTGTGCGCGCGCTGCAGCTCGCCACGCCCACACGACCAGAGCCACGGTCAACGCAAGCAGCACCCAGGCGAGCCGGGGCCTGAGCACAGTGCTGAGCCAGCCGAGGTCGCCGGGCTGCCCCTCCACCCTGGCCGGAAGGTACGCGAGCGACAGGACCAGCAGATGGGCCACCACGAACCCGTCGAGCGCCGAGGCCCCCACGAGCGCCAGCAGCCCCAGCGCCAGCCCGTCGTACCAGGGCAGGATGTAGGGCGTCGCGAACAGGTAGGCCACCACCAGCCCCACGGCCACGACCGGCGCCGTGAGCGCGCGCCCGGAGTCCGGCGCCCTCGCGGCGTCCCCGGGCGCCAGGGGCGGCAGGGGCGCCCGGGACGGCAGGGGCGGCAGGGGTGGCAGGGGCGGCCAAGAGCCGGTGACGCCGGACCGGGAGGCCAGGCGGAGCAGTGACCAGGCGACGAGGCCGAGGACCAGGAGCGAGCCGATCTGGATCTCACCCCGGTAAGCGCTCCCGGTCCCCACGATCGACTGCAACCAGCCCTGCACGAGCTTCCAGAACGAAGCGTGCGAGATCGACTTGCTCGTACGGGTGATCGGCGCGATCGCGTCGGGCCCGACGACGGCGTAGCCCGCGACCACCACCAGGAGCGCGCACCCCGCCATGAGCGCCAGGCGGGCCGGACGCCGTCGCAGCTCCCAGGCGGGACCCAGGGCGACCAGGCCCGCGTTGACCTTGATCGCCACCCCCAGCCCGAGCAGGGCTCCCGAGCCGATGGGCCGGCTCCTGGCGAGCAGCGCGGCGACCATGCAGGCGATGGCCAGCGTGTCGACGTGCATGCCCGCGACGAGTTGGTAGAGCAGGAGGGGGTTGGCCGTCCACAGCAGGGCCGCCCGCCGCCGCCGAGCCGGGTCGTCTCTCGTGAAGCGGTCGATGAGCAGCCCCGTGGCGACGAACGCGCCGGCGTTGACCAGGGCCAGCACGAAGATCGTCAGGCGGAGGGAGTCACCGCCGACCCAGCTCGCCAGGGCCTGCACGGCCGTGGCCACGGGGCCGTAGACGCTCGGCTCCTCGCGCCACGGCTCCTCGACGGCGTCGGCTATGGGATCGCCCGGCAGGTCGACCGCGCCGTGCGTGTACGGGTTGAGGCCCAGCGTCACCATGCGGCCGTAGGCGGCGTAGTTGAGGTGGTCGGCGGAGCCGGAAGGGGGCAGGAACGCCAGCAGGACGGCGGCCACACAGCCCATGAGCACCAGGAGCCGAGGGCTGGGCGACGGTCGCGCACCGGGCCGGGGCAGGGCCAGCGGCGACAGGGCCGCGAGCAGGCCGAGGCCGCCCAGCACGATGGCGGCCGCGCCGAGGGCTATCGCCAGGTGGGGCTCGGGACCGACGCCGAGCGAATAGGGCGGTTGCCAGGCCGGGCCGCCCAGCGCGGGCACCATCGGCGACGGGCCCAGCACGCCGATAGTGATCGTCAGCAGGATCGAGGCGCCGATCGCCGCCAGGGCCGGCCCGCCGAGCCGACCCCGTGTCTTTTCGAGCCACGTCCGCGAAGTCACCGGGAAATTCCAGCACACCCGCGAGCGGTCCCCCGCCGAACCAGGCCCGGCTGTGGACAACCGCCCACCGAACCGTCCCCCTGTGGACGACGCACTCTCAACCCAGGCGCCCGGCCCGCTCCACCCCCGACCACGCCGAGCACGGCACCCCCGCCCCAGAGTCCCCCAGGGGAGGCGCCTCCGCCCACGACCACACCGAGCACAGCGACTCCACCCCCGGAAGGGCTGAGCAGAGCGACCCCGCCCCAGAGGACACCGAGCGAAGCACCTCCGTCCCCGAACGCCCCGAGCACAACGACTCCGCTCTCAAAGGGGCTGAGCGGGGCGAAACCGTCCCTGAGGGCGCTGGGCGGGGCGAATCCATCGCTGAGAGGGCTGAGCGGGGCGACCCCGACCCAGAGGACACCAACCGAAGCACCCTCACCCCCGAACACCCCGAGCACAACGGCTCCACTCTCGAAGGGGCTGAGCGGGGCGAAACCGTCCCCGAGGGCGCTGGGCGGGGCGGATCCGTCGCTGAGGGGGCTGGGCGGGGCGATGGCGTACCGCACTGGATCGTTATTCGCCGGTCTGCCCGTCGACCGACTCCCGGATGAGGTCGGCGTGCCCGTTGTGGCGGGCGTACTCCTCGATCATGTGCACCAAGATCCAGCGCAGGCTGGGCGCATGCCCGTTGGGCCAGGAGCGCCGGGCCATCTGCCCCAGATCACCGGTTTCCATCGCCTCCGCGAGCAGCGCCCGGGAGCGCGTCACGGCGTCCTGCCACAGCTCCAGCAGTTCCTCGGGCGAGTCGACCGCGGCAGAGTGCCACTCCCAGTCACGATCCGACTTCCAGTCGACCGTGCCCCACAGCGGCTGGCCCTCGCGATCGTGCAGGTAGCGGGAGAACCAGTGGTTCTCCACGTACGCCAGGTGCTTGAGCATCCCGCCCAGCGTCATCGACGACGCGCCCACGGTCGCCTTGAGACCGGCCGCGTCCAGCCCGGCGCACTTCCACGCGAACGTGGCGCGGTGGAACTCCAGGAATCCCACCAGAGTGCCGAACTCGTCGGCCGCCACGGGAGGCTCGGGGCGGCCCTGTTCGTCCATGTCGGTCATGGGCGGCGAGTCTAACGAGCGCACGGGCTCCTGGGCATGGTGAGCGGCACCGGGCGACCGCGGGAAACGCGCGCTCCGATGCCGGACGTCACCGCCGCAGGCCCAACCTGTCCAGGTTCTGGGCGACCAGCGGCTCGCGTACGGCCAGTGCCCGCGCCACGTCCCGCAGTTGCCTGGCCCGGTGGAGCTGGGCCCGCCAGTCGGTGCCGGTGGCCCGGTGGGCCATGTCCACCTCGACCTCCGTGACCCGGTAGCGCTTGCGCAGCAGGTCGATCGTCAGCGCGGTCTCCACCCCGAACCCGTGCGCCAGCGGCCGTGCCGCCTCGAAGGCCGCTCTGGTGAGGCAGCGTTGCCCGTTGAGCGGCTGCGTGGCGTCGAAGCCGGTGGCCCGCCGGATGCCCTCTTTCGACAGGCGCACCACTAAGCCGTGGCCGCCGAGCCGCACCCTGGTGGTGAACACCGCGATCGTCATGTCGGCCTCGCCCTGGCGTACGGGCTCGACGAGCGGGGCCGCGGCCTTGGCCGTCTCGCCCAGGTCGGCGTCGAGGAAGAGCAGGTGGCGGGGGGCGGCGTCGTCGTCGAGGAGGCGTACGGCCTCGGCCCCCGTCTCCATCGCCGCCGCCTTGCCCCGGTTACGGCTGTGCCGCACCACCCGGGCCCCGGCCGCGCGCGCCACCCGGCCGGTCTGGTCCGTCGAGCCGTCGTCCACGACCACGACGAGGTCGACGCCGGGCAGGGCCGCGGCCGCCTTGACCGTGGCCCCGATGCGATCGGCCTCGTTGGCGGCCGGGATGACGACCGCCGTGTCGCCGCTCATCGCCCATCACCTCCGCACACGGCACCGCGCCGAACCAAACCACGCCGGACCGAACCACGCCGGACCGTGCCGCGCGGTGCGGCACGATCGGCCCGGCGCCCGTGGCGGGCGGAACCGTACGGATCGTCGGATTGGGCCCTCGTCATGATCCCTCGGTGATGAGGAGCTCCTGCGGCACCTCATCGTGCACGGTGAACACCGAGTCGAGCCCCGTGACCTGCAGAATCTTGCGTACGGCGGGACGCGGCGCGGCCACTTCGAGCGCCCCTCCCTGCTCTTTCATGCGTTTGAGTGCCGAGAGCAGCACGTTCATCCCCGTGGAGTCGCAGAAATCCACGGCGGACATGTCGATGACCACCCGGCTAGGCCCGTCCTGCAGCAGCCGAGTGAACTCGGACTGCAGGTGAGGCGCCGTGTAGAGGTCTATTTCTCCGGTGACGGCGACGACTGCGCACCCGGCATGTGATCGGGTCGAGACCTTGAGCTCCACATGGGCAGGCTAGCGGCGCGAAGGCTTCCGGTCACGTTGTCACGCCGATAGGGCAACCACAGGTTTTTGTCCTGCGTTTGGGCTCCATGAAAACGGAGAGTACGCGAAGCTTGACAGCGTGACACCGCAACCGGCACCGCTTCGTGGTGAAGGAGGGGCTGGGGCACGACCGACGGGCCCCGTATCGATGAAAGCAGAAAAAGCCGAAGATCCGCAGCGTCAGGGGCTCCGAGAACGCTTGGAGACCATCCTCATCCGCACAGAGAAGGCGACTTCATGGCATGACGAAGCAGGGCGCCTGCGCGGCCTGGTGAACCACGAGGGCTACGTACCGATCCGGGCCCGCCTCGCGGTCGAGGACCTCGAGTTCCTCGCGGCGGCGCGCACCGAGCTGCTCCGGCTCTCGGAGCTGGGGCTCAGGCTGCTCGATCTCCATCAGCCGCGCGACGCGGGGGGCATCACGAGCGACACCGCCCACCCGATCCTGCGGTGCCGGAGCTGCATGTGGCGCTGGCCGTGCCCGACGTTCCGAGCCATGGCGGAGTCGTTCGGGACCGTACGGGACCTTCCTGAGAGCGCCTGAGGCCCCAGCTACCGCGGGCGGGGCGGACGTACGGGCGGTCATCACCCTCCGACCAGGGGCAGCCGGATCTCGAACCGGCACCCCGGCCCGTCGTTGACCACCCCGATCACCCCGTCGTGCGCCTCCACGATCCCCTGCGCGATGGCCAGCCCCAACCCGGCTCCGCCGTCGGCGGTGGGAGTACGAGCCGTCTCCCCCCGGAAGGCCACCTCGAACACCCGGGGGAGATCCTCCTCAGGTATCCCCCCACAACAGTCGGCAACCGACAGACAGGCCATCCCCTCCGCATCGACCCCGGCCCTGAGCACCACGGTCCGATCGGACGGCGTGTGCCGGATGGCGTTGACCACCAGGTTGCCCAGGGCCCGCCCCAGGGCGCCCGCGTCGGCCTCCACGGGCACGGCGGCCGGCGCCTCGGCCGTGAGCACGACCCCCTTGGCCCGGGCGAGCGGCTCCGCACCGGCCAGCGTGTCGGCGACCAGGTCGGCCAGCCCGATCCTGGCCCGCGAGAGCCGCAGCGCCCCCGCGTGGATACGCGACAGCTCGAAGAGGTCGTCCACCATCGCGGACAGCCGCTCCACCTCCAGCTTGATCTGCCCGTGGTAGCGCGCGACCGTCTCGGGGTCGGACACCACCCCGTCCTCCAGCGCCTCGGCCATGGCCCGCATCCCGGCCAGCGGCGTACGCAGGTCGTGGCTCACCCAGGCCACCAGCTCCCGCCGCGCCCCCTCCAGGGCGCGTTCCCTGGCGTACGCCTCCTCCAGGGTGTTCGCGATCGTCTGCAACTCGGCGGGCAGCCCTCGGGGGGCGACGAACGGCACATGCCGCACGGCCGCCACGAGCCGCGTGCTCTCCCCGACCACCCGCTTGGCCAGCACGAACGCCACCCCCAGCCCCACCAGCCCGCCCACGGCCACCACGCTGAGCACGAAGTCCTTGGTCGGCCCCTCGATGATCATCTTCGTGATGATGGACACGACGCCGGCCAGCGTGGCCACCACCGCGACCACCACGACCACGGCCAGCATCACGCCGATGGAGCGCGTACGCAGCCGTCCCATCACCCAGATGCCCGCCAGCGCGACCAGCAGGCCCAGCCCGGCCGTGACAGCCACGACCATGGGCAGCTCGCCGGACGCCACCGCGGCGGGACCGGCCCGCGCCATCGGGAACGCGGGCATCGGGAACGCGGGCATCAGGAGCCCTCCAGCGGCTCGTACCGGTAGCCGACCCCCCACACGGTGACGATCCTGCGCGGCTCGGTCGGGTCGGGCTCGATCTTCTCCCGCAGCCGCCGCACGTGCACGGTCACGGTCGAGGAGTCGCCGAACGACCACCCCCACACCTGGCTGAGCAGCGCCGACCTGCTGAACGCCTGCCGGGGGTTGCGCACGAGGTAGGCCAGCAGGTCGAACTCCCTGGCCGTGAGCGGCACCTCCGCGCCGCCCAGCCGTACCTCGTGGGCCCCCACGTCCACCGTCAGGTCACCGTCGCGCAGCACCCCGGTGCCGCCGGTGACGGAGGCCCCGCGGGCCCGCCGCAGCACCGACTGCACGCGCAGCGCCAGCTCGCGCGGGCTGAACGGCTTGGTCACGTAGTCGTCGGCCCCGGTCTCCAGCCCCACCACCCGGTCGATCTCCTCGCCGAGCGCGGTCAGCATGATCACCGGGACCGGCCAGCGTTCCCTGAGCTTCCTGCACACCTGGAGCCCGTCGATCTTGGGCAGCATGAGGTCGAGCACCATGAGGTCCGGCGGGTGCGCCAGCGCCCTGCGCAGCGCCTCCGCGCCGTCGCCGACGCACTCGACCTCGTGCCCGTCGCGCTCCAGATAGCGCGCGACCACCTCGGACACCGTCGGGTCGTCGTCCACCACCAGGATGCGCGTGCTCACCCCCTCACGGTACGGCCGCCCCGCCCGGTAGTGGGGTGTACGTCATCGCTTCGTAAGGCTCGCGGACCATCCCCCGAGGACGTACGGTGGCTGCATGAGTAGAGTCGTGATGCTCGTCCTCGGGGCCCTGCTGGGCCTCTTCGTGCTGTTCAACTTCCTGCTGCCGATGCTGGCAGGTCTGATCAAGCTGGTCTTGATCGTCGGCGTCATCGCCGTCATCGTGTTCGTCGCCGTCACGCTCGTCGGCAAGTCCTCGCGTTCGAGCTGATGCAACTGCTGTTCGACCCGTGGCTGATCGGGATCACCATGCTGGCGATCCTGCTGCTGGCCACCTGGGCGGCCATGTTGCTGCCCACCCTGAGCGGGGAGCCGCCGAGCTTCCCGCTGGCCTACGCGCGCCGCACGGCCTTCCAGCGGCAGCGCGATCCTGACGCGGCCGGTCGGTCACGTCCACGAGCCCCTTAGGCCCGCCCCGCCTTCCACGTTCAGGCGGGGCTTACCAGGCCGTTCCCACGGCCTCCCGTCGAGTTCCTCGACGTACTTCGACGTCATTTCGATGTTCCTCGATGTTCCTCGACGGTGACGAGTGAGCCCCCTGGTCCACTTTCAGAGAACAGGGCTCATGATCGATTCTCTTGTCACGTTCGTCATCAGCATGTCCGGCGGCAGCGCCGCGCTCGGGATCGTGCTGTTCACCCTCGCCGTACGACTCCTGCTGCTGCCGCTCAACGTGCGCCAGGCGCGCACGATGAAGATCCGCGAGCGGCTCGCCCCCAAGCTGCGCGAGTTGCGGAAGCGCCACCAACGCAACCCCGAGCGGCTGGCCAAGGAAATGAACGCCCTCTACGCCAAGGAAGGCACCTCGCCGTTCGCCGGGTTCCTGCCGATGCTGGGGCAACTGCCGTTCATGTGGCTGATGTACCGGGTCGCCACGCATCCGACCGCGCTCGCCGGGCACGACCTGTTCGGGGCTCCGCTGGGGCAGCATGTGGCCGGAGTCATCGCCAATTACGGTCTGGTCAGCATGCCAGTTTTGGTCTTCGTACTGGTCATCGCCCTGGTCGCGGCGGTGGCATGGCTGTCGACCAGGCAGATCAAGGTGGCCGAGGAGCAGCCGGAGCTGATGAAGAAGATCATGCGACTGCTGCCGTACGGCTCGGTGCTGGCCGCGCTGGTGCTCCCGCTGGCCGCCGGGCTCTACCTGCTCGTGTCCGCGGCGTGGACCGTCAGTGAGCGGGCCGTGCTCGCTAGCCGGCCTCTCTGAGTGCCGCGACCTGCCCGTTCACCGACTGGCTCGGTGCGGGCAGGATCGCCCATACGGTGGTCGTGTCACCGTCGTGGCGGACCCCCCAGCTCTCCGCGACGTATTCCACGATGCCCAGCCCGCGGCCCCCGAGCGAGGACAGGGTCGGGCGGCCCGCCCGCGGCTCCGTCGCCGCTCCCCCGTCACTCACCGCCACTTCGATGTGATCGTCGCTGCGCAGCCACGCCACCCGCACCATCCCCGACGGGAGCGGATGCGCGTGCCGCAGCGCGTTGCTCAGCAACTCGCTCACCACGAGTACCGCATCGTCAATCGCGGCAGTAAATACCCCACAATCATGCAAATCAGTGCTCAGACGCTGGCGGGCAACGGCAACGCTGGACGGCGCGTACGGCAGCAGCACCACGCTTGACACACCCACCTCCCCGTTCCCTGTGCCCCCCGCGGGAACACTCCCCGGTACGACCGAAATGCCCCGTTACTCGATCCCAGAAACCGCATCTCGATCACAGCTTGTACACATTGGACGATAGGCCAGCGCAACCGTGACCACCTCGTTACCGCATCGGTGTGTCGGATCCGATAGTGGACGCCCGTCTGAGCACGAGTCGCATTCTCGTGCCTCCTCCCGGTCGCGGATGAGCGCTGACGTCTCCTCCCTGTGCCCTGGCGAGGCTGCGGACGATGTAGAGCCCGAGCCCCACTCCACCAAACCGTCTCCGGTCGCCGCTGTCCACCTGGACGAACCTTTCAAAGATCCTTTCCCGGTCAGTCGGGGCGATACCGACGCCCTCGTCGTCGACCACCACGACGACGCTGCCGCCCTCCGGCCAGGCCGACACGCTGATCAGTCCGCCC
This sequence comes from Nonomuraea sp. NPDC051298, assembly GCF_055586305.1. NCBI lineage: Bacteria > Bacillati > Actinomycetota > Actinomycetes > Streptosporangiales > Streptosporangiaceae > Nonomuraea > Nonomuraea sp. NPDC051298. Next base: position 32,819 of record NZ_JBVJIM010000025.1, read on the forward strand.
TTGGGCGAGTACTTGAACGCGTTCTCCAGCAGTTGCCCCAGGACGATGTCGGTGGCCAGGGCGTCGCCCAGCACGCGCGGCAGCCCGTCCGCGATCTCCACCTCGACCCGGTGCCTGTCGGACAGCTCGGGCAGCCCCAGCGTGGCCCCGTCGATCCGCTCGGCCAGGTCGAACTCCTCGATCCGCACCTTCAGCTCGTCGGCCCCCGCCCTGGCCCCGAGCAGCAGGTGGTCCATCAGCTCGGCCAGCGACCGGGCCCGCTCGGCGATCATGTGAACGGCCGCGCGCCGCTCGGGGTCGCTCATGGCGTCCCAGCGCGAGTCGAGCGTGCCGGCGAAGCCCCGGACGATCGTGATCGGGGTACGCAGCTCGTGACTCGTCGTGGCCAGGAACAGGTCTTTGGCCTCCTCCAGTTCCTTGGCCGCGGTCACGTCGCGGAAGTCGACGACCACCTCGCCCGTCTCCTCGATCTGCGCGCTCACGACGTCCAGCCAACGGCCGTTGTCGAGCTGGAAGGTGCCCTTCTCACCCGCCTTGGGCAGCGGGAACGGCGGCGGCCCGCCGATGACGGCCTCCCCGGGCAACGCGGTCAGCACGGCGGCGGCCGGGTTCCAGCGCACGACGAGGCCGTCCTGGTCGAGCACGGCGATGCCGTCGGCGCTGGCGTCGAACACGGCCCGCTCGTGGGCCCGCTGGCGTACCGCCTCCTGGTAGGCCACCGCGTTGCCGACGGCGATGCCCGCGTGCCCGGCCAGCAGCTCCAGCAGCTCCAGCTCCAGGTGTCCGGGCGTGCGCCGGGCGAACAACGCGTAGAGCGCCCCGTACGGGCGCCCGCCCACGGCCGCGAGGCCGAGCGCGATCGTGTGCAGGCCGTCCAGCCGCGCCCACACCAGGTCGTCGAGCCCGCCGGACTCCAGCAGCACGGTCTTGCCGGTGCGCAGGAGCCGGTCGACCAGGCTCGTCCGCAGGCCGGTGGTGGCCCCCCTGAGCGACTCGGGTAACTGGTAGGTGCTGACGAGCCGCAGCCGTTCGCCCTCGATGAGCACGAATCCGCCCGCGTCCGCCCCCGTCAGCTCGGTGAGGCTGGCCGAGATGCGATCGAGCACGGCGGACAGCTCCAGCTCGGAGTTGATGTCGCCCACCACGTCGGTGAGCCGGCGCACGAGCCTGGCCCTGCGCGCGCTCCGCAGCTCGGCCATCTCGTCGGCCCTGGCCGGGTGGTACACGCACACGTAGCCGGCCACGGCGCTGCCCAGGCGCAGCGCGCTGATGTCCACCCGCAGGTCGAGCAGGCAGCCGTTGCTGTGCACGCGCTTGGTGCGCAGCGAGACCGGCGCGCCGGTGCGTACGCGCTCCAGCACGGCGTTGTGCTCGGCGCCCAGCTCATCGGGCACGATCGGCGCCCGGCGGCCGACGATCTGCTCGGCCGTCCACCCGAACAGACGCTCGGCCGCGGCGTTCCACACCAGCACGCTCTCGTCCCTGTCGAGCGCCACGACGGCGTTGGGCGAGCTGGCGAGCGCCGCACGGGCGATCTCATCGTCACTACCGGCCCATTCGTCCCCCACACCTCCATAGTGCACGTGGCGCGGTGGCCGCGTCGGGCGATCGGTCCGATACGCTGCGGTCACGGTGGTTCCCGGTGGTAGGAGGGTGAGGGGTATGTCGAGCAACGATCTCGATGCCCTGCTGCGTGTGACCTCCAGCAGCTATAGGGGCGAAACGCCACCCGACATCGCGTTCGGCACCTACGACGGGGCCGTGGGCAGGCTCGTGCTGGCCGTGACCGGCAAGGGCATCGCGGCGTGCAGCTTCGAGCCGGAGAACGACGTGTTCGAGCTGATCGCCAGGCATGCGAGCAGTTTCATCGGGCCCGACGCGCGGCGGCTCGACCCGGTGCGCAGAGAGCTGGACGCGTACTTCTCCGGCCGGTTGCGGGCGTTCGCCACGCCGGTCGATCTCACGCTGGCCACGACCTTCGCGCGCACGGTGCTGCAGAAGACCGTGGCGGTCCCCTACGGCACGACCACCACGCTGGAGCAGATCGGCGAGAGCATCGGCCGCCCCCGCGCGCTGCGGGCCATCGGCAACGCGCTCGCCTCCAACCCCGTGTGCGTGATCGTGCCCTGCCACCGGGTGGTGCGCGAGGACGGCCAGCTCGGCGACTACGCGGGCGGCCTGCCCGCCAAGCAGCACCTGCTCAACGTCGAACGGCGGGCCGCCGCGTCAACAGGCCGATGACCAGCGTCACCAGCGCGGCCGCCAAGGCCCCGCCGAGCGCGCCGTTCATCCACGGCTGCCGGGCGAAGCCGATGGCCTCGCGCAGGCCCGCCCACAGCCCGTCCCAGGCGGGCACGGTCGGCGTCGAGGTCGTCAGCCAGTAGGCCACGAAGCCCAGCGCCCACGGCACCAGCATCGCCCACCGCGAGGGCGCGTCCTGCGCGGTGTTCCAGCGGCCGGCTCCGCCCAGCACGAAGTACTCGATCGCGAGCACCGCGAACATCGGGACGAACACCGCGCCGATCACGCTGAGGAACGAGCCGTAGGAGTTGACGTCCACGAAGAGGGCGATCACCACGGTGAGCACGCCGATGACGGCGGAGAAGACGCGCCGGTCCATGCGCGGCATCAGGTTCTGCAGCGACACCGTGGTGGAGTAGACGTTGGCGAACGACTGGTCGGTCTCCCGCAGCACCAGGATGCCGAAGAACAGCGCGCCCAGCGGCACCGCCACGAACGGCCCGAACACCGACGTCGGATCGGCCGACACCCCGGCCGCGCCCGCGATGGCCACCGCGTAGACGCCCAGCCCCAGGCAGGCCACCTGGGCCAGCGTGTAGCCGCCCACCACGCCGGTGAACGCGGCCCGCCCTGAACGCGAGTGGCGGGCGAAGTCGGCGGCCATCGGCACCCACGACACCGACAGCGCGATCACGTAGTCGACCGCGGCGGGGAAGGCCGTCCAGTCGCCGCCCTGGTGCACGGGGGCCTCGCGCAGGAAGAACACCGTGAACCAGACCATCGAGACGATCACGCCGACGGTGACGTACCGGCGCAGCAGCCGGACCGAACCGAGCGGCCAGATCGTCAGCGCCGTGGTCAGCACCCCCGCCACGATCACCCACACCTGGTACGGCACCGACCCGAAGATCGCGGTGGCGCCCTTCGCGATCACCCACAGCTCGAACGCGCCCCAGCCCAGCATCTGCACGATGTTCAGCACCGTGGGCACGTAGGAGATCCTGGCCCCGAACAGCCCGCGCAGCAGCACCATCGCCGGCTGCCCCGTACGCGTGCCAGGCACGGCCGACAGACCCACCATGGCTGTGCCGATCAGGCTGCCGACCACCGTGGCCACGAGCGCCGCGGCCAGGCTGAGCGGGGCGTTGCCGAGGGGATCGAGCAGCACCAGCGCCCCGGAGAAGCCCAGCAGGCTGACACCGAGGTTCGCCCAGAGCGCGCCCTGGTCGAGCACCCCCAGGGTCCTCGGCGGCCGGCCTTCGAGGGTCAGCGGGACTTCTTCGACGCCATGCGTCATCGCACACTCCCTACGCCGGCATTACCCGGACAGGTTCATGCGGTCGGCAGCGGATCTGGCTGCCCTCTCAGCCCGGCGAACCCCGAGCTCCCGCGACGATCGGTCTGCGAACCGGAGATCACCCCGGCGCGCGACCCCATGATGCACTATTCGTCCGTCCTCAGCCACCCCCCGGCGCCGACAGCGCCGCCTCACCCGATGGGCAGCTCCACGGTGATCGTCAGCCCGCCCTCGTCACGCGGCCGGGCGACGACCGTGCCGCCGTGCGCCTCGGCGATCACCCGTACGATCGAGAGCCCCAGCCCGCTGCCCCGTTCAGAGCGCAGCCGGTCGCCGTGCAGCCGGCGGAACGGCTGGAAGATCGTCTCGATCTCGTACGCCGGCACCTGCAGCCCGGTGTTGGCCACCACCAGCTCCGCCTGCTCGGTGCGCTGCCGCGTGGTCACCCACACCTCGCCCTTGGGGTGGTTGTGCCGGATCGCGTTCTCCACCAGGTTCTGCACCAGCCGCTCGACCAGCACCGCCTCGCCCATCGTCGGAGCCGCGTCGAGCAGCCGGTGTATCGTCACCTCCCGCTCGGCCGCCTCGGCCGCGGCCAGGTCCAGCACGTGCTCGGCCACGTCCATCAGGTCGAACGAGTGCCGGTCGAGCACCGTCTGCTCGCCCTCGGCCAGCGCCAGCAGGCCGTCGATGAGCCGCTCGTGGCGGCCGTTGACCAGCAGCAGCGACTCGCCCAGCCGCTTGACGTCGTCCGTGGCATCGGGCCGGCGCACGGCCACGTCCACCAGCGTGCGGTTGATCGTCAGCGGGGTGCGCAGCTCGTGGGCGGCGTTGGCGACGAAGCGCCGCTGCCCGTCGAACGAGCGGGCCAGCCGGTCCAGCATCGTGTCGAAGATGTCGGCCAGTTCCTTGGCCTCCTCGCGCGGCCCCTCGTACGCGATGCGCTCGGTCAGGTCGTGGCTCTGCGCCACCCGCCGCGCGGTCTCGGTCACCGCCTTGACCGGCCGAACCACCCAGCCCGCCGCCCGCCAGCCGACCGCGAACGCCGCACCCGCCCCGGCCAGCACCGCCAGCGCGCCGACGTTCCTGACGTTGGCGAGCGTGTCGCGTTGATAGACGGCGACCACCTGCATCGCCCGGCTCCGCGCGATCTCGTAGGCATCGTTGCCGCGGATGAAGCCGCGGGTGAAGCCGCGGCCGTCCTGAACGCTGATCGAGTCGGGAGTGAGCAGCCCGCCGCGGTATTCCAGGCTCTGCGACGTCACCAGGTAGACGCCCGTCAGGACCAGCCCTCCGAGCACCGCGAACAGCGCCGCGCAGGCCAGCGCGAAACGCAACCGCACGCTCATGGGACGCGGTATCCCGCGCCGGGCACGGTCTCGATCACCTGGGGCTCCCCGAGCTTCCTGCGCAGCTTCATCATCGTGGTGCGGACGGTGTTGGTGAACGGATCGATGTGCTCGTCCCACACCCGCTCCAGCAGTTCCTCGGCCGACACGACCGTGCCCGCGGCCCGTAGCAGCTCGGCCAGCACGCCGAACTCCTTGCGGGCCAGCGGCACGTACACGCCGTCGCGGAACACCTGCCGGTGCGCCCAGTCGAGCCTGACGCCCGCCCGCTCCAGGATCGGCGGATCCGCCCGCCCGGTACGGCGGCCGAGCGCGTGCACCCTGGCCACCAGTTCCTCGAACGCGAACGGCTTCGGCAGGTAGTCGTCGGCCCCCAGCGACAGCCCGGCCACCCGCGAGCGCACGTCGCCTGCCGCGGTCAGCATGAGCACCTTGGCCGACCACTGCCGCTGGACCACGGTCCTGCACACGTCGTCGCCGTGCACGCCGGGCAGGTCGCGGTCGAGGATGAGCACGGCGTACTCGTTGACCCCGAGCCGCTCCAGGGCTTCCTCCCCGTCGTAGGCGACGTCCACCGCGAGCGCCTCGCCCCGCAGGCCCTCGGCGATCGAGTCGGCGAGCATCCTCTCATCCTCGGCGACCAACACGCGCACGAACGTCACTCCCTCATCAGAGCGCTGAATGCCGCGATCATCGCGGGAACCGCATAACGCGGACGTAACCACTTCCGATGCAGCCCAGGCCATGGTGCGCCGCCTGCGGCCCTCAGGCCACGAAGGGCGGCTGCCCCGTCTCGCTGTCCATCGGACGGCCGGCGGACTCCCACGACCGCATGCCGCCGCCGACGTTGACCGCCTCGTGCCCGAGCTGGTTGAGCCAGGCCGCGACCTGCATGGACCGGCCGCCCACCCGGCAGACCACGTAGACCGTGCGGTCTGCGGGGACCTCGCCGACCCGGCCCTGCAGCTCGGTCATCGGGATGTGCACGGCGTCGGGGGCGTGGCCGGCCCGCCATTCGTCCTGCTCGCGGACGTCGAGCAGGTAGACGTCGGCGGGAACGGCGGCGGCCTCGATCTCAGGAACGGTCATGTCTCCATCATCTCGCGTCGCGCCGGCAAATGTCCCTGAGCGGCTATTTCAGCAGCCTGGACAGGCGGCGGTCGGCCAGCGGCTTGCCGCCGGTCTGGCACGTGGGGCAGTACTGCAGCGAGGAGTCGGCGAACGAGACCTCCCTGATCGTGTCGCCGCACACGTCGCAGGGCTGCCCCGTGCGGTTGTGCACGCGCAGCCCCGACTTCTTCTCCGCCTTGAGGTCTTTGGCGGCCAGCCCGTGGGCCCGCTCGACCGCGTCGTGCAGCGTCGCGACGATGGCCTCGTGCAGGTCGGCGATCTGGTCGTCGGTCAGCGTGGCCGCGATCTTGAACGGTGACATCCGCGCGGCGTGCAGCACCTCGTCGGAGTAGGCGTTGCCGATGCCCGCGATGATCTTCTGGTCGCGCAGCAGCCCCTTGATCTGGGTGCGGCTGCCGCCCACGATCTGCTTGAGCGCGTCGACGGTGAACGACTCGTCGAGCGGGTCGGGGCCGAGGGCGGCGACGCCGGGCACATCGTCCGGATTTTTCACGACATAGACGGCAAGGCGCTTCTGCGTCCCCGCCTCGGTCAGCTCGAACCCGGGCGCCAGGCCCTCCTCGTCGGGCGCCAGCCGTACGCGTACCGCCAGCGGCCCCTTGCCCGGCCGCACCGGCTTGGCCCCCGACAGGTCGTCGCGCCAGCGCAGCCACCCGGCCCTGGCCAGGTGGATGACCAGGTGCAGGCCGTCGCAGTCGAGATCGAGGAACTTGCCGTGCCTGGCCACGGCCATGACGGTCAGCCCGCCGAGCGCCGTGACCGGCGGGTCGAACGTCTTGAGAGCCTGGATGGCGACCACGTCGACCCCCAGGATCGTGCGGCCCACCGCCCGCTCGCGCAGGAAGTGGGTGAGAGACTCCACTTCGGGAAGTTCGGGCATGCCACCAGAGTACGATGCGCCCCCGACCGCCTACGGCACGTCCCAGAACGCCAGCTCGTGTGCCATCCCCTCCTCGAACAGGGCCTGCGCCCGCGCCGGATCCGGAGCGGCCTCGTCGATCATCTGCGCGATCCGCACGGTGAGCGCCGCGAACCCGGGATCGGCGTACGTCTCCACCCAGGCCCGGTAGCGCGGCTCGGCGGGCGGGCGCTCCGCCAGGATCCTGCCCAGGCTCGAATACCCCCACATGCAGGGGTACAGCGCCGCCAGCCCCTCGCCGTACGACGCCGCGGACTCCAGCAGGAACCCCGTGTACGCCACGCACGCCGGCCCCTTGACCGCACCCTCCAGATCGGCCCCGAACCCGGCCGACAACGACCGGTGCAGGCTCAGCTCGTCGTGGAACGTGGTGTGCGCCAGGTCCACCAGGTCTCCCAGGTGGGCGTCCGGCGCCTGCCAGGCCAGCCGCGCGAACACCCGTACGTAGTCCAGCAGGAACAGGTAGTCCTGCTCCAGCCACGACCGGAACACCGGCTCCGGCAGGTCCCCACGCCCGATCCCGGCCACGGTGGGGTGATCGAGCTGCGCCTGGAGCAACGGCCGTCCGACTGCGTGCAACTTCTCCGAAACGCTCATGCCTGGGAGATTAGTGGCGGGTCGCCGTCGTCGGCCGAGGTCAGCCGGCGTCGATGATGTCCTTCGGCACCGGCTTGTCGTCCTTCAATGCCTCGAACAGCGCCAGCGCCTTCGTACGGTCCCACTTGACCGCCGTGCCGCCGCTCGGGACGGCCTCGTTGCCGCCGAAGGGCACGACCGTGGTCACCGGGCTGTCGCCCATGGCCAAGCCGAGCGAGAGCATGTCGAACGCCCCCGTCCCCGAGTCGACCTCGACCGCCGCGGTGGCGCTGGAGGCCAGCGGGATCGCGGTGAACGGGTTGAGCAGCACGCCCGGACTGGCGGCCTTCTTCACGACCGCGCTGAGGAACTGCCGCTGCCGCTTGGTCCGCTCGAAGTCGGGCAGCGCGCCGCCCTTGCGGGTGCGTACGTAGCCGAGCGCCTGGGAGCCGCTGAGCACCTGCGTGCCCTTCTTGAGGTTCAGCCCCGCCTTGGGGTCGTCGACGGCCTGCCGGACGTTGATCTCGACCCCGCCCACGGCGTCCACGATGTCGACGAACCCGGCGAAACCAATCTCCATGTAGTTGTCGACGTGCACCCCGGTCACGCTCTCCACGGTGCGCACCAGCAGCTTGGGGCCGCCGAGGGCGTAGGCGGAGTTGAGCTTGTCGCGCCCCTTGCCGGGGATCGTGACGGCCGAGTCGCGCGGCAGGCTGACGAGCGTGGGCTGGTCGCTCCCCTCGGGGATGTGCAGCAACATCATCGAGTCCGTACGCTGCCCCGCGGCCTGCCCGGTCGCCAGCTTCTTGCGCTGGGCGGCGGTGAGCCCCTTGCGGCTGTCGGAGCCCACGAGCAGCCAGTTGGTGCCGGGAGTGTCGGCCGGGCGCCCTTCGTAGTCGGCCAGCACGCCGTCGATGCCGGCCAGCCGCGAGTTGACCCAGAAGATCAACCCCACGACCGTGACGAGCAGCACGACCAGCACACCGGCGACGATCTTCAGAACCGTCCTGCCGGAGATCCGCCTGCCCGGACCACGAGGGCCGGGTGGACCGCTCTCGGAGGGCTCGCGGCGCGACCTGAGCGGCCTGATCGGGCTGCTGCCCTTCCGCTCGCGCCCGTACACCCGCGAGCCGCCGGGCTTGGGCCCCGCCTCTGGAGGCCCCTGGGGGGCCGCGTTGGGAAGCTGGTGCGTGGGGGCTCCCGGCCCTCCGCCGGGCATCCGGTGCGCGGGCGCTCCTCCCGAACGCAGGCCGTCAGCGGGCCGTGGTGGCAGCGGGCGGCCGTCGCCCGGCGAGCGCATGGCCCGCGTCCGGTCGTCCTCAGACACTTTCGCCTTCTTCCCTTCGCTTTGTCATAAACGCTACGTCCAACCCCTGGGCAGTGAAGACCTTCCGTCAAGGTTTTCCCACGGAAAAGTACGTGGAACTAGCGGAGAGTCACTGCGGAAACATAGATGCCACCAGCATCGTTACGGTTATGGACGACCGCTATCGAAGGGAAGATCGTGTCCGATCCGGACCCCTGGAGTCTTCGCCCGTGCGCTGGCACGGGTTCCTCTGAGGGCTCACTCCGGTGAGCGCCTATCTCGGGCTGCTGGCCCTCCTGCTCCTCACCGCGGCAACCGGCTACTTCGTCGCCCAGGAGTTCGCCTTCGTCGCCGCCGACCGTGGGATCCTGCGCGAGCAGGCCGCCACCGGCGACACCTCCGCCGAGAAGGCGCTCCAAGTCACCTCTCGCCTGTCTTTCATGCTCTCCGGCGCGCAGCTCGGCATCACGGTGACGGCGCTGCTGGTCGGCTTCCTGGCCGAGCCGGCGATCGCCACCGTCGTACGGCCGTGGCTGACCGACGCGGGCCTGCCCGACGCCATGATCACGGGTGTGTCCTTGGCCATGGGCGTCTTCGTCGCGACCGTGGTGCAGATGGTCTTCGGCGAGCTGGCCCCGAAGAACCTCGGCATCGCCAGGCCGGAGCAGGTGGCCAAGTTCCTGGCCCGCTCGACGCTGGTCTACCTGGCCGTCGTCGGCCCCCTGGTCAAGCTGTTCGACTCGGCCGCGACGGGCCTGCTCAGGCGGGTCGGCATCGAGCCGGTGGAAGAGGTGGAACACGGCGCGACCCCCGAGGAGCTGTCGCGCATCATCGCCGAGTCGACCCAGGCGGGCGAGCTGCCCGCCCGGCTGTCGGACCTCCTGGAAAGAGCCCTGGAGTTCGGTGACCGCACGGCCGAGGAGATCATGGTCCCCCGTCCGAGGGTCGTGGCGCTGCGCGCCTCGCAGCCCGTCTCCGACCTCCTCTCCGTGATGCGCGACTGCGGCCACTCCCGCTACCCGGTCCTGACGGACGACGGTGACGTGGCGGGCGTGACGGGCGTACGCGAGCTGGTGGCCTCCGGCCTGGACGAGGGCTTCGTCTCGGCCATCACCCGCCCGGCGATCCTGGTGCCCACCTCCGTCCCGCTCCCTGCCGTCCTCGACCGCCTGCGGGCCGCCAAGGACGACATCGCCTGCGTCATCGACGAGTACGGCGGCCTGGCCGGCGTGATCACCGTGGAGGACCTGGCGGAGGAGCTGGTCGGCGAGCTGGTCGACGAGAACGACCCCGAGCCGGTCGGCGCGGTCGAGCACCCGGGCGGCGTCTGGGAGGTCCCCGGCAGCCTTCGCCTCGACGAGGTCGAGCGCGCGACCGGCGTCTCCCTCCCCGAGAGCGACGACTACGACACTCTGGCGGGCCTGGTCCTGGCCAGGCTGGGCCGGATGCCGAACCCCGGCGACATGGTGACCGTGCCGATCGCCCAGGAGGCCGACCTGTTCACGGACGAGGAGCAGGAGCACCAGGCGGAGCTGACGGTGATGTCGCTCAACCGCCGGGTGCCCGAATGGGTCCGCCTGATCCCGCTCCGGCACGCGGAGGCGACCCGCCGATGACCATGATCATTCTGAGTGTGGCCCTGCTGGCCTTCAACGCCCTGTTCGTGGCGGCGGAGTTCGCCTTCGTCTCGTCACGGCGGCATCGCCTGGAGGAGATCGGCGCGGGCGGCAACCGCCTGGTCAGGATGGCGGCGCGCTCGGCCGCGGGCGGCAGCCGTCAGCTCTCTCTCATGCTCGCGGGCGCCCAGTTGGGCATCACCCTGTGCACCCTGGGCCTGGGCCAGGTGACGGAGCCGGCGATCGAGCACTATCTGGAGCCGGTCTTCGCCGCCATCGGCGTACCCGAGGCCCTGCGCCTCCCGATCGCGCTGACGCTCGCCCTGGCGCTGGTGACCTTCCTCCACATGGTGGTGGGCGAGATGGCCCCCAAGTCGTGGGCCCTGACCCACCCGGAGCGGGCGGCGCTGCTGCTCACCTTCCCGTTCCGTGCGTTCACCACGGTGATGCGCCCGCTGCTCTCGTCGCTCAACGCCCTGACGAACGTCATACTCCAGCTCTTCGGCGTCCAGCCGAGAAACGAGCTGGCGACCACCAGGACGCCCCGCCAACTGGCGCTGCTGGTCGGCGAGTCAGGCCGGATGGGCCTCCTGGACCGCGCGGAGCACGACCTCCTCACCAGGGCCCTGCGGCTGGACGACGAGGGCATCGAACGCCTCATGGTCCCGATCGCCCAGGCCATCAAGGTCCCCGCGACCGCCACGGCGACGGAGATCAGATCGACGGCGGCGGGCAGCGCCCACCTGAGACTCCTCGTGGAGGGCCCGGCAGGCGTGGAGGGCGCCCTGCACGTAAGAGACGCACTCCTGAAGCCGGGAAGCAAGGCCACAGACCTGTGCCGACCACTCCCGAAGCTCCCCAGCACCACTCAGGTCCCCGAAGCGGTAACCGCCCTACAGGAACAACGCTCCCATTTGGCCCTGGTAACCGACCAAGAAGAAAAAGTCATCGGAATGGTGAGCCTCACCGACCTGGTAGGCGAACTACTGGACACAAGAGCAGCCTGACTGTGAGCTAAAACACAGAACCCCCGGGTGGCCGACAACCACCCGGGCAGAAAAGAAGGACACACCCCTTGCGAACAAGTCCCCACTTCGCCAAGGTGGTCCTGCCCCAAGAAAAAACAGACAGCAACCACGAAGGTTTGTGACGGGGGTCTGGGGCCAAGGGCCCCAGGAGCGAAGCGACCCACCTGGGGGTCCGGGGGTTACCCCCCGGTCAGAAATGACGAGGGGACCCGAGGGAGCGAGCCGTAAGGCTCGCGACCATGGATCCCCAGTCACCGAGTGGGCGAGGAGGGATTTGAACCCTCACGTCCTTTCGGACACACGGACCTGAACCGTGCGCGTCTGCCGTTCCGCCACCCGCCCTTGTGGGTGCGGAAAGAACAGTAGCACGGAACAGCCACTGGTACTGAACCCGGATACGATCGCATAAGACACGGGAGCGGAGGAGCTGGGCGCGGCAGCCGACGAGCGCCAAGGGCCACTGTGACGTGGGACGAGCGGGCACCGGGCGCCGAAAGCGTCTGGGGGCCGCGATCATATGCACGGAGGAAGGGAGGTACCCGGTGGGAGTCCTTCAGCGCTTCGAGCGAAGGCTCGAAGGCTTGGTTGAGGGGGCCTTTGCGCGGGCGTTCAAATCTGACCTTCAGCCGGTCGAGGTCGCCAGCGCGGTTCAGCGGGAGATGGATGAGCGTGCGGCGATCGTCGCGCAGGGTCGCACGCTCGTGCCCAACGACTTCGTGGTAGAGCTGTCCACGACCGACGCCGAACGGCTCGAGGTCTACGCCGACAGCATCAGCCACGAGCTGGCCAACCTCGCCAGGGAGTACGCCAAAGAACAGGGCTACTCCTTCGTGGGACCGGTCCGGGTCCGCTTCGAGACCGCCGGCGACCTGGCTGTGGGGCTGTTCCGCATCCGGTCGGGGGTCATCCGCGGGGCGACCGTCGAGCAGGACGAGATCCGCCAGCCGGCGAGCGACCTGCCCCCGTCGAGGCCGAACGCCTTCCACGGGCGGCCGCGGCTGCTCGTCTCCACCCAGGACGACCCGCAGGGCGACCGCTCCTACGAGCTCACCACTCCGGTGACCTTGCTCGGCAGGGGCACCGACTGCGATCTTCGTCTTGTCGATCCGGGAGTCTCGCGGCATCATGCGGAGCTGCGCGTCGAGGGCCAAACCGTGGCCCTTGTGGATCTCGGGTCCACGAACGGCACTTTTGTCAATGGCCAGCCGGTACGCAGGATCGAGCTCCAGAACGGCACGCGAGTGACCCTGGGGCGTACGACTCTGGTGTTCCGGCGCGATTAGGGGTAGACAAACGGTCCATGTCCGAGCTCACGCTGCTGCTGATCCGGCTCGCGTTCCTGGCGGTGCTGTGGTTCTTCGTCATTGCCGCAGTCGGCGTGATCCGGACTGACTTGTTCGGCTCACGCACGGCTCCCGCGGGTGGGCGCAAATCGCCCAAGCCCGCCAAACCCGTGGCAAAGCCCAGGAGCAAAAAGGGCGAGCCACGCCAGCTCATCGTCACCGGTGGCCCTCTCCAAGGCACCACCATCAACCTCACGGAGACGCCCATCACGATTGGCCGGGCGAATGACGCCACGCTGGTAGTCACGGACGACTACGCTTCCAGCCGGCATGCCCGGCTCTTTCCTCAGGACGGTCAATGGATCGTGGAAGATCTTGGGTCCACCAACGGCACGTATCTCGACCGCTCCAAAGTCACCCGTCCGACCCCGGTGCCGCTCGGTGTTCCGATCCGCGTCGGCAAGACAGTCATTGAATTGCGCAAATGACCATCGCACTCCGCTACGCCGCCCGCTCGGACGTCGGCCTCCTCCGCGAAGGTAACGAGGACTCGGCGTACGCTAGCGGCCGCCTGCTCGCCGTCGCCGACGGCATGGGCGGGCACGCACACGGCGAGGTGGCGAGCTCAGTCGCCATCGCCGCCATGGCCTCTCTGGAAGAGGCCCAACAGGGGGGCGACCTGCTCAACGCCATCGAGGCAGCGGTACGCGACGCCAATCGCAGGCTGCACGAGATGGTGGGGCGGGATCCCAGCCTCAAAGGCATGGGCACGACTCTGACCGCCATGCTCTGGAACGGCACCCAAGTCGCCCTGGTCCACGTGGGCGACTCGCGGGCCTACCTCCTGAGACGCGGCGAGCTCTACCAGATCACCCATGACCACACACTGGTGCAGCAGCTCGTCGACGACGGGCGCATCACGCCGGAAGAGGCCGCCACGCATCCGCAGCGTTCGATCCTGCTGCGCGCGCTCGACGGCAGCGGCGAGGTCGATCCCGATCTCACGCTGCGCGAGGCACAGGTGGGCGACCGCTACCTGCTGTGTTCCGACGGCCTGTCGGGCGTGGTGAGCGCGGAGACGCTGCACGCCACGCTCACCAACATCGACGACCCGGAAGAGGTCGTCCGCCAGCTCATCGATCTGGCGAACCGGGGTGGCGGGCCCGACAACATCACGTGCGTGCTGGCCGACGTGCTGGAGCTCACCGAGGGGCAGCAGGTGCCCGTGGAGGCCGCCGTGGTCGGCGCCGCGGGCATGAACCGGCTGCGCGGTGATCCGCAGGACGCCTCGCCGGGGCGACCCGGCGCGGTGACCGCACCCCAGCCGGTGCTCACCGACGACGACTTCGACGAGCCGGGCGCGCAGGCGTCCCGGCGCTCGGGCAGGCGTCGCCGGGTGTGGCCGGTGCTGGTCACCGTGCTCGGTGTGGGCATCGTCGCCGTCGGCGTCGTTGGGTACTTTGGATACCAGTGGACTCAGGAGCAGTTCTTCGTCGGCGCCAGGGGCGATGAGGTGGTCGTGTTCCAGGGGGTCCAGAAGGAAGTGGGGCCGTTCCAGCTCTTCCACGTCTCCAAACCCACCGGCAGGCAGCTCTCCCAACTGTCGGAGGCGGACCAGGCGCTGATCAAGGGCGGCATTCCCGTCACCACGGTCACAGAAGGCTTGACGAAGATCAACGGTTTGAAGTTCACAGGCGACCAGAACACGGGCGATCAGAACACCGAAGAGGAAGCTCCCACGGAGGCGAGCACGTCGTCACCCCCGCCGTCCGCGTCCCCCACCGCGACCAGGACGAGACAGCAGTAGATGAGCGAAGTCGCGGTCTCCCCCGTCCCGATGCCGGCCAAGCGCCGCGGGGCCCAGCTCTTCATGCTGGCGCTCGCGGTGGCCATCGTCATGGGCGCCTACGCCAACGTGGGCCTGGCGATCGACGGCCGGATCCCGGCCGGCATGCTGACGTACGGGCTGGGTCTGGGCGGTCTGATGCTGGCCGCCTACCTGGTGCTGGCCAAGTTCGCGCCGTGGGCCGACCCGCTGATCCTGCCGCTGGTGACCCTGATCAACGGCCTGGGCCTGGTGATGATCTACCGGCTGGAGTCGGGCGGCATGCCGCTGGCGTCGGCCACCAGCCAGATCATGTGGACGGCCGTGGGTGTCGTGATGTTCACGGTCACCCTGATCGTGCTGCGTGACCACCGGACGCTGCAGCGGCTCACGTACACGGCGGGTGCGGTGGGGATGGTGCTCCTCGCGCTGCCCGCGGTGCTGCCCGCCAGCATCAGCGAGGTCCAGGGCGCGAAGATCTGGATCCGCTTCGGCGACTTCGCCTCCATCCAGCCCGGCGAGTTCGCGAAGCTGCTGCTCGTCGTCTTCTTCGCCGGTTACCTGGTGGCCAAGCGCGACGTGCTGGCGCTGGCCGGGCGCCGGCTGCTCTTCATCGACCTGCCCAGGGCCAGAGACCTCGGCCCCGTGCTGGCGACGTGGGTGCTCAGCCTGCTGGTGCTGGTCTTCGAGAAGGACCTGGGCACCTCGCTGCTGCTCTTCGGCACGTTCATCGCGATGTTGTACATCGCCACCCAGCGCACCTCGTGGGTGCTGATCGGGGTGCTGCTCTTCGTCGGCGGCGCGTATCTGGCCGGGCTGGCCTTCGACCACGTCGGCGCCCGCTTCGACGCCTGGCTCGACCCGTCGAACGCGGTCTACTTCGGCAACGACCCCATCTGCCAGACGGATCCGATGGGCGACGCGATGTGCGGCAAGAGCTTCCAGATCATGCAGGCGTTGTACGGCTTCGGCGCGGGCGCCATCCTCGGCACCGGCCTGGGCCAGGGCAACCCCGACGAGATCCCGCTGTCGTTCTCCGACTTCATCTTCGCCGCCACCGGCGAGGAGCTGGGCCTGACCGGGCTGATGGCGCTGCTCATGATCTACGCGCTGCTGGTCGAGCGGGGTCTGCGCACGGCGATCGCGGCCCGCGACCCGTTCTCGAAGCTGCTGGCGGGCGGCCTGTCGTTCATCCTGGCCTGGCAGGTCTTCATCATCGTCGGCGGTGTGACCAACCTGATCCCCCTGACCGGCCTGGTCACGCCGTTCATGTCACAGGGCGGCTCGGCGCTGCTGGCTAACTGGATCCTTATCGCGCTCCTGGTACGCATGTCAGACGCGGCGCGCAGGCCCCCGCCCCAGGCGATCCAGAACGAAGGAATGACCCAGGTGTTCCAGCGATGAACCGGACTCTGAAACGAGCGGCCGTGGCCTGCCTGGCCATGTTCGCGCTCCTGATGGTCAACGTCAACATCCTGCAGGCGGTCAACGCCGAGGGCCTGCAGGACGACGCGCGTAACCGGCGCAACTTCTACGAGCGCTACGCCGTCGAGCGCGGCCGCATCACGGCGGGCGGCAAGGTGATCGCGCAGTCCGTGGAGACGCAGAACAAGGACTTCCGATTCGTCAGGGAATACCCCGACGCCAAGCTGTACGCCCACGTCACCGGCTTCTTCTCGCCGGAGAGCGAGAGCGCGATCGAGGACAGCGAGAACCAACTGCTCGACGGCTCCAGCCCCGACCTACTGCTGCGACGCAGCATCGACCTGTTCACGGGCGAGCCCGCCCGCGGCGCCAACGTCGAGCTGACGATCAACCCGAAGGCCCAGAAGGCCGCCTACGACGCGCTGCGGCAGAGCGGCAAGCGCGGCGCGGTCATCGCGCTCGACCCGAAGACCGGCGGCATCCTCGCGATGGTGTCGCTGCCCACGTACGACCCCACCGAGCTGTCGGGCACCAACAAGAGCGAGGTGTTCCCGCGCTACGACGAGCTGGCAGCGGACAAGTCCCAGCCGCTGCTCAACCGTACGATCGCGCAGACCTACCCGCCCGGGTCCACGTTCAAGGTGGTGACGATGGCGGCGTACCTGGAGGACGACTCCTCGCGCGGCCCCGACACCACGGTGGAGGCGCCGCAGCGGCTGACCCTGCCCAACACGACGGTCACCCTGCCCAACTACGGCGGCGCCGCCTGCGGCAGCGGCCAGGTCACCCTGGTGTTCGCGCTGGAGAAGTCCTGCAACACCCCCTTCGGCGCGATGGGCATGGAGCTGGGCTTCGACAAGATGAAGGAGCAGACCGAGAAGTTCGGCATGGGGCAGCAGCTCGCGGTGCCGATGTCGGTCGCGCAGAGCGACTTCGGGAAGGAAGAGGACCAGGCCGCCCTGGCGATGGCCTCCATCGGGCAGCGCAGCAACCGCATGACGCCGCTGCAGATGGCCATGATCGCGGCCGGCATCGCCAATGACGGGACGGTGATGAAGCCGTACCTCGTCAACAAGATCAGCGACTCCAAGGGCGACGCCGTCGACGAGGCCAGCCCGGAAGAGCTGTCCCAGGCGGTCAGTTCCGAGACGGCGGGCAAGTTGCGCGACATGATGGTGAGCGTGGTCGACAACGGGACCGCCAACCTGGCGCAGGTCTCAGGCGTCCAAGTAGCCGGTAAGACGGGTACGGCGGAGACCACCGACGGGCAGCCTCCGCACGCCTGGTTCATCTCCTTCGCTCCCGCCAACGACCCGAAGGTGGCCCTGGCGGTCATCGTCGAGTCCGGCGCCGCCAAGGTGGGCGCGGAGGCGACCGGCGGGCACACCGCCGCGCCGATCGCAAAGGCCGTGCTGGAGGCGGTGCTGAACAAGTGAGTGAACGGTAACCTGCTGGGTCATGCGGCTCCGTAACCGCTATCTCCTGCTCTCCCGCATCGCCACGGGCGGTATGGGGGAAGTGTGGCGTGCCCGTGACGAGCTGCTCGGGCGCGAGGTCGCGGTGAAGATCCTGCGCAGCCACATCTACGCCGACCCGACCTTCCGCGAGCGGTTCAGGAACGAGGCCCGGCTCACCGCCGCGCTGGCCGACCCCGGCGTGGCGCAGATCTTCGACTACGGCGAGCAGAGCGACCTGGCCTATCTCGTGATGGAGCTGGTGCACGGCGAACCGTTGTCGGCCATCCTGGCGCGCAACGGCGCCGTCGGGGCCGAGGTGGCGCTCGACGTGGTGCACCAGACGGCCAGGGCCCTGCACGCGGCCCACTCCGCCGGGATCATCCACCGCGACATCAAGCCCGGCAACCTGATGGTCACCCAGGAGGGTGTCATCAAGGTGACGGACTTCGGCATCGCGCGGGCTCTGGAGGCGGCGCCGGTGACGCAGACCGGCACGGTGCTGGGCACGGCCCAGTACGTCAGCCCCGAGCAGGCGCAGGGCTTCTCGCTCACGCCCTCGACAGACCTCTACTCGCTGGGCGTGGTGGCCTACGAGTGCCTGGCGGGGCACACGCCGTTCCGGGCCGACAGCCAGGTGGCGATCGCGCTGCTGCACCTCAACGAGGCGCCGCCGCCGCTGGGCGTCGACGTGCCCGCGCCGGTGCGCGAGCTGGTCATGTCTCTGCTGGCCAAGGAGCCCGCGCAGCGGCCCGCCACGGCGCTGGAGGTGGCCGACCGGGCACACGTGCTGCGTGAGTCGCCGGCCGGCGCCGAGCACGGTGCCGAGCTGAGCATGCTCACCGACCCGGGCGGCTTCCGCGTACGCGAGCCGTCCCCCGAGGACGAGCAGGCGACCGACGACCTGGCCCCGGCCACGACGGTGCAGGAGAGGCCGCAGGTCAGGCGGCGCAGGGGCGCGCGGACGCTGGCGCTGGTGGCCACGGCGGGCTGCGTGGCGGCGGTGGGGCTGACGGCGATCACGTTCGCCAACGGGCAGCCGACGCCGCGGGAGCCAGAGGTGGCCGAGTCGTCCCCGCTCCCGACGACCCCGGAGCCCGTCGCGTCCACGCCCGACGAGCCGCGCCCGACGAAGACCAGGCGCACACGGCGGCCTCCGGTGGTTCCGGCGAAGTCGCAGGGGCCGATAGCCTCGCCGTCAGCTACCGTAAGCAAGTCGGCAACTCCTACCAAGAAGCCGTCACCGAAGCCGACACCGACCACCCGGACCCCTACGCCCACCCCGACCCCAACGCCCACCACTACACCCACAAGCCCGACACCCACCGCCTCGCCGGACCCGGGTGATACAAACCCGACCAAAGAGGAGACGTGATGCGCTATGGGGGCGATGATGGACACCGGCAGCCCCCGAGCTGGCCGGTACCCAAGATGAACGGTAAGGGACAGTGCAGGAAATGACTCAGCCTCGGCTACTCGGAGGTCGCTACGAGCTCGACGGTGTCGTCGGGCGCGGCGGCATGGCCGAGGTGTATCGCGCCCGAGACATCCGGCTGGACCGCATAGTCGCGATCAAAACCCTCCGCTCCGACCTGGCGCGAGACCACACCTTCCAGGCCCGGTTCCGGCGCGAGGCCCAGTCGGCGGCCTCCCTGAACCACCCGGCCGTGGTCGCGGTCTACGACACCGGCGAAGACGGCACCGAAGGCACCCCCGTGCCGTACATCGTGATGGAGTACGTCGACGGCCGCACACTGCGCGACCTGTTGCGTCAGGACCGCCGCCTCCTGCCCGAGCGCGCGGTCGAGCTGGTCGACGGCATCCTGCGCGCGCTCGACTACAGCCACCGCGGCGGCATCGTGCACCGCGACATCAAGCCGGCCAACGTGATGATCACGCGCGCCGGCGACGTCAAGGTGATGGACTTCGGCATCGCGCGCGCGATGGCCGACTCCGCGGCCACGATGACGCAGACGGCACAGGTGATCGGCACCGCCCAATACCTGTCGCCCGAGCAGGCCCGCGGCGAGCGCGTCGACGCGCGCAGCGACATCTACTCCACCGGCTGCCTGCTGTACGAGTTGCTGACCGGCCAGCCGCCCTTCACCGGCGACTCCCCGGTCGCGATCGCCTACCAGCACGTACGCGAAGAGCCCATTCCGCCGTCGCAGATCGACCCCGAGATCCCCCCATGGGCCGACGCGATCGTGCTCAAGGCCATGGCCAAGGACCCGGGCCAGCGCTACCAGAGCGCGGGCGAGATGCGGGCGGACATCCAGCGGGCGATGTCCGGCATGCCGACCGACGCCCAGACGATGGCGATCTCCGGCAACTTCGGCCAGGGCACGCGCATGATGTCCGCCACCCAGACGGGGATGCCCGGCCCGGCCACGCAGCGCACCGGCGCGATCCCGCAGTACGACTACGGCGACGGCGACGGAGGCGGCCGTGGTGGGCGGCGCAGGGCGTCGGGAGGCGGCGGCAACGCCGTCAAGACCGCGCTGTGGGTCATCATCCCGCTGCTGATCATCGGCGGCTTCATCACCATCGGCTACGTGGTGTTCGGCAACAAGAGCACGCCCACCGACACGACGATCACGATCCCGTCGCTCGCCTCGCAGGAGCGGCAGTACGCCGAAGAGCAGCTCACGTTGCTGGGGCTCAAGGTCCAGGTCGTGCAGGAGTTCAGCGCCGACGTCGAGAAGGGCGCCGTCATCAAGACGGACCCGGCCGAGAACAGCAAGGTCGAGAAGGACTCCACGGTCAAGCTGGTCGTCTCCAAGGGCACCGAGAAGGTCAAGGTGCCCGACGGGCTCATCGGGCTGTCGCGGGAGGACGCCGAGAAGCTCCTGTCGGACGCCGAGCTGCGCACCACCATCAAGACGCGCAACTCGACCAAGCCGCAGGACACGGTCATCGCGACCGAGCCCAAGGCCGGTGAAGAGGTCGAGAAGAACGGCGTGGTCACCCTCGTCATCCCGAAGGAGCTGGGCTCGGTGCCCAGCGTGATCGGCCTGACCGAGGAAGACGCCACGGCCCAGCTCAAGGCCGCGGGCTTCAGGGCCAAGGTCGTGCCGCAGCCGAGCGACCAGCCCCAGGGCACGGTCGTGCAGCAGAACCCGGGTGAGGGCGCCAAGCAGCCGGCCAACACGACGATCACGATCGTGGTGTCCACCGGCCCCGAGGAGTCCGGGCCTCCGCCCACCAACGACTTCCCGACCGACGGGTTCCCGTCCGACCAGCCGACCGACGACTTCCCGTCGGACGACCAGCCGCCGCCGGACGACAACCCCATCGACGATGGCCTGGGTGGCGGTATACACGGCTGAGGCGGCCGTACAGGGACGTACACGGGCATGAGGAAAGGGCCGCCCCTCCCACGACGGGAGGGGCGGCCCTTCGCCTGTAGCCGGTCTCGTGCCTTTTCCTGCCTTCGCCGGTGACCGGTCCGTGGCCGGAAACGACGAACGCCCCCGCCGCTCGGGGGCAACGGCGGGGACGCTCACTTGTACGTCGCTCTACGCGAGAGGTTTGTTACACGAATCTTCGCCACCAATTCCGGAGAAGTCGGTGGCCGTGTTCGGAGAGCACTGATTCCGGGTGGAACTGGACACCCTCGACGGGGGCCTCGCGGTGCCGCAGGCCCATGATGACGCCGTCGTCGGTGCGGGCGGTCACGTCGAGCACGTCGGGCACGGTCTCGGGCAGCACGGCCAGCGAGTGGTAGCGGGTCATGCGCACGGGCGAGGGCAGGCCCTCGAACACGCCCTCGCCGTCGTGCGTGATGGCGCTGGTACGGCCGTGGAACAGCTCGGGCGCGCGGGTCACGGTGGCCCCGTAGGCGATGGCGATGGCCTGGTGGCCGAGGCAGACGCCGAGCAGCGGACGGTGCCGCTCGACCGCGTCGCGCACCAGGGGGACGCTGACCCCGGCCGCCTCGGGGGTGCCGGGGCCCGGGCTGATGAGCACACCGTCGAAGCCGTCGGCGTCGCGCACGCGTACGTCGTCGCGCGACCGCACGTCGCAGTCGGCACCCAGCTCGCGCAGGTACTGCACGATGGTGTGCACGAAGCTGTCGTGGTTGTCCACGACCAGCACGCGGCTCATTTCCTTACGGTCACCTCGTCTACCGTCACCAGGGGCTCCAGGAGCGGGAACACGACATACCAGAGTACGGCCACCGCCACCGCGAGCAGCACGGCGGCCGTCAGCACCCGGGTGCGCGGGCGGCCGGGCAGCTTGCGCCAGAGCCAGAGGTACATGTCACTCCTCGCGTGGTTCGCTCCGCTTGAGCACGCCGTAGACGATGAGGCGTTCGGCGGCCGAGTACTCGGGATGGCAGGTGGACAGCGTGATGAAGGCGCGGAGGGGGCGGATGTCGGGCTTGCCGGGCACCGGGGCGATCACCTCGATCTCGTCGGGGCGCACGATGTCCTGGGAGGTCACGCGGTAGGTGTAGCGGGCCTCGCGGGCCTCGACGATGATCTCGTCGTCGCGTTCCAGCTCGTCGATCTCGTTGAACGGGGCCGCGTAGGTGGTGCGGTGCCCCGACACCACGAAGTTGCCGATCTGGCCGGGCATGGCGCTGTCGGGGTAGTGCCCCGGCCCCTTCCTGAGCTGCTCGGCGCCGACGCCCTCGATCACGGCGTACTGGTAGTCGTGGCCCAGCCTGGGGATGCGCAGCAGCGCGAGCGCGGTGCCCGGCTCGATCTTGCCGGGGCGCGCCTGGTTCTTGGCGGCCAGCTCGCGCTGGAGCAGGAGCTGCTGGCTCTGGGTGTAGGCGCCGGTACCCCAGAGCAGGTAGGCGCAGAACAGCATGAGAACCAGGCCCGCGGTGATGCTGATCTCCCCGAGGGCCCGGAGCGTGGCCCGCATGCGATCAGGGTATTCCGCCACGATGCGGCCTCTGGGGATCGCCATGTCATGCGCGTGGCGACTATCCTGGGGCCGTTTCAACTACGCTTAACGAAGAGCCTGTGGACGATCCGGATGCCCCAGGCCCTCAGCAGGAGTTATCCAGTGCCCAAGTCCAAGGCTAGCAAGAAGGCGGTCTACACGCCGCCGCAGAGATCTCAGCAGGTCAAGGTCAGCCCGCGCTGGCTGGCCCCCACGATGGTCGCCACCTGGATCATCGGTATCCTGTGGATCGCGATCTATTACGTCGCCCCTCAGGCCCCCTTCTTCAGCGACCTCCAGAACTGGAACCTGCTGATCGGGTTCGTCTTCATCATCTTCGGTGTGGTTCTTTCCACCCGCTGGCGTTAGTTCTTTCCACAGTCTTTTCCACAGCCTGGGGAAGTCAGATCGCGCCGACGATGGCCGAGGTCCTGACCATCACGAGCACGGCCAGCACGGCCAGCGCTCCCACGATCGCCAGCCCCTGCCAGAGGGTCCTGCTGTTCTTGGGGGCGTAGGCCAGCGCCCCCGCCAGCAGCGATCCCGTGACCAGGCCGCCGACGTGGCCGGTCCAACTGATGGAGCTGGAGAAGACGAACGTGATCGCCAGGTTGAGCGCGATGAGCACGGCGATGCCGCGCACGTCGAGGTTGAGCCTGCGCCCGACCACGAACACCGCGCCGAACAGGCCGAAGATGGCCCCGGAGGCGCCGACCGTGGGCTGGTTGAGCGGGTCGAGCCAGAGCCCGAGCACCGAGCCGCCGAGTGCGCTGATGAGGTAGACGGCCACGTAGCGCACGTGACCGAAGGCGCGCTCGAGGTAGGGCCCGATCACGTAGAGCGCCCAGGAGTTGAACAGGATGTGGAAAAGCCCGCCGTGCACGAACGCGGCGGTGATCAGCCGGTAGTACTGGTCGCCCACGGCGACGCCGAGCGGCCACATCGCCAGGTCGCCGGTGATCGCCTCGTTCGTGAGGTATTGGCCGCCGAAGATCAGCACGTTGATGACCAGGATGGCGTACGTCACGAACGGCGTGCGTACGACGTTGCCGCCGAACGTGGACCTGGCCTGGCGGATGCCTCGGTTGCCGTCGGCCACGCACTCGGGGCACTGGAAGCCGACGGCGGCGTCACGCATGCAGTCGGGGCAGATGGGACGCTCACAGCGCTGGCAGCGCACCCAGGTCTCCCGGCCGGGGTGCCGGTAGCAGGTGGGCACCGCCTCAGCGGGCTGCTCGGGCTGCGGGGGCTGGCTGGGCGGCTGGCTGGTCATGACCGAAGCCTAAGGCTTACTTGGGCATGCCGCGTGGCCCCGATCGGCGGATCAGGGGGAATGGGCCGGGGGTGGATCGGTGGCTCAGGGAGGGGTACGGCCGGGGCCGGGGGTGGTGGTGCGCCCCCGGCGGCCGGTTGTCGTCGTCAGGCGGGGACGCGGTCGAAGGTGACCGATTCGAGGATGACGTCCTCCGCCGGGCGGTCGCGCTGGTCGGTGCGGGTCTTGGCGATGGCGTCGACGACGTCCTGGCCCTCGATCACCTCACCGAAGATGGTGTGCTTGCCGTTGAGGTGCGGCGTGGGCACGACCGTGATGAAGAACTGCGAGCCGTTGGTGCCCTTGCCGAACTGGATGCCGGCGTTGGCCATGGCGAGCAGGTAGGGGCGGTTGAAGTACAGCTCAGGGTGGATCTCGTCGTCGAACTCGTAGCCGGGGCCCCCGATGCCCTGGCCGAGCGGGTCGCCGCCCTGGATCATGAAGCCGGAGATGACCCGGTGGAAGATCGTGCCGTCGTAGTAACGGGCGGTGCTCTTCTCGCCGGTGCCCGGGTGCGTCCACTCGCGGGAGCCTTCGGCCAGCTCCACGAAGTTTCGTACGGTTTTCGGGGCCTTGGTGGGGAAGAGTTCTACCTTGATATTCCCGCGGTTGGTCTTCAGGTTGGCAATCAGCTTTTCAGCCACGGTACGGCTGCCCCCTCTATGTACAGGGTTGTTTGTCGTGTTTTGAGGACTATGGTGTTCCGCCCTCCTGGGGCCATCCTCCCACGGACCGCCATGATTGAGCCGCCTTGTCCAGGGAAGGTCAGGCTCGGGGCCCCAACGACAGGGGAGGTTGTCGTGTCCCTGACAATGAGAAGACGCCGCGTGACCGTGGAAATACCGGCCACGTGGATGGACCGGATGAAGACCCAGGCCGCACGGACCGGCCACCGGATGATGCCCATGGCGGGCCAGGCCAGGATGGCCGCCGCCCAGGGCATCGAAGGCGCCCGCTACTGGGCGGCGCCGCGGCTCGAGTCCGCGGCACACGGGTTCGAGGACCAGGTCGCACCCATGGTCAGCTCGATGCTGACGGCTGCGGCCAAGAAGATCGACCCCACGCCCGTGCAGTCGCGGCGGTGGCCGACCTTCATGCTGCTGACCGGCCTCGCGGTGGGGGCGATCGGCTATCTGTTCTACCGCCGCAACGCACAGCAGTGGACCGAGCACATGAAGGACTCCGCCTCCGATGCCTCACGTTGGGTCAATGAGCGGGCGGACAGGGTGCCGGAGTCCACGGACCGCATGGCGACCAGGATGTCGGACCAGGCGAACGAGGCGTCGCGCAAGATGCCGTGACACGCCGGTCCGCCGCCTTGGGAGCGCGCCCTCGTGATGACCTCACGGGGGCGCGCTGCCGTTGTCCCCTGGGGCGTGGTCGGCGACCGTTGACGTAGGACCAAGCGCTTGTTAGAAAGCCGGGCATGGCGCTGTCACCGCTCGACGACTACCCCGTGCACCAGGCCGCCCAGGTGATGCGGCACGTGACCACCGGCGACCGCAACTTCTACGACCGCTACTACTTCAACTGCCACCCCGCCTCCGACGAGCTGATGCTGATCGTCGGCCTGGGCCAGTACCCCAATCTGGGCGTCACCGACGCCTTCGCCTGCGTACGCACCCGCGACCTGCACCGCGTCGTCCGTGCCTCCCGCGAGCTGGGCGCGGACCGGATGGACACCCGGGTCGGCCCCTTCCGGGTGGAGGTGCTCGAAGGGCTCAGACGGCTCCGGGTGGTGCTGGAGCCGAACGAGCATGGCCTGTCCTTCGACCTCCTGTGGGAGGCGACGATCCCGGCCGTCCTGGAGCCACGGCATTTCCTGCGGTGGCAGGAGCGGGTGGTGTTCGACTCCGTACGCATGGCGCAGACCGGCCGCTGGTCCGGCGACCTCACGATCGGCGACCGCCGGGTGACGGTCACGCCCGACCGCTGGATGGGCACCAGGGACCGATCGTGGGGCATCCGGCCCGTCGGCGAGCCCGAGCCGCCCGGCATCCAGGCCAGGAACCCCGGGACGTTCTACTGGCTCTACGCCCCGATGCGCTTCGAGGACCACGCCATCCTCTGCATCGTCCAGGAGGACGAGCGGGGTCGCCGCCTGCTGGAGGAGGCCGTCCGCGTGTGGGCCGACGGACGCGAGGAGGAGTACCTCGGCAGACCGGAGTACCGGCCGGTCTACGCCCCCGGCACCCGCGACGTCGTCGAGGCCACGATCACGTTCGCGCCGCCCGGCGGCAAGCCGTTCGACGTGCGCTGCACGCCGCTCCTGCCGGTGCACCTCATGGTCGGCACCGGCTACGGGCTGGAGCAGGAGTGGCGCCATGGGATGTACCAGGGGGCGGGGCCCGTCGTGCAGGGCGTGACGTACCGGCTGCCCGACGACGCCGCCAGGATGTGGGGCATGGTGGACGCCGTCGGGCGCTTCGAGTACGACGGGCTCGTCGGCCACGGGCTCTTCGAGTACTGGGCGCTGGGGCCGCATCACTCGTTCGGCGGCTGAGCCGCGCCCCCACCCCCGTCCGACGACCGGGCCGAGGCCGCTACTCGGCCTTCTTGCAGGTGATCTTGACGGTCTTGGCGCCCTCGGTCGGAGCCGTGACGTCGTCGAGCGCGACCGCCTTGCCCGGCTCGGCCGGGAGCGCGGTCTTGTCCGGCTCCACCGAGAGTGCCGTCTTGCCCGGCTCGGCAGGGAGGGCCGGCGACCACTCGAGGGCCTCGTCCTGCGAGCCCGGCACGGCCTTGGTCACGTGGAGCGTCCCACCATCGGGGCCGACGTCCTCGATCTTGACCGGCATCGCCTTGGCCAGATGGACGGTCGCGCCGTCGCTGCTGGTGCACGTGACCTTGGCACCGGCGGCGGGGGCGGGGGGCTCGTCCGCCATGGCGGAGCCGGCCAGGCCGCCGAGAGCGAGTACGGCCGTCGCAGCGAGCACCGCGAGACGTCGCTTGAGCATGAATTCTCCTCACTGGAATCGATCGAAACCCGAATCGATCGAACGCCCCAAGGCTCGCGCGCCGCACCTGAAGCGATCCTGAAGAGGGCCAAAATGATCTTCAGGTTGGCTTTAGGTACGCTGAGGCACTCTTGAGAGCGTGCGAGTGTTATTGGTGGAGGACGAGGAGCGGCTGGCCGACCTGGTCAAGGGCGGGCTGGCAGGCGAGGGCTTCGCGGTGGACGTGGCCTACGACGGGCGCGACGGGCTGTGGATGGCCACCGAGAACACCTATGACGTGATCGTCCTGGACGTGATGCTGCCCAGGCTCAACGGGTACGCGGTCTGCGCCCGGCTGCGCGAGGCCGGCGACTGGACCCCGATCATGATGCTCACGGCCAAGGACGGCATCTACGACGAGGCCGAGGCGCTCGACAACGGGGCCGACGACTACCTGGCCAAGCCCTTCTCGTACGTGGTGCTGCTGGCCAGGCTGCGCGCGCTGGTACGGCGCGGCGGGCGGGAACGGCCCGTGACGATCACCGTCGGCGACCTGGTGATCGACCCGGCCGGGCTGCGCTGCCGCCGGGGCGAGGTGGGGATCGGGCTGACGCCGAAGGAGTTCGCGGTGCTGCACGCGCTCGCGCGCCGGCCAGGCGAGGTGGTCTCCAAGGGCGAGCTGCTGGCCCAGGCGTGGGACTTCTCCTACGACGGCGACCCGAACATCGTCGAGGTCTACATCAGCGCGCTGCGCCGCAAGATCGACCTGCCGTTCGGGAAGACGACGTTGATGACGGTCCGCGGGGCCGGGTACCGGCTGGAGGCGGCATGAGTGCGATGTTGGAGCGGCTGCACGGGGAGCTGTCGTCCGTACGGGTGCGGGCGACCGCGGCGGCCACGCTCGTCGTGGCGCTCGCCCTGGGCGTGTCGGCGCTGGTGCTGGTGGCGGTGCTGCGCGGCACGCTGGTGAACAGCGCCGACGCCGAGGCGGCCAGGAAGGCCACGGCCGCCGTGCCGTACGCGGAGACGCTGGACATCGTCAGCGCGCGCCGGGCCGGCGGCGCCTCGGCGCCACTGCTGCCCGCGCCGACCACCGGCTCGGACAGCGCCACGGCCAAGCCGAGCGTCGGTTCGGACAGCGCCACGGCCAAGTCGACCAAGCCGACCACCGGCTCGAACGACGGCAAGGCCCCGCCGCCCGCCCTGGACAGCGTCACGGTCGCGCCGATCACCGGCTCGGACGACGTCACGGCGTCGGGCCCGGCGACCGCGACGGTCGGCAAGGAGGGCGTGGTGCGCCTGAACGACGGCACCGAGGCGTGGATCGCCGACCCGGACATCTTGGTGACCAAGAGGCTGACGGCGGTCAAGGAGTGGGCCCAGCCCGACGAGTACGCGGTCGCCGGCGTCGAGGTGTCCACTGCCGTCGGGCCGGCCGTGCTGCTGTCGCGGGTCTCCCTGGCGGGCGCGGAGCAGGCGCTGCAGACGCTGTACAGCGCGCTGCTGCCCGGTGTGCCCGCCCTGCTGGTCGTGGTGGCCGGGATGACGTGGTTCTCGGTGGGACGGGCGCTCGGCCCCGTGGCCGCGATCCGGGCCAAGGTCGCCGACATCACGGCCCGCGATCTCAACCAGCGCGTCCCCGTACCGAGGTCGAAGGACGAGATCGCGGCCCTGGCCACCACCGTGAACGGCACGCTCGACCGGCTGGAGACGGCGGTGGAGCGGCACAAGCGGTTCGTCGCCGACGCCGCGCACGAGTTGCGCAGCCCGATCGCGACCCTGCGGGCCCGGCTGGAGCTGGCCCAGCCCAGCGAGCTGACCAAGGAGGCCCTGGCCGACGTCGAACGCCTGCAGTCGCTCGCCGCCGACCTGCTCATGCTGGCCAAACTGGACGCGGGCGAGCCGCTGCGGGCCGCGGAGCTGGACCTGGGCCAGGTGGCGGCCGAGGCGTCGCTGCGGGCCAGGCGGCGTCCTGAGGTGCGGGTGGAGCTGGACATCGAGCCCGACGTGGTGATGAAGGGATCGAACGCCCATCTCGACCGTCTCATCACGAACCTGGCCGACAACGCCGTACGGCACGCCGCCTCCTCCGTACGGGTCCGCGTCGCGGCCGAGGCCGGTGTGGCCCTGCTGGAGGTGCGCGACGACGGCCCGGGGATCCCGCCCGATCAGCGGGAGGCCGTGTTCGACCGCTTCACCCGGCTGGACGAGGCGCGGGCCAGGGACGCGGGCGGCGCCGGGCTGGGCCTGCCGATCGCCCGGGACATCGCCCACCTGCACGAAGGCTCACTCGTGTACGCCGGCTCGGGCTTCGTCGCCCGGTTCCCCCTCTACGACGCGGTCAGGGCGTAGGTCGTGCGGCGGTCGGTGATCCGGAATCCGGCGCGGCCGTACACGCTCACCGCCCCGGTGGGGTTCTCCGTGTCGACGCCCAGCCCGGCGCTCTCGTAGCCCTGGCGGGCGAAGGCGGCCAGGGCGTGCGCGATCAGCGCGCCGGCCACGCCCTTGCCGCGCCACTCCTTCAGCGTGCCGATGATCTGGATCCACGCCTCGCGCTCGCCCCGCCGCGCGCTGCGCTCGTCGAAGAAGTGCGTCATGAGCACGCCCACCACCCGGCCTTCCGCCAGGGCCACGAACGAGGACTCGGGGCGGAAGTTCCGCGTGCCGGTGATGGCGCCGGCCCAGCTCTCGGGGGTGTGCGACGCGGAGCCCCAGTGGTCGCGGAACGACTCGTTGCGTACGCGCCTGGCCCCGTCGTCCAGCTCCGGCGACCAGGTGGCGATGGAGATGCCCTGGAGCGTCCTGAGCGGCGGCAGGGCGTCCGACAGACTCCGCCTCATGTCGGCGAACGTGCGTACGGGGACGAACCCGGCACCCACCGCCAGCGCGGCGAGGCCCGGGTTGCCATGGTGGGCGCTGAGCTGGAGCTCCACCGGGACACCGGGGAACGCCCGGTGGCCCAGCCCCGGCGCCGTACGGACGGCCCAGTCGACGATCCGCCGGCCGAGCCCGTGACGGCGGTAGGCGGGGTGCACGCCGCCCCACAGGCTCATCACGTGCACCCCGTCCTCCGCGGACTGCCTGACCGGCAGGTAGCCCACGGCCGCGATCCGGCCGTCGTCCCTGGCCGCGAGGGTGCCCGCGGCCAGGTCGATGAGGTGATGGGAGAGTTGCTCCGCCACGTCGCCGGCGCCGAGGGCCTCGCCGGTGCGGTCTTCGGCCTCCATCGCGGCCCAGAGGTCGGCCAGCGGCTGGGCGTCGTCGTGTGTCAGCGGTCCCCAATCCATGGAGGGCAGACTAGACGAGCCTGGTCGTACAGCCCAATTCCCTCCCGATACGGGCCAGACCATCCGCGAACGCCGTACGCGTGCGCTCGCCGAACCCGATGAAGAACCGGTTGGCCAGCGGCACCCCCCAGCGCATCCACTCGGCGACGTTGTAGACCCGGTGGACCACGCGCGTGCCCTCCGGGTCGGGGTGGAGCGACCACTCGCCGCGGTACCACCAGCCGCCCTGGTAGGCGACGGTGTGGTCGCCGGTCTCGGTCGTCATCTCGTGCGCCGGACGTTCGCCCCGCAGGACCCGCCACACCTCCTCGATCGGCGCGGCGACCACGCCGGACACCTCGGTGATGAGCGTCTTCCTCATGGCCGGCACACTCCTGCGCCGGGGTGGATCTCTGTGGACATGGCACAGCTCCCTGTGTCGCGGCGCCTATCCTGTGACTGCGAGTTCGGGCAGGCAGGCGCCTTGTTCGGACCTACGGCCGCCGGGGTGTTGGCGCACTCCGGCGGCCCTTTCCCACCTCGTCCCCTATATCTCGACCGTGGGATCCCAGACGAGTTCGCCCTTGTCGAGGCGGTCGAACAGCCCCTTGATCCACTCCAGCTCCGCCGTGTGGAGCGCCAGCTCCACCTCGACCTCCAGCGTGAGGATCGCGGGCAGGCCGCTTTCCGCGAGTGCGCTCATGTTGGCCCGCATCCCGGCCAGCGTGCCCTCGATCGTGGCCGCCCGCGCCCGCAGCGCGGCGCGTGCCTCGTCCAGCGACAGGCAGCCGATGAGCGAGACGGCCGCGACGAACGCCCGCCGGTCGGGGTCGGGTCTCTCCAGCAGGTGGCGCAGCCGGGTGCGCAGCTCGTGGCGGCCCTCGTCGGTGATCTCGTAGACCGTGCGTTCCGGCCTGCGGCCCGCGCGGTCGGTGCCCACAGGAGTGATCAGCTCATCCGCCGCCAGGCGCTCGACCGCGTGGTAGAGGCTGCGCGGCAGGCCGGTGATGTAGTCCTTGTGGGTGTCGATGATGTAGCGGTGCAGCTCGTAGGGGTGGCTGGCACGCACCGTGAGCAGGGCCAGGACGGTCAACCCCACGAGGTCGTGGCGTCGTGCCAATATGGACTCCTTCTATATTGCAAAATGCACTATAGCGCGGCCGTGACGCGTTCGTCGAGCGTGGCGGAGCAGGCGGCTAGGCGTCGAGCTGCATGAAGGCACGGGCGACGGCCTGCCTGGAGACGTCCTCCGGGTACGGGAAGAGCCCGATCAGGTCGCGCAGCCCCTCCACGTGGGCGCGCTTGGCGAGGTCGGCCACCCGCGACAGCTCTTCGTGCTGGGCCAGGACGTACGCGTGGTCCACCACCGCGCCGTGCCCCGGGACGATCACCGGCTCGGGCCTCTCCGCCAGCATCGCGGCCACGGTGCCGGGCCAGTCGAGCGGGTACGAGTCGCCGAACGCCGGCGGCGCCCCCTCCTCCACCAGGTCACCGGCGAACAGCACGCCCGCGTCCGGGACGTGCGCCACCACGTCGTTGCTGCTGTGCCCGAGCCCGAAGTGGCGCAGATGGACGATCCGCCCGCCGATGTCGAGGGTGGCCGCGACGGTGAACGTGTGGTCGGGCGCGACGATGGTCACCTCCTCCAGCTCCTCGCGCCGCTCAGGCCGCTGCTCGATCATGCCGGCGCGGTGCTGCTCGCCGTACGTCTCGATCTCCTCGGCGCACCTGGCGTGGCCCCAGATCTCGGCGGGACGGAAGAGCGCGTTGCCGTAGTAGTGGTCGAAGTGGGAGTGGGTGTTGACGACCGTCCAGGGGTAGGCGGTGACCGTCCTGACCGCCTCGACCAGGTCGGCCGCCTCTCTGTGGGAGCCCCTGGTGTCGAGGACCAGGCAGTGTCCGTCGCCCACGATCAGCCCCGTGTTGAGGTCGTACGACCGATGACGCCGGACGTAGACCCGGTCGCCGACCTCCTGCCAGTTCTCGCTCATGCCAACGAACCCTACTTTTAG
The DNA here is from genome assembly GCF_055586305.1 of Nonomuraea sp. NPDC051298. Classification (NCBI taxonomy): domain Bacteria; kingdom Bacillati; phylum Actinomycetota; class Actinomycetes; order Streptosporangiales; family Streptosporangiaceae; genus Nonomuraea; species Nonomuraea sp. NPDC051298. Next base: position 64,691 of record NZ_JBVJIM010000025.1, read on the forward strand.
GATCAAGGATCGGCATACGACTTCCGGGTCAGGCCCGCAGGTACGCCAGCACCGCCAGCACCCTGCGGTGCCCGTCGGCGGCCGGGGGCAGGTCGAGCTTGGTGAAGATGTTGGCGATGTGCTTGGCCACGGCCGCCTCGGTGACGTGGAGCTCCTTGGCGATCGAGGCGTTCGAGCGGCCCTCGGCGATCAGGCCGAGCACCTCCTGCTCGCGCGGGGTGAGCCGGGAGATCGGGTCGCGGCGCCGCCGCAGGAGCTGGCGCACCACCTCCGGGTCCACGACCGTGCCGCCGCCGGCCACGCGGTCGAGGGCGTCGACGAACTCGCGTACGTCGCCGATGCGGTCTTTCAGCAGGTAGCCGACGCCCGCCCCGGCTCCCGACTCGAGCAGCTCGGCCGCGTACGTCTGCTCGACGTACTGGCTGAGCACCAGCACCGCCAGCTCCGGATGCCGGGCGCGCAGCTCCAGCGCCGCCCGCAGGCCCTCGTCGGAGAAGCCCGGCGGCATGCGCACGTCGGTCACCACGGCGTCGGGGCGGTGCTCGGTGACGGCCTCGACCAGGGCGGACGCGTCGCCGACGGAGGCGACGACGGTGTGGCCGAAGCGTTCGAGCAGCCCGGCCAGGCCCTCCCGGAGCAGGACGGCGTCTTCGGCGATCACCACGCGCACGGGATCTCCTCGGTCAGGAACACGGGATCTCCACCCGGACGAGCGTCGGGCCGCCGGCCGGGCTGGACAGCGACAGCCTCCCGCCCACCACCGACAGCCGGTCGGCGAGCCCGGTCAGCCCTGTCCCCTTTCCCTGGTCGGCGCCGCCGATGCCGTCGTCGCCGATCTCGACGACGAGTATGCCGCGCTCGACCCGCCCGGTGACGGCGGCCCTGGTGGCCCGGCTGTGCTTGGTCACGTTCGCCAGGGCCTCGCTGACGACGTAGTAGGCGGTCACCTCGATCGGGGGCGGCAGGCGGAGGGGCAGGTCGAGGTGGACGTCCACGGGCACGGGCGAGCGCCCCGCCACGTCGCGTACCGCGGCGCTCAGCCCTCGGTCGGTGAGCACCTGGGAGTGCACTCCCCTGATCAGCTCGCGCAGCTCGGCCAGGGCCTGCTTGGCCTCCTCGTGGGCCAGCCCGATCAGCCGCCCGGTCTGGGAGTCGTCCGGCAGGTCGAGCCTGGCCAGGCCGAGCGTCATGGCCAGGGCCACCAGCCGCTGCTGGGCGCCGTCGTGCAGGTCCCGCTCGATCCTGCGGCGCTCCATCTCGAACGCGTCCACCAACCGCGCCCGCGACCGCAGCACCTCGCTCAGCTCGGAGCCCGCCGGGGCGAGCAACGCGCGCACCATCGCGCCCCGGGCGCCGCCCCAGGCCGTGATCGTGTACGCGGCGACGGGCAGCAGCAGCACCCCCACGACCGAGCCGAAGACCTCGACCGGCCAGGCCACCGGCTGCAGGACCGGGGTGAGGATCAGCACCACCGGCCCCCCGATCGTGAACGCCAATATGATCAGGTCGATCCACCACATCGCGAGCACGGTCACGATCGCCAGCCCGGCCTCCCGCCTGCGCCGGTCCGGCGGCCCGGGCACCGGCACGAGGTCGACCAGGCGCAGCCTGAACCGTTCGAAGCGGGCGATGAGCGGGACGGACAGGGCCAGGGCGACCAGGCCCGCCAGGATGCCGAGCGCGGGCTCGACCTGCGCGATGCCCAGCCCGACGGTGGCGACGAGCCCGGCCGCCGCGCCGGGGACCAGGCTGGCCAGCAGGTACGCCACGCAGCGCCACGGCCAGCCCGAGGCGAGAAACGGCACGGGACGCCGGGTCAAGGCTTCCAGCGCGGTCCTGTGGAGCATTTTGTGACCGTATCCGCTGGTGGGAGGGTCGGGCAGTAGTGCTGGGTGTAGCTTTCGCCGTGGTGGCGCCGCGATCGCCGCGGTCGTCTCACGGGCGGCGGAACTCCAGGCCCTCGAAGTCGCCCGAGGCGCGCCACCGGTCGATGAAGGCGAAGTACGCCATCGCCCCGTGCGGGTGGCCGACGTTGAGCCGGTCCTTGCGGCCGCGGTCCTGGCCCTCGTTGTTGTAGTAGCCCGGCGTGCAGTCGGGCGAGCCCAGCAGCCGGCCGGCGCCCGACAGCAGCAGGGTCACCCAGCCCTCCTCGGCCTCCCTCGTGGCCTCGACCCGCGCGTAGCCGTGGTCGAGGGCGTGGCGCACGGTCGCGGCGATGGTCCTGCCCGCCTCGGTCAGGTTGTGCGGGATGTTGGAGATGAGGTTCGCGCCCTGCGTCGGCTGCACGAGGAAGGCGTTCGGGAAGCCGTGCACGTGGATGCCGTGCAGCGTGCGCATGCCCGCCGACCAGTGGTCCGACAGCCGGAGCCCGCCCCGTCCCACCGGGTCGTAGCCGGAGCGGCGGGTGTAGTCGGTGCCGACCTCGAAGCCCGAGGCGTAGATGACGCAGTCGACCTCGTACTCGCGGCCCGCCGCGACCACGCCCCGCCCGATGATCCGTTCGACGCCCTTGCCGTCGGTGTCGACCAGGTGGGTGCCGGGCAGGTTGTACGCCTGCAGGTACTCGTCGTGGAAGCAGGGCCGCTTGCAGAGCTGGCGGTACCACGCCTTCAGGCCGCGGGCGGTCTCCGGGTCGTCGACCACGGCGTCCACGCGGGCGCGGATCTCCTCCATCTTCTCGAAGTCGGAGTCCTCGAAGGCGGCCAGGATCGTGTCCTGGGTGAGCTGCCCGGACGGCACCGCGTTGATCCTGGTGCGATAACGGCGGGCGAGGTCGGTCCAGCCGTCCATCACCAGGTCCTCCTCGACCCGGCCGCCGCTCTGGTTGGCGGTGAAGTTCTCCAGCCAGCGCTGCTGCCAGCCGGGCGTGGCGATCGTGGCGAACCACTCGGGGTCGGTCGGCCGGTTGTCGCGCACGTCCACCGACGAGGGCGTGCGCTGGAAGACGTACAGCTCCCGGCAGGCCCGCGCCAGGTGCGGCACGCACTGCACGGCAGTCGCGCCGGTGCCGATGAGGGCCACCCGCCGGTCGGCCAGCCGGTCGAGAGGCGCGCCGGAGGGGTCGCCGCCGGTGTAGGCGTAGTCCCAGCGGCTCGTGTGGAACGCGTGGCCGCCGAAGTCCTCGATGCCGGGGATGCCGGGCAGTTTCGGCACGTTGAAGGGGCCGATGCCCATGGCGACGAACTGGGCGGTGAACGCGTCGCCGCGGTCGGTGCGCACGGTCCAGCGCGAGCGGGCCTCGTCCCACTCCAGGCCCACCACCTCGGTGTGGAACAGGGCGTGGTCGTACAGGCCGTAGTGCTTGCCGATGCGGCGGCAGTGTTCGAGGATCTCGGGGGCGTGCGCGTACTTCTCGGTCGGCATGTGGCCGGTCTCCTCCAGGAGCGGCATGTACACGAACGAGGCCGTGTCGCACTGCGCTCCCGGGTAGCGGTTCCAGTACCAGGTGCCGCCGAAGTCGCCGCCCTTCTCCACGATGCGCACGTCCTCGACCCCGGCCTCCTTCAGCCGCGCGCCCGTGACGAGACCGGCGAAGCCGCCGCCGACGATGGCGACCGTGACGTGGTCGGTCCTCGGCTCGCGCTCGGCCACGGGGAGGTACGGGTCGTCCAGGTAGGGGGCGAAGCGGCCGGTGAGGCGACGGTACTGGTCGTTGCCGTCCGGCCGGAGCCGCTTGTCGCGCTCCTCGCGGTATTTGCGGCGCAGGCCGTCCCTGTCGACGGCTGGGCGGTCGGCGGCGGTCATGCGTCCCTCCGGAGCGGCGGGTTCCCCTACGTAATTCCAGAATGTCATTCTGATACGGCCCCCACAAGCCCCGCGCCAGGGCCTGCGGCGTCCGGAACCGTCCGGCTCGGCGACCGGGATGTCCACTATTGTGGGGGCCCGGACTCACGAGGAAGCGGATCCGCCTTGGCCCATCGCGCACTGGTCATCGCCATGCTGCCGGCGGTCGGGCTGCGCCTGCTCGCGATGCTCGGCTTCCCCCCTGCGCTGCTGTTCTACGGCGACTCCTTCGCCTTCCTGGCCGAGGAGCTGGCCCCGGGCACCAGCAGGCCCTCCGGCTACTCGCTGCTGCTGGCGCTGCTGCGGCCCGCGCACAGCCTCACCCTGGTGACGGTCCTGCAGCACCTGCTGGTGCTGGCGCTCGCGGTCGCGGTGTACGCGCTGCTGCGCCGCCGCGGCCTGCCCGGCTGGGGCGCCACGCTGCTGGTCACCCCGCTGCTCTACGACGAGTTCATGGTGCTGCTCGAGCACATGATCATGGCGGACGCCGTCTTCGTCGCGCTCGTCACCGCGGCGATCACGCTGATCGTCTGGCGGGTCACCCCCACGACGGCCGCCGTGGGCGGGCTGCTGCTGGGCCTGGCCGGGATCACCAGGACCGTCGGCCTGCCGCTGCTGCTCCTGACCGCCGCGTACCTGCTGATCAGGCGGTACGGCTGGCGCCCCCTGGTGGCGCTGCTGGTGGCCGGGGCGATCCCGCTGGGCGCGTACGCGACCTGGACGAAGGCGGAGAAGGGCAAGTTCGCCCTGACCGAGGCCGACGGGAACTTCCTGTGGTCGCGGACCATGAGCTTCGCCGACTGCGCGGTGATCCGGCCGTCCGAACGGCTGTCCGTGCTCTGCCCGGACATGCCGGTGGAGCAGCGGCCCTACCCGCCCCACTGGTTGTGGGAGGACTTCTCGCCGCTGCTCAAGGTGCCGGGCACGGCCAACCGCAACCAGCTCGCCGGGGAGTTCGCCAGGGCCGCCATCCTGGCCCAGCCCGTGGAGTACCTGGGCGCGGTCGCGACCGATCTCGCGCAGTTGCTGCGCTGGGAGCGTACGGCGGTCGACGAGAAGACGCCCTACAAGTTCCCCGCGGCGGAACGGCCGATCAGCGAGTCGGTGCGGGGCGTGGCCGAGTCGTACGAGGGGGGGCCGGCGGCCACGCGGGTGGTGGAGCCGTTCGCCGGGTGGTTGCGGGCGTACCAGCGCTTCGGCTACGTGCCGTTCCCGCTGCTCTCCCTGGCGTTGGCGGGGACGCTGGTCGCCGCGCTGGTCCGGCGGCGGTGGGACGCGCTGCTGCCCGGGGTGGCCGCGCTCGCGCTGATCGTCTCGCCGCCGTTCCTGGCGGCCTTCGACGTGCGGTACGTGATCCCGGCGATCCCGCTGGTGTGCCTGGCGGCAGGGCTGACCCTCGGGACGGGGACCCCGTTCATGGGCGAACGGCCGCAGCCCCGGCACCGGCGCGAAGCCGTCGAGGTGGCCTAGGGCCGGTGCGCGACGGGCCGTGTTACGGTCGTACCCGTAAAAGCGTTCTTACACGTGATGGGAAGCCATGACGCAGGCCGGGCCGACGGGTGACGACCTGGTCGAGATGCTGGCGGCGCTGGCCAACCCGTTGCGGCTGCGCATCGTCGCGCAACTCGCGGCAGGGCGCGACTACGTGAGCCACCTGGCCCGCGTGATCGGGGTCAGCCGGCCGCTCCTCCACATGCACCTGCGCCGGCTGGAGGCCGCCGGGCTGATCACCGGCAGTCTGGAGCTGTCCGACGACGGCAAGGCCATGAAGTATTACGAGGTCACCGACTTCGACCTGCATCTGACCGCGGCGGCGCTGGCCGAGGCGGCCAAGACACTCACCGGGCCGGGCCCGGAGGAGGGCTCCTGATGGCGATGTCCTGGCCCGAGGTGATCTTCTATCTCGGGGTACTGGTTCTGGCCACGTTCCTGGGCAGCGTGGTGATCGTGGGGATGTTCGACGCCCGCAAGGCCAGGCGGCAGGCCGATCAGGCCGACGACCTGCGCCGGCTCGTGCAGAGGTTCGAGCAGCTCGCCGAGACCACCCTCGACGCGCAGCAGCGGGTCGCCGCCGACCTGGCGGAGCTGCGCTCGCGCACGGCCTCGATCGAGCAGATCCTACGCACGGTCGAGTGACTCGCGGAAACGGGTGACGTAGCGGCGCTGCCACGGCGTCTCCACAGCGTGTCTCGCGTAGTGCTCGCGCACGTAGGCGACCGCCCGGTCGCCGGGCACGCCGTCGAGGACGGCCAGGCAGGCCAGCGCGGTGCCGGTGCGTCCACGCCCGCCGCCGCAGGCGACCTCGACGCGCTCGTGCCCCGCGCGCTCCCACGCCTCACGCAGGACCTCGACGGCCGCCCGGCGGTCGGACGGCAGCCAGAAGTCGGGCCAGCGCAGCCACCGGTGCTCCCACTCGACCTCGGGTGGGCGGTCGCCCAGCAGGTAGAGGGCGAAGGCGGGCCGCAGGCCCTGCGGGAGCGGGTGTCTCAGGCCCCGGCCGCGCACGAGGCGGCCCGACGGCAGGCGCAGCACGCCCGCCGCGGCGGGCTCCCAGGTCGCGTTCATGCGGGCAGGATAGCGGGCCTCACATGACGTCGAGGTTGCCCATCATCATCATGTCCTCGTGTTCCAGGTTGTGGCAGTGGAAGACGTACCGGCCCCGGTAGCCGGTGAAGCGGACCAGCACCTCCACCAGCTCACTGTCCGGGATGTCCATGGTGTCCTTCCAGCCGGCGTCGCTGGGCCGGACTCTGCCCTCGCTCCCGCGGCTGAGCACCTGGAAGTGGGCCATGTGGATGTGGAGGGGATGGTGCACGTCGGTGACGACGCGCCAGATCTCCGTGGTGCCGAGTTTCGACTCGACGTCGGCGCGGTCGGGGTCGAAGACCTTGCCGTTGATCGTCCACATGACGCGGCCGTCGTTGGCTCCCTGGGTGAAGTTGACCTGGCGGGTGCGCGTGGCGGACGAGCGCGAAAGGCGTTCGAACTCGACCAGTCGGGCGGGCACGCGGCTGTCGTCCTTGGCCTTCCTGGCGACGCGGAAGCGCATGATGTCGGCGGTGCCGCCGTCGCCCAGCGTGTTCTTCAGCGTCACCTGCGTGCCGACCGGGTAGGCGGAGAAGTCGATGACGACCTCGAAGCGCTCGGCCGGGGCGATCGGCAGCTCGTCGTGCCTGACCGGGGCGCCCAGCAGGCCCACGTCGCTGCCCACCTGGACGAACTCCGCGGCGGGCGGATCGAGGGCGAGCTGGTAGCGGCGCGCGTTGGAGGCGTTGAGCAGACGGAAGCGGTAGCGGGTGTTGTCGACCTCCATGACCGGCCACGGGGCGCCGTTGACCAGGATCACGTCACCCAGCACCCCCTCCATGTACTCCTCCGTCACGCCGGGCTCGCCCTGGAGGTCGGGCGAGACGGACGGGTACAGGAACGAGCCGTCCTCGTCGAAGGCCCGGTCGCAGATCATCAGCGGCACGTCGTGGTCGCCCTGGGGCAGCGGCAGCGCATCGGCCTCGTCGTCGTGGACGAGGTGGAAGCCGGCCAGCCCGCGCCAGACCTGGGGACCCGTGAAGTCCATCCGGTGGTCGTGGTACCAGAGCGTGGCCGCGGGCTGGTCGAGGGGGTAGACGTAGTCCTTGGCCCCCTTGCTGACGCGGCCCGTCGCCCCGTGGTTCTGGTGCGAGGCCCCGCCGCCGCCCGGCAGGATCAGGTCGGTCGGGTAGCCGTCGCTCTCGGCGGGCGTCTTGCCGCCGTGCAGGTGGACGGCGACGGGCACGGGCAGCTCGTTGCGGTGGCGCACCTGTGTGCGGCGGCCGCTGCGCGAGACGATCGTGGGCCCGGGGAAGAGCCCGTTGTATCCCCAGACCTGGGTCGGAGACCCGGGTATGATCTCGGCCCGCGCCGGTTTCTGCACGATCTCGTAGAAGTCGGTGGTGCCGTCGGTCCGCGCGGGCTTGAGCACGGGCGGAATGGGCAGCGGAACCGTGAACGGCTTCGGCAGGGGCACCTTGCTGGTCAAGACCCTCCCCGTGCTCCCCTGCACGCCGGAGGAGCCACAGGAGGCGGCGAACGGTAAAAGAGCGATCCCCATCCCGGCACGGAGCACGTCTCTGCGACTCGGCTTCACGAACGGTCCTCCCCGATGCGATGCGGCTCTATATGTAGGCAGTCTACAGGTTGAGCACGCGCTTCGCGGGGACGCCGCCCAGAGTCCCGTCCACGATCGGGCGCGGCACTCGTACGGCGGCCGTGGCCCGCTCAAGGCGGCCCCCAACCGGCTTCGACCCATGCCCGAGTGCCCCGTGTCACGCTCGCGACCATGGCAGACATCGATCTCGTCCGGCTCGCGCGCTCCTACTTCGCCGCCAAGGCGCTGCTCAGCGCCGTCGAACTCGACCTGTTCAGCGCTCTCTCGGAGAAGGCGCTGAGTGAACCGGAGATCCGCGAGCGGCTCGGCCTGCACCCGCGTGCGTGCAAGGACTGGCTGGACGCGCTCACCGGCCTCGGCGTGCTCATCCGGGACGGCGACCGCTACGGCAACGGGCGCGACGCCGCAGCCTACCTGGACGCGGCCAGGCCCACGTACATCGGCGGGTTCCTGCACCTGCTGAACTACCACTACGGGAACTGGGCCGAGCTGACGAAACTGCTGCGCACCGGGGAGCCGGGCTCCAAGGGCGCGCAGAACTTCGACGCCTTCTACGCCGACCCGCGCCGGGTGGAGCAGTTCATGCGGGCCATGGACGGCGCCGCCGCCGCCGTCGGGCCCGCGCTGGCCAACGCCTTCGACTGGAGCCCGTACCGGTCGTTCGTGGACGTGGGCGGCGCCCGCGGCAACCTGGCGGCCGACATCGTCCGCGTGCACCCGCACCTGACCGGCATCACCTTCGACCTGCCGCAGGTCGAGCCCAGCTTCCAGGAGCACATGAACCGGCTCGGCATGAACGGCAAGGTCCGCTTCCAGGGCGGCGACTTCTTCGCCGACCCGATCCCGGACGCGGACGTCGCCGTCTTCGGGCACGTCCTGCACGACTGGGACGACGAGCGCCGCATCGCGCTGCTGGAGAAGGCCCACCGCGCGCTGCCCCCCGGCGGCCGGGTGGTCATCTACGACGCACTCAAGGACGAGATCCCCGGCGACCCCGAGACCTTCCTCATGAGCCTCAACATGCGGCTGATCACGCCGGGGGGCTCGGAGTACGCGGAGTCGGAATGCCGTTCCTGGCTGACCGCCGCCGGCTTCCGCGACATCGAGGTGGCCCCGCTGACCGGTCCCGACGTGCTCGTGTCCGGCCGTAAGGAGGACCGATGAGCAGGCTGCACGGACGGCGCGGCTTCCTGGCCGGCGCCGGGCTGCTGACCGCCGCCCACGTGGCGGGCGTGCCCCGCGCGGCCGTGGCGGACACGCGCAAGGCGGTCGAGGTCGTCATCGACGCGAACGGTCTGACCGCCCCCTCGACCCTGGCGGAAGGCTGCCTCACCCTGCGGGTGCGCGCCACGCGGACCACCGCGCTGCTGCTCGTACGCCTGCGCCCGGGGCGCACCCTCGACGCCTACCTCCGTGACCTCCTGCTGACGAACTCCGCGAACATCGAGGAGCGCAAGGCCGCCTGCCGGCGCGTGGAGCTGTCGGTCGACCAGTACGGCGGCGCCGTGCTGACCGCCGAGGCCGTCGTGGAGATCAGCTCGATCGTGACCCGCGGCGCCTACCACCTGATCGCCTACGACTACGCCGACAACGCCGCCAAGCCGGTGGTCAAGGCCGTCAAGGTCGAGGGCGCCGGGGCGGACAGGAAGCAGTTCCCCGGCGTGGACGGCACGATCATCCACCGGCAGGACGGGACGCGCACGCGCATCGACGTGGCCGGCGCCCCGCTGCCTCGCAACGGCCGCTTCCTCGTGGTCAACGCCTCCAACGGGCTGAACGAGGCGGTGTTCATCCCCGTCGCGCCCGGCACGACCGCGACCGGCCTGCAGGACGTGTTCGACGCGATCAAGAGCGGCAAGCAGCCGCCGAGCATCCCGTTCAGGGGGCAGCCGGTCGGCCTGGCCCCCCTGTCGCGGGGGCGCTCCGCGGCCGTGCAGATCGACCTGCCCGCAGGACCGTACGTGCTGCTCTCCCACATCGTCGATCCCGCGACCGGATACGCGCGCGCGTACGACGGCGCGTACCAGTTGCTGACCCTGACCTGAACGGAGCGGAGAAGATGAGCCTGGACCTGACCGGAAAGCGCTGCCTGGTCACCGGCGGCAGCCGGGGCTCCGGCCGCGCGATCGTGCTCGCCCTCGCCGCACGCGGCGCCCGGGTGGTCACCTGCTATCGCGCTGACCAGGAGGCCGCGGCGGAGCTGGAGCGGGAGCTGAAGGCGTTCGGCGTCGAGCACCGCGTCGTGCGGGCCGACGTCCGCCGCCCAGAGGACGCGACGATGCTGGCCAACACCTGCCGCGAGCTGTTCGGCGGCCTCGACGTGCTGGTCAACAACGCCGGCGTCGACGGGCACTCGTCGATCGACGACCTGGAGCCCGACGAGTGGCACCGCGTGCTGGACACCAACCTGACCGCGCTGCACCTGGTCACCCGTGCCGTGCTGCCGCTGCTGGCGGAGAACTCCTCGATCATCAACCTCGGCGCGTCGGCGGCCGAGCGCGGGCTGCCGTTCAAGAGCCACTACACCGCCTCCAAGGCCGCGGTGATCGGCTGGACCCGGTCGCTGGCCAAGGAGCTGGGCTCGCGCCGCATCCGGGTCAACGTCATCGCGCCGGGCATCATCGACGCGGGCGACGGCGACGGCCCGCCGCCGCAGGTGCTGGAGCGGATCAAGAAGGCGGCCGCGCTCGGACGGCTGGGCGGGCCGGGCGACGTGGCCGAGGCCGTGCTGTACCTGGCCGGTGACCAGTCCGCCTACGTCACCGGGGCCACGCTGACCGTGGACGGGGGAATCTGATGGCCGTACGGGACGTGGCCGTGCTCGGGCTCGGCACCATGGGCTCGGGCATGGCGGCCCGCCTCCTGGAGTCCGGCTACCGCATCACGGTCTGGAACCGGACGGCCGAGCGGGCCGAGCCGCTGGCCGAGAAGGGCGCCCACGTGGCCACCTCCGTCCAGGACGCGGCGGCCGGGGCCGAGGTCCTGCTGCTCAGCCTGGCCGACGAGAGCGCCGTGGACGAGGTGCTGTTCGGCGGCGCGCTGGCGGCGGCCGGGCCGGGCACGCTCGTCGTGGACACCAGCACCGTCTCCCCCGCCTACGCCCGCCGCGCCACGGAACGCGTGGCCGCGGCCGGGGCGCACCGGGTGGAGGCGTGCGTGCTGGGCAACCCGCTGCAGGCCCGCCGCGGCGAGCTGCGCGTGCTCGCGGCCGGGGACGAGCTGGACATCCGGCGGGCCAAGCCGGTACTCGAGACGATCGGCCACGAGGTGTACGAACTCGGCCCCGCCGGCCGGGGCGCGGCCATGAAGCTGGCCTTCAACCTGCTGCTCGGGGCCCAGCTCGCCTCCCTGGCCGAGGCCGTGAGCTACGGGGAGAGCGCGGGCCTCGACCGCGCCATGCTGCTGTCGGCCATCGCGGAGAGCGGCTTCAGCTCCAAGGTCATGAGCTTCCGTGCGGCGCTGATGCGCGACGGGCGCTTCACGCCGCCCGCCTTCCGCTCGCGGCTCATGGAGAAGGACCTGCGGCTCGTCCTGGCCGAGGCCGCCACGGCGGACCTGAGCCTGCCGGTCACCGAACGGGCCGCCGGCCAGTTCGCGGCGCTGGTGGACCAGGGCGACGGCGACCACGACGCGGCCGCCGTCTGCCGGTTGTTCTCTACCACTCCATGACCACACCGTCCGGACGGAAGAACGCGCCGCTGGGGCCGTCGTCGGCCAGCGTGGCCACGGCCACGATGGACCGGGCGGCGTCCCGCGGCGTACGTTCCGCGTCCGGCAGCATCCGGCTCCTGACCCGCCCCGGGTTGACGGCGTTGACCAGCACGCCGGTGCCCTCGGTGTCGCGGGCCAGGATGACGGTGACCGCGTTGAGCGCGGCCTTGGAGACCGTGTAGCCCGGCGTTCCCGGGAAGAGGCCGTGGGTGAACGACGCGGTGCCGCTCGACACGTTGACGATCCGCCCCCAGCCGCGGCGGATCATCTCCGGCAGCACGGCCTGCGCCATCCGCCACGCCCCGACCGTGTTCACCGCCAGCTCGCGCTCGACGAGTTCGAGGTCGGCCGCGGACGGGCGCTGCCGCGGGGTCAGCAGCACCCCGGCGTTGTTGATCAGCACGTCCACCGGCCCGATCTGGTCGAGCGCGGACTTGACCAGGTCGGGCTCTGTCACGTCGAGTACGACCGGGCGCGCGGACCCGCCGCACGCCCGCGCGACGGAGGCGGCCGTCTCCGCCTCACGCGCCGCCACGACCACGTCGAAGCCCTGCTCCAGCAGCCGGGCCGCCACCGGGCCGCCGAGGTCGCCGTTCGCGCCCGTGACGAGGGCGGTACGCGGGCCGCTCATCGCGACTCCTCCTTCAGCGCCGAGGGCATCACAGGACCGCCTTCGCGAGGAGGTCGACCTGCTCGGGGTCCGCGTGGCAGGGCACGAGGATCAGCTCGTCGCAGCCCGCGTCGCGGTAACCGGCGACGACCTCCGCCAGCCTGGCCTCGTCGGTGATCGCACCGGCCGCCGCCTTGCCCGCGTAGCCGGGGCCGAGGAAGGCGTAGTAGCCGCCGAGGAAGCCGGCGGCGTGGTCGCGGGCGTCGGGGCCGAGTGCGAAGTAGTTGAGCGCCAGTTTGCGCGGCTCCTCCGTCCGGCCCTCCTCCTGCCAGACACGGCGGGCGCGTTCGAGGTGCACCGCGTAGCCCGAGGGGGCGCCGCCGCCCGCGATCCAGCCCCAGCCGTGGCGGGCGGCGCGGCGCAGGGCCGCCTCCGAGTGGCCGCCGAACAGCAGCCGGGGAGCCCGTGGGAGCACCGGCCCGACGGGGTTGCCGAACCCGTCCTCCGGGCCCGACCAGATGCGCTGGAGCCGCTCGGTCATCGCGTCGAGCCGCCGCCCGCGACCGGCCAGCACGGTGCCGTTGGCCGTGTAGTCGTCCTCGCGCAGCCCGGCCGCCAGGCCGAGGATCAGCCTGCCGCCCGACAGCAGGTCGACGGTGGCGGCCTGTTTGGCCAGCACGGCCACGTCGGCTCGGTAGGGGGCGATCAGCACCGTGGTCGCCAGCTCGATTCGCTCGGTGACCGCGGCGGCGGCGGCGAGCGCGGTCAGGGATTCGAGCCCGTCGTAGACGAGCCGGTCGAGTGCCCCCAGCGTGGAGAACCCCAGCCGGTCGGCGCGCCTGGCCCACTCCAGCAACCGCCCCGCCCGCGCGCCCGGGATCAGCGAGGGAAGCGCTACACCAATGTCCATACCGCGATGATCCGGCTCGGGGCTCGACGATCGGTCGAGCCGTGTTCGACCGGGGCGGCCTAGCCTCGTCTTCCACACGTCATGTCACCGCATCCCGCCCGCCGTCCGCCGCAGCTCGGCTGAGGGCCCCTGGAGGATCCGTGGGGCGGAGTGGTGGCGGGGCGGGCGTACTGCGAGGAGGCACGTGATGCGGGTCCTGTTCAACACCTGGGGCTGGCCGACGCACTTCTACCCGATGGCGCCGCTCGCCTGGGCGCTGCGTGCCGCCGGTCACGAGGTGCTGGCGGCCGTACCACCGGCCCAGACCCACGTCGTACGGGCGACGGGCACCCCCGCCCAGGCCGTCGGGCCCGATCTGGACACCGTGGCCATGTTCCGCGACATCGTCGAGGGCACCGGCTCCCCCGGGCCGTCCGGGGTCCCCAGGGCCTCGGCGATCTGGCTGACCCTGGCCGAGTCGATGGCCGCGGACCTGGTGGCGCTCGCCCGCACGTGGCGTCCTGACCTGGTCGTGTTCGACCCGACCTCGTGGGCGGGGCCGATCGCGGCGGCGGCCGTGGGCGTGCCCGCCGTACGCCACCCGTGGGGGGCCGACATCGTGGGCGCGATGCGGGCGCGGCCGGGGGTCGCGGAGGCCGAGTCGGCGGCGGTCGCGTCGTTGTGCGCGCGACTGGACGTACGGGAAGAGGCCGAGCTGCTCGGCCGGCTGACCGTGGACCCCTGCCCGGCGGGCATGCAGCAGCCGGGGCTCACGCACGAGCGGGCCCCGGTCCGCTACGTCCCCTACAACGGCGACCGCGTACGGCACGTCCTGCCGCCGTCGGCCAGGCCGCGGATCTGCGTCACCTGGGGCACCACGGTCGGCAAGGTCGCGCCGGGCCGGATGGCCGCGGGCCGGATCGCCCGCACGCTGGCCGGCGCCGGGCTGGACGTGGTCGTGGCCGTGGACGCCGCCCAGCGTCACCTGCTCGGCGACCTCCCCGGCCATCTCTCCGGCCATCTCTCCGGCGCAGTGGAGGTGGTGGAGTCGGCGGCGCTGCACACGCTGCTGCCCGGCTGCCGGGCGGTGGTGGGCCACGGCGGGGCCGGGACGATCTTCACCGGCCTGGTGCACGGGCTGCCGCAGATGGTGCTGCCGCTCCTGCCCGACCACCGCTTCAACGCGCAACGGCTGGCCGCCTCGGGGGCGGGTGTCGTACTCGGGCTGGAGGAGGCGACGGACGAGCGGGTCAGGGAGGAGGCGCTGCGGTTGCTGGAGGAGCCCGCCTACGCCAAGGCGGCGGGCGCGCTGGGCGCCGACATCGCCGCCGCCCCCGCACCCGCCGCCCTCGTCCCCAGGCTGGCCCGGCTCGCCGCCCGGCCCGCCTGAACCCGTCTCTCAGCTCAATACCACGTGAACCGCCGACACCGCAGTGCCGGCGGTTCCGCGTGGACCGGCTGGAATCTCAGAGGTCCACCTGGACCCGGTACAGGTCCAGCCAGGCGTTGAGCTGCAGCACCATCTCGGCGTGCGTACGCGACACCCACGCCCGCGGCCCGGCGACCAGCTCGCCCGGCTCGGCGGCGAAGCGCTTGACCGCGTCGGCGTCGATGAGCGGGGCGACCGGCGCGGAGGTGTCGTTCACGATGTCCATCAGCTCCGAGCACAGGGCACGCGCGTAGACGTCGTCCTGCGGCGTCGGGTACGGCGTCTTGCGCCGCTCCAGGATCGACTCCGGCAGCAGCCCGCGCAGGGCGGCCCGCAGCAGGCTCTTCTCCCGCCCGTCGAAGCTCTTCATGGCCCAGGGCGCCCCGTAGACGTAGGACACCAGCCGGTGGTCACAGTACGGCAGCCGGAAGGCCAGCCCCGCCGCCTGCGAGATCGACTCGCCGTGCGGCAGCAGCGTGTGCAGCCAGTTGGTGACGCCGAGGTGCCACACCTCGCGCATGCGCTTCTCCTCGGGCGTGTCGTCCGGCAGCGCGGGCACCTCGGCGATGGCCTCCCGGTAGCGGGCGGCCGCGTAGCCGGGCACGTCGAGGGTGCCCAGCAGGCCGGGGTCGAGCAGGTCGGTGCCCATGCCGTGCTTGCCGCCGCCCCACTGGGCCATCGCGACCCACGGGAACGTCGGAGCCTTGATCAACTGCGGGATGGACATCCACATGTTCCCGCCGAAGACGCCGTCGGCGGCGTCGCCCAGCAGCGCCAGCGGGACGTGCTCGGCAATGGCGCGGCAGAGCGCGTAGAGGGAGGTGTTCATGTTGCCCAGCGGGCTGGGGACGTCCTTGGCCCGCAGGGAGTTGACCTTGACCACGGGGTCGAGCAGGTCAGCGGCGCTCAGCACGATGTCGGTGTGACTGGCCCCGGCCGACTCGACCATGGTGCGTACGAAGGGCGCGTCCGGCGTGCCCCACACCTCGTCGGCCTTGAAGTCCTCCTCGGGCCCGAACGTGACGGTGAACGTGCGCAGCGGCTCGTCACCGCGTTCGCGCAGCACCTGGGCGGCCAGGGCGGTCACGCCGCTGGAGTCGAGGCCGCCGGAGAGCATGACGCACAGCGGCACGTCGGCCCGCATCTGCTCGCGGACGGCGTTCTCCAACAGTTCCCTGATCGTGCGCGCGGTGGTGTCGAGGTCGTCCTCGTGCTCGCCCGCCTCCAGCCGCCAGTACCGCTCCTCCTTCACGCCGCCGTGCCGCACGCGTACGCGGTGGCCGGGACGGACCTCGGACATCCCGTGGAAGACGGCGTGGCCGGGGGACCCGGCGTAGGAGAGCACCTCGCGCAGCCCGTCGGCGGTGACCCTGGGCTGGACCTGCGGGTGGGCGAGGAGGGCCTTGCGCTCGGAGGCGAACACCAGGCCCGTGCCGACGGGGGCGTAGAACAGCGGCTTGGCGCCGAGCCGGTCGCGGATGAGGGTCAGCTCCCCGGCCGCGGGGTCCCAGACGGCGATGCCGTAGATGCCGGTGAGCCGGCTCGCCAGGCCCTCGCCCCACTCCAGGTGGCCGCGGGCGATCACCTCCGCGTCGCTGCCGGTGGCGAACCGGTGCCCGCGCGCCGCCAGCTCCGCGCGCAGCTCCCCGGCGTTGTAGAGGTCGCCCGAGTACGCCACGACGGCGCGTACGCGGCCGTCCACGTCCAGCACGTACGGCTGGGCGCCGTCGCCCTCGCCGAGCGTCCTGCGGCGGTGCCCGAAGGCGGCCCTCGGCGAGGTCCACACCGCCTCGCCGTCGGGACCGCGGCAGGCCATGGTGCCTGCCATCGCCCGCAGCGTGTTCCCTTCCCGCGACAGATCCCGTTGGTCGTCCACCCAGCCGGCGATGCCCGACATGACGATCTCCAATCCTCAGGTTCTCCTGGACGTCGCCTGGAGGCGCCGCCCCAGCGATTTCGCGCCCGCGGCCAGCGCGAGCGCCGTGCACACACCCAGCAGCGCGAGCACGAGGTAGTAGACGGGCAGCGGGAGCACGTTCGTCAGCTCCGCGAGCCTGCCTCCGAGTGCCGCGCCGATCGCGGCGAACATCCAGAACAGCCCGAGCACCTGGCTGGTGTGCCCGCGCGGGGCCACCTCGGCGGCGAGGCTGAGCCCCACCGGCCCCACCGTCAGCTCGCCGCAGACGATCAGCAGGTAGACCAGCAGCAGCCAGAACGGCGAGACGAGCCCAGACTCCGCCTGCGACGCGGCGAAGGCCATGACGGCGAAGGAGACGCCGCCGGCCAGCAGCCCGGCGGAGAACTTGGGCGGCGTTCCCACCCGCGCGCCCAGGCGCGTCCACAACAGCGCGAACAAGGGGGCGAGCAGCAGCAGGAACAGGGGTTGCGCCGACTGGAACCAGCTCGCGGGGACCTCGAACCCGGCGACGTCACGGTCCACCGACTCGAGGGCGAAGAGGTTGAGCAGGGCCGGCCCCTGGGCGAACATGAGCCAGAAGACGGACGAGGCGAGCAGCATCCACAGGAACGCGCGCAGCCTGGGCCGGTCCTCGGCCTCGACGCCGGGGCGGCGCAGCAGGCGGCGGAAGTACACGACCGGCACCACCAGCAGCACCAGGCCGATCAACATCAGCACCCGGTCCAGGGTGAGCGCGCCGAACGCGACGCCCGCGACGACCAGCAGCAGCGGGACGCCGCCCCACAGGGCCGTGCCGCGCAGCACGCGGGCGCGTTCCTCCGGGGTGGCCGGGTTGACCGGGCGGAGGCCGACGTCGCCGAAGTTGCGCAGGCCCATCCCGTACTGGATGAGACCGGCGAACATGCCGACCGCCGCGATGCCGAAGCCGAGGTGCCAGTCCACGCGCTCGGCCGCGTAGCCGGTGAGCAGCGGCGCGAACAGGGCGCTGACCTGGATGCTCATGTAGAAGATGGAGAAGACGGCCTCGCGCTTCTCGGGCCGCCCCGGGTACATCTCGCCGATCATCGCGGCCATGCTGGGCTTGACCAGGCCCGTTCCGGCGATGATGAGCCCGAGGCCCGGGTAGAGTGCCCCGTCCATCGGGATGGCCAGGCACAGGTGGCCCAAGGCGATCAGCACGCCGCCGGCGAAGACGGCGCGGCGCGCCCCGAGCAGCCGGTCGGCCACCCAGCCGCCGGGCAGCGCGGCCATGAACACCAGCGCCATGTAGATGCCGAACAGCGCGGAGGCCGTGTCGGGGGCCATCCCGAGCCCGCCGCGCTCGGCCGGGGCCACCAGGTAGAGGTAGAGGATGGCGAGCATGCCGTAGAAGCTGAACCGCTCCCACATGTCCACCACGAACAGCGTGCCGAACCAGCGCGGCCAGCCCAGGAACGTCCGGCGGGGCGCCTCGGCGGTGGTCTCGGTCTGCGACGTCATGATCCCTCCTCCAGCGGCCTGAGCATCTCGACGACCGCGCACGACCAGGTGAAGCCGGCGCCTACGCCGGCCAGCAGGCACAGTTGCCCGGGGCGGAGACGTCCGGAGACCGCCAGCTCGTCCAGCCCGGCGATCTGGTCTCCGGCCCCGAGGTGTCCGACGTTGCGGCCCCACGACCACAGCGTGCGGTCGACGTCGATGTCGAACTTGCCGAGGAAGTACTCGCGCAGCCGGGGCAGCCCGAGGTTCGGCAGCACGAACCAGGCGATCTCGTCGGCGTCGGCCCCGGCCTCCGACAGGGCCCGCTTGTACGCCTCGCGCCCGCCCGCGTCCAGCCGGTCGAGCACGGTGTCCAGCCCCGTCGCGGACACGAAGTGCCGGTGCGCGGGCTCGACGTCGATGGGCCGGCGCGCGTCGAGCGGCGTGACGCCGAACGGGTCGCCGCCCCGCTGCATGGCCTCCAGCGTCGGGTCCGACACGGTCACGATGCTGCGTAACCGGGCGTACCCGCCGGTGGTGGACAGCACGAGCGCGGTGCCGCCGTCGGCGAGCACCGTTCCAGGGTCGCTGCGCCAGCGGTCGATGCCGGGCAGGGCGAAGCGGTCGCCGGTGGTGATCAGGGCCCGCCGCCTGGTGCGGTCGGCGGCCAGGTAGCCGGCGGCCAGTTCGAGCGCGGCCATGCCGCCGTTGGACAACTGCCGCACCTCGATGGCCGGGCCCCGGCCGCTCGTGGCGGCCCGCTGCACGTACGAGGCCGGCGGCCACAGGTCGTGGCCCTGGTGGTAGATGTTCGCGTGCAGCACGAGGTCCACGTCGTCGTCCGGGTCACCGTGGTCGTCCGGGTCCACGTCGGTAGGGGCACCGTCCACGCCGCGGGCATGGCCGCCCGCGACGCGCAGCGCCGTACGGGCCGCGCGCACGGCCATCTCCGGCCCTGACTCGCCGTCGGAGACGCACACCGAGACGATGCCGTCGCGCCACACCGTCCGGCGCTCGACCAGCCCGTCGGCCACGGCCTGGTCCAGGGTCATGGCCGGGGGAAGGCGACGCCCGGTCCCGGCCACGAACAGGTCGGCGCCCCTCACGTCTCCCCCAGCATGCGGGTCAGCAGCAGCGTGTCGTGGCGGGCGGCGCGGAAGTCCGGCTCCCGCAGCACCTTCCTGAGCAGCGGGATCGTCGTGCTCACCCCGTGCCCCTCGACCACGAACTCCGCCAGCGCCCGGTCCATGCGCTCCAGCGCGGTCTCGCGGTCGGCGCCCCAGGTGATGACCTTGGCGAGCAGCGAGTCGTAGTCGGGCGTGATCGTCAGGCCGGGGAAGCCGTGCGTGTCGACGCGGGTGAAGGGCCCGCCCGGCGGGCGGAAGTCGGTCAGCGTGCCGGCCGTGGGGGCGAAGCCGCGTTCTGGCGCCTCGGTGTTGACCCGGCACTCGACGGCGTGGCCGGACGGGACGACGTCGTCCTGCGAGAGGTCGAGCGGCAGCCCGGCGGCCACCCTGATCTGCTGGCGGATCAGGTCGACGCCGGTGACCGCCTCGCTGACCGGGTGCTCGACCTGGATGCGGCAGTTGACCTCCATGAAGGTGAAGTCCGTGCCGTCCACCAGGAACTCGAACGTGCCCGCGCCGGTGAACCCGACGGCCGCCGCGGCCTTGACCGCCGCCTCGCACATGTGGGTGGTGAGCGACGGGTCCAGCCCGGGAGCGGGGGTCTCCTCGATCAGCTTCTGGTGGCGGCGCTGCACCGAGCAGTCACGCTCGCCCAGGTGCACCCCGTTGCCCCGGCTGTCCAGCAGCACCTGGACCTCCACGTGCCGGGCGGACTCGACGTAGCGCTCCAGGTAGAGCCGCCCGTCGCCGAAGACGGCCCGAGCGGAGGCGCGGGTGTCGTGGAAGGCGCGGATCAGGTCGCGCGGGTCGTGCACGACCCTCATGCCCCGGCCGCCGCCGCCCGCCACGGCCTTGAGGATCACCGGGTACCCGATCGCGTCGGCCGCCTCCTTGGCCTCGGCCGCGTCGTCCGGCGGGTGCTCGCCGCCGGGCAGCACCGGCAGGCCCGCCTCCGCCATCGTGGCCCTGGCCCGCGCCTTGTCGCCGAGACGGCCCATGATCTCGGGCGTGGGCCCGATGAACGTCAGCCCCTCCGCCGCGCAGATCTCCGCGAAGTCGGGGTCCTCCGACAGGAAGCCGTAGCCGGGGTGCACGGCCTGCGCCCCGGTACGGCGGGCCGCCTCGATGATCGCGGGGATGTTGAGGTAGCTGCGCCTGGCCGCGGGCGGGCCGATGCACACCACCTCGTCGGCCACGCGGGTGACCGCCGAGTCCAGGTCGGCCGTCGAGCAGACCGCCACGGACCTGATGCCCATTTCCCGGCACGTACGGGCCACGCGCAGCGCGATCTCGCCTCGGTTGGCGATGAGCACGGTGTCGAACATGCTGGCTCCTCACACCCCGGCGGGCTCTATGACGATGAGCGGCTGCTCGTACTCGACGGGGGTGCCGTCGGGGACCAGGACCTCGGTCACGCGGCCGGCGACGCCCGCCTCCACCGGGTTCATGATCTTCATGGCCTCCAGGACCCCTATCTGGCTGCCCAGCTCGATCAGGTCTCCGAGCCGGACGAAGGGGTCGGCGCCGGGCTCGGGGGCGTGGTAGAAGGTGCCGACCATGGGGGCGCGGACGTACAGGACCGAGGTGGCGCTCTCGACCGGCGCGGGCTCGGCCGCCACGATCGCCATCTCTACGGCGGACGGCCACTCCAGCTCGACGCAGACCGCCCCCGAGCGGACCACGATTCGCCGCAGCGGCCGGTCCGAGGCTCGCAGCAGCCGCTCCGCGCCTCTGACGACCTCGTCGACGACGATCTCCGATTCAGGATCTTGCATGACGACTCTCCCTACCGATGTCGCGGTACCGCGTACGGCGGGCGCGCAGCAGATCGTCCAGTGGCACGCCCGTCACCTCCTCCAGTGCGGCGGAGAGCCCGTGCCGCAGCAGCTCCGCGGCCAGCGCCGGATCCTTGTGCGCGCCTCCGGCCGGCTCGGGGACCACTCCGTCCACCACGCGCATGCTCAGCAGCTCCCGCGCCTCGATGCGCAGCGCCGACGCCGCGCGGGGGGCCAGCGCCCGGTCCCGCCACAGGATGGCCGCGCACCCCTCGGGGCTGATCACCGAGTACACGGCTCCGGCCAGGCAGAGCACGCGGTCGGCGACGCCCAGGGCGAGCGCGCCACCGCTGCCGCCCTCGCCCGTGATGACCGCGACCGTCGGGGTGCGCAGGCGCGACATGAGCCGTACGCTCTCGGCGATGGCGACCGCCTGCCCGCGCTCCTCCGCGGTCACGCCCGGGTACGCGCCCGGCGTGTCGATCAGCGTGATCAGCGGCAGCCGCCACTTCTCCGCCATCCGCATGAGCCGGGCCGCCTTGCGGTAGCCCTCGGGGCTGGCCATGCCGTGGTTGCGGGCGATCAGCTCGGCGGTCGTGTGGCCCTTCTGGTGCGCGATGATCATCACCGGTTCGCCGTCGAGGCGGCCCACCCCGCCCACGATCGCCGGGCAGTCGCCGGCCGCCCGGTCGCCGTGCAGCTCGCAGAAGCCGTCGACGAACTGGGCGATGTGGTCGAGCGCGGTCGGCCGTCCCGGGTCGCGGGCCAGGCGTACGGTCTGCCAGGCGTCGCGCGGCGGCAGCTCCTCCGCGCGGCGGATGAGCGCGCCCGTGGCCGCGCCGCGGCGGGGCGGCCGGCGGCGGCCGAGCAGCGCCGCCAGCGTGGCCCGCAGCTCGGCGCGCGGCCGGATGCCGTCGATCAGGCCGCAGCGCAGCAGCGCCTCGGCGGTCTGGAAGCCCTCGGGGAGCCGTTCGCCGATCGTCTCCTTGATGACCCGCGGCCCGGTGAAGCCCATCCTGGCCCCCGGCTCCGCGATGATCACGTCGGTGAGCGTGGCGAACGAGGCGGCGACCCCGGCGTACGTCGGATCCGTGATCACGGAGACCGTCGGCACGCCGAGCGCGTCCAGCTCGGCCAGCGCCTGGCTGGTCTTGGCCATCTGCAGCAGCGACCAGATGCCCTCGTACATGCGTGCCCCGCCGGAGGCCGTCACCAGCACCAGCGGCGTACGGTCGCGGGCGGCGGCGTCCGCGGCCCCGGCGATGGCCTCGCCGACGGCCACGCCCATGCTGCCGCCGAGGAAGCGGAAGTCCATGGCCGCCACGACGACGGGCACGCCGAGGATCTCGCCGCGGGCGCAGAGCACCGCGTCGTCCAGCCCGGTGCTCTGCCTGGCGGCGCCGAGCCGTGCCAGGTAGGGCCGGTCGTCGGAGAAGCCGAGCGGGTCCTCGATCGTCGGCTCGACCGGCAGGATCCGCGCCGTGCCCTCGTCGAGCAGTTGGTCCAGGCGCTGGGGGGCGCTCAGCCGGGTGTGATGCCCGCACTCGGGGCACACGCCCAGCTCGCGGGCCAGGCGGTTGCCGTACACCAGGGACCGGCAGCCGCCGCAGGCCAGCCAGGCCGCCGCGGGTGCGGTCGTCGTCATCGCCACGGGTCCTCCCACGTTTCCTCTTGGCCCGGCGGCGGCAGGGGCGGAACCCCGAACCACCACAGGCCCGTCGCCGCGAACGCGTCCAGGAGCGTGCGCAGCCAGCGGGCCCACAGGCGGCTGTCGTCCACGTGTTCCTCGGTGTCAGAAGGCGGATACCACTTCATAGATCTCGTACCGGTCGGCGTAGGGGCGCAGCGGGGACGTGGCGGGCCGGTGGTCGATCCCCTGCTCCCACTTCTGGAAGCTGGCCAGGCTCTCCCACTCGCTCATCACCATCACCCGCAGGGGGTCGTCGAGCCGCCTGAGCAGCTCGTTGCCGAGCAGTCCCGGGGTGCCGGCGAGGTCGCCGCTGATCTGGCCGTAGGCGCGTTCGACGGCGCCGGGATCGTCGCCGGGGGCGACGTACCACACCAGGACGCGTGCGCGACCGCTCACGCCGCGGCCCCGCGCAGCTCGTGGACGACGCTCATCGTGTTCATCGAGCCACCCCTGCGGAACGGGTGCAGCTTCTTGCGGTGCTCGACGTGCTCGTCGCTGTGCTCGAACTCGCGGAAGCGCTCCTCGTTCACCCAGTCGCTGATGACGTAGTAGATGCTCGACTCGTCGGAGCCCCGCAGCAGCCACTGCCCGATGTTGGCCGGGTGGCCGGTGATGACGGAGCCGATCGACAGCCAGGTGTCCTCGAACCCCTTCTCCATCCCGGGGTTGATCTCGAAACGCAGCAGTACGCGGAAGGTCATCTCAGATTCCTCCATCGACCCGGATGGTGGTGCCGGTGACATAGCGGGATTGGGGACCGGCCAGGAACAACACCACGTCGGCCACCTCGTCCGGGGTCCCCAGGCGGCCGAGTGAGGTCAGGGCGCGGTAGCGGGCCTGGAGCGCGGCGTACTGCTCCTCGCTCAGGCGGGCCGCGGCCTCGGTCTCGATCACGCCGGGCTCCACGACGTTGACGCGGATCCCGCGCCCGCCCAGCTCCTTGGCCAGCGAGCGGAAGAAGCCGACCAGGCCCAGCTTGGCCGCGGTGTAGTGGGTGCGCTGGGCGAGGCCGACGGTGGCCACCCGCGAGCCGATCCCGATGATGGACGAGCCCTCGGACAGCACCGGCAGCGCGGCGCGTACGAGCAGGTAGGCGGCGGTGAGGTTGGTGTCGACGACGCGGTGCCACTCGTCCGGCTCGATGTCCTCGGCGGACAGGTGGCTGATCACGCCCGCGTTGTGCACGACGACGTCCAGACCGCCCGGACGGAACTCGTCGACGAGCATCGCCACGTCGTCGGGCCTGCGGACGTCGGCCCGCAGCACCCGGTGGTCCCCGGGGATCTTCTTCAGCTCCCGCGCCAGGTCGTCGGCGGCCTCACCGCCGGAGACGTGGCAGGTCACCACGTTCGCCCCGGCGCGGGCCAGCCCCAGGGCGATGCCCCGGCCGATGCCCCGCGATCCTCCGGTGACCAGGGCGTTCTTTCCACTCAGTTGCAGATCCATCAGACTCCTCCGAGCACGACGGCGGCGGCCACGGCGTTGCCGACCAGTGCGGTCACGGCGAACGCGGTGCGCAGCAGGTTCCAGTTGCGCCAGCGGACCCTGGGGTCCGCCGCCGCCCAGTCCTCCGGCAGGGCCTGCGGGTCGAGCCCCGCCACGTAACGGTTGATCGGGACGTTCTTGCCGAGCGAGACGTAGATCGCCCCCAGCAGCGCGGCCAGCGCCACGGCCAGCGGGATCCTGGTCGCCTCTGGGGCGGTGAACAGGAGCAGCACGTCGCACACCGTCGCAGTGACCATGCAGATCGGCATGAACGGGTCAAAGCGGGTCACCAGGAACTGGTGCACCGGCACGTACTGCTCGCGCGGCAGCCTTTCCAGCAGCGGGGCGCCGCCGAGAGAGGCGATCATCAGCCCGCCGGCGGCGAGTCCGCCGCCGGCCAGCGCCAAGGGGAGGAGCAGCCAGGTCATCGGCCCGCCGCGGCCTCCTCGATCCGCTGCTTGATGGCGGCCATCTGGATGGCGGTGTTCTTCTTCAGGTGCGCGGCCATCTCCTCGTCGCCGTAGGACATCGCCTCGTTGACGTGGAACTCCTGCACCCAGCGCATCTGCACGCCGCCGTCGTGCTCCGTGTAGTCCCAGTAGATGTTCATGTAGTCGAAGGCGTGCGACTCCACCCGGCGGGCGCGCACCGTGCGCGTCTTCGGGTCGGCCGTGCGCTCCGACTCCCAGGCGTGCACGCTGCCGTTCTCGTCGGGGTGCATGGTCAGGCGGAACCGTACGGTGTCGCCGTCGCGTTCGAGCACCTCGACCTTGGCGTACTCGGTGAACAGGTTCGGCCAGTTCTCGAGGTCGTTGGTCATGTCCCAGACCACGTCCATGGACGCGTCGATGACGACCGTGGCCTCCGTGCGCCCGCTCATGAGGCGACCGCCCCTTCCTGGTTGACGAAGCCGATCAGCTTGCGAGGGGTCTCCAGCTCGACGATCAGGTCGTCGGGGATCGCGACCCCGAACTCCTTCTGGATCTTGTTCGCGATCTCCAGCACGGCCAGCGAGTCGTAACCCAGCTCCCCGAACGGCACATCCGCGATGTCGCCGTCCAGGTCGACCGAGTCGTCGACGCCGACCGTGCCGCGGATCACCCCGCGCAGGTCTTCGGCGGTGAACTCCGGCATTGCCTCTCCTTCCTGAGGTCCTTCGTTGGGCGGCTTAGGCGGCGCGCACCACGAGCGCCGAGTTGAAGCCCCCGTGGCCGCGGGCGAGCACGAGCGCCGTACGCACCTGCGACGGCCGCGGGCCCTCGCGGACGAGGTCGATGGAGCAGCCGGCCGCCAACCGGGTGACGTTGACGGTCGGGGGGATGAGCCCGTCCCTGATGGACAGCAGCGCGGCGGCCACGTCGAGCGCGCCCGCCCCGGCGTAGATGCGGCCGGTCATCGTCTTGGGCGCGGTGACCGGCACCCCGTACGGGCCGAAGACCGCGGAGATGGCCTCCGCCTCGACGAGGTCCAGCTCGGGCACTCCGTAGGCGTCGGCGAAGACGACGTCCACGTCGCGCGGGTCGGCCTGCGCGTCCGCCAGGGCCTGCCGCATGGCCCGTTGCAGGCCGGGCGGCCGGCCGGTGCCGGGGCGCGGGTCGAAGGTGGCGGCGTACCCGGCGATCTCGCCGTAGATCGTGGGCGCCCCGCGCTCGCGGGCCGAGTCCGCGTCCTCGACGACGAGGAGGGCGCCGCCCTCACCGCCCACGTAACCGTTCGCGTCGGCGTCGAAGGGCAGGTAAGCGCGGCTCGGCTCGGCCCGGGTGCTCAGGTTCCGCGTGGGGATCTGGGCGACCACACCGGCCGGCGACAGCGCCGACTCGGTGCCACCCGCCATGATCATGCGGTGGTCGGCGCGCAGCGCGCGGCGGGCCTGCCCGAGCGCGTCGAGGCCGCCGGCCTGCTCCGACAGCACCACGCCGCAGTGGCCGCGCAGCTTGTGCCGGATCGACAGTTGCCCCGTCGTCGCCGCGAAGAACCAGGCGATCGACATGTACGCGCTGACGTGGCTCGGCCCCTGGCTCCACAGGTTCTGCAGCTCCCGCTGGCCGAACTCGACGCCGCCGGTGGCGTTGGCGGTGATGACGCCCCGCTCGTACTCGGGCAGGTCGGCCGGGTCGAGCCGGGCGTCCGCCAGCGCCAGTTCGGCGGCGGCGAAGGCGATGTGGCTCATCATCGAGGTCTCCGGCCGCAACCGTCCCGGCACGTGCTCGGCCGCGTCGAACGAGGCCAGCTCGCCCGCCAGCGTCACCGGGTAGCCCGTGCAGTCGAAGCGCCGGATCCGGTCGATGCCGCTCTTGCCGTCGCAGACGGCCGACCAGTACTGCTCCGCCCCCATGCCGTTCGGGGCGACGACCCCGAGGCCGGTCACCACGGCGCTCATCACGCCACCCCCGCGAAGAGCACGGCGCTCTGGAACCCGCCGAACCCGCTGCCCACCGACAGCGCCACGTCCGTACGGTGCTCCCGCGCGGTCAGCGGCACGTAGTCGAGGTCGCACTCGGGATCCTTGGTGTGCAGGTTGGCCGTGGGCGGGACCACGTTCCTGTCGATGGCCAGCGCGCACGCCGCCGCCTCGATGGCGCCGATGGCGCCGAGCGAGTGGCCGACCATGGACTTGATCGAGCTCATGGGAACCTCGTGGGCGCGGGGGCCGAGGGCCCGTTTGACCGCGGCCGTCTCGTGGCGGTCGTTCTGCTTGGTGCCCGAGCCGTGCGCGTTGACGTAGTCGACCCGGTCGGGCGAGATCTTGGCGCGGTCCAGCGCGATCGTGATGGCCTCGGCCATCTCCCGCCCGTCCGGCTTGAGCC
Source organism: Nonomuraea sp. NPDC051298 (assembly GCF_055586305.1). NCBI lineage: Bacteria > Bacillati > Actinomycetota > Actinomycetes > Streptosporangiales > Streptosporangiaceae > Nonomuraea > Nonomuraea sp. NPDC051298. The sequence goes on from NZ_JBVJIM010000025.1 coordinate 91,517, forward strand.
CGGTCATGTGGAAGCCGTTGGCCCGGGTCGCGTAGCCGGGGATCGAGCAGTAGACGCGCGCTCCCCTGCGACGGGCGCTGGCCAGCGTCTCCAGCACGAACATGGCCGACCCCTCGCCGAGCACGAGACCCTTGCGGTCGGCGTCGAACGGCCGGCACGCCTCCTCCGGCCGGTCGTTCAGCGTGGAGGTCGCCTTGATCGCGTCGAAGCAGGCCACGGTGATCGGCGACAGCGGCGCGTCCGTGGCGCCGGCCACGACCACGTCCGCCGCGCCCTCCTCCAGGAGGCCGACCGCGTAGCCGAGCGCGTCGATGCCGGACGTGCAGCCGGACGACACCACCGCCACGGGGCCCTCCGCGGCGCAGTCCCAGGCGACCTCGCGGCCCAGCGAGCTGGGGGCGAAGTAGTCGTACAGCTCGGGGACGGCGTACTCGTGGTCGACGACCCACTTGCGGCCGCCGTCGCTCACGACCGTGTACTCGCGCTCCAGGCCCATCGTGCAGCCCACGGCGTTGCCCACCGACACCGCCGTGCGCTCGGGCCGCAGCTCGGGGCTGCCCGCGTCGGCCAGCGCCTCCCGCGAGGCGACGACCGCGAGCTGCGCCGCGCGGTCCATCCTGCGGATCTCCTGGGGCGTCAGCCCCGCCGCGCGCGGGTCGAAGTCGCATTCCGCCGCCACCTGGCAGCGGAACCCCTCGGGGTCGAAGAACGTGATCCGCCGGGTCGCCGTCCTGCCTGACGTGATGCGCTCCCAGAACGCCTCACGCCCGAACCCGCCCGGCGCCACCACGCCGATGCCCGTCACCACGACGGTGCGCTCGTCTGCGCTACCGGCCACCGCCGACCCGCCCTTCTCCCGGAGCGCCCACCTGGAGCTGCGGCTGATGCTCGGCTCCAGGAAGGGTCTCCAGGTCCACGTGGCCCAGCTCCGGCCGCGGGGCCAGCGGGCCCAGGTGGAAGATCACGTACGCCTGCTCGTCTCCGTCGTTCTCCATGCGGTGCCGTACGCCGATGGGCACCATCAGCGCGTCACCCGGACCGAGCCGCTGGGGCTCCCCGTCGACCCGCATGATGAGCGAGCCGCGCACCACGTGGATGAACTCCTCCGAGTAGGGGTGATAGTGCTCGCAGATGTACTGGCCGGGCTCAAGAGTGAGCGCGCCGCCGAAGCCCGAGGTCGACTCGACGGTCCGCGGGCTGAGCAGCACCCTGACGTCTCCGCCCCGACGCCGGTTCGACACGACGTCGTCCCAGGTCACGACCTTCATTCGCGCGTCCAGGAGTAGAAGGGCTCGGCCATGGCGTCCTTCGGCTCGCGCCAGTTGGGGTCGTAGGGCGTCATGTACTCCGCGAGCTTGGTGTGGATGTCCTGGTACAGCGGGTGGCTGCGCGCGCGGTAGAGGTTCTCGGTGATGTCCTTGTCCGCCTCGATGAGCTGGAAGTAGAGCCCGTGGAAGCGGAAGAGGGTGCGCCGGTCGACGCCGATCATGTGGGGCAGTTCGGTCGCATCTGATTCCGTCCAGACCCGCGCGACCCGCTCGGTGTCGCTCGGGTCCATGCGCGCGACGATCAATGCACGGTGCACGGTTCCTCCCTCTCGCGGCCCGCGCCTCCCGGGCCAACGCTGAGCACGCTCGCACCCCCGCCTCGCGTCCCGGTCCAGCACCGCTGGAGACCCGCGTTCCAGCACGGCCCCACCCTCCCTCGAAGCGCGGGCGGCACCCTGGCGGCTGGTCCTCTGGCGAAACTCGGACAAGGCGAAGAGGTGACCGGCGCATGTTCACCGCGCTCTTGGAGGTCGTCGCGATCGTCGGCAGCGGCATCGTCGCCGGCGTCTTCCTCGCGATCGCCGTCAGCGTGCTGCCCGCACTGCGCGCGCTGCCCGCCGACCGCTACATCGACATGCACCGGCGACTGGGCAAGGGGTATCACCCGATCATGCCGCTGACGGTGAACGGCGGCATGTTCGCCGACCTCGTCCTGGTCTTCCTGGCGCCCGCCCCGGCCCGCTATCTGTTCGTCGCGGCGTTCGTCCTGATGCTCGGCACGCAGGGCGTCTCCCACCTGGCGAACGTCCCGATCAACAAGCGCATCCACGCGATGGACCCGGCGGCGCTCACCCCCGACTGGGACGACCCCCGCCCCCTGTGGCAGAACTGGCACCTGCTCAGGACCGCGCTGGCCGTCGCCGCGCTGGCCGTCAACGCCGCCGGCGCCGCCCTGGTGGCGTCATGAGGAGCCGCCTGGTGATGGCGGCCATGCTGCCGGTCGCCTTCCTGGGGTTCTTCGAGGTCAGCGTCATCTACGTGATCGCGCCCGCGATCCGGCACGACCTGGACGCCTCGCACACGGCCACCCAGATGGTCATCCTCGCCTACACGCTGCCCTTCGCCCTGCTGGTGGTGACCGGCGGCCGGCTGGGGGACCTGTGGGGGATCCGCCGGGTGTTCCTCACCGGGGTCAGCGGCTTCGCCGCCGCGTCCCTGCTGGCGGCGCTGGCCTGGGACGTCCCGTCGTTGCTCGCCGCCAGGGGGGCGCAGGGCATGTCGGCGGCCCTCATGACCCCGCAGGTGCTGGCCGCCATCCGGTATCTCGTGCCGGCCGCGAGCCGGGGGAAGTCGTTCGCCCTCTATGCGGTGGTGGCGTGCCTGGCGGGCGCGTGCGGGCCGCTGGCCGGCGGCTTCCTGTCCGGGACCGCGCTCGGCTGGCGGATCGTCTTCCTCATCAACGTGCCCATCGCCCTGATCGCGGTCGTCGTCGGCGCCCTGTGCCTGCCCGGCCCCGGCGAACGCACGGTGAAGCCGCAGATCGACCTGGTCGGGACGCTGCTCGCGGCGGCGACCGTGCTGCTGCTCATCTACCCGCTCACGACGGGCATGTCGTGGGAGTGGGCGCTGCTGCCGTTCGCGGCGGTCCCGCTGGCGCTCTTCGTCCGGCACGAGCGGCGCGTCGAACGGGCCGGCGGGCAGCCCCTGGTGTCGCTCGGGCTGTTCAGGGTGCGGGTCTTCACCGCGGGCCTGATCGTCTCCGTGCTGGTCGCGGCCATCATCAACGCGTTCTTCCTGCTCTTCGTCATCCTCCTGCAGGACGGCCTGCGCCTCGACGGGCCGAGCATCGGCCTGACCATCACCCCGTGGGCGATCGGCACGGCGCTCGGCGCGATGCTGGCCACGCCCCTGGTCCGCAGTTCAGGGCGCAAGGCACTGGTCGGCGGCGCCGTGCTGATGACGCTGGGCACGGCCGCCTTCGTCTACGTCGTGCCCGCCGCCTACACAGGGGGCGGCTCGCAGGTGCCGCTGGCGCTGGCGCTGCTGGCCACGGGCGTCGGCACCAGTCTCGTCACCACCCCGGTGCTCGACCTGGTCATGAGCGCGGTGCCGGTCACCGAGGCGGGCAGCGCGGCCGGCATGTTCACCACGTTCCGGCAGGTCGGCTCGGCCGTCGGGGTGGCCGTGGCGGGCGCGGTCTTCTACGTGCTGCTCGGCGACCCGGCCGTGGCCGGGCGGGAGGCGTACGTCGAGGCGCTCGCCATCACGGTCCTGCTCTACGTCGTCCTCTGTCTGATCACCCTGAGGTTGGTCTTCATGCTGCCACGTTCAGCGGCCACCACCGAACCTGCCGCCGAAACCACCGCAGAAACCGCCGGCGTCCCGGCCCCGCCCACGCCCGCCACCCCGTCCGCCCGGCCGGTCGCGCTGCTCTTCCCCGGCCAGGGCGCGCAGTCCGCCAGGATGGCCGCCGGGCTCTACGGGCACGTGCCGGTCTTCACCGACACCATGGACACGGCCTTCTCCCTGCTCGGCCGCGACGGCGAGCAGCTCCGCGCCGAGTGGCTGGGCGAACGGCCCAGCGCGCTGTTCGACGACGTCACCCGGGCCCAGCCGCTGCTGTACGCGATCAACTGTGCCCTGGGCAGGACCGTCATCGACTGGGGCGTACGCCCGGCCGCGCTGCTCGGCCACAGCGTGGGCGAGATGGCCGCCGCCACGCTGGCCGGTGTCTTCGACTTCGAAGAGGGCCTGCGCCTCATGCGCGACCGGGTGGACCAGATCAAGGACAGCCCGCCGGGCGGCATGCTGGCGGTGGCCGGCTCCCCCGGCGACCTCGAACCGTACCTGAGCGGGCACGTCGTCGTCGGCGCGGTCAACGCGCCCAGGCAGACCCTGCTCGCCGGCCCGGCCGAACCGCTCGACGAGGTCAGGAAGCGCCTGGTCGCCGACGGTTTCACCTGCCGCCCGACACGTGCGCTGCAGGCGTTCCACAGCCCCGCGCTCGCGGAGCAGGCCGCCGCCTCGGTGCCGGCCTGGCACGCGGCGCGGCTGTGCCCGCCCGCCCTGCCGCTCTACTCCGCCTACCGCCCCGGCCCGCTGGGGGAGGACGACGTCCTGGACCCCGAGTTCTGGGCGGCCCAACCGGCGCAGCCCGTGCTGTTCATGACCGCGCTCGACCGGCTGCTCGACGACGGCGACTTCCTGCTGGTGGAGGCCGGCCCGGGACAGGGACTGTGCGCGCTGGCCCGCCGCCATCCGGCGGTGCTCGCCAGGCGCAGCGCCGTGACCGGGCTGCTGCCCGCCCGCTCGGGCGACGACGCCAAGGACCGCGAGGCGGTCGCCGCCGCATTCGACCGAATCCACGCCGAAGGGCATCCGCTCGACCCGGCGTTCCTGGTGAATCTCGAAGGAGGATCATGCCGTACGCAGCAATCACCTACAGGGTAAAGCCCGGCAACGAGGACGAGATCGAGAAGATCTTCGCCGGTTTCCGGCGCGTGAGCACCCCGGTCATCCGCAACGAGGCCGGTGAGAAGGTCGGCGAACTGCTCGGCAGCGCCGTCTTCATCAAGGACGAGTTCATGGTCCGGGTCATCCACTACGAGGGCTCCATCATCGAGGTCGGCAAGCACATGGCGACCCAGTCGGGCGTGCACGACCTGGAGGAGAAGCTCGCCCCCTACCTCGCCCAGCAGCGTGACACCAAGACGCCCGAGGGGTTCAGGCAGCACTTCGCGAACTCGATCATGAGATCGATCGCGCAGCTCACGCCCGAGAACTACCCCGGCGAAAACGCGTAAGGACGGCACATGTACCGGGCCGACTACTTCGAGGAACTGCTCAACATCGACGTCGTGCTGTCGCTCGCGGTCCTGCTGCCGTGGTGGTGGGCCGCCCACGCCGCCTACCGCCTGGCGTACCGCGCGCCGGGGCGGCGGCTGCGGGTGGGCGCGTGGGTCCTCCTCGCGGTGCTCGCCCTCGCCACCCTGCTGGTCGCGGCCCGCGTGGTCACCAGTGTCCGGCTCCTCGGCTACGGCTGGGAGTTCGGCGCGGACCGGGTGCTGGTGGCCGGTCCGGTCGTGCTGCTCCCGCTCGTGGCGGTGGCCTGGTGGACGGTGCCGCGCCTGTGGCGGCTGCGCTCGCGTACGGACGGGGCGGACGCCCCCGCCACACCAGCCGCCGCGGACGACCCAGCGGACTCTCAGCAGGTATTGCCGGAGGAGGCGACGGTCCCGGGCAGCGTGCCCGACGGGCCGCGCCGGGCCGCCGCCGACCCCAGGCTCGCCTGGCCCGTGCAGACGACCGCGCTGGGTGCGGCCGTCGGGTTCATGCTGGCCTTCCCCTGGCCGATCACCCCGCCGTTCACGGGTGACGCGCTGATCGCCTACGCCGTGTTCGTCCTGGGCTCGGCGGTGTTGTGGACGCGGCTCGCGCGGCGCGTCCGCGACACCGTCCCCGACCGCCCCCGCCTGCGGGTACGCGCGCTGCGCCGCCTCCTCACCGGAACGCTGGTCGTGGCGCTCGTCGGCGGCTGCGGGGCGTTGTCGGCCCGCACCAGCGAGCACCCCTCGGTCATGGCCATGCACGGTCCCGAGCATTCGGCCGCCCACGGTTCCGCGCAGTCGCCGTTCTTCGGGGACGCGCCGGGATCCGCGGAGCGCGCCGAGGACGCGGCGAGCGTCACCGAGCTGACCGAGCCGGACACCGGCCCGCCGGACCGCCGGTTCCGGCTGGAGGCCGGCGAGATGACCGTCCGGCTCGCCTCCGGGGCGCTCGTCGACGCGTGGGCGTTCAACGGGCAGGTGCCCGGACCGGAGCTGCGGGTGCGCGAGGGCGAGCTGATCGAGGTCACGCTCGTGAACCGGCTGCCGTCGGCCGAGGTGACCGTGCACTGGCACGGCGTGGACGTGCCGAACGCGGCCGACGGCGTCCCCGGCGTCACCCAGGACGCGGTGAAACCCGGCGGGACCTACACCTACCGCTTCCGCGTGCCCATGGGAGACGTCGGCACCCACTGGTACCACTCCCACCAGGCGTCTTCGGAGCAGGTGCGCCGCGGCCTGTTCGGTTCGATGATCATCGAACCCGCCGCCGGGCTCGGCGACGAGGACATCGTGGACCGTACGGTGCTGCTGCACACGTGGCAGTCGCAGGGCCGCGACCACCGCGCGTTCGGGATCGCCGACCGGCTCGACCGCTGGGCCATCCCGGCAGGTCGCAAGGTGCGGCTGCGCCTGGTCGTCTCGGCGCCCACGCCGAGGTTCTTCACGATCGACGGAACCTCGTTCATGATTACGGCCGTGGACGGCAATCCGATCAACGGCCCCACCCCGTTGTCCGGCGTACGCCTGATGCTCGGCGCGGGCGGCCGCTACGACATCGAGTTCACGATGCCCGACGGCCCGCTGCGGATCACCGAGTCGGAGGCGATGGACGCCGGCCTGCTGATCAGCCCCGACGGCACCGGCGAGGTCACCCCGGGGCGCAACCTGCCCGAGTTCGACCTCACCACGTACGGCAAGCCCGCCGCGACGGAGTTCGACCACACGAGCCGCTTCGACCGGACCTTCGACTTCGTCTTCGACAACCGGCCCGGCTTCTACAACGGCTCGTTCACGTTCCTGTGGACGATCAACGGCAAGGTCTTCCCCGACGTGCCCACCCCGGTGGTGCGCGAGGGCGAGCTGATCAAACTGCGATTCTTCAACCGCAGCCGCCTGGACCACCCCATGCACCTGCACGGCCACCACGTGCAACTGCTCACCAGGAACGGGCGGCCGGTGACGGGCAGCCCGCTCCGGCGCGACGTCGTGGACGTCCAGCAGGGCGAGGTCTGGGAGGTCGGCTTCCGCGCCGACAACCCCGGCGCCTGGATGGACCACTGCCACAACTTCCTGCACGCGGTGGCCGGGCAGATGATGCACCTCATGTACGACAACGTGGAGTCTCCCTACAAGACAGGCAGCTCCACGCCCAACAACCCCCTATGACGGAGGCGTGCGGTGACGGCGACGGAGAGCTTCCCCCTGTTCATCATCGGCCGTGACACGGGTCCGGCGGGCCGGATCTTCCGACTGCTGGCCGGCCTGGCCGGGCTTGGGCTCCTCGCCCACCGCCTGACCGGGGCCACCCTCGGGTACATCGGTCTGGTGGTGGTGTTCTTCCTGCTGCTGGTCGCGGCGTACGCGGCGTTCTGGCGGCTGCTGGCGGACCGGTTCATCGCCCGGGTCAGCCCGTGGGTCACCAGCGCGCTGCTGCTCCTGCCGGTGATGGCGTACGCCACCGACCCGGGCGGCTCGGCGTTCTTCAACGGCATAGCCGGTTACCTGTCGACCTCGCTCATCGTCAACGCGGCCAGCGGCTACGGGGGCGTCGAGGCGGCCGCCATCCCGGCGGTGCTGTGGCGGCGCAGGTATCCCACCTACAGTCCCTTCAACACGGTCGACCTGCTGGAGCGGGCCTACCGTGAGCGGTCTCCCGGGGCCGCGTCCGCGGTCGCGACCGTGGTGTCCGCGACGATCTCGGCGCTGGTGTTCGCCGCCTACTGGCTGGTGCCGCTGCTGGCCTATCTTCCGTCGGTCGCCTCGTTCGGGGAGGACCTGCCGGGCGTGGCCGCGGCGGTGCTGCTCGTCCCGGCGGCGCTGTTCGGCTACGAGGCGCTGCGCCGGCGCTCGGCGGCGGCCAGGTTCGACCCCGTGCAGGGTACAGCCGCGGGCGCGGCGCTGCTGCTCACGCCCGCATTCGTCGTCCTGTCCGATCAGGGTGGCGGCCCTCAGGGCATCCTGTGGGGGTTGATCACGCTCGTCGGTCTGATCGTCGGCGTGGTCGCTCTGGTGCGGCGGCTGGTGTCGGGACGCGCGGTGGGCGAGAAGGCCGAGCCGTCTCCCAGCGCGGCTCCGTCCGCGGGCGGGCCATCGCAGTGACGTGCACACGTGCAGGCCGCCGGTGGTCGCGCCGGTGGCCTGCCGTTCAGGCTCCGGCGGTTCCCGTGGCTCCCGGCGACGCGGGCCGGTTGGTCACCACACCCCCTTTGATCACGGCGTCCATGCGTGAAACGGCTCCCAGCTTGCCGAAGATGTTGCGCAGGTGGCGCTTGACCGTTCCCTCGGTGATTCCCATGCGGTTGGCGACCTGCGCGTTGCTCAGCGCCTCCGCCACCAGCGACAGCACCTCGCGTTCGCGGGGTGAGAGCGCGCTCTGCAGCGGGTCTTCGTCCGGTTGGTCGGGGACCTCGTCGGCGAGTGCGCCCACGCCGACGATGATGACCGTGGAGTGCGCGGGCGCGGCCTGGCGCAGTGCCTGAACCGTCGTCGAGAACTCGTTCTCAAATGCAATGATTTCCGCAATCGCCTCCCGGGTGCGCTGATCTCCACCTAGAACCAGGACCGTGTCGTCGTTTACCTTCTGCTTCATTCAGATTTCCTCGCCAGACCTATGACCGCGTCGAGCAGGCTTAATCACATCCGGTGAAGAATGCCGTACGGGACCGACCGGATAATTCTCAGCACCTGTTGATCGCGGGCTTTTCCAGGCAAAGCTTCGGGAATATAAGTCATCCAGGACGCACGACGGGAAGACCGCGTACGCCGGAGACGCCGGCAGACCGTTCACGGGACCGGAGAACGGGCCGGGGCGAGGTGCGGGACCACCGGACGGCCGGCGCGGCACCTGTCGCGCGGATGGCCGTCGGGAACGACCGTACGCCTAGGGCGAGCGGACGGCATGAGCGACCGGAGAGGTGTTGCCATGAGGACGACTGGGAGTGACCGGTCGGTGGCCCCGTTCGCGGCGGTGGCGGGCGAACTGGAAGATGTGGGCGCCGACCTGGGCTTTCATGGCCCCGGCGAGCTTCAGGACGATGCTTGTCGCGACAGGCGCGGGCGGTGGGCGGTAGATGGGCGCGACGCGGTCGCCCTCTTCGGTGTCGGCTGGGTTGACGGGACGGGGACTGACGGTGAGCACAGGTGTGCCTTCCCGACCGACGCGGGCGCGCCGGTCACGCATGAGACCTAAGTGATCACCGGACAAGGCCAGTCCCTCCCCCGAAGATCTGCCAGGTTCTTTGCACATTCGTCGTCAAACAGGCTTGACAAAATTGCGCTCAGTTTCACAGAGATGCTATGTCGCCTCACGGGGCGTGTCTAGGCAATAACTACACATCCGATCCAGGAAAATCGATTTCCGAGGACGTTGAATTCACTTGGGCTTCTGCTCTTACTTCAGCCCCAGTGACCCCACTGGAGACACGAGCCCGTTACGCTCCGTGTCGTGGTCGAGCGCCGGCTCGGCGCCGTCGAGAATGGAACGCTGCAGACGCTGCAGCGGAGCGGCGGGTTCGAGCCCGAGTTCGTCACGCAGAGTCATCCGCATGTCCTGGTACGCCCGCAGCGCCTCCCCGCGGCGACCCGCGCGGTATAGCGCCTCGATGAGGCGGGCGTGGAACCACTCGTTGAGCGGGTGGAGAACGACCAGCGAACGCAGCTCGGCGATGAGCGTACGGGCCCGGCCGAGCCGCATGTCGGCCTCGATCCGGGTGGCCAGCGCGCGTATCCGCAGCTCTTCGAGGTGTACGGCGTGCGCCTGGAGCAGCACCCCGCACGGTGTGTTGGCCAGCGGCGGCCCCTTCCACAGGGCCAGCGCCTCGCTCAGCACGTCGGACGCCTCGCTCGGGCGCCCCTCCTCCAGCAATCGGTTACCCTTGTCGATCAGCTTCTCGCACGACCGCGCGTCGAGCTCGTCCCCGTCGAGTCTGAGCAGGTAGCCGGGTGGTTTCGTGATCAAGCGCTGGGTGTCGCGGTTGAGCTCCTTGCGGAGCTGGTAGATGTAGGTCTGCGTGGTCGTGACGGCGCTCATCGGCGGCCGGTCACCCCACAGTTCGGCAATGACCGACTGCATATCCACGACACTGTCGGCCCGAAGAAGCAGCAGACCTAAAACTCGGCGCAATTTCGGCGCGCTCGGTGTCCTGACACAGTCGTCGCGGTATACCTCGAGTGGACCAAGAACCTTGAATCGTAACATGACGCCCCCTGGCGACCGGCACGATCTTAATATGTCAGGAATTAGCGTAGGCGCAGCCTCATTGCCGGGCAAGGTTGGTGCCCATAAAGGGGGACGTATGCCTCGAAGGGCGCATGTGCATTCGAGCGGGCCTCGACCACTCCTCCATTACCCCTCAATACCCTCGCGCAAAACCCACACAGCCGAACAGGAAGTCTCATGCCGAATCGAATTCTGCGTGGCGGCTTCGCACCTGTTCAGAACGGGTCAAACGCCGTCGAGCTGCGAGTCGAGGGAGGTCCTGGGGTCGTTCCCGAGGCCCGAGCGCGGCACTCGCGCCGGCGTGCCGCCCAGGAGCGGCACGCCGGTCAGGAGAGGGATGGAGACATGGGTCAGAAGAACGTCACCGAGCGCTCGTTCAGCCGGTGCCGGTTGACCCACCACAGCACCGCCTGGGCGACGAGCAGGAACGGCAGGATCGGCATCGCCAGCAGCGTGAGCTGGTCGATCGCGGCCTCCCCCGCCACCCCGTCCAGCAACCGCTCGGCCATCAGCGCGCCGACGGTCAGCGGCAGGAAGACGGCCGCGACGGCGGTGGCGGCGAACGTCAGCCCGTCGCCGCCCCTCCGGACGCCCAGCCAGGCCACCGCGGCGGCGACCGGGCCGACCAGCCCGAGGACGAACGCGAAGGGCGTGACCCCGGTCGCCGTCACGAGCGGCGCCGTGCCGATCAGGGCCAGCAGGAGCACGACCACGACGGGCGCCAGCCGCCCGGCCGTGTGCCTGGCCCGCTCACGCAGCTCCCCCGTGGTACGCAGCGCGAGGAACGCCGTGCCGTGCAGGGCGAACAGCGCCGTCACCGCGAGCCCGCACAGCAGCGCGTACGGGTTGAGCAGCCACAGCAGACCGTCACCGGGAGCCTGGACGGCGCTGCCGAGGAAGAGCCCGGTCGCCGCCGCGAACACCACGCTCGCCACGGCCTGGGTCGTCTCCCACCGCGCCTGCCACCTGGCCTCGGGCCGGCGCGCGCGGAACCACATGCCCGCGTCGCGCACCAGCCACGCGGCGATCATCAGCACGAGCACCGGGTACAGCGAGATGAACAGCCCGGCCTTGGCCTCCGGGAACGTCACCGCCAGCACCCCGGCGAAGGCGATCAGCCAGACCTCGTTGGCCAGGAAGAACGGCCCGACGGCGGCGACCACCCGGCGCCTGGCCGGGGCGTCGCCCTTCAGCCTCGACAGGAACATGCCCGCGCCGAGGCTGAAGCCGTCGAGCCCGGACCAGCCGGCCAGCAGCAGGCCGACGATGACCAGCCAGACGATCTCCATCAGCGCTCCCCGGCTAGTTGGGCGGTGGGCTCGTCGGACTCGCCCAGGACGCTCCCGAGCACGAGCGACTCGGGGCCTCTCTTGGCAATCTTGGCGATCAGCACGTAACCGATGATCACCAGGGCGACGTAGAGAGTCGTGAAGATCACCAGCGAGGCCAGGATGCTCCCGGCGCTCACGTTCGAGACGGCCTCACTGGTGGGCAGGACGTCGTAGATGATCCAGGGCTGGCGGCCGATCTCCCTCACCGTCCAGCCGAGGATGACGGTCACGAAGGGCACCGGGATCGTCCAGACGCCTATCCCGAGCAGGAAGCGCCGCCGTTCGATCCGGCCCTTGCCGAGCATCACGATCGGGATGAGCGCGCCGACCACGTAGACGTAGGCGACCGCCAGCATCAGGCTGAGCGCGAGGGGGACCCAGGTGGGCGCCAGGTAGTCGCCCGGCCCGTGTTCGGCGACCATCTGCGCCACGACCTGATCGGCGCCGGCGCCGCCGCCCAGCTTCGTGGGCTGGTTGTTCACCACCCACAGCACCGAGGCGTCGCCGAACCCGATCGTGAAGAACGTGGCGACGTAGCCGACCACGAGCCCGAGCCGCATCGAGAAGCGGAAGAAGGGCACCTCGCCGGTGCCGCGGCGGAAGTGCCACGCGCTGACGCCGGCCATGAAGAACCCGGCGACCATGAAGGAGGCGGGCAGGATGTGGCCGACGGCGAGCAGGGCGGCCGGGTTGCTGAACACGGCGGCGATGTCGACGACCCGCAGGACCTCGCCCTCCTGGACGAAGCCCACCGGGTTCTGCAGGAAGCCGTTGGCGACCACGATCAGATAGGCCGAGCCGATCGCCGCGATCGTGACGACGTAGAACGTCAGCAGGTGCAGCACCTTCGGCAGCCGGCCCCAGCCGAAGATCCACAACCCGAGGAACGTCGACTCGATGAAGAACGCGTACAGGGTCTCCATCGCCATGGGAGCGCCGAACAGCTCACCGGCGAAGTGCGTCAGGCCGCTCCAGTTGAGACTGAACTGGAACTCCAGCAACAGGCCCGAGATGATGCCCAGGCCGTAGTTGACGATGTAGATCTGTCCCCAGAACTTCGTCAGCCGTTCGAACAGGGGATTCTTGCGCACGACCCAGGCGGTCTGCAGGAAGGCGATGAGCGGCGCCATGCCGAGCGTCAGGGCGACGAACAGGAAGTGCATGCTCGTCGTCAGCCCGAACTCGAGCCTGGCTAAGGTGAGCGCGTCCATGTCTCAGCGCCCGGCCCGCCGGAAGATCCCGAACTCGAGCAGCACGCCCAGCAACGCGCCACCGCCGAAGGCGAGCAGCTCGTCGAAGCCGAGACCGGTGTCCCGGTTCATCAACAGGGTGACCACCACGTTGCCGATGACGATCCCCACGACGATGAGGATGACCAGCCTCACCGTGGGTGCGACAGATCCTTTGGCCTGGTTGTCGCTCATCAAGAATGCCCCTTCCAGGTGAGCCGGAGACGCCTCAACAGTAGACAGCCTACATGTACAGCGCGGAGTCGCGATCATACTCGGGGATAAGTCACGCTCATACCCTCGATTAAGGGACGCGTCATATTCCGAGAGGCGGCGCGCCACTTCGCGCGGCCCAGCCTGGGCAACCCCCATGACTCTCCTCCCTCGTGGCGGCCATGTCACGATCTCGTGACGTGACCCTGTGACACGACTCCGTTACCCGGCCATCGTCCGCCCGCCACCTCGAACTCCGGTCGAGCACGCGTGGAAGGCCCCGCCCCAGTCACGGTCGACCCTCCCTCTAGAACGGCCGGTCACCCTTGCCCTCGGAACCGCTCACAGGAGGACGACGTGGACGAGATCACGGGCCCCCGGACGGCCGATCCCCCGGACCGGGCTTCCGTCGTCGCGGCGGCGCGCGCGTACTGGGCCGCGAAGGTCCTGCTCAGCGCCGTCGAACTCGGCCTGTTCAAGCGGCTGGGACGCGGCCCCGCGGCCGGCGCGGACGTCATGCGTGACTGCGGGATCCACCCCAGGACCGGCGGCGACTTCCTGGACGCGCTGGTCGGCCTGGGATACCTCGAGCGCGAGGGGGACGTCTACGCCAACGCGCCGGCCACCGCCCGGTTCTTCGCCGAGGGCCCCGACTCGCTCGACGGCCTGATGCGGCTGCTCAACTCGCACTTCCCCGTGTGGGCCGAGCTGACCGGGCAGCTCAGGGACGGCGGCCACCGGGCCGTCCAGAGCCGGGACTTCAAGAAGTTCTACGAGTACCCGGCCTCCGTCGAGCGGTTCATGGCCATGATGGACGCGGCCAGCGCCGAGATCGGCCCCGCGCTGGCCCTGGCCCACGACTGGGCCGCCCGCGGCTCGTTCGTGGACCTGGGCGGAGCGCGCGGCAACGTGGCCGCGGCCGTCGTCCGGGTCCACCCCCACCTCCAGGCGGGCGTGGCCGACCTGCCCGCGGTCGAGGACGCCTTCGGCCGGCACATGGACCGGCTGGGCCTGACGGGCAAGGTCCGATTCCACGCCCTCGACTTCTTCACCGACCCGCTGCCGGAGGCCGAGGTGATGGTCCTCGGGCACGTCCTGCACGACTGGAACGCCGAGCAGTGCGTGAAGCTGCTGCGCCGCGTCCACGAGGCGCTCCCTCCCGGCGGGCGAGTGCTGATCTACGACTCGATGATCGACGACGAGCGCCGCGACCCTGACCGCCTGCTGCTCAGCATCAACATGAGGCTGATCACCCCCGGGGGCACCGGTTACACCCCCGGGCAGGCGCGGTCGTGGCTGGCCGAGGCGGGGTTCGCGGAGAGCGCGGCCACGCCACTCACCGATTCAGACACCCTGGTCGAAGGCCGCAAGGCCGGTTGAGGAGCGAGCGTGCGTGAGGAAACCACACCCGTCCTGATCGTCGGAGGGGGCTCCGTCGGACTGTCGGCGTCGCTGTTCCTTTCGTGGCTGGGCGTACGGTCCGTCCTGGTCGAGCGGCACCCGACCACGTCCATCCACCCCCGGGCGTGGGGCTGGTACCCGCGCACGCTGGAGCTGTTCCGCCAGGTGGGCGCAGCGGACCGGGTGCTGCACGAGAGCCTGGGCTTCGTCGGGCACAACGCCAACGGCAAGGTCGAGTCGCTGGCGGGCAAGGAGATCCACGTCTCCCGCATCCCCGAGCCGGAGGAGGTCGGCGGCGTCAGCCCCATCCCCCGGATCATCTCGCTGCCGCAGGACCGCGTGGACCCGATCATCCGCGCCCGCGCCGAGGAACTGGGCGGCGACCTGCGCTTCGGCACCGAACTGAGCGACCTCGCCCAGGAGGGCGACGGGGTCGTCGCCACCGTCGTGAAGGACGGCGTCAAGCAGACCATCAGGGCCCAGTACGTGATCGCCGCCGACGGCGCCCGCGGCCGCCTGCGCGAGTCGCTCGGCATCGCCCGCCACGGCCGGGGCGTGCTGCGCCACCAGATCAGCATCCTGTTCCGCGCCGACCTGCGGCAGGCGCTGGGCGAGCGCCGCTTCGCGGTCTGCCAGGTGGAGAACGCCGAGGTCGACGGCGTGCTCGGCCACGACGACACGCTGCGGCAGGGCACCCTGATCATCACCTTCCACCCGGAGAAGGGCGAACAGGCCGAGGACTACACCCCCGAGCGCTGCGTCCACCTGGTCAGGGCCGCGGTCGGCGTGCCGGACCTCGACGTCGAGCTGCGTGACGTGTCCCCGTGGGAGATGGGCTCGCTGGCCGCCGAGACGTACGCGGCCGGCCGGGTGTTCCTGGCCGGCGACGCCGCCCACGTGATCCCGCCCATCGGCGGGTACGGCGCGGGCACCGGCATCCAGGACGTGCACAACCTGGCCTGGAAGCTCAAGGCGGTGCTGTCCGGCTACGCCTCCCCCAGCCTGCTGGACACCTACGACGCCGAGCGCCGCCCCGTCGGCGTCGCCACGATCGAGCAGGCGGGGCTCCGCCTGGCCGCCCGCGCCGGGTTCGCCACCCCCGAGCAGGCGGCGAAGGTCGCGGACACGATCTCGGTCACGTTCGGCTACGCCTACCGCTCGCCGTCGATCGTCCAGGAGGAGCCGTCGGCCGCCCCCGGCGGGGAGCCGGTCTTCGTGCACCCGCGCGAGCTGACCGGCCGCCCAGGGACGCGGGCGCCGCACCTTTGGGTGCGCCGCGACGGCGCCGTCAGCTCCGTGCTCGACCTGTTCGGCGCCCAGCCGGTCCTGCTGGCCGGAGAGGACGCCGCCGACTGGTACGCCGCCGCCGGCGAGGCCGCGGGGGCCCTCGGGGTGCCGCTGCGCGTGCACCGGTTCGGCCACGACCTGCTGCCCACGGACGGCGAGGACCGCTCCCCGTACGACGTGTACGGCATCACCCCATCGGGGGCGGTGCTGGTGCGGCCGGACGGGTTCGTGTGCTGGCGGTCGCCCTCGTCCGGTTCCTCCCCCGAGACCACCGTCGGCGAGGCCCTCGCCGCGATGCTGGGCCGACAGCCCGAGGAAGGCTCATGAGGTCATCCGAGACACCCATCGCGATCATCGGCATCTCCTGCCGGCTGCCCGGGGCCGCGGACCCCCGCGCGTACTGGCGGCTGCTCCACGAGGGTGCGAGCGCCGTGCGTGACACTCCGCCGCCCGGGAGGGAGGGCCCGCTCGGGCCGGGCGGGTACCTGGAGCGGGTGGAGGAGTTCGACGCGGACTTCTTCGGAATCGCGCCACGCGAGGTGGCCGCGATGGACCCGCAGCAGCGGCTCGTGCTGGAGCTGTGCTGGGAGGCCCTGGAGGACGCCCGGGTCGTGCCCGCGCGGCTGCGGGGCAGCAGGACCGGGATCGTCATGGGGGCGGCCTCCGACGACTACCTGGCCATGACGTACGGGCAGGCCGCCGAGATCGGCCCGCACACCCTCACCGGCCTGCAACGCGCCATGATCGCCAACCGGGTCTCCCATGTGCTGGGCCTGCGCGGCCCGAGCCTCACCGTGGACGCGGGCCAGTGCTCCTCGCTGGTCGCCGTGCACGAGGCGTGCGCCAAGCTGCGTGCCGGGGAGGCCGACCTGGTGCTGGCCGGCGGCGTCAACCTGATCCTGACCGAGGCCGGCAGCCTGAGCGCCCGCCGGTCGGGCGCCCTGTCGCCGGACGGCCGCTGCTTCACCTTCGACGCCCGCGCCAACGGCTACGTACGGGGCGAGGGCGGGGCCGCTCTCGTGCTCAAGCCGCTGCCCGCCGCGCAGGCCGACGGCGACCGCGTCTACTGCGTCATCCGGGGCAGCGCGGTGAACAACGACGGCCCGGCGGACGCGCTGACCGTGCCCAGCCGGCAGGCCCAGGAGGAGGTGCTGCGCGAGGCGTACCGGCGGGCGTGGGTGAACCCGGCCGAGGTCGGCTACATCGAGCTGCACGGCACGGGCACACCCGTCGGCGACCCGGTCGAGGCCGCCGCGCTCGGCGCGGTCCTGGGCGCGGCCCGCGCGGCGGGCGCCCCGCTGCCGGTCGGCTCGGTCAAGACCAACATCGGCCACCTGGAGGGCGGGGCGGGCATCGCCGGGCTGCTCAAGGCGGCGCTCAGCATCCACGAGGGCGTGATCCCGCCCAGCCTCAACTTCGCCTCGCCCAACCCCCGCATCCCCCTGGACGAGCTGCGGCTGCGCGTACCCGTCGAGCCGGAGCCGTGGGACGGCGGGCCGCGGGTGGCGGGCGTCTCCTCCTTCGGTCTCGGGGGCACGAACTGCCACGTCGTGCTCTCCCAGGCCCCCGCCGGGCCGGAAACCGTCGCGGGGAGCGCGCCCGCGGGCGTGCCCTGGCTGCTCTCGGGGCGCTCCGACGCGGCACTGCGGGCCCAGGCCGCGGCGCTCGTCCCCGTGGCGGACGCCGACCCGGGCGACGTGGGCTTCTCGCTGGCCACCACGCGAACCGCCTTCCCCCACAGGGCGGCCGTGGTCGGCGGCCACGCCACCGGCCTGGCGGCCCTCACCCAGGGCGAACCCGCCCAGAACGTGGTGACCGGTACGCCCGCCGAAGGCGGCCTGGCCTTCCTCTTCCCCGGCCAGGGCAGCCAGTACGCCGACATGGGCGCCGCCCTGTACGCGGCGTTCCCCGCGTACGCGGAGGCGTTCGACCTGGTCACGGCCGAGCTGGACCCCCTGCTGCCGCGCCCGCTGACCGAGGCGCTGCGCTCCGGCACGGCGCTGCGGGACACCCGCTACACCCAGGCCGGCCTGTTCGCCGTCGGCGTCGGGCTCTACCGGCTGTTCGAGAGCTGGGGCGTGCGCCCCGACTGGGTGGCCGGCCACTCCATCGGGGAGATCGCCGCCGTGCACGTGGCCGGCGCGCTGCCGCTGGCCGACGCGTGCAGGCTGGTCGCGGCCAGGGGAACGCTGATGTCCGAGATGGACGACAGCGGCGTCATGGTCTCGGTCCAGGCCGCGGAGTCCGACGTGCTGCCCCTCCTCGACGGGGACGACCGGGTCGCGATCGCCGCCGTCAACGGCCCCCGCTCGACCGTGATCTCCGGCGCCGAGGCCGAGGTGACACGGGTGGCCGAGCGGCTCGCGGCCATGGGCAGGCGTACCAGGAGGCTCGACACCGGCCGGGCCTTCCACTCCCCGCACATCGACCCCATCATGGAACGCCTCGCGGCCACGGCCGGCGAGCTGGGCTTCGGCGACCTCGACGGGATCCGGATCGTCTCCACGGTCACCGGCCGCCTCCTCACCGCCGCCGAGCTGGGCGAGCCCGGCTACTGGGCGCGTCAGGCCCGCCTGCCCGTCCGGTACGGCGACGCGGTGGCCGCCCTGCACGCGGCCGGGGTGCGTACGTTCTGCGAGCTGGGCCCCGGCGCGCAGCTCAGCACGATGGGCCGCGCCTGCCTCACCGACTCCGCGGCGGCCTTCGTGGCCTCCCTGCGCCGGGGGGACGAGGAGCACTCGGTCATGCGGGCGCTGGCGGGCCTGTGGGTGCGCGGCGTGGACGCCGACTGGGCCGCCGTGTTCGGCGCCGGGCGGCGGGTGGTGGACCTGCCGACGTACCGGTTCCAGCGCCGCCGCCACTGGCTGACCGGCCCCGACGCGCCCGCGCAGGAAACGTCCGCCGCCGCTCCCGCCGACCCCCTGCACCTGGTACGCGCGCACACCGCCGCCGTGCTCGGCCACTCCGGCGCCGACGCCGTCGACGCGGGGCGTACGTTCAAGGACCTGGGCATCACCTCGGTCACGGCCGTCGAGCTGAGCACCGCGCTCTCCCAGGCGCTCGACCGCGACCTCCCGGCCACGCTCGTGTTCGACCACCCCACCCCGGCCGCCCTCGCCGCGCACCTGACCGAGGCCCCGCTCCAGGAGCACACGCCCCGGGCCACGGCGCACGCGGACGCGCCCCTGGCGATCATCGGCATGGGCTGCCGCTATCCCGGAGGCGCCGCCTCCCCGCAGGACCTGTGGCGGCTCGTCGCCGAAGCCCGCGACGCGATCTCCCCGTTCCCCTCCGACCGCGGCTGGGACCTCGCCCGCGTCTACGCCGCCGACTCAGAACGCCCCGGCACCTCCTACTCCCGCCACGGCGGCTTCCTCGACGACGTGGCCGGCTTCGACGCCGACTTCTTCGGCATCAACCCCAAGGAGGCCGAGGCCATGGACCCGCAGCAGCGGCTGCTGCTGGAGGTGTCCTGGGAGGCGCTCGAACGGGCCCGTCTCGACCCTGCGCGGGCGGCGGAGCGGCGCGTGGGCGTGTTCGTCGGCGCCACCGCCCAGGAGTACGCCCCGCGCCTCCAGGACGCCGGGCCGACCGGCGGCTACGCGTTCACCGGCAGCACGGTCAGCGTCGCCTCCGGGCGCATCGCGTACTGCCTCGGGCTGACAGGCCCCGCGCTCACCGTCGACACCGCGTGCTCGTCGTCGCTGGTGGCGATCCACCTGGCGGCGCGGTCGCTGCGCAGCGGCGAGTGCGATCTCGCGCTGGCCGGCGGGGTGACCGTCATGTCGACGCCGGGCATGTTCGTGGAGTTCAGCAGGCAGCGCGGGCTCGCGCCCGACGGGCGGTGCAAGCCGTTCGCCGCCGCGGCCGACGGCACCGCCTGGGCCGAGGGGGCGGGCATGCTGGTGCTCGCCCGCCTGGAGGACGCCGTGGCCGCGGGCCATCCGGTCCTCGCCGTCCTGCGCGGCAGCGCGATCAACCAGGACGGCGCCAGCAACGGGCTGACCGCCCCGAGCATGCGCGCCCAGGTGCGCGTCATCCAGGAGGCGCTGGCCGACGCCGGGCTGCGGCCGCAGGACGTGGACGCCGTGGAGGCGCACGGCACCGGCACCACGCTCGGCGACCCGATCGAGGCCGGTGCGCTCATCGAGGCGTACGGCCGGGGACGCCACCCGGAGCGGCCGCTCTGGCTGGGCTCGCTCAAGTCCAACCTCGGGCACACGCAGGCCGCCGCCGGGGTGGCCGGCGTGATCAAGATGGTGGAGGCGATGCGTCAGGGCGCGCTGCCCAGGATGTTGCACCTCGACGAGCCGTCGCCGCACGTGGACTGGTCGTCGGGCACGGTCGTGCCGCTGGGCGAGGAGCGGCCCTGGCCCCAGGACGGGCGGTCGCGCCGCTGCGGCGTCTCCTCCTTCGGCATCAGCGGCACCAACGCCCACGTCATCCTCGAACAGGCTCCCGCCGCCACGAACTCGACCAGCCAGACCCCGCCCGACCGGACACCCGACCCGACCGGTCGGCTCTCCTCCGTCCGCGCCGTCGGCACGGGCGCGACCGGCGACGAGGCTCCCGGTCTCGTTCCGCTGCTCGTGTCGGCCAAGAACGAGGCCGCGCTGCGCGCCCAGGCCGAACAACTGGGCACCCTGCTCGACGCCCCGCTCGACCCCCCGCCCGGCACTGCGCCCGACACCCCTTCCGACGCGCTGCGCGAGGCGGCTCCGCGGCTGGCGGGGCTGGGCCGCGCGCTGGCCACGAGCCGCGCGCGCTTCCCCCACCGGGCCGTGGTGCTGGCCGACCCCGCCGACCCGGCCGCGGCCCGCGACGGGCTCGCCGCGCTGGCGGACGGCCGCCGCGCCGGGAACCTCGTCCGCGGCAGGGCCGTCCCCGGCCGTACCGTGTTCGTCTTCCCCGGCCAGGGGGCCCAGTGGGCGGGCATGGGGGTGGAGCTGGCCGCGGCCGAGCCCGTCTTCGGCGAGCGCCTGCGCGAATGCGCCGACGCCCTGGCCCCGCACACCGGCTGGTCCCTGATGGACGTGCTGCGCGGCGCTCCCGGCAGCCCCGGGCTCGACCGGGTGGACGTCATCCAACCCGCCCTCTTCGCGATGATGGTGTCGCTGGCCGCCCTCTGGGAGTCGCGCGGCGTACGCCCCGACGCCGTGGTCGGCCACTCGCAGGGGGAGATCGCCGCGGCCTGCGTCGCGGGGGCGCTCTCCCTGGAGGACGCCGCCACGGTGGCGGCGCTGCGCAGCCAGGTGATCGCGGAGCTGGGCGGCACCGGCGGCATGGGCTCGGTCGCCCTGTCCGCCGACGAGGTACGCGACCGGCTGCGCGGCACCGGCCTGCACCTGGCCGCGATCAACGGCCCGGCGTCCGTGGTGGTGGCGGGCGAGGCGGCGGAGCTGGCGGACTTCCTGGCCCGCGCCGAGGCGGACGGCCTGCACGCGCGCCGGGTCAACGTCGACTACGCCTCGCACACACCCCTCATGGAGCCGATCCGCGAACGGGTGCTGAGCCACCTGGCGGGCATCGAGCCGCGGGCGGCGTCCGTGCCGTTCCGGTCCACGACCCGCGGCGAGCTGCTGTCGGGCACCGAACTGAACGCCGCGTACTGGTACGAGAACCTGCGCTCGCCCGTGCTCTTCGAGGACGGCATCGCCTCGCTCGCCGGGACAGGGCACGGCCTGTTCATCGAGGTCAGCCCGCATCCCGTGCTCACGCTCGGGGTGAGCGACACCCTGGAGTCGCGCGGGGCCACGGCCGCCGCCATGGGCACCCTCCAGCGCGACGACGGCGGACGGACGCGTTTCCTGACCGCCCTGGCCGAGGCGTACGCGCACGGCGCGCAGGTGGCGTGGGAGGGGCTGCTCGGCAGCGGGCACACCGAGGTCGACCTCCCCACGTATCCCTTCCAGCGCCGCCGGTTCTGGCACCTGCCGACGGCCGGGGCGGACCTGCGCGAGGCCGGGCTGTCGGCCAACCGCCACCCCTTCCTGGGCGCCAGGACCGAGCTGCCGGGGACCGGTGGCCTGCTGCTCGCCGGACGCGTCTCGCAGGAGAGCTGGCTGCGGGACCACGCGGTCTCGGGCCGGGCGATCCTGCCCGGGACGGCGTACCTCGAGATCGCCGCACACGTCGGGGAGCTGACGGGCCTGGCCCGCGTCGGCGAGCTGACCCTGGAGCACCCCATCACGCTCCCCGAGGAGGGCGGGCTGCGGCTGCGGGTCACGTCCGAGGACGGCGGGCGCCGCCTCAGCGTGCACTCCCAGCCCGAGGACGACACCGGCCAGACCCCCTGGACCCTGCACGCCACCGGCACGCTGCGGCCCGCCGGACCCGAGGACGACGTCCCCTCCTTCGCCTGGCCGCCGCGTGGAGCGAACGAGATCGACCTGGACGGCGCGTACGCCGACCTCGCGGCGCGCGGCCACGGCTACGGCCCTGCCTTCCGCGGGCTGCGGCGTGCCCTCCGGCTCGGCGACGAGGTGTTCGCCGAGGTGGCGCTTCCGCCCGAGCTGACCGGCGACCCGACCGGCGCGTCCGGCGACCCGACCGGCGCGTCCGGCGGCCCGGCCAGCGGGGCTGGCGGCGGGGCCGGTGGGGCTGGCGGCGCGGCCGGGGACGGGTTCGCCGTGCACCCGGCGCTGCTCGACGCGGCGCTGCACGCCTGGCTGCTGGCGCGGGAGTCCCGCGTGGTGCTGCCCTTCGCCTGGCGGGACGTCCGGATCCACGCCCGCGCCGCCACGGAGCTGCGCGTGCGGATGGCCCCGGTCCCGGGCACCGGCGAGATCTCGCTCACCGCGACGGACGCCACCGGGCGGCCGGTGTTGTCGGTGTCCGGGCTCACGCTCCGCCCGGCGCCCGCCGGGGACCGGGACTCGCTGTTCCAGGTGCGCTGGCGGCCCGCGGACCTGCCCGAGGCGCCCGCGGAGTACCGCTACGCCGTCATCGGCAACGTCGCGGGCCTCGTCACCGACGATCCCGCGGCCACCGGCGAGGTGTCCGCGCACGGCGACCGGTACCCGGACCCACCGGCCCTCGCGGCGACCCTCGCACCGGACCACGCACCGGGCCACGCGACGGACCCCGCGACGGGCCTCTCACCGGGCACCGGCGCGGGCACGGGCACCGGCGCGCCCGCCCCGTCGTTCGCCGTGACCACGATCTACTCCTCGCACCCGGACGAGGCCGCCCGCGAGGCGCTGGCGGTGCTGCGTTCGTGGCTGGCCACCAACGGCCTGGAGGACGTCCGCCTGGTCCTCGTCATCCGCCCCGGCCCGGCGCACGCCCCCGTGGCGGGCCTGATGCGAACCGCCCAGTCGGAGAACCCCGGGCGCATCACCCTCCTGGAGACGGCCGAACCGTTCACCGCCTCCGCCCTGGCCCGCGCCGCCGCGGGCGACGAGCCGCACCTGCTCTTCGACGGCACCCGGTTCCGCGTGCCCCGGCTGTCCCGGCCCTCGGCCGACGACGCCCTCGACCCGCCGAAGGACGGGCCGTGGCGGCTCGACCTGACCGAGAAGGGCCTCATCGAGAACCTCACGATCGTCCCGGCCGAGCGCGGGCCGCTGGGCCCCGGGATGGTACGGGTGGGCGTTCGGGCGGCGGGGATGAACTTCCGCGACGTCGTCGTGGCGCTCGGCCTGGTGCCGGGTGAGGAGGGCCTCGGGCTCGAAGGCGCCGGTGTGGTGCTGGAGACCGGACCCGGCGTGACGGGGCCGCGTCCGGGCGACCGGGTGTTCGGGCTGCTCAAGGACGCCTTCGGCCCCGAAGCCGTGGCCGACGCCCGTACGCTGGTGCCGATCCCGGACGGCTGGACGTTCGCCGAGGCCGCCTCGGTCCCCGTCGTGTTCCTCACCGCCTACCTGGGCCTGGTGGACGTGACGGGGCTGCGGCCGGGGGAGCGGCTGCTCGTGCACGCCGCGGCGGGCGGCGTGGGCATGGCCGCCGTACAGCTCGGCCGGCACCTGGGGGCCGAGGTCTTCGGCACCGCCCATCCGCGCAAATGGGATCTCCTGCGCACGATGGGCCTCGACGACGCGCGCATCGCCTCCTCCCGCTCCACCGACTTCGCCGACGCCTTCCCCGGCATGGACGTGGTGCTCAACTCGCTGGCCGGGACGTTCGTCGACGCCTCGCTCCGCCTCCTCGGGCCCGGCGGGCGCTTCGCGGAGATGGGCAAGACCGATCTGCGCGATCCGCGGGCGGTGGAGGCGGAGCATCCGGAGGTCACGTACCGGCCGTTCAACCTGCCGGACGTGCCTCCCGACCGGATCCGCGAGATCTTCGCCGAGCTGATGCCGCTGTTCGAGCGCGGCGTGCTCCGTACGCTGCCGGTGACCGCGCGCGGCATCCGCCGGGCCCGCGCGGCGTTCCGCGAGATGAGCCGCAGCCGGCACACCGGGAAGGTCGTGCTGACCGTCCCCCGCCCGATCGATCCGGAGGGGACCGTCCTGATCACCGGCGGCACCGGGACGCTGGCCGCCCGCGTGGCCAGGCACCTGGTGTCCCGCCACGGGGTCCGGCACGTCGTGCTCGCCGGACGGCGCGGCCCGACCCCGGCCACCGAGGAGCTGGCCGCCGAGCTGGCCGGGCACGGCGCGCGGGTGACGGCCGAGGCGTGCGACGTCGCCGACCGCGCGGCGCTCGAACGGCTGCTGTCCCGCCTGCCGCGCCCGCTGACGGCCGTGGTGCACGCGGCCGGGGTGCTCGACGACGGCGTCGTCACCTCGCTCACGCCCGAACGGCTCGACCGGGTGCTGCGGCCGAAGGCGGTCGCCGCCCGCCATCTGCACGAGCTGACCCAGGCGATGGACCTGTCGGCGTTCGTGCTGTTCTCCTCGGCCTCGGGCGTGCTCGGCGAGCCCGGTCAGGGCAACTACGCCGCGGCCAACGCCTACCTGGACGAGCTGGCCCGGCACCGGCGGGAGCTGGGGCTGCCCGCGACCTCCATCGCGTGGGGCCTGTGGGCCGAGCGCAGCGGCATGACCGGGCATCTCGGGGAGGCCGACCTGGCGCGGATCCGGCGCTCGGGCATGGCGCCGCTGCCGACCCCGGAGGCGCTGGAGCTGTTCGACGCGGCGCTGGAGCTGGACGACGCCGACGCCGTGCCGATGCGGCTGGACGCGCAGGCCGTACGCGGCTCAGGCATCCCTCCGATCCTGCGCGAGCTGGTCCGGCCCGTGGCCACGCAGGCGGCGGACGGCGCGTCCCCGGTCGCAGGAGAGCGGTTGCTGGAGCTGATCTGCGCCGAGGCCGCCGGCGCGCTCGGGTACGGCGAGGGCGCGGTGCTGCCCGAGCACGACCTCAAGGAGCTGGGCTTCGACTCGCTCACCGCGATCGAGCTGCGTAACCGGATCGCCGCGGCCACCGGCGTCCGGCCGGCGGCGAGCATGATCCTGCGCTCCCGCACCCCCTTGGCGATCTACCAGCGGCTGGCCGCTGAGCTGGCCGCGAGCGGCGCTCCAACCACGGTAGACGGGCCCTCGACGGGGCCCGGAGAAGCTGAGTTCGGCCGGCCCGGCAAGTTCGGCTGATTCGGCCGGCTCGGCAGGTAAGGCACGTACCAGTTCAGGCACTCGTAGCAGTTCAGGCACTCGTACAGAAAGGGCGATCCGATGTCAGGTGTCGTCGGGTGGATCGACTACTCCAGAAACCTGGCCCTGGAGCGGCCGCTGATGAGCGCGCTCACGGGAAACCTCGCACAGCGCGGGCCGGACGGGGAGTCCGTATGGGTCTCGCCGCACGCCGCGATCGGCTACCGCGAGCTGTCGCTCGGGGACGACGGGCGGCCGTTCCAGCTCGAACCCGGGCCGGTCACGGTGTGCGTCGTGGGCTCCCCGTACAACCTGGGTGAGCTGCGCCGCCGGCTGCCCTCCGCGCCCGCCCCCGAGGCGTCCGCGTCCGAGGTGGTCGCGCGCGCCTATCTCGAATGGGGCACCGAGTTCGTGCCGTGGCTGGACGGCCCGTTCGCGATCGTCATCTGGGACGGCCGCACGCGGGAGCTGGTCCTGGCCAGGGACCGCATCGGCGGGCAGCCCCTGTTCCACACGGCCACGCCGACCGGGGTGCTGTTCGCCTCGCGGCGGGAGACGCTGCTCGAACACCCCGAGGTCGCCCCCGTCGTCGACGTCGGCGGGCTGCGTCAGGTCATCTCGCACGCGCTCCCGACCGGCCCGATCTTCGCCGGGTTCGAGAGCGTGGGGCCGGCCGAGATCGTCACGTTCGACGCCGACGGCCGCGCCCGCCGCGAGCGCTACTGGAGCCTGACCACCCAGGAGCACACCCACGACCTGGACGCCACCGTCGCGACGATCCGGGAGCTGCTGGAGGAGAGCATCCGGCTGAACATCCCGGCGGACCCCGCGCAACTGGTGGCCATGCTCTCCGGCGGCATCGACTCCTCCTCCGTGGCCGCGCTGGCCGCCGCCGAGCTGCGCCGCCGTGGGCTCGGCCCGCTGCGTACGTTCACGATCGACTACCTCGACAGCGAGTTCCAGGCCGACGTCATGCGCCGGACCAAGGACGAGCCGTACGCGCGCAAGGCCGCCTCCCACATCGGCGCCGCGCACACGGTGGTCACCCTGCGCCCCTCCGACATCCTGCACCCGCTGGTGCAGCAGGGCCTGCTGGCGGCCACCGAGGCGCCCGCGCGCATCTACGACATGGACGCCGGCCAGCACATCTTCCTGCGCCAGGCCGCCGCGCAGAACGGCAAGATCATCCTGACCGGGTTCGGCGGGGACAACGCGTTCCTCGGCTCCAACTGGGCGATCGACAGAGGGCTCGTGGAGTCGGGCACGTTCCCGTGGCTGGCGCTGGCGCAGCGGCACGGGGCGGCCAACGGCTTCGGCACGGGGCTGCTCAGCAAGGAGGCGCTGGACGTCCTGGACTTCCCCGTCTACTACCGCGACACGTACGCCACCGCGATCGCGAACGTGGTGCACCTGCCCGGCGAGGACGCCTGGCAGCGGGCCCTGCGGCGGGTCTCCTACCTGGTGATGACGCTGTTCAGAACCGACTACGCGATGTTCACGGCCGCTGGGCTCCAGGCGCGCTCGCCGATCAACGGCCACCGCCTCCTGGAGTACGCCTTCAACATCCCCGCCGACCTGCAGGCCCACGGCGGCATCGAGAAGGGCCTGCTCAGGGCGGCCGTGAAGGACCTGCTGCCGGAGGAGATCATCCAGCGGCGGCGCAGCGCCACCCCGGTCGGCAACAACCCCGACTACCCGCGCCAGCTCCAGGTGGAGCTGAAGGAGATCCTCGCGGACACCGAGGCCCCCGTCCGTCCGCTGCTGGACCTCGACCTCGCGGCGGCCCGCGCCGGCGACCCGGCGATCCTCGCCGAGAACCGGCTCGCGCGGGCCGACGTCGAGACGATGATCCAGCTCAACAACTGGCTCACCCGCTACCGGGTGCGATTGGCACTGCGGTGATCCACAACGACATCCTGAGCACGATCGGCGGCACGCCCGTGGTACGGCTGCGGCGGCTGACGATCCCCGGCACGGAGATCCTGATCAAGCTGGAGGGCTTCAACCCCGGCGGAAGCATCAAGGACCGCGCCGTCCTGTCCATGATCCGCCGGGCCGAGCTGAACGGACGCCTGCGGCCCGGCGGCACGATCATCGAGTCCACCTCGGGGAACGTCGGCAAGGCGCTGGCCCTGATCGGCGCGGTCAACGGCTACCGGGTCATCCTCGTCGTGGACCCGAACGCGCCCCGCTCGAAGCTCGACTACGTACGGGCGCTCGGCGCGGAGATCGTGGTCGTGGACACGGCCGACGACAGCGGCCTGTACCAGCGGCCTCGCATCGCCAGGGTCAAGCAGTTGCTGACCGAGATCCCCGGCTCCTTCTGGCCCGACCAGTACAACAACCCCGACAACCCGCGAGCCCACGCCGAGCAGACCGCGTACGAGGTGCTGAGCGACGTGCCCGCCTTCGACACCCTGGTGACGTCGGTGGGCACCGGCGGCCACATCAGCGGCCTGTCGTCGACGCTCAAACGCGAGCTGCCCGGCCTGACGACCGTCGGCGTCGACGCGCTCGGCTCGGCCGCCATGGGCTTCCCGTTCACCGGCTACCAGATGCGCGGCCTGGGGCTCCCGTGGCAGCCCGGCTGCCTCGACCCCGACCTCATCGACCACGCCCACCTCGTCACCGACCACGAGGGCATCGCCACCAGCATCGCGCTGGCCAGGACCGAGGGCATCCTCGTGGGCGAGTCGTCGGGGGCCGCGGTGTTCGGCGCGCTGCACCACGCCCACACCCATCCGGGCGCCCGCATCGTCGTGGTCGCGGCGGACGACGGCATCCACTACCTCGGCGAGTCCTTCGACGAGGACTGGGTGCGCGGGCGGGGCCTGCACGAGGCCGTCTTCGGGGCCGGGCTGACCGACCCGGAACGGCTGGTCGAGGCCGCGCGCAAGCCCACGTCCCCGCCGGTCAGGCTCGGCCTGCGGTACGCCACCACCTGATGAGGAGATGTCCGATGCCGGCGAACTTCGAGCGGCTGCGTGCGCGGATGGACGAGCTGGGTCTCGACGCCGTGGTCGCGACCACGAAGGAGAACGTCCTCTACCTGACGGGGATCTCCAACGTGACCCTGGACGTGCACCCCCACGGCGGGCAGTGCTACGTCCTGGTGACCCGTGACCGGCCCGACCGCCCGTACGTCGTCTCTCCCCGCTGCGACCTCGACCAGACGCTCGACGCCGACGTCGAGATCGCGGGGACGGTCGGCTTCGGCGACTTCTTCCGCGAGATCGACCCGGCGGCGAGCCTGGACGGGGACGAGCGCGACCTGCGCCGCGTGGCCGTCGACGGCCCGCACGCCGCGACCGCCCTGGACGCGCTGGTGCTGGCCGCCTCCCTGGCCGGGTGCGCGGCCGGGACGATCGCGGTGGACGAGGACGGCGTGCCGTACGGCTTCCTCGACGCCGTCACGGAGGCGCTGCCCGACGCCCGCGTCCGTACGGGCGCCGACGTGCTGCGCTGGACCCGCAAGGTGAAGACGCCCGCGGAGATCGACCGGCTGACCAGGGCGGCGGCGATCACCGAGGACGCCATCAGGGCCGCCACCGCGATCGCCCGCCCGGGCGTCACGGAGATCGACCTGGTACGCGAGTTCGACCGGACGATCGTCGCGGCCGGGGCGCGTCCCGCGTTCACCCTGATCAAGTTCGGCCGCACGGCGGTCGGCGGCCAGCGGCTCCCCCGCGACGTGCCGCTCCGGGCGGGCGAGACGGTCTGGATGGACGTGGGCTGCGTGCACCGCGGCTACTGGTCCGACCTGGCCCGCGTCTACAGCGTGGGCGAGCCGCCGGACAAGCTCGTCCGCTACCACGCGGCGATGAAGGCCGGCACCGACCGCGCGCTGGCCGAGGCCCGCCCCGGCATGAGCGGCAAGGAGCTGTTCGACATCGTCATGGAGGCCGTACGGGCGGCGGGCGTGCCCCACTATCGCCGCCAGCACGTCGGCCACGGCATCGGCGTGGAGATCTACGACCGCGTGCTCATCACGCCCACCAGCGACGACGTGCTGGAAGAAGGCACGGTCGTCAACGCGGAGACCCCCTACCACGAGCTCGGCTTCGGCGCCGTCCAGATCGAGGACCCGTTCGTCGTCGGACGGTCGGGCAACAGGCTGCTCACCTCCCTCGGCCGGGACCTGGCCACCATCGACATCCCAGGCGGTGAACCACAGTGATCATTGTTGGTATTTCTGCGCTGTTCCACGATTCCGCGTGCGCGGTCGTCATCGACGGCCGGCCCGTCGCCGCCGCGCACGAGGAGCGCTTCACCCGCCGCCGCTACGACCGGTCCATGCCGATCAACGCGTTCCGGGCGTGCCTGATGGACGCCGGGATCGGCATCGACGACGTCGACGCCGTGGCGTACTACGAGAACCCCGTGGCCAAGCTCTCCCGCCAGTTGTGGGCGGGCATCCCGGGCAAGGACACCGATCCGATGCTGGAGTTCGACTACACGGCCGCGGGCATGCCGCGCCTGCACGGGGAGAGCCTGGCCCGCCTCGACGCCGCCCGCCCTGAGCGCGAGATCCGCGAGCTGCTCGGGTACGAGGGCCCGATCCACACCTTCACCCACCACGAGTCGCACGCGGCCAGCGCGTTCTACTGCTCCGGCTTCGGCGAGGCCGCGCTGTTCACCGCCGACGCCGTCGGGGAGTGGACGACCACCAGCTACGGCCACGCGAGCGCCGAGGGCCTGCGGCTGCTGGAGGAGGTGCGCTTCCCGCACTCGCTCGGCCTGTTCTACAGCGCGATCACCTCCTACCTGGGCTTCGCCGTGAACAGCGACGAGTACAAGGTCATGGCGCTGGCCTCGGCCGGCAAGCCCCGCTACGCGGACCGGATGCGCCGGATGCTGAGGAACGGGCCGGGCGGCGGCTTCGAGCTCGACCTGACGTACTTCTCCTTCGGCACCTCCGACCACATGTACACCCCGGCCGTCGCCGAACTCCTGGGCGCGCCGCCCCGGGTGCCGGAGAGCGCCATCGACTCCCTGCACGAGGACATCGCGAGCAGCCTGCAGGTCGTCCTGGAGGAGGTGCTGCTGGACAAGATCCGCCACCTGCACGACCTGACCGGGGCCGACAGCCTGGCGCTGGCGGGCGGGGTGGCGCTGAACTGCGTGGCCAACAGCCGCCTGCGCAGGGAGGGCCCCTTCCGCGACGTGTTCGTCCAGCCGGCCTCCGGTGACTCAGGCGGCGCCCTGGGCGCGGCGCTGCTCTGCCACCACCGCCTGACCGGCGCGTACGAGCCCGAGCCCCTGCGTGACGCCCGCCTCGGCCCGCGCTACGACGTCTGGCACGTCCACGACGCCCTGGTGCGCGCCGGGGTGCCGCACCGCGACTTCCTCGGGGACGAGCCCGGCCTGCTGCGCCTGACCGCCGAGCTGATCGCCGAAGGGGCGGTCGTCGGCTGGTACCAGGGTCCGATGGAGTTCGGCCCGCGGGCGCTCGGTGCCCGCTCGATCATCGCCGACCCGCGTGACGGCCGGATGCGCGACCACATCAACGCCCTGGTCAAGAAGCGGGAGGGGTTCCGCCCGTTCGCGCCCGCGGTCCCCGAGGAGCGCTGCGCGGAGTTCTTCGACTGGGACACGCCGGCGCCGTTCATGCTGGAGACCGCCCAGGTCCGCCGCGCCCCCGAGCTGCCGGCCATCACGCACGTGGACGGCTCGGCGCGGCTGCAGACCGTCAGCCGCGAGACCGATCCCCGCTTCCACGGCCTGCTCACGGAGTTCGGCCGGCTGACGGGCTTCCCGATCCTGCTCAACACCTCCTTCAACATGCGCGGCGAGCCGATCGTGTGCGACCCGGCGGACGCGCTGGCCTGCTTCATCCGGTGCGGGATCGACGTGCTCGTCCTCGACGAGCTGCTGATCCGGCGGGAGGACGTGCCGGCGAGCTGGGCCATCGCCGAGGCGGCCATCCCGCGCCACCCGCCCGTGTCGAGAAGCGACAGCTACACGTTCTTCTAGAAGGGTCGTCGACACCATGCACACCAACGACAGTGACGGCAACAGGGACGGCGGCGCTGAGGTGGCCCGCCTCGCGGAGCTGCTCTCGGACACGCGCGGCGCGGAGATCCTCGCCGAGCTGCAGAAGCTCGAAAGGGCCTCCGGCGCCGCGGCCGGCCCGGCGGAGTCGCCCGGCGCGACGGCGGCCGAGCCCGGCCGGATCGGCGTGTGGGACACCGTCGCCACCGACGAGGGCGTGGCCCTGCACCGCCGCGACGACGCCGACTGGTACCGCTGGGCGGACGTGCCGCACGTCGCCGCGCCCGCGGGCCGGCGCAGGGTGGCGCTGACGGGCGAGTCCGTGGCCCGCGGCTGGCTGCTCGAACCCCGCTTCACCCCGGCCTCGGCCCTGACCCGGCTGCTCACCGGAGCCGCGCGTCCGCAGGGGGCGGACCGCCGCAGGCTGGACCACCAGGTGGTGGACCTGGCCCGGAGCAACATCGACATCTGGACGCTGCGCGCGACCCTGCGCGCCCTCCCCCAGGCGGAGCCGGACGTCGTGGTGCTCTTCGCGGGCAACAACTTCACCTTCGCGCCGCTCGACGACTCCTACCGCGACCTGCTGGCCGCGGCCGTCCGCCGGGGCGGGTACGCCGAGATGCGCAGGGTCTACGTCGAGGACGTGGTGCTGCCGGAGGTGGACGGGCTGCTGGAGGAGGTGGCGCGGCTCCGGGAGTCGGCGGAGGTCGTCCTCGTCGTGCCCCAGAGCAACCTCCTCGGCTGGCAGCCGGCCGCCGAGATCGAGGTGCCCGTCCTGCCCGCGCTGCGCCCCTGGTACGACCTGCGCGCCGCCGCGCTCACCGCCCTGGCAGGGAACGAGTGGTCCCAGGCCGCCGACCTCGCCACCCGGATGACGGAGCTGGACGGCGGGCTCAGCCCCGTCTCCTGGCACCTCCTGGGCCAGGCGCTGGCCGCGGGCGGAGAGGCCGGCAAGGCCCGCGACGCCCTCGAACACGCGCGTGACGCCACCCCCGGCCTGCTCCTCGACCACGTCACCGGCGTGATCACCCCCGTCCGCCGGCGGCTGATCGACTTCGCCGCCGCCAACGGCGTCCGCCTCGTGGACGCCGCCGACGCCCTCGCCTCGGCGGACGCGCCGGAGCTGCCCGACCCGTCGTTCTTCCTCGACCACATCCACCTCAGCGACGAGGGCGTCGAGCGGGTGATGGCCCGGGTGGCGGACGCCGTACTGGGCGTGCCCGACGGCACCACCGCGCCCGGCCCGGGTGCGGACCCGAAGACGCGCGCCCTGTCCCGGGCCCTGGCCGCGGGCTACCGCGCGCTGCGCAACCAGCCCGAGTCCGCCGTACGCGAGCAGGTGGACCTGGCGCTCCTGGCCGACGAGAAGAACGCCCGCGACTTCATCACGAAGTATCTGGACATCCTGGAGACCCCCGGCCCGCGCTGGACCCACTCCGCGCTGACCGCCCTGCACGCAGACCCCCAGACCCGGCAGGTCTGCTACCAGATCGCCCAAACCCGCGAACACTCACCCGGCTACTGGACCTTCCGCGAGGTGGTCCAGGAGGCCCTCGGCCGCCGCCCCGACCCGGGCCTCGGAAGCTGGGACCGCATC
The DNA here is from genome assembly GCF_055586305.1 of Nonomuraea sp. NPDC051298. Classification (NCBI taxonomy): domain Bacteria; kingdom Bacillati; phylum Actinomycetota; class Actinomycetes; order Streptosporangiales; family Streptosporangiaceae; genus Nonomuraea; species Nonomuraea sp. NPDC051298. Next base: position 124,412 of record NZ_JBVJIM010000025.1, read on the forward strand.
GACCTGCTCGGCCTGCCGGACGGCCGCGGCTTCCGCGTCCCGAACTTCGCCCCCGGAACGGCCTACCACGAGGCGACCACGGAACGTACCACCCTCCGCCTGGCCCTGGCGGCGCCCGTGGGCGGCACACTCCACCTCACCCACCGCCTCCCGTCCGGGACCGCGCACGTCAGCGTGAACGGCACCTCCGTCGGGCGGCTCCCCACCAGCTCCGCGTGGGCCCGTACGACCATCGAGGTCCCGGAATCGGCCACCCGCGAAGGAGTCAACTCCGTCGAGATCCACTGGCCGGTGCCCGAGCCCGGCTACGAGGCGTTCCTGGCGGCGGACGCCTCGGCCCTGGCCCGCCGGCTCTTCCCCCGCGTACTCCCCGTCTTCGGTGCCCTCTTCACCGCCGTGTTCGAGACGGAGGGCGCGCGCCCGAGCGCCGTACGGGCCTCGCGGGTGAGCGCCTCGACGGGCTGGCCGGTTCGCGTCTGACCACCGGCCCCGCCTCATTGGCCGCCGCCCGTACCAGCCGTACGGCGGCGGCCAAACCGCGCCTCTCCGCGTGTTTCCCGTGAAACACCCACCAGAGGACACGGGTCCCCCTGGCCCCTGTACGACCTTCTGACACCCTGAGTGCCTCCACGCACAAGGGCATCTCGTACACCGAGCCGAACCCGGCCGAGGTGCGGACGTTCGCCGACTACGATCAGCGGGTGGCGCAGGCTTCACGCGTGGAAGCGCCGATCCTCCGGGTATCCCTCGCCCGACCAGGCGAAATCGTTGCCTGACTCACACCTAAACTTGGGAGACTCGTTCTCTTGTAGCGTTCGTGTTTGTCCGACTAAGTTTGGCAGCATGACCGCATCCAGGACTCCGTCCATCGCCGAGGAGCTGCGCGGTGCCGGCCTGCGAGTCACGGCCGCCCGCGTCGCGCTGCTCGCGACCGTCCGGGGCGGTGACCACCTCGGCGTCGAGGCGATCGCCTCCGGAGTGCGCGATCGTGTGGGTCACATCTCCCTGCAAGCCGTGTACGAGGCACTCAACGCGCTCACCGCCGCGGGGCTCGTACGCCGCATCGAGCCGGCCGGCAGCCCCGCCCGGTTCGAGGGACGTGTCGGCGACAACCACCACCACATCGTCTGCCGTTCGTGCGGTGCCGTCGCCGACGTCGACTGCGCGGTGGGGCACGCGCCATGCCTGACCGCGTCCGACGACCACGGATTCTCGATCGAGGAGGCCGAGGTCATCTACTGGGGCCTGTGCCCCGGTTGTTCCAGCAACCGCAGTTCATGAGCACCGTATTCTCCCTGATCCGGAAGGGTTTCCATGTCCGAGAACCATGAAGCAAACGTCCCCGAAGGCGCAGGCGCCTGCCCGGTCGTGCACGTACGCGCCGCGCACCCGACCCAGGGCGGAGGCAACCGCCAGTGGTGGCCGGAGCAGCTCAACCTGAAGATCCTTGCCAAGAACCCGGCCGTGGCCAACCCGCTCGGCGAGGAGTTCGACTACGCCGCGGCGTTCGAGACCCTCGATCTCCCTGCCGTGAAGCGGGACATCGCCGAGGTGCTGACGACCTCGCAGGACTTCTGGCCGGCCGACTTCGGGCACTACGGCCCGTTCATCATCCGGATGGCATGGCACAGCGCGGGCACGTACCGGATCAGTGACGGCCGCGGCGGCGCCGGGGCGGGCCAGCAGCGCTTCGCCCCGCTCAACAGTTGGCCGGACAACGGGAACCTGGACAAGGCCCGCCGCCTGCTGTGGCCGGTCAAGAAGAAGTACGGCCAGAGCCTCTCGTGGGCCGACCTCCTGGTCCTGGCCGGCAACGTGGCCCTGGAGTCGATGGGCTTCAAGACCTTCGGCTTCGCCGGTGGCCGCGCCGACGTCTGGGAGCCCGACGAGGACGTCTACTGGGGCCCCGAGACCACCTGGCTCGGCGACGAGCGCTACACCGGCGACCGCGAGCTGGAGAGCCCGCTCGGCGCGGTGCAGATGGGCCTCATCTACGTCAACCCCGAGGGCCCGAACGGCAACCCCGACCCGCTGGCCGCCGCCCGTGACATCCGTGAGACGTTCCGCCGGATGGCGATGAACGACGAGGAGACGGTCGCCCTGATCGCCGGCGGTCACACGTTCGGCAAGACCCACGGCGCGGGCCCGGCCGAGCACGTCGGCCCCGACCCCGAGGGCGCCTCGATCGAGGATCAGGGCCTGGGCTGGAAGAGCACGTTCGGCACCGGCAAGGGCGGCGACGCGATCACCAGCGGCCTCGAGGGCATCTGGACGAACACCCCGACGGCCTGGGACAACAGCTTCTTCGACATCCTCTTCGGCTACGAGTGGGAGCTGTTCCAGAGCCCCGCGGGCGCGAACCAGTGGCGGCCGAAGGACGGCGCGGGCGCCGACACCGTCCCCGACGCCCACGACGCGTCCAAGAGCCACGCCCCGACGATGCTCACGACCGACCTGTCGCTGCGCGTCGACCCGGTCTACGAGCAGATCTCGCGGCGCTTCCACGCGAACCCTGACGAGTTCGCCGACGCCTTCGCCCGCGCCTGGTTCAAGCTGACCCACCGCGACATGGGCCCGATCGTGCGCTACCTCGGCTCCGAGGTTCCGTCCGAGGTGCTGCTGTGGCAGGACCCCCTGCCCGCGGTGACGCACCAGCTCGTGGACGCCGACGACGTCGCCGCCCTCAAGGCCCAGGTCCTCGCCTCGGGCCTGACGGTGTCGGAGCTGGTGTCCACGGCGTGGGCCGCGGCCGCGTCCTTCCGCGGCAGCGACAAGCGCGGCGGCGCCAACGGCGCCCGCATCCGCCTGCAGCCGCAGAGCGGCTGGGAGGTCAACGACCCCGACCGGCTCTCGACGGTGCTGGGCACGCTGGAGGGCATCCAGAAGTCCTTCAACGGCTCCCAGGCCGGCGGCAAGCAGATCTCGCTGGCCGACCTGATCGTGCTGGCCGGCGGCGCCGCCGTCGAGCAGGCCGCCAAGGCCGCCGGCTTCGAGGTCCAGGTGGCGTTCACGCCGGGCCGCGCGGACGCCTCGCAGGAGCAGACGGACGTGGAGTCGTTCGCCGCGCTCGAGCCGGCCGCCGACGGGTTCCGCAACTACGTCGGCAAGGGCAACCGGCTGCCGGCCGAGTACCTGCTGATCGACCGCGCCAACCTGCTGACGCTGAGCGCCCCCGAGCTGACCGTCCTCGTCGGCGGCCTGCGCGTCCTGGGCGCGAACCACCAGCAGACGGCGCACGGCGTCCTCACCGCGGCCCCCGGCTCGCTGACCAACGACTTCTTCGTATACCTGCTCGACCTGGGCACGACGTGGAAGGCGACGTCCGAGGACCAGAACACGTTCGAGGGCCGTGACTCGGCCACGGGCGAGGTCAAGTGGACCGGCACCCGGGTCGACCTGGTCTTCGGCTCCAACTCGGAGCTGCGGGCCCTCGCCGAGGTCTACGCGAGCGACGACGCCAAGGAGAAGTTCGTGAACGACTTCGTGGCCGCCTGGACCAAGGTCATGAACCTGGACCGGTTCGACCTGGCCTGATCGTCCCACTGGGTCGGGCCGCACCCGATCCACCGACGTCCGGGCCGGCCGTGGAAGGCCGTCCCGGACGTTTCACATTCGGGCCCAGGCGCGGCCCTGAGCTTGTCGTGGCCTCAACCTGGCGCCGAGACCCAGATCTGTCGGTACGCCTCACTACGATCGGCGCATGTTCGGTTTGGACACGGTGGCGTCGATCCTCCTCGTCCTGCTGGTGGTGATCGTCGGCGTCGGGATCGGCAGGTGGGCACGTCGCCGCGAAGTGCCGCGCATTCACGTCGGCCTGGATCACATCACTCCTGTCGACGTCCAGGTCCGGGCCCATGACCTCATCGAGGCGGGCAGGTTCGGCGACGCCGTCGAGCTGATCCGCGCGGAGTCCCAGGTGTCCCGGCAGATCGCGGTGGAGGTCGCAGAGGTTCTGCGCGGGGGCGGGGTCCTGCCGGGCTTCCCGGTGTTCGACGACGGTGACCTGACCACCCAGGTTCGCAAGCTGCTCGAAGCGGGCAACCGGAAGCAGGCCGTCTTCCTCGCGCGTAGCACCGAGGAGATGAGCCAGTCGGAGGCCGAGGCATTCGTCGACGCCCTCTCACGAGAGCCGAACACCTGACGACCCGTCGAAACGAACGCCCGTCAGCCGCGAGAACAGCACGGCCACCGGAAGTTCAGCCCGGATGTCCCTTCGCCAAAGCTCTACCCATCACCCCGTACAAGGCCACGAACAAGCCCGAGTCCCAAAGCCGCCGCACAGCCAGCCTGCGGACCGAAGAAGCCCATGACCGCGCAGGTGAAGATCACCATTCACCCAGTACGGCTGAAGCCCGATCGCCACGCTCCCTGACCCACCTGCCGATGCGCGCCACTCCGGCCGCCCCCGGGAAAAGAGATACCCGGACCGGTCGACTGACGCGGGCACTCGCATGATTGTTACGTTCATCCCCATGGACCACGGGGCAAGATCACTGAACCTGACGGATGTAACCACGGCATTGGACATCACGCTCGACGCGCTCGAAGCCGCGAAGACCGACACGGCGTACCGCGTGTGCGGCACCAGCGCCGCGCTCCTGCAAGGCGTCCCGCTCCCTGCCGGGGACATCGACATCCTGCTCCCCAGCCGGGAGGACGTGAACACGTTCGCCGCAGCACTCTCCTCGTTCCCCTGCCTATATGCCGCCTCGTGGCTCCCCGAATCGTCGCAGTACTTCACCAGGTTCGAGGTGAATGGCGTCGAAGTGGAGTTCAGCACCGTCGAGCGGAAAGTCGATTCAGACGGAATGGAATGCGCGGGCAGCGGCCCTTGGCAGCATTACGTCCTGGTCACGTGCGGCTCGCACCAGGTGCCGGTGGTTCGACTGGAACTCCGGTTGGTCACGGAACTCCTGCGAGACCGCCCCGACCGGTATGGCCCTCTCCTCGACCACATGAGCACGCACGGGTACGACGCTGACCTGTTGCAACGGGCAATGAACGCCCACCAAACTCCCCTTCACCATCGGCGACTGACTCAAGACCGCCTCGCCCACCCGGAGAGCCAGGGGCCAGGGGGAAAAGGATGACGAAGAAGGACCTTGGCCCAGGTGTCGCTCGCCCCACGTAAGGCAAATTGCGAGAGCAAACTCGACTCTGCTTTTCACGGAATCAGAGCGATCGAGTGACCCGCTTCGACGTAGCCCGCCTTCCTGAAACAGCACACATATGGATGACTTCGGCGATACAGCACGTCAGGAAGGGCGTTCACTCGGCCTGCGCGTCCGGGGATGTGCGCGGTTGGCGTACTTCTGCGACTCCGGTTCCCCCGGCTCATGAGGGAAGTCAAGGTATGATCCGCTGGGCTGACGTGACGTGAGAAGCATCGCGACATTCGACGCGATGATGGCCACCCGCCACTTGATCCACATCAGGCGACTTCGACAAGATGTTCCTCGAGCGAACTGTCCTGCGAGACCCGAGGAGCCGACTCAGTGGACTCAGCCGTGATGTGGCCAGCCCTTCTGGGTGTCGGATGTATTCCAGTCGCCTTCGGAATATATCTGATGGTCACCAATAAAATTCCCCGTCTGATGCTCGGCAAGAGTGCAATAAATGCGCCTCGCCGCTTCTGTGTTTTCCTGGCACTGTCCAGCATGGCGATGGGCTGGTCGCGCACGCTGTCTCTGGCGCTGAACCTTCTGGCGGCCGGATGCACCCTGATGGGCTCGTACTTCATGCTCTCGGCGTTGTCCCCTCGCCGCACACCCTGAGTACAAAGCAACGAATCACCAGCCGACGACGTGCCGTTTGCGCTGGTTGCATGTTGCGCGTCTCCTGAGAGCCGCCTTCTCCACAGCGCGTCGCAGGCAGAGCGAACTACTCCTGAGAAGGTGTCGCCCAGACGCAGCCGCCGACTTGAAGCGACCGGTGCGACGGCACCAGAAGGGAGCGCTGTCCTCGTAGTTCACGTTCGTCACCGACGGTGCCGAAAGCGCCATAGCACAGGCCAAGGCCATCGCGGGCGATGGGGTCGTCGAGGTCAGCGGCGCGAACATCACCCAGTAGTGCGTCAACGCCGGGCTGCTGGACGAGCTCCGCCTCGATCTGGTCCCTGTGCTCCTGGGTTCCGGTGTCCGCTACCTCGACAGGCTCACCGACACCCCCATCGCACTCGAAGGCCCGCACGTCGTCGAGGGCACGGGAGTGACCCACTTGACCTACCGCATCAACCGAACCTGAGAGCGTGCCGCCCTCGCACCAGCTTCGCCTCCATCGACTCACTCGAAAGTCCTCGCCCATATATCGGCTCCCGATATATGGTTGGTGCGTGACCAAGATGACAGAGGCGGCGTACTTCATCCTTGCCGCGCTCCTGGAGGCCCCCCTTCATGGCTACGGGATCATCAAACGTTCAGGTGAGCAGTCGGATGGGCGGGTGAAACTCGCCGTCGGCACCCTGTACGGCGCGCTCGACCGGCTCGTGGACGCGGGCCTGGTGGTGGTGGATCGGGAAGAGGTCTTCGACGGCCGGCCCAGGCGTTACTACCGGATCACTGACGACGGCGTCACCGCGGTGCGCGAGGAGGCCGTACGACTTCAGCAGGCCGCCAGGGTCGTCACGGGTCAGATCGGGATGATGGGCGCATGAGCAGCGAGTCCGTGCTCGAACGGCGCTACCGCGGCCTGCTCAGGGCGTACCCGAAGGCCTACCGTGACCGGCACGGTGAGGAACTCCTCAGCACGCTGATGGCGGCATCCGATCCCGAGGCACGCCGTCCCGCGCTCAGGGAGGTGATCGCCCTCGTCACCGGCGGTTTCGCCGCCCGTGCGCGGCATACCAGGGCCACGGGAGTGCCCTGGTGGAGGGACGGACTGCAGTTGGGCGTGCTCGCCGTCGCGACGACCATGTTCGCCACGACGATCCAGTTGTCGTGGCTCTTCCGGCCGTTCTGGACCCTGGGCGCGATCGTGCTGATGGTGGCGATCATCCGTGGCTGGATACGGCTGGCGCTCCCATTGGCGCTGATCGCGGCGCTCGAGTCCAGTCGCTTCCTGGTCCTTCCGGAGGAGGCGCTGAGGGTGGCCGCCTTCGGTCCCTCCTATGTCGAGGTGTCGAGCATGGTGCCCTTCTGGGTGATCGCCGCGGGGCTGGCCGTACTCGCCGTGAAGCCGGGGAGGGCGCTTCCCGCTCGATCCTGGTTGTGGCTTCTCATTCCAGCGCTCTGCTGGGGGTTGCAGTTCGCCATCGGTCTGAGCTACGAGGAATATCCGCTCTGGCTGCTTTTCCGGGCGAGTGTCGAGGTGCTCGTGCTCGGGGCCGTACTCTGGGCCACGGTCGTGGTCAGGGATGCCAGGTGGGCGCTCGCGGCCGCCATCTATTTGGTCCCCGGTCTGACGTACCTGGGCGAGAACCTGTCCATGCACGGCAGAAAGGGCTTCGCCTATTGGGGCCTGCTCACCCTGCTGGTGATCTCTTCGTTCATCGCGGCCCGACGGACCAAGGAAAGGGTCTGAGCTCCGCGAATGTGAATCGGCACGACCGGTCCAGCTCAAGCCCGGCTCCGATGACGGAGCCGGGCTTTTCGTCGATATTCCTGCCCGGACGGCCGCAGGAGGTCGAACGGCCGGCGTCCGTGACTGCCCCCTGTTGACCACGCTCAATGGCACGCTGACGGCACGGCGATCACGTATGTGGTCACCGGGGGTCTGTTCTGCCGGACCTCTGTCCTACGGTGTGCGGTCACCGTATTGGGCGATGATCGAGCCGAGAGTGCGTGGGACTGACGACACCTCCTGCACCACTGGATGCAGTGCGGTGACGCCGGTGTGTACCGATCGCACCCATTCGTCGTCGACCACTGCCTGGCACAGCGCTTCGGCGGTGATGAGCGTGGCGAGACCGCAACTGTTCTCCCAGGTCTCCCGACCTGCTGGGCCGGCGGCGATCCATCGCTCGACGCTGGCGAGATCAGGAACTGGGTACCAGCCCCAATCCAGCATGTCGAATTTGACCACCAGGCCGCTTTCCGTGCGATAGGAGATCAATGCTGGGGCCTCATCGATCCATGTAGCGCTCAGGCAGGGGCCGTACTGCGCCAGAATGGGAAGAGTTTGATCGGTGGTGGAATCGACGCGGTAGTCCATGATGACGGTGCCCCTGCCGAGGCGCCCGATGAGCATGTCGACGTCGTCTGCGTTGAAGCACGCCGGCTGGGTGCTCTCAGGCAAGATGGCATACGCAGCCAGGACGTCGTCAATCTTGGTGGCAGAGCACCACGTCAAGTCGACGACCAGCCGAGTTCGCTGACAAAACCACTTCGCGTAGGTTGAATCGATCACGAGCGTTTCCCCTCAACTCACAGTGCTCCGCCACAGGCCACGCTCGACGAGCTTCGCCGATCGGCATGCCGTCCACCATCAGAAAGGCCGCGACGACTATCCCGGCGCCGACCTCTCCGACACCTCGAACGCTTTCCCTCACGGCGACCAGCCAGGTTGCCGGACCCTGTTCGTCCCCCTGACCGCGCCATCTTTTCGGCACCGTCCACGCCCGCCGCGAGCACAACTGCAGGGTCCCCCGCCGGAGGCAAGAGCATCTGGCTGCGCTTCACACGCGAACGCATCTCATGGTCAACTCGGGGAATGTCGGCGATCGTCACATCCATCATTGCGGTCACGGGGACCCTCCTGGGATCTCTGATGACATTCCTGCTCCAGCGTCGTTCCATCGACAGATCGGAAAGGTTCGCTCGAGCGGAGCGGCTTCGAGGTGAGCAGATCAAGATCTACAGCGACTTCGCGCGTACGATTCTGGACTTCCGCAGTGCTCAACGACGGGCCTGGGGTCCGCGGGCCGAAGACGACAAGAACAGCGGGGCCTACCGCACGGCGGTGGATGAGGTCTTGCGCGCACGTGCAGCGGGGTGGACGGCTCTGTATCAGGTAGAGCTGGTCACTGAGGATGTCGAGATCAGACGACTCGCGAACCACACCATGGAGTTGGTCAAGAGCATGAACGAGGCCGAGACCTCGGATTCGGTGAAGGCTCTGACTGCGGAAGTTCGCGTGGCCGTGGAGGACTTCATCCGTGCGGCCGGCGTCATGGTGCGGAAGGTATAAGTGTGCGCGGTCCGAGCGCGGGCGCGCGCGAGAACGGCCCTCAGGCCGCACCCGCAGCGGGTGACCGCGCTCGGGCAGCGCTCCGCACCGCCACTTGACCGTGCGTCTCAATCCCCGCCAGGGCGTACCAGCTCCTTCGCACGGTGCTGATGACGGCGGACAGACGGTTCAAGGCACTGATCCCGCTGACCACGTTCGCGAGCCTTAGATGGGGTGAGGTGATCGCGCTGCGACGCTCCAGCATCGACCTGGAACGAACGCCGCACCGTGGACGTCCGGGATCAGTTCCTCGAACTCGACCGGCGGAGAGAGGTGTCTCGGGTGATCAGCTTCCACCTCAGCCACCCATGGCTCTGCTCTCAGCACAGCGATCACCCCGAAGCCGAAGTGCCCCCACCCACCGGAGGCTTCCTGCCACCCATCAGCCGCCTTGCCACCTCCGGGCCCGGCCACGCCACGCCCTCCCCACGCCCTCCCCGCGTCCTCGCCACGCCCTCCCCGCGTCCTCGCCGCGCGACGAGGCCCGGCCCTCACCTCTCCCGGCTCCTGTAGGTGGCCCGCAGGTCGATCAGCTTCTCCCTGGCCACCTCGTCCAAGGCCCGGCGCTGATCCGGGTCCTCCTCCCAGGTGGCCTCCGCGCACAGGACCCTGGCCGCCTCGTGCGGCTCGGCGTCGCGGACCACGTACCAGACGGTGTCGCCATAGCCGTGCCTGGCGTGATCGCGGCGCAGGACCGTTACGATGCCGGAGACGAGGATCTGCCTGGTCCACGGGTTCCTGGCCAGAACCTGCCGATCCACTGTCAGCCCGTCGTCCATGAGTTCGCCGCCGAGTATGTCGTCCTCCCACCGCCACACGCGGCGGCTGACACCCAATGGCACATACAGGGCACCACGGCCTTCGACGGGCACAGAGAACGTCTGGGTACCGCTGCGGCACAACTCCTTGGCGATGCGCTCGCCGTCGGCGTACTCGCGCAGCAGATCCCCGCCTAGGTTTTGCCCGGAGAACGAGCCTCGCCACGCCTGCTCGGCGTAGTAGCGGTCGATCAGCGGATCCTTGAACCGCCCCGCACGCGCCCGCGGCGGGGTGCAGGAGGCCGGGGTGAGGTCCGCGCCGTCCTCGATGTCGACCCCGCCCTCGCGCAGCAACTCGTGAACGGTGACGCCCCTGCCCTCGGCCTTGCGGCGTAACATACGCAGCCAGCCGTCGAAGGTGTCCAGGTCCGGGTCGACGCGCAGCGACGCCCAGTCCGCCACCGCCGAGACCGGCACCGGCACCGGCACCTCACGCCGCGCCGGCGGTTGCACGAGCTGCTCGGGTTCGAGGTCGATCGAGTAGTACAGCACCCCGCGCGCAATGTAGGAGAACGGCGCCGCATGCGTGATCGGGTCGAAGACATCCCGGATCGGCCAGAACCTCAGCAGCCATGTCTCGTCGCACTCACCCGTGGCATGCCCGTCGCCCGGCTCGGACTCACGCAGGTACATGTGCACGCCGTACTCGAAACGCGGCGGCCCGATCAGGAAGTCATGCCCCCTGCCGTCCATCATCGCGGCGATCGTGACCACGCCACTCTCCGCGACGAACGTCGTCGAACTGACCCGCGTCCACGAGGCATCCGCGGGCCCCGGCTCGGCGTCCCAGGACTCCAGCCGCATGCCCGCGACGAAGTGGTAGATCTCGTCGGTGGGGGAGCTCCACGCCGGCAGGTCGGTGCCGTCCAGCCCGAACGTGTTGTACTGGATGTAGACCTCGTCGTCGAGCCTCCGCAGCAACTGTGCCATGTCAACGCCTTCGCCCTGTCGGTGATCGTCCTGCCTTGGCGGAGTATGGCCCACCACACCGACAATCCGAGCCGCGCCGCACACATCTTGATCTCGAACGATTCAGAGGCCGTAATCATCTGAAGACGCGCTCTATAGATCGGGCCAGGTGTAGCTGGCGAGATAAGGGGACCGGCCGATGACGAACCAGTTCTGAAGGTCATGGAGTCGTTCGATGGCGGCCTCGTAGTGCTGGGTGGTTCGGGACGGGGGAAGTTCGGATGGCGGGTACGGCCGGGGACAAAATCGACCATGTACCAGCAACCTTCGACCAGCCAGCGGTCGAGCCGCTCATTGGTCTCCCGTCCAGCGTTCCGCTGCTGTACGCAACGCTCTGACCGGCGACCTGACCCGTCCTGCTTGCGAGATTCGTTCTCTCCTACGATCAGCTCGGTAGCCTGCTGAAGTGAACCTTGTGCAGCGCGCCATTGGCGCGGTCATCGGCTCGGCGGTGGGCGACGCACTGGGTGCTCCATTCGAGTTCGGCCCGGCGGGTGCGTTCTCCGCCCGCTTCCCGGTACCGGGTGCCGGGGGCGAGATGAGCGGAGGCGGCGGCTGGGACGTCGGCGAGGCCACCGACGATACGCAGATGGCCGTGCACGTGGCTGAGTCGCTGCTGGAGCAGGGCGGCCTGGACCTGCCGGATATCTTCGCCCGCTTCCAGCGGTGGGCAGCCGATGAGCCCAAAGACATCGGACTACAGACCGAAGACGTTCTGACCCGCGGGCTGCCCTGGGACCGGGCCGCCGCCGCCCATTACCGCAGCAGCCACCGAGCCGCGGGTAATGGCGCGCTGATGCGGTCCACGTTGTCGGCGGTGTACCTCGCCCGCTACGGACAGCAGGCCACCATGGACGCCGCTCGGCACATCGCCGCCCTCACCCACGGGGATCCTGCTGCATGGGAAGGCAGCGCGATCTTTCACGACCTGATACGTGTCGCCTTGAACGGTGCGGACCCCTTGGACGAACTCCCGCAGATCCTCACTGCCGTCCAGCCCGACCATCGTCAGCGCTACGCCACCGTCCTCGCCACCGACTGGTATCCCGATCAGGCCACCGAGTTCAACGGCGCCGTCTGGCCCTGTCTCGGCTCAGCCGTGTGGGCTATACGTACCACCCGCAGCTATGAGGATGCCGTTCGTGCCGCAATCGACCTGGGCGGCGACACCGATACCGTTGCCGCAGTCACGGGCGGCCTTGCGGGAGCCGTATACGGGCCGACCGCAATCCCAACCAACTGGACCGAGCCCTTACACGTGCCGCTGCCTGGAAGCGGCGGCCGAACATTGCGCCTGCCCCATCTGCTCGACCTTGCTCGTGACCTCGCCGAGCGTTCAAGTACAGGCTGACGCCGGAACCTGGCCTACCAGACCATGACGATTCTTTCCATCCTGCTCGGCTGATGTAGAACGTGGTCAGGCGCGTGTGCGGTGGCACAAATGCGTCGGCATGTGGGGATGTTGCTGTCAGTGCTGCTGTCACCTCGGCCATCGTTCTCCGGTGCCTCGATGTCGATCGCCCCAGCCTCGTCGGCGGTGCGAGAGAAGACCCTGAGCCGCAACGTCGAGATGTCGGTCCCGCGCAAACGCAAGGTCAAGTCCTGGTCCGTCGAGGAGGCACGGAACCTCCTGGAGTCAGCCCGCCAGAACGAGGACTGTCAATCCCCCCAAACCGTGGAGACGGTTCTATGCCACAGCGGCCCTCAGCAGGGCCGTTGATGCTTGCCTCTTCTCGATCATCAGGCGCTCGAATGTGACAGGCGGCAGCCCGTCGTTGGCACTGTGCCTGCGCTTGACGTTGTAGAAATCCGCGATCCAGGTCG
>NZ_JBVJIM010000026.1:0-137170 GCF_055586305.1 Nonomuraea sp. NPDC051298
GCTACCTCAGCCCAGTCGACTACGAGCAGCAGACCACCGCTAGAGTGCTGCTCGCCGCATAACAGCCCGGTGTCCACGCTTCGGGGCGAGCCCCCTAACTTAGAGCTGTATGACCTGGTTCGAGCTTCCAACCATGCCGAACACGCATGGCAAGCTCATCAGATATCCGCCCTCTGACTCGGCCAGGAATCGTGATCGTGGCGTGGCAACCGGCGGGCCGACACCGTTCCACGTGCGGCGCATCGGCAACCGCATGCCACGCCCAGCACGGGCGGCCCGCTGTCCGCTCGCCGCCGCTCCCGCCAAGAGGCGCGGGCCGGGGCCAGCTATCAGACGCTGGCAACGGTAGCCCCGGCCTGCGCCTCGCTTCTTGCCGCCTGCCTCAGCGGGCAGGTGGCCCGGAAGATGGGAGAGAAGAAGTCACAACGGCGTTCTCTCCCTCTGTGCTGCTGCGGATCAGGGCCTGCCCTCCGAGGCCCGTGGCCGCAGCACATCCCCCGCTGGGATAGATGAACACCTGGGAGTACGGCCGGGGGCGGGTCGAGGTGGGGAGCACGTTCTCTGAAGGAGTGACCTCGCCGAGAATCTCGATCGTGCCGGCGGCGTAATAGGTGGGGCGGAACTGGGTGCGTTCCGGGTGGAGCAGTGACGTGATCTCAGCGAATTGCCGGTAGGTAGTTGTGCTCGAAGTGGGTGAGGACAAGTGCTGCGCGGGCGATGTCGCCGATTCTGCTGGGGCTGATGGTGATGTGCTGGAGGGTCCGCCAGCGGCCTTTGAGCAGGGCGAAGCCGCGTTCGCCGAGACAGCGCAGGGCTCGTAGAAGCTGGTTGTAGGTGCGGTTGTCCGGGCTGAGGATCTGGTTTCCTTCGGGCTGCTTGATCGGCGTGTGGATGCCGATTCCGGCGCCGTCGTAGCCGCTGTCGGCGAGGGTGGGCAGGCCGGCTGCGGCTGCGGCGTACAGCGCGCCCAGCACGTGCGCGCGGGCGGCGGACAGGTCATGGACGGAGCCGGGTTCGACCTCGCCGATCCACAACGGCAGGCCGTCTGGTGCCGAGAGGGCTTGGAGGTTGCCGGCGTGCTGGTGGGCCTTGCCTGAGTACCAGGCGTCGATGGGTTCACCCTTGACGCTGATGGTCTGCTCGGCGCAGCGGTCGATGGGGATCAGGGTGCCATCCAGGATCACGTAGGCCAGTCCTTCGGTGTGGGCGCGGTCCAGAGCTTCGGAAAGATCAGGGGCTTGAGCTGCGAGAACCTCGATTCCCTCGTGGATGTAGCGGTAGGCGGTGGCCCGGGAGACGCGGTGATCGCGGCCGAGCTTGGGGATGTCGTGCTCGCCACGGAACCAGCGCACCACCATGACCGCTTGCCGGAAGGGGCTCAAGACCTGGCTGTCTTTCGGCGTGCCGCGCAGTCGGCGTTCTTCATGCAGAAGGCGGGCGACGTGCTGAACGAGTGCGCGGGAGACGTCGAGCGTGGCACGATGAGCAATCACGTGGAGCCTTCCGGCGGCTGGGATTTCTTGTGGTGAGAGCTCTTCTACCGGGGGCTCCACGTCTGTTTCCGGCCTTCGGCAGCTCGTGCTCGAAGACCCTCGTCACAAGGCCGACGGATTCGCCGGTGTTGGTGACGATCACCACGCCAACCTGGATCTTCGTACCGCTCAGGAGGGGTACGGCGGCAAGCGTCCCATCGGAGGCGGCGACGATCCCGGTGCGTAGGAGATGCTTGGCCCATTGCATCTTCTCGGGCGACGGACGGCGTATTTGGGCACTTAAATGCGGGTTCTCCGCCAATATCTCGGCACGGAGCTGCTCCCGCCGCGCATGCGAGGCCAGCACGGCCGAATCAACCCGATCCCGCAGGTGGTCGACATACTTTTCGAGCTCCATCCATGGCGCAACCGACAGGATGTCGGCAAGGCTTTGCGCGTCACGCTGTTCCACTGGACCTCCAGCTCCTCCAGTGACGCTTCGCAACCGATCACCACACCCTGTTGCAGGGTAGCCACGAGACCGACGGAGTTCCAGGCCTTATAAGCACCGGGTCACCGTCGGCGGAAGCCACACGCAGGAGTGTTTGCGCTCGCCTATTCGGAGTCATTCAAGGCAGCCGAGAGGTTTCCCGTGCGCAGCTCTTGCTGTTCGACCCATCTCTTTCCCTCGGCGGCGATCCCTTCCAGAACGTGGAGGGTGTGGGGAATGCCTGCGGCGTCCAGGGAGACCTTGGACACCGCGCCGGGGCTCTCGCCCTGTTGCAGCTCCTCGAACCCGGAACTGACCTCGACACTGATTTCATGACCGTTGACGAGCGTGAGCTGGAAGGTGCGTTCGTCGTTGTCCGACTGGCTGACCCCTACGGAGGCGACCGCTTCGAAGCGGTAATTGAGCCTCTGCCAGTCGTGGAAGGTGCCCTTCAAGAAGTCGAGCGTGACGGTGAGCTGGCGAATGCCTTCCTGCGTGATGAGGAAGACCAGGAGCTGGTACTTCTTGTAGCGCCACGGACCGCCACGCAGCCGCGCGCGCTCACTCGACCGAACGGGAGCCTCGATGAAGGCGTGCGCGATGACATCGCTCATGGTCAGCCTGTAGTGCCGCAACGCCTCCTCGAGGAGCACCTTTCTGTCGCAGTCCAGCCAGCCGGCCATCTCCGCGTCGCGGGGCTTGTCCTCCATCCTCGCTCGCCACAGGGCCAGGGCTTCCAGGTCGGACTCCAACGTCCGGTCACTTTCGGCTGCGTCCGCGGTGTACCGGCGGCGCTCCAAGACGAGGTGCAACCACGAGTGGGCGCCGACCCATCCAGAGATCAGCAGGAGAAGGATTGTGACAGTCGCCGACGCAGGCTCGACCGGCACGGAGCTGACCGCTGCCCAGCCGCCTGCGCTCGCGAGGGTGAGGAGTCCAAGAATCGCCAGAGCTTTGGTGCGTCCTGGGGTGACGAGTTCCGTGCGGTAGCTCCACAGCGTGCCTTTCCTGCGGCGGGCGGCGGCCTTATGTGCGCGATGCCGGATGAGCCAGGCGATCTTTTCGATTCCGACCCCTGTCCCTCCATAGACCGCCGCGATCTCGTCGCGCAGGCTCTGGCGGATCCCCTCCGTTTCAGCCAGCCAATTGTCACGGTCCACGCCCGGCGGAACGTATCTGGCGAAGTAGTAATTGATCCGGTGCTCGGCCCTCTTCGCGAAGCTGCCCCGCTCGGCCTTGGTCCTGGGGCCCATGTACTCCCTGTCCTTGGCGCGGCGGCGTACGGCGCAGAAGCGCCAGTCCGTGACATTCCGTACACCGACAGAGGCGCCCGCGATGCCCAGCACGTAGGCGAGCATGAGGAGGATGCGACCGCTCTGCAGGATCAGGTAGCCGAGGTACGCCGCCGCCATACCCAGCACAACCGTCGCCGTCACGGCTTGGGCCCAGATCCCCAGAGGCGTGTCGGGTGACTGCGGGACCCGCTGCCGGGGCTCTGCCGGGGCCGGATGGAAGAACTTCCAGATCCGGTCCTTCCGATCAGCGGCCATCTGATCCGTCTGCGCCTTCGTCAGCGCGAGATGCCACAGATGGTCCTCGATCGGGCCGTCGAGGTACAGCTCCAAATGCTCGAGAATCAGGCTGCGTTGCGGTTCACGGAGCGCGTCGAGGTCTTTGACCACGACACGGATGTCCTCCTCGGTCTTACCCACTGATTCCAGCAGACGGTCGACGATGCGTACGCCGTCCCGCCACGGGTCCTCACCCGCGAGCCGCATGATGACGCGCCGGTCCCGTAGCTGGGCGGTCTCGTCCTTGGTCAGCTCATGCCGTGTCCGGCCGCTCACCATGGCGAGCAACCAGTAGAAGTAGACCTCGTTGGTGGCGTAGCCGACCATGGCCTCGTTGATGAGTTGCCGAGCGGGTGCAGGCATGCGGCCTTTGAGGAAGTGAACACCGGCCCGAAATTTGGTCTCGGGCGGGTCCTGCGGGGTCGTCATGTAGATGACGTCGCCGTGTACTGTCCCTGCCTGCACACCGACGTGGGAGTCTGTGGCCGCGTTCTCGACGCGGTGCCCTGAATCGTTCATGACAGGGACTGCACCAGGGCGATGATGACGGTCAGCTGAGCTGCCAGGTCGGCCACGTCGCCGACGAGCCCACGGAGCTTCTTCAGTGCCAGCGTCAGCGTGTTTCTGCGATCCGGCGTCTTTGTCTCCAGCGCCTGGTCGGCCGTGACGAGCTCCGCCTCGGCCGCCTTGTACGTCGCCTCGTCCAGACGTCCATCCGCCCACGCCTGCCACAGGCGGGTGCGGAATCCGGCCAGTGCCTCGGGCAGGTCCGCCGGCCGGGACGTCTCAGGAGTGATTCGGATACCGCCGTACACGGTGCCTGCCTGTACTCCCACGTGGGCGTTTCCCTTGGCGATGTTCCTCGTCGTCTCGGGCATGGCTGACCTCCCTGTCGCACATTCTTCGGTGGACAATTCCTCGGCCAGAGCCGCGGCGAACGCAGCCGCATTCGCGATAGCTCGCGGCTGCCACTGTTCGCGGTCCGTGACTTCCTTGGTGCCGTCGGCCCGGTCACTGATTGCCCGAATGACGACAACCGGCAGCGCCCGGTTCAGGTGGCCCGCCTGTGCCACACCGGCGCCCTCCATCTCGATCGCACGCGCGTCGTTGTAGTGGTCGCGAATCCATCGGGCATGCTCGGAAAGCCGGGAGTTCAGCACCACCTCCCCCGCGACGATCGGCCCGAAGTGCACTTCCGGGCGCGGGTCGAGACCTTTGGCCCAGGAGCCCGTGCGGTGCAGGTGCCGAGCGATCTGGTCCGCGGCGTGTGAGGTCTCCCAGACCCGCGGACGACTCTTGAAACCGTCGTCCTCACTGGTGCCGCCATGGAACGCGTAGACGTGCGTGGCCACCACGACGTCGCCCAGAGCGATGTGCGTGTGGAGCGCCCCGGCCACGCCCACGAAGAGCAGGGCGGCCGGTCGGAACTCGGCGACGGCACGTTCCGCCAGCACCGCCGCGGAGAGATTGCCCTTGCCGACGTGCCCCAGGACCACCTGGCACCGGCCGTCCGCTATTCGGCCCACCTCGAAAAGGGTGCCTTGAGGATGCCGGTGCCGGCGCAGACCGACCAACTTCTTTCGGACCGCCTGGTATTCCAGGTCTAGTGCGGTGAGGATCACAACTGGGCTCACTACGCCGGCTCCTTTCCGTTCGGCGAGTCGACAGGACGAATCATCGGGGGGTACAGGGCCTCGCGAGGGCCCGCCCTGAACAGCCGAGCTGGTCGCCCGGTCGCGGGCTTGCGGGCTGAACCGGCCGGGATGATGAATCCATCGGTTTTCTTGATCTTCCGGTAGAAGTTCCGCGGGTCGAGCGGCATCCCCCAGACCGCCTCGTACACGTCCTGGAGGTCCGTGATCGTGAACGTCGGCCCGCAGAAGGCCGTGGCGAGCGCGGAGTGCTCGAGCTTGACACGGGCGCGCTCGACTCCGTCCGTGACGATGCGGTGGTGATCGAAGGCGAGCCGCAACTCGCCGGAGAGCACCCGATCCGTGGGCTGCCAGCCGGCGTCGGCGGCGTCGGTGCCGGCGGTGGGCTCGGGCAGCCTTGGGGCGATGGCCAGGAAGGCGACGCTGACCACCCGGCCGCGCGGGTCGCGGCCTGGGTCGTCGTAAACACCGAGCTGTTCCAGCCGGAGTGTCTCGACGTCCAGGTCGGCCTCCTCCGCCAACTCCCGATGAGCCGCGGCGACGAGGCCTTCTTGGGAGTGCTGCAGGAACCCGCCCGGAAGCGCCTGGGCGCCCTTGTACGGCTCGATGCCGCGCTCGACGAGCAGCACATGCAGGCGCGAGTCACGCAACGTGAGGATCACCAGGTCAACGGCGAGCAAGATGGCGGGCGGCTCCCATCGATCATCGCTCATGTACCTGACTCTAGATTTTTGTCAGACTGACAAAAAGTAGCGCCGTGGTTAGCTTCGCCATCCACCGGCGATGCGCGGGGATGAGACTTTTCCGCGCGTGCAGTGTTCCAGGGTCGGCATGCCGGTGACAGTACGCCGCCCTTCCGACAATTTCGGTGTCAGCCGTGCTGACGATCGGCTGGTAGGTCGCGGGATTACGCCAACCCGGCGGTGCGTACGGACTCCACAGTCGGACTCAGCCGCGGGCGGGCGTGCGGAACACCTGGTGACTGTGCCAGTCGATGTGGTCTTGTTCGACTTCGTCCAGGCCGGGCTGGGGAGGTCGAGCGGGCCGGCCTGCCAGGGCGAGCACCATGTCCAGGGCAGACTGCGAGCGGCCGACGAACCTGGCCGAGACGGTGATGGCGCGCTCCGCGGTCAGTCCGAGGACGCCCTTGTCGAACAGTTTGTGGTGGATCGCGCACAGGCACAGTCCGTTCGCCACGTCGTCGGGCCCGTCGAAGGCCCACCAGCGCACGTGCGCGGCGTCCAGGCCCACCGCCGCGCCGTCCAGCCAGCCGTCGTACGAGCAGAACGCGCAGCAGTACTCGTATGCCATGAGCACCCGGTCGCGGAAGCCCGGGTCACGGCGTGCGGCAGACAGCTTCTTGGTCTCTGCGGCGGTTTCGAGGTTCTCCAGGTCCAGGCCGGCCAGCAGGCACAGGTCGGTGTGCAGGGACGGCGCGAAGTTGGAATCCAGGAGATACCGGGCCATCCGCCCCAGCAGACCGGGCTCCTCCGCCAGCGCGCGGGCCAGGTCGGGATGCAGACGGCCGGCGGCCTCGCTCTCGCGCAGGCGGCCCAGCTCCGGGCCTGGGCTGCCAGGGCCATGGCGGGTGTCGACCAACCAGAGGCCGTCGTTCGTCAGGTGATGAAAGGGGTAGCCCGGGCTGGTGTCACGGGGCGGGCCGTACTCCTTGAGCAGTTTCTTCAGCTCGGCCTCGGCGGCGCTGAACGGGATGGCGCGATTGCCGTGCCGCTGGAAACGGCCCAGGGCGTACAGGAGGAGGAGCGGCTTGTGCGGCGCGCGCTCACCGCCTCTGCTCCAACGCCGGATCTCGGCGACCCGCTCGATCCAGTCCACGATCGGCCAGTGTAGGACGATCTTTCCGGTCTCGGCATACGTATTCCGCGTTGGCAGGCCGCGCCTTGTAGTCGCCCGGTGAGCGATCTTCAGCCAGGCGTCTGGTCACTCGTGAGCTGGATGGCCACCGGGTCACACCGCCAGCGTGTGGCGTAAAAGGATCAAGGGTCAGTGCTTGCGCTTCTTCCTGCGGCCTCGGGCTCCCGGCGGCCGAGTGGGGACGAGGCGGAGGGGGTGGTGGCGGGCGGTCTTGCGGAGCGGCTCGGCCACCAGCTCGCGCAGCTCCCGCAATCCCACGACGTCGGGGTGCCCCGACGCCAGGATCGCCTCCACGAACTCGTACGCGTCCCCGCCCCCCATCCTCTTGAGCTGCTCGACAAGCCCCTCAGGCCCCGCGAGCTCCAGCACCGACAGGAAGCTCTCCGCCCCCATCAGCAGGTTCTCCCGCTCACTCAACGACCCGGGCTTCATCTCCCCGGCATCGATGAGCTGCGTCCACACGGCAGGCCCGAGGACCGGGTCGCGACGCAGGTCATGCAGAAGCCGCCTTTCGGGAAGGGCCTCGGCCAGAACGCGCAGCATCGCCCCCACCCGCGTACGGAACGGGCAATCCCGCACGGCCTGCAACAACGTCTCGACGTTATGCCCCGGCCAGGCCAGCCACCCCTGGAGCTCCGCGACGGCGTCCTCCGGCGGATAGTGCTGGGCGAGCACCCCGAGCAGCTCGGCCGGCGGGGCGGTGGCCAGTTCGCCGATGAGGGGAGCGTCGCGACCCTCGGCGAGGAGGCGGTCACGGACGCCGCGCACGCCGAGCGGAGTGAGGCGGACCAGCGGGAGGTCGGGCTGGGCGAGGGCGGTGCGCAGGCGTTCGACCGCGTCCGGTGGCAAGGGCTGGTCGTCGTGGTCGAGGTCGCTCGCGTAGAGGGGGTCGGCGGGGCCGCGGGTGAGCGCCACGGCCCCGAGGTCGGACAGGACCTCGAACATGCGCCCCAGGTCCCGGGCGGTCTCGCGGCGCCAGAGATCACGCAGGCGTTCTTCCTCCTGGTCAAGAACGAAGTGCTCTCGGCAGGCCAGCCACACCGTCTCTTCGAGCCGGGCCACCGGCATCTCGTCCAGCCCGTACATGGAGTTGAGCACGTCCGGCAGGATCTCGTCGAAGATCCCGGCCAGGATGGGCTCGGGCCGCCACGTCGCGGCGGGTACGGTGATCACACGGCCCAGCTCCGGCAGCACCTCGAACGCGCGTCGCCACAGCGCCTGCGGGTCGCGCAGCAGGGGTGCGGCCTTGGCCACGCGGACGAGCCGGCCCTTGCTGGTGCGGGTCAGACGCAGCTTCTTGGCCCAGGCGAGCAGCAGGGTGAGCTGCGGCAGATCGGTGGCGCTGCGGACGCGTAGCTGGTCCTCGCCGGTGCCCAGCAGAGCCGACACCTCGAGGGCGTCGGCGACGCGGAGGTTGCCCGCGTCGGTGAGGACGCGGCCGTCCTTGCCCACCCAAGCCGCCAGGGCGATGAGACGCTGGATGGTTTGGCTGCGCGCGGCGGCCTCCATCAGCTCGGACGCAGGGGGCAGGGAGGCAGGCGGCTGAGGGAAGGCGCGTTCCTCGCTGATGCCGCCGTTCACGAAGCGGTTCTGCATGATCTTGTCGAGCACCTGCTCGTCATACGGAACGCGACCGGCGTCGAGATCGCGTTTGAACTGCTCGAACGCCCCCGGAACGGTGAGATCGACGCCCTGGCCGAGAGCCGTGTGCGCCCAGAACGTCGCCACCCCGCGCAGTGTGGGATCGTCGAGCGCGGCCGCGTACTCCGCCCGCGCCCCGGCGATGATCTCCTCCGCCTCGGCGAGCGTGACGCCGCGCGGGTCGCGCAGGCCCGTGACGTCGAGATAGCGCAGGTACGTGGACAGCACCTCCGGGGCGAGGTCGAGCTCCTCCCGCAGGGCCGTCACCTTGTACGGCACGTACCGCAGCAGGAAGAACCTGATGCGCGCACCGTCCCAGTACGCCAGCCGGCCGTCACGGCTCTCGTGCCGCGCGTCGACGGCGGCGGAGAGCAGCAGGTCATCGACCGGACGCCCGTGCTCGTCCGCCCAGGTCACACACCGCCGGATCAGCAGGTCCTTGGCGGCCTCGAACTCCTCGGCCTCTTCGGGCTCGAACCAGGTACGCACAATCCAAGCCTCCCATCCCTACAGAGTCACCGTCTCGCCTGTCAGACGGGAGTTCTCAGTGGCCCAGGCGATGAGACGGCTGTGCAGGCTCCCGCCGTGCGAGGAGAGGATCGCGGCGCGGTCCCTGGAGGAGACGGCCTTGATCACCGCCCCTACCGTGGCATCGCCCGTGACCTGGTGTCGAGGGTCTCGACCTGGCCAGACACGAGGTCGGTGATGGTCAGCAGGTGCCGTCGCCCTTGCACGTGGATCGCTACCGGCTGCGGTTGGCTCCGGTCCGACCACCAGTCGGCCATGCCGAGCAGACTGTTTCCGGCAATTGGTGAGCGAACCCACGAAACGCCCTGTCACCATGTGGCCCGTGACCTCGCTGGAGCCGGTGATCTCCATGGCGCACGTCGAACGGCTGCGCAAGGACGGCGTGCCGTTCCGGAGTTGTCTGGACGCCGGGCGGCGCCTGGTGCGGCTCGCGCTGCCCGGTCTGCTGGTGCACGTGCCGCTCGCCACCCTGTCCCTGCTGGCGCTGATGATGACGGCCGGCGGCTCGGCGGCCCTGGTCAACCAGCGGTTCCAGCTCATCGGGACGTCCGACGCCCCGTTGCTGACCTGGACGGTCGTGCTGGCGGCGGTCGCGCTCGCCGGGGAGATCGTGGTGTTCCCAGCGACAGTGATCATCGCCGCGGGCGCCCTGGTCGACCGGCACGTGTCGCCCGTCGAGGCGCTGCGGGCGACAGTGCGGCGGCTGCCGTCCCTGCTCGTCCTGCCCGTGGTGGCCGCGGCGGCGTTCGGGGCGGTCTGGGCCGTGCGGGCCGGCGTGCTGATGGCGACTGGTCAGCGGTGGCCGGCCGACGCGGTGCTGGTGGCAGCCGCGTACGCGACCATGCCGGGTCTGCTGGCCGTGCCCGGCATCGTGCTGCACGGCTGCTCGGGACCGGGCTCGATCCGCCGCGCCTATCGCCTGACCGAGCGGAGTTTCCTGCCGACCGCGTTGACGCTGGCCTTTGGGGTCGTCCTCGTTCCCGGCGCGGCGACGTGGGCTCTCGAATCAGGGCTGCGCCTGCTCCCCGGCCCGCTCACGACCCTGGGATGGGGCCTGGCCGGAACCGTGCTGGCACTGGCCATGACGCCCTTCCAGGCCGCCGTGGTCGCGCGCCAGTTCCTCCACCGCATGGCCTGGCGCACCGAGGTGGACGACTCGGACCTGGCGCACGGCCTGCCCGACGGCCCGCCGCCGCGCCCGGTCAGGCCGAGCCTCCTGTCGGCGGCGCTGCTGCCCGGACTGCTGTTCAGCGGAGTCGTGCTGGTCAACCCGTTCGGGTGGCCGGAGATCGCCGAGACCAACGTGACGGAATCCTGGGCACCGCAGGAGTTCTCCGCCTCACCCCGCGAACCGGTGCTGGGTCCCTTCGACCTGCAATCCCTGCACACCGGTCGCGGCGCGCGCCTGATCGTGGTGGTGGACGGCTCCGAGGACCACTCCAGCCTGCTGGCCTGCGCCGACCCCTCGTGCCAGAAGACGAGTTTCGTGTGGGCCGAGCCACAGGACCCCGGCACCCGATGGGAGACCGGCGCGGCCGGCGCCCGACTGCCCGACGGACGCCTCCTGCTGACCACCTGGACCTCCGCCGGGCTCGGACTGCTCACGTGCGAGGCGACCACGTGCGTACGAAGCGGCGGGACCGTCGCGACGACGCGCTCGCGGCCGGAGTCGGTGGGGGTGGCACTGGCCGTACGGCAGGACGGCGGCCTGGTCGTGGCCTACGCCGACGAAGATCCGGCGGACGGTGACAGGCCGACCCACGACCTCGTCTCCTTCGTCTTCTGCGCGGACGCGAACTGCGCGCGCCCGGAGCCCAGGCAGGTCGCCCGCCTGGAGACGACCGCGTATTCGTCCACCGACCACAACCTGGCCGTCGCCGTCGGGCAGGGGGACCGTCCGGTCGCCGCCAGGTACGACCCTGCCAACGGTCAGATCCAGGTGATCTCCTGCCTGGACGTCGCCTGCCACCAGCCGACCGTGACCAGGCCCGTGCCTCCCTCCCCGTCCAGCCCCGACGACCTGCCCTGGACGTTCGGCCTGTCCATGGCGGTACGCCCCGACGGCCGCCCCGTCATCGCCTACCGGGACCTGCGCGACCAGGCGAACAAGCTGCTCGACTGCCGCACCCCAGACTGCGCCCGGGCCGACGTGCTTGCGCTGGGCCCCGGCTCCGAGTACCACGCGGTCCCGGCGCTGGTCCTGGACCGCGCAGGGCGGCCGCTGGTGGCGTTCGAGAGCCGCGAGCACCAACGGCTCATGCTCGCCGTCTGCACCGGCAGCCGCTGCGAGAGCATCCCCGTGTCCAGGAACGGCGGCGGCTTCGGGGAGAGACTGGCCATGACCGTCAACGCCGAGGGAGACCCGGCGATCGCCTGGATCGACCACGAGCTCGCGCCGCCCGGCCTTAGCTGGAACCTGCACGTCACAACCCCGCTCAACCTCACCCCGGACTAGGGAGGACCTCACCCGGACCGGCGAAGGAGGAACCCCGCCGTAGCCCCGAGCCCGTACGGTCGAAAACCACTTGCCTCGCATGGTGGGCTCCGGGGAACGTGGTGTCCATCATGCTCTGACGGACAGCACCCGCTTTTTCCAGATGCCACGGCGCCTGCTCGCGCCGTGATGCCGCCCGCCCATACCTGTTCCGCGAATCAGCGAAGAGAGCGTTTTGTCGCAGCACCACTCCCGGCAGGAGTTCCCGCCACCATCCACCACGGCCACGGGTACGGCCACCGTCACCGTGTTCGCCTCCTCCACAAGCTGGATCGAGTCCGACGCCGTCGCGCAGTGCCACCAGGTGGCCGCCCTCGACGGCATGGTGCACGTCGCCGCCATGCCGGACCTGCACCCCGGCAAGGGCGCCCCCATCGGTGCCGCCATGGCGTCGGCCATCTTGTATCCGTTCCTGGTGGGTTCCGACATCGGATGCGGCATCGCCGTGTTCCCCGTCAAGCTCAAGCGCGCCGTACCCGAGAAGCTGGCCGCCCGGTTTCCCGATCTCGATCGCGCGCTGCATCCGGAGCAGGATGCCGACGACCCGGCCTGGGCCGTGGTGAAGGGTGAGATCCCCGCTGGTCATGTCGACGGCCTCGGGACGGTCGGCAGGGGCAACCACTTCGTTGAGCTGGCGCGAATCGGGACCGTTTTCGAGCCGGGGCACGCGAGCCGTCTCGGACTCGCCGCCGACGACCTGGTTCTCGTCGTCCACAGCGGTTCCCGAGGGCTGGGCGAACGGATCCTGCGGGCGCACACCGAGGTCCACGGCGCCGGTCCGGCCCCCGATCCCGGCGCCTATCTGGCGATGCATGACGACGCCGTACGCTGGGGCTCGCTCAACCGGCGGCTGCTGGCCGCCCGGGTCGCCCATGCCCTGGGGACCGAGCCCACCGAGCCGATCGTCGACCAGTGCCACAACCTGGTCGAGCTCCGCGACGAGATCTACCTGCACCGCAAGGGGGCGGCGCCGGGTGACGGCCGCGACGTGCTCATCGCCGGTACGCGAGGCACCCCCTCCTACCTCGTGGCCGCCCACGCCGGGCCGGACGCCGGCCACTCCGTGGCGCACGGCGCGGGCCGCAAGATGTCGCGTTCGGACGCGCTGCGCCGGGGGCGGGCCAAGCACACGGTCGAGGAACTGCGCCGCACGCCGGTGGGGTCGCTGGTGGTGTGCGGCGACCGGCAGTTGCTCTTCGAGGAGGCGCCGACGGCCTACAAGCGCATCGAGCAGGTGATCTCCGACCTCGTCGACCACGACCTGGCCACGCCCGTGGCCACCACGATCCCTCTGGTCACGTACAAGACGCCCGACCTCGGATCGGCGCCCCAGAAGGACCGCCCGGAGCACCGGGAGCGCCGCCGCAAGCGGGGGCGTCCATGAGCGTCCACCTGCTCCTGTCGGCCGGGCGCGGCCCGCAGGAATGCACCTGGGCGTTGGCCCAGTTGCTGCACCGCCTCGAAACCGACGCCACCCGGCAGGATCTCGAGACCCATCGGGCCCAAACCGTCCCCGGCGACCGGCCCGGCACCTACCGATCGGTCCTCGTCCGCATCACCGGAGCCGCCGCCGACGCGTTCGCCGCCTCGTGGACCGGAACCCTGTGCTGGCAGGCCCCCAGCCCATACCGGACCAGCACCGGCCGGAAGAACTGGTACGTCATCGCCCAGCCGTGCCAGGTCGACACCCCACGCACGCCGTTCGCGGAAGCGGACGTCGACATCGTCGCCTGCCGCACCGGCGGCCCCGGCGGTCAACATCGAAACAAGGCCAGCACGGCGGTGCGGGCGACCCACCGGCCCACGGGGATCGTCGTCGTGGTCGACACCGAGCGGCAGTTCAGCCTCAACCGCCGCATCGCCATGCGGCTGCTGCGCCAACGCGTCGAACGCGGCGACGAGGCGGCAGAACTCGCCGTCACCACAGCCCGCTGGCGCATCCACGACGAGCTGGTACGCGGCAACCCCACCCGCATCGAACGCCCGCTCCGGTCTCCACACTGACTCACGAGCCGGACCGCCAGGCGCGCGGCGGCGGCCTACTCCGAGCCGTGCGCGTAGGCGAGTGCTGCCGCACAGTCGTTGAAAGGTGTCAGGAAGATCTTTTGGCCTTCTCCTGACCGATCGTATTAACGGCCGTCACACTAAAGGCCGTGACGAACGATCTCACCGATGCGCAGAACCGCCTGGTCCCGCTCCGCCAGCTCCACCAGGTGGCGGCTCTGCTCAATATGCCGTACCCGGGTGAGACGGCCATCCACGACGATTCTCCGCAAACCAAACAGCAGGCGGCGCTGTACGCCGGCATCGCCGACTGGGCTCGACTGTCGGCACAGGCGGCCGAACAACTTGGCAAATCGAATATCCCCGAGATTACCGACAAATTCGCCTATCTCGTCGAATACACCGACCGGCACACAAAAGGCTGGCACCAAGCCCCCAGCGAGCAGTCCCAGGGGATCACCCTGGGCGCCACGGCCGAGACGGTCGCGCAGACCGTGCTCCCTCGCTACATCACCCACCTGGCCGAACACCGCGACGAATACGAGCTGTGGCTGGTGGCTACGCTGTCCCTGCGTGCGAGCGTGTGGCACGTGGACACCGCCGTGGTGCGCCCCCGTCGCGGCCGCCCCAGCGCTTCCTCATCAGCGCTCGCGTTCAAAGACGCGGAGGTTCCTCCGCACGCCGTCGAGATCCGCACACCCACCCAAATCTATCGGCTCATAGATCACCAGCTCGCCCTGTAACCGAGAGGGCGGGGGTCGTGAGACTGCCGTGAGACGTCTGTGGAACGTCGGGCTCGCAGGCTGGACGGCATGGCATTGACTGACAAGAGCCGGAGGACGGCGTACGGCGTGGCGCTCGTGCTTGTCCTCTCCGCTTGCGGACCGCGTGGTCAGGCAGCTCAGTATCCGGACGCGGCCCCGGACCCGGTGGAGCCTCGGGCGGCGAGTCCGTCCCCTCCGCAGACCGCTCCGCCCCCGCAGGCTCGTGGGATCGTGGCCGGTCCCGTGTCGACGGCCTTCGCGGTCGAGGGCAGGGACCTGCGCCTGGTCAGGTCGGGCGAGAAGGAGCTGGCGCTGCAGTTCGAGCTGTACAACGGCACCGGCGAGGAGGTCTCGCTCGGCACGCTGGGGCTGGACAGCCGCGAGCAGTTGACGGCGCTGGTGGACCTGCCCAGGGGCACGGCGTACGGTCTGGTCGGCGGTTCGGGCCCGGACGGGCGGATCAGCGAGGACGTCGACGTCGAGCCGGGACAGTCGGCCCCGGTGACGGCGGTCTTCACCGCGCCGCCCGAGGAGGCCACCGAGATGCTGGTCGTGGTGAACGGCCTGCTTCCGGTGACCGTACCGATCACGGAGGGTGAGCTGGACGACGATCCGGCCTTGTCGGGCCCGTACGGTGCGGCCCAGGTGGGCCCGCTGGTCTGCAAGACGGAACAAGGCGGACGCGAGAAGTTCCGGCTGCCCAGCGACGTGCTCTTCGAGTTCGGCAGCTCCAAGCTCTCGACCTCGGCCCGATCGAGCATAGAAGGGCTGCGCGAACGGATCTCCGCCGCGTCGGGTTCGGTGACCGTGAACGGGCACACCGACGGCATCGGCACCGACTCCGCCAATCAGACCCTGTCGGAGGAACGCGCCGCGGCCGTCAGGCAGGTGCTCCAGCCGTCCCTCGGCGACGGCTTCACGTATCAGGTGAAGGGACACGGTGAGAGCGAGCCCGTGGCGCCCAACACCAAACCCGACGGCAGCGACGACTCCTCAGGGCGGGCGCAGAACAGGCGGGTCGAGGTGCAGGTCGAAGGCGACTCGACCGTGCGGCCCGCGGAGACGGGCGGCGAGCTGTCGGACGCGGGGCTGGCGGCCCGGGTGGAGAGCGTACGGCGGCTGTCGGGTTACCTGCTGGCCAGCGTCAAGATCACGAACTCGGGCTCCGAGCCCGCGCCCCTGCCGTACGAGAACCATTTCACGCCCGACGAACTCACCACCGGCCAGCTTTCGATCACGGGCCAGAACGAACAGCACGAGCTGTGCGGCTTCGCCGAGCCCACCTACTTCGACTTCATCGGCACGATGAGCTCCGGGTTCGCGCCGGGCAAGCTCGACTCGGTCCCGGGGGGCGCCGAGGTGACGTTGTGGGGGCTGTTCCCCGCGCCGGTTCCGGCGGCGGCGGGGCAGGGCTCGACGGGGGCGTCGGTGCAGGTGCGGATCGGCGGGTACGCGGAGCCGCTGGACGCGGAGGTCACCGCCGCCGGTTGAGCAGCCCGGCGGGCGCGAGCGGGCTCAGGGTGTGCTGAGGGCGGAACCCACCTCGGCCAAGCGGGCGGCGTATCGGGGCCATCCGAAACCGGAGGCGGCGTAGGCCGAAGCCGTCGACTCCACCAGCTCCGCCGCCCGCCCCGCGTCCCCCTCCGCGAGCGCCAGCGCCGCCGACACCGACCGCGCCGCGAGCCAGGGAGTGCTGTGCTCGGGCGTGTCGGCGTAGACCTCCGCCAGCAGGGCCGCGGCCTCGCTCAGTTCCCCACGCCGGATGAGTACGTCGGCCAGGTCGACGTGCGCCATGCTCGGCCCGGAGCCGTCGGACACGGCGTAGCCGACGGCCACGCGCATGTGCCGCTCCGCCCGCGCCAGGTCCCCCTCCATGACGGCGGCGGCTCCCCTGATCAGCTCGTTCAGCGGGAGGATCTGGCGGTCGTCCAGGCGTTCCGCGTAGTGATCCGACTCGGCGGCGCAGGCCACCGCCTCCTGGACGCGTCCCATTCCCAGCAGGGCCTGCGCCTGGTTGCTGAGGCCGCGCGCCAGCCCGTGCTCGTCGCCCTTCTCCAGGTCGAACGCGTTGGCCGCGGCGTAACGTTCGAACGCCCGCCGCGCGTCGCCGCAGAAGAGGTGGAGGGTGCCGAGCGCGTCGGCGAAGGCGGACCTCCGCTGCGTGTGAGCGAGCCTTTCCGCCTGCTCCATGCCCTGCAGCAGCGGTGGGAACGCGTCGCGAAAGCGGCCCCGTTCGATCTCCACGATGCCGCGGTAGTACAGGACGTTCATGGTCACGAGGTCGTCCGACGCGATCTCGGCCAGTGGCGCGGCCCTGGTCAGGAACTCGGCCGCCTCGTCGAACCTGCCGACCATGGTGGCCACGAAGGCGTGATCGCTCAGCGCGGTGGCCTGCTCGGTCGGCGTGCTGCCCGGCGCGTCGGTCAGGGCCGAGAAGTGCCGTCGCGCCTCGCCGTACCAGCCGCGGATGAGCCACGGCGTGTGCAGTTCGAGCGCCAGCCGCAGCCCGTCGGCGGCCCTCTCGGTGGACGGGGCCCGTTCCAGCGCCTCCAGGAGGTTCGGCCACTCCGCGAACACGGCCGT
The DNA here is from genome assembly GCF_055586305.1 of Nonomuraea sp. NPDC051298. Classification (NCBI taxonomy): domain Bacteria; kingdom Bacillati; phylum Actinomycetota; class Actinomycetes; order Streptosporangiales; family Streptosporangiaceae; genus Nonomuraea; species Nonomuraea sp. NPDC051298. The sequence goes on from NZ_JBVJIM010000026.1 coordinate 17,075, forward strand.
CACCTCCTCCGCCGCGGCGAAGTCGCTCGGCTCGCCGATCCGGCGGACGAACGCCAGGCACCAGTCCAGATGGGCCGCCAGCGTCCGCTCCGTCTCACCTGCGGCGGACAGTTCGGCCCAGGCGTAGTCCTTCACGGTCTCCAGCAGCCCGAACCGTCTTCCGCCGCCCGACGCCTCCACGGTGACCAGGCTTCGGTCCGCCAGTTCGGCCAGGGCGGGGGCGACGTCCGCCGTGACCACCATGGCGTGGCCCGTCGCGTCCGGGACGACGTGTTCGGCCGCCTCCAGGTCGAAGCCGCCGCTGAACACCGACACCCGCCGCAGCACCGCCCGCTCGCGTTCGGCCAGCAGGTCGTGGCTCCAGTCGAGCGCGGCACGCAGGCTCGTGTGCCTGCCGCCCGCGTCGCGGCCGCCGCCCACCAGCAGGCGCAGCCGGTCCTCCACCCGGGCGGCCAACTGGGCCACGGTGAGGGTACGGGTGAGACCGGCCGCCAGTTCGATCCCCAGCGGCAGCCGGTCGACGGCGGCGCAGATCGTGGCGACGGCGGCGGGCTCGGCACCGGCCTGGTCGGCGGCACAGCGCTGGGTGAACAGCGTCGCCGCCGCCCCCGCCGCCAGCGGCCCGACCCGGATCAACCGCTCCCCCGCCGCCAGCAGCGGGCGCTGCGAGGTGACGAGTACGGCCAGCCCCCGGGTACGGCCCAGCAGCCCGATGACCAGCTCGGCCACCTGGTCGACGAGGTGTTCGGCGTTGTCGAGCAGGAGCAGCCCGCCCTCCAGCCGTGCGGCCAGCTCCGGCACCGGGTCGTCGGAATCCGACTCCAGCCCCACGGCCGCGGCCACCGCCGCCTGTACCGCTCCTTCCCTGCGTAACGGCGCCAGCTCCACCACCGTCACCGTCACCGTCCTGACCGCGACACCGGAGCCACCGGACGTGGTGAACGCGGTGCCCGAGGCCACGGCTCTGGCCGCCTCGATGGCCAGCCGCGACTTCCCGCTGCCTGGCCCGCCCGTCAGCGTGACGAGTCCCGGCCGGCCGAGCCGCGCCAGCAGCGCGGCCAGCTCACCGTCCCGGCCGACGAAGCTCGTCGCGGGACCCGGGAGCCGGATCGGCCGCGGACCCGGGTCCGTCGCACTCGCCTCCGGCTCGATCGGGCCCGCCGCCGCGCCGGCCCCCTCGCCCTGCGCGACCCGCGCCACCCGCGCCACGCCGCTCAGCAGCAAGGACGGATCCTGGCGGAGGATGCGCAGCTCCAAGGCGGCCGTCTCCGGGACCGGGTCCACGCCGAGCCCGTCGGCCAGCCTGCGGCGTAGCCCGGACAGCCGGTCGAGCGCGTCGGCCTGGCGTCCGGTGCGGTACAGCGCGAGCGCGAGCAGCCCGGACAGCCGTTCGTGCAGCGGGTGCTCGGCGGCCAGTCGTTCCAGCTCCACCACCACCTCGGCCGCCGCGCCCAAGGCCAGGTCGGCGGTGAGCCGCCGCACGAGCAGGTCCAGCCGCCACGCCTCCAGTCGTTCCCCCTCCGCCTCGGCGTAGGGGATCGCCCGCAGGTCGGCCAGGGCCGGCCCACGCCACAGGCCGAGCGCCCGCGCCGCCGCCGCGCGAGCGCGTTCGTGGTCACCGGCTCTGGCGGCGGCGTGCGCCTGCTCGGCGTCCGACCTGGCCGCGGCGAGGTCGGCGGCGTGCGCGTCGAGCGCGTACCCGCCGGGCTTCCTGACCAGCGGCGACGGGCCCCGCTGCGGACGACCGCCATCCTGATCGGAGCCGGACAGCAGGGCGGCACGCAGGCGGGAGGCGAGGACCCGCAGGCGTTCGGCGGGACGGGCCAGCTCCGCCTCGCCCCACAGGTCCGCGGCCAGCCGTACGTCGGGAACCGCGGAGCCGCCCGCGAGCGCGAGCCGGGCCAGCATGGCGCGCTCCAGGAGACGATCCACCGCGATCGTCGCGTCTCCGGCACGGACGGTGATCGGGCCAAGCACGAGAACGTCGAGGCCGAAGGGGGACATGGAGGAAGTATCGCAGCAGCGACCATGAGATGCCCGTGAAATAGGCGTGCAAGGTCACCCGCCCAGGCTCGAGGTCATGGAACGAGACATCACAGGCTTGCGTACCGTCGTACAAGGCGAGGTTCTCACCCCGCGCGACGGCGGTTACGAGGACGCGCGGGCCCTGCACAACAGCCTCATCACCCGCCGGCCGGCCGCGATCGTACGGGTCAGCGGCACCGCCGACGTCGTCACCACGCTGGCCTACGCACGAGAGCACGCCCTGGAGGTCAGCGTACGTGGTGGCGGGCACGGCCTGTCCGGGCGAGCGCTCGGCGGCGACCTGGTGATCGACCTGTCGGCGCTGCGCGGCGTCACCGTCGACCCGGACGCCCGGACCGCCGTCGTACAGGGCGGCGCGACCTGGGGCGACGTCGACCAGGCCACGCAGGCACACGGGCTGGCCGTGCCCGGCGGGCGGATCAGCCACACCGGTGTCGCGGGGCTCACGCTCGGTGGCGGCGAGGGCTGGCTGTCCGCGAAGCACGGGCTGAGCTGCGACAACCTGATCGCGGCAGAGGTGGTGACCGCCGACGGCAGGGTAATCGTCGCCGACGACCGGAGTGAGCCCGAGCTGATGTGGGCGTTGCGCGGCGGGGGCGGCAACTTCGGGGTGGTCACGGCGTTCACGTTCCGGCTGCACCCGGTGGGGCCGCTCGTGCTCGGCGGCTTCATCGGTTACCGGGTGGCCGACGCGCCCGCCGTGCTCGGCGTACTGGATCGCGTGCACTCCGCCGGGCACGACGCCTTCGCCGGCGCGGCGGTCTTCCTGACGGCGCCTGCGGCCCCGTTCGTGCCGGGGCACGTGGTCGGGCGGCCGATCCTCGCGATCGCGCCCGTCTGGCTCGGCCCGCTGGAGACGGGCGCCGCCGTGGTGCGCCCGATCCGCGAGGCGGCCACGCCGCTCTTCGACGCCGCCGGGCCGATGCCGTACCTGGCGCTGCAGTCGATGCTGGACGATGGCGCGCTGCCGGAACGGCGCAACCGGTGGTCGGCGGAGTACGTGCCCGACCTCACGCCACGCCTGATCGCCGACCTCCAGGACGCCGCCATGACCGCGCCGAGCCCGCTGTCACAGGTGATCGTCTCCCCGCTGCCGGACGCGGTCAGAACGGCACCGGACTCCGCGTTCCCGAGCCGCGACGGCGGGCGCTGGCTGGTCCACCCGGTGGGCGTCTGGACCGACCCGGACGACGACGACCCCAACTTCGCCTGGGTGGACAAGGTCACGTCCGCGGTACGGGAGCACGAGGTCACCGGCACCTACCTGAACCTGGAGGCGCCCGACGACGACCGGGTGCGCTGGGCGATGGGAGAGGCCAGGTACCGCAGGCTGCGACGGGTGAAGGCGGCCTGGGATCCGGACGACGTGTTCCGGCACTGCGCCCACGTGAGCCCCTAGCATCCCGGGTTCACCCGGAGCCGGCCGGGCCCCCGGCGACGACGTCGAGTACGGCCTTGCCGGGAACGCGACGGCCGAGGAGGGCGGCGATCGCCTCCTCCACCCGGTCCCAGGGACCACGCCAGCCGATCTGCGGATCGAGTTCGCCCTTCTCCAGCAGGCGAACCAGGTAGGCCGACCCCGGCCCGAAGGGGGCGGCCACCGTGAAGGGTTCGACCCGCTTGTGAACGCCTCTCATCCGTTCTTCCTCGAAATCGATGACGGTCGGCTCGCGGGACGCCCATCCGACGGACAGGGCGACACCGCCGTCCTCCAGGATCCCGAACGCCTCGGCCAGCAGCTTGCCGCCCACGTTGTCGAGCACGCCGAACACGGGCTCGGCAGGCATGGCAGGCCCGACCAGGATGTCGCGGGCGCCCAACCCCCGCAGTCCGGCGGCACGTTCGGCACTGCCCACGGAGGCGATCACGTACGCGCCTGCCCGCGCGGCGAGTTGCACGGCGAATCGTCCGACACCACCCGAGGCCCCGGTCACCAGCACCCGGCGGCCGAGCACCGGGCCCAGCCGGCGCACCGCCTGCAGAGCGGTGACACCGGCCGCGGGAAGGGCGGCGGCGGCGGCGAGGTCCACCGAAGGGGGCACGACGGCCAGGTCCGCCGTGTCGACGGCGCGCAGCTCGGCCCATCCGCCGGTGCCCGCGAACGAGGTGACACGCGCACCCTCCGGCGGCCCCGAGCCGTCGGCGGCGGCCTGGAGCACCGTCCCCGCCGCGTCCTTGCCGAAGACCGCGCCGGGAGGGAGCTGCCGGGCGGCGAAGGCGAGTTCGCCGAAGTTCAACGAGGCGGCCTCCACCTTGATCAGCGCCTGGGACTCACCCGGCCGGGGCTCGTCCACCTCACCGAACCGCACGCCGCGTGCGGCGTCGGGATCGTAGATCAGGGCACGCATCTCGGCTCCATTCTGAACTAACCAACTAGTTAAGTGGGGAGCATAACAGACTGAACTAACCAGTTAGAATGCTTCCATGCCGCGCACATCACCCGCTCGCGACCGCCTGCTGAAGGCGGCCCGTGAGCTGTTCTACGCCGAGGGCTACGGCGTCTCGATCGACGCCGTCACCGAACGCGCGAAGGTCGCCAAGCCGACCGTGTACGCGCACTTCAAGTCCAAGGACGAACTCATCGGCACCATGCTCACCGCGGCGGGCGAGGAATGGTTCACCGAACTGGACGCCGAACTGGACCGGCGCGGCGGCGACCCCCTGGCGCAGCTACTGGCGCCGTTCGACCTGCTGGCGGCGAGCCTGCCCGACCCCGCCTATCACGGTTGCATCCTGGTGAACAGCGCCGCAGCCTTCCTCGCCGCCGACCACCCCGCCCATCGGGCTCTGGCCGTACACGACGAGCGCATGCTGGCACTCTTCGAACGGCTGGCCGCCAACGCGGGCGCCGCACGACCGTCCGATCTGGCCCGGCAACTCCTGGTGCTCTACGACGGGGTCAAGACCCGCGGCCTGGTCGACCACACCGGCAGCGCAGCCCACGACGCCCGCACAGCAGCGACCGCCCTCCTACACGCCCACGACGACGCATCTCCGTGAGAGTCGAGGTCGTTTCCCACGTGGTGATAGGCACTTCGTCGCCAGATGTTCAGTGATCTTGGTCCGGCACGCGGCATGGCTATGAACGTACTTTCTGAAATGCGCCCTAGCTAGTAGTCCAGTTCGTCGGTGAGTTTACGGTGGCTGAGGGTGTGATGCTGACGGTGGTACTGAATGTGGGCCCGATCGAGGTCATGCTTCAGCGTGAGCTTGCCGATCAGCTCGCCATCCGTTTGATCTATCACACGGAAATCGTCCTCAATGACGATCGCGCCGTATTTGAACAGGTCTCGATGATTAGGGCAAAGGCACAGCATGTTGGCGTGGTTGTCGGGTCCCAAGTGAGGCTGCTCAAGCCCGCGGATGTGGACGGTGGCGGCAAATCGCAGACCGCCTGGCACTTCGAGCACGGTCCCACACACCTGACAGGCGTGGTCGTAGACGTGCTTGAGCTCGGTTGCTAGCAACCTGTCCGCATAGACCCCAGGAGCAACCTCTTCCCGACGTCCAGGGGGAAGCTTGCGACTCAGATGGTGTGCTGTGGTCTTCTTCGGAGAACCATCATCTATCTGCTCAAGCCGGAACTGAAGCACCGTAGGCCCATCGGTACCACGTTTGGTCCAGTAATCGGCAACCGTGAAGAGCCCGTCGTAGCTATAGCCGGCAGGTGGCGAGAATCTCTCGTTACCCCCAGATCCACGAATAACCCGAACTGGCAGGCCGGTCATAATGCTCTTAATGAGAGCAGCGTTACCTGAATCGTCCGCCGACTGATCCTTGACCTGCACACCGGTGTTGGGGTCGCGCCCACCATGACCGGTATAGATGATCACGTCCCCGTAATCTTCATCATCCTTGTAACCGCCCGAAACGACGATGGACTCCGCGCCACCCCGCTCAGCAGTGCCACAGATGCCTGCCTGAAGCGGCCGATGCACACCCGCGTCATGCAACGCCCGACGGTTATCGAAGATGGTCCCCGACTGGATTCCCTGGATAGGGCCGTAGAACTCTTTGACCTCGAAACGCTTCTGGCTCTTATGCGCACGGTTACGCACCAGCGTGATTTGCGCGGCGAAGTTGGACTCACGCTTTTGCGGGACGGGGAGACCTTTTTCTCGGAGCGAAGCACACGCGTGCTGAAAGATTGTGTCCAGCTCTAGAAACTCTGGCTGCTCTGGAATTCCGTCACGGATGAGCTGGATCAGCTCACCCGTAAAAGCCGTATAGGTATCTAGGCCACCGAGCGCGGTGTTGTTCTCGGCGGTCGCCGTCATCAGAAATGTGCCAGCGACGCGGGCGCTGTTCGCAACGCGGTCCGTTGGATCCTCGGCACTCATCAGACCGAGTGCGAGCCCGCTGTAGCAGCAGTCAAGGATAACGATCTTGCGTCGCGCCAAACTCGACCGAATCTCATTTCGTACGGTGTCGTAGGCCACCGCGCTATACATGCGCTCTTTGTGCGAGTCGACCAGCGTAAGGTACAGATCACTCTCCACGGAATGCATCAATCCGTGGCCAGCGAAGTACACAATGAGGGTATCTTTGGCCTCTTCCCGAGCCTGCCACAGCGGATCCATCATGGCGTCTATGGAGGTGGGATTATGGACAATCGTGCAGTGCTCTGCCGGCAGGCCCCACAGGTCAGATCGCTGCAGAAGCTTACTCAACGTCTGCAGGTTGTTTTCCACGGCAGGAAGAGAGCTGAGATGAGTGTACTCACTCGTGCCAATCAGTACGGCACGTGACGTTAATGGGTCAGGCAGACTCACTCGTGATCCTTTATCGCCTCGATGATCCGCATGACGAGCTCCGACTCCGCCGCAGATACCACAACGGTGGTCTTCCCACGCTCAATGGTCACCTGCGGAAGATGATGCCGCGTGCCACGCCACCGCGATAGTGTCTCGATGAATGCCGGCCACTGCAAGGAGCTAGTCACAACCAGGGAAATGAGATCGAGCGTGTCACCCATCTCGCCGGGTTCTGGATCCTTTGATTGTAGGCGAACATCCATATAGTCAAGAGCATCAAGGTCTCTCATCAGCCACTCGTAGAGCGACCGAAGCTCTTGCTCAGCAAAATCTCCGCCCATGCGAAGTTTGACCGTTTCGGACACCGCAATACCTACCAATCCCGCTACGAATCCGCATGGGGGATGCTACCGCCACCGACCCCAACACGCGCATCCAAACACCAGAAATCGGGCACCTCGTGAGGCCCACCCGTGACCAGCATTCACTCACCGACAATCGTGCGCGCACAAGCACACGAAGGGAAGGTCGATCCGCGACGATTTCCTTAGGTGATGGCCCAGCAAGCTGCGCATACGGGCCTGACGGTGGGCGGCTTCACGCTCGGAGCGCACGCCAAGTAGCGGGCGGCAGGTGCGGGGGCTTGGCATGCTGGGGTTGAGCGGAGGGGTGTTTCGCGGGGTGGTGTGATCGGGGAGGGTGGGTATGCGTGGGTGTCTGGAGGCTGAGGTACGCGTTTCGGTGCTGGACACCTCGCCCATCGTGCAGGGGTCCACGCCGAGGCAGGCGTTGAACGACACGGTGGATCTCGCCATGCTGGCCGATGTGCTGGGTTATCACCGCTATTGGCTGCCTGAGCATCACGGCATGCGGGGCGTCGCCGGCTCTGCCCCGGCCGTCCTCGTCGGCCATCTCGCGAACGCCACCCGGCGCCTTCGCGTCGGGGCGGGTGGGGTGCTGCTGCCCAGCCACGCTCCGATCGTGGTGGCCGAGCAGTTCGGTACGCTCGCCGCACTCCACCCGGGACGGATCGACCTTGGGCTCGGGCGCGCGCCGGGCGGGTCGCGGTCTGCCGCGGACGCGGTGCGGCCCGAGAGGGAGCGGACCGCGAAGAGCTTTCGTCAGCAGCTCGACGAGTTGCTGGCCTACCGCTGCCCGTCCCACGACGCGCCGGTCAAGGCGATTCCCGTGCCCGGTGGGAACGTCCTGCCGGTCTGGGTGCTCGGTACCTCGGTCACCAGTGCCGAGCTGGCCGGTGAGCTGGGCCTACGCCTTCGCCCACCACCTCAGGCTGAAGCGGGGCATTCGGGCCGTCGGCCGGCGCGGTGCGTGGGCACCGCGCCGGGTCGCTCGCTGGTTCTCGTCCGGGCCGTGGGGCGGTGGGTTGGTCAGTTGGTGATGAGGTCGAAGGACTCCCAGGGGCCGATGGCGTCGCGGTTGGCGATGAGTGGTGCGGCGCCCGCGTTGTCGGCGCAGACGTACTTGCCGTTGGCCTGGGCTTTGAGGCTGATCGTGCCGTCGGGGTTGTTGATCTGCTGGAAGGTTTCCCAGGGGCCGATGGCGTCCCGGTTGGCGATCAGCGGTTGCGCCCCGGCGGCCTCCGCGGCCACGTACTTGCCGTTGATCCGCGCCCTCAGGGCGATGTTGCCGTTGCCCAGGTCGACGCGGTCGAACTGCTCCCACGTGCCGGCCGTCGGACGGTTGGCGATCAGCGGCTGGGCGCCGGCGTTCGCCGCGGACACGTACGAGTTGTTGGCGCGCGAGCGCAGGCTGATCGTGCCCGACGGCGCAGAACCGGTCGGCAGGCCCAGGGTCGAGGCGGTGCCGCTCAGGGACTTCACGCCCTGGTTGGCGGTGCCGGTGAGCCGGGTGGTGGCGTAGGAGCTGAGCGGTTTGGCGGTGCGCTCCACCACGTAGACGGATCCGGCGGCGGTGGCGAAGCCGATCTCCGCGTTCGAGCTCGTCGTGATGATCGCGTTGTCGGACGTACGCCGGACGCGGACCTGCTGGGTGCCCCACGGGTTGACCACGGTGGCCTGCTTGCCGTGGACGCTCTTCACCCCGACGTACTTGACCTCCCCGGCCTCACGCTCGGAGCTGACCAGGAACCCGTCCTTGGCCAGCAGCGTGAACTTGCCGACGAACGAGGAGTGGGCCGGCACGGCGGGGAACACCCGGATCTTGCCGTTGTAGCTCTGCAGGAGCGACTCGTTGAGCGCCGTGAGGTGCACGCCGAGGTACTCGAAGACGCCGTTGGTGTTGTTCGTGAAGCCGTTCGGGTAGTTCTGGTACTTCTGCAGCATGGTCTTCATGCCGTTGTACGCCTGGTCGCCGAGGCCCAGCCGGGCGGCCTGCACGGCGTCGTTGGACCACACGTTGCCGTAGGGGAAGGGCCGCTGGTTCCAGGTGTTGACCGCGGTCTGCTGGTCGGGGTAGCCGATGCCGGTCACCTCGTACGGCCAGATCAGCTCGGCGGAGACGTTCTCGTTGTTCCTGGTCTGGGAGATCGGCGGCTGGTGTGGCTGGTAGGCGCCGTTCGAGACCACGTAGGGCACGAGGCGGTCGAGCACGTTCTGCCAGGTCGACCGCAGCCCCGCGTCCACGCCGAGCTGCTGGCTGACCTGGATCGCCAGCGGGAACATGCTGCGCACGGCGGCCAGGTCGGTGATCGCGTTGCGCACGTTCCAGTACGTCTCGTGGGAGTGGGAGTTGGCCATGTAGTACGTGTTCGTGGCGGCGTCGTGGGACAGCATGGCCGAGTAGAACTTGGCGGTCTCGCGCATGTACGGGTAGGCCACGTCGCGCAGGTAGGCGGCGTCGTCGGTGTACCGGTAGCGCATGTACATGCTGTAGGCGGCCTCGTAGCCGGTGGACAGGATGTTGTTGGTGTAGTCGCTGTTGACCGTGCCGCGCGCGTTGCCGTCCCAGCCCATCGTCTCCGGCACCCACAGGCCGTCCACGCCGTAGCGCGTCTGGGTGTACGCCTTCAGCGCGCCGTAGTTCCGGCTGTACAGGTTGTTGTGCCGGTCGGTCAGCTCGGGATGGTTGGAGGCGAGGAACGACAGGTAGACGTCACGTTGGTTCCAGTACCAGTAGGCGTTGCTCCACTTGGTGTTGTCCTGCGTCGCGCGGAAGACGCCGTTGATGAAGTGGAACGGGTAGTTGCCGAAGCCGCCGGCGGCGACCAGGTACGTGGACAGGTAGTACACGTTCTCCAGGTAGTCGGCGTCGCCGGACAGGCCCGAGTACTGCACGAACGACCTGGCCCAGAAGGAGTGCCACCAGTTGCGGTAGTTGTTGAGCGTGGTGGCGTACCCGGTGGACTTCACCGAGGCGAGCTGGTTGCGGGCCTGCGTGACGGAGTCCCTGTTCGGCGCGTTGACCCGGCTGGCCGCGGTGAACCAGATCGTGTAGCTGGAGGTCGGCGTGATGGTGAGCCGTACCGTGCGGGAGTCGACCACCTGCGTGGTGTAGTTCGCGCCCTCGACCGTGGCGGCCAGCGTGTAGCCGAACCCGTTGGCGTCGCTCTGTCCCCTGCTCAGCCCGGCGGCGTTCGCGTCGGCGAAGGTGGAGACGGTCTTCCAGGTGTTCAGGTCGGGCACGTCGCCGCTGTTGGGCAGGTTGGCGGTGTCCCACATGCTGAGGTTCAGCGTGACGTTGGAGACTCCGCTGCGGCCGTCCTCGACGTGGATGCCCATCACCTCGGAGTTGGGCGAGCCCATGACGGTGACGGTGCGGTTGGAGTCGTACTTGGTGGTGAGGGTGCCGTCGTAGAGGGACAGCCGCTGCTGGAAGGTGGTGTACCCGCTGTCCATGGCGGGGCTGGTGGCCAGGTTGACCAGGCCCGCCGCGAACGCGGACTGCTGGGACAGGTCCACCCCGGAGGTCTGCATCGTCAGCCCGTTCTGACTCCAGACCATCGCTCCGGTACGGCCGTTGCCCACGGTCATGCCGTACAGCGGGTTGGTGTTGGGCCGGTTGTAGACGATGTCGTGCTTGGACAGGTAGCCCGCGTAGTCGACGCCGAGCGTTCCGGCGGACTGGTCGAACGCGGCGTCGGTCGGGGCGGCCTGCGCGGGCGTCCCGGACAGCACCGCGCCGACAAGCGCCAGCAAGGGAAAGGAGCGTAACAACCTCTTCACCATGCTCACCTTTGGGGGGTTAGGAAGTGGCATGTCACGCGCAGTTAACATTGGATGTTTCTGCCGGTCAAGAGGCAATCAATAGCAAACAACCCTACAAAATCCGCCAAGATCCCTCAGGTATGCCCTGCTAACAGCGAGGTTACCTGGGAGGAGCTGCCCGGCCATCCGACGCAACGGTCCGGAGCAGTGATCGGAGGTCTGCCCCCCATTGCGGTGATCGACTCGGTCATCCCGGCTGGGGGTGGAAGAGCCGTAGCAGCCCGACCTGGTCGCCGGACAGGCGCTGCAACCACACCACCGCGGGCATCACGCAGTACGGGTCGTCCGGCGGGCTGGTCAGCTTCGCCTCCCAGATGAGCAGGCCGCCGCTGGCGACGACGTTCACGAGCCGCTGCCGCACGCCGTGTTCCAGGTCGGTGTCCATGGCCCGGATGATGAAGTCACGGCCGTGGCCCTGCTCGCCCTTCGGGCCGATCGTCCGCAGGTCGGGCGACCAGCTCTCCCGTACCACGTCGCCGAACCGTCCGGCGGCGGCCAGCGCCAGCACCTCCTGCGCGTCGCGCCGGCGCGTGGCGGCGTGCGCGGCGACGTCGCCGTGCCGCGCGGCGGCGGTGCTCCGCAGCGACTCGTTGAGCTTGGCCTTGGCCTGGTTGAGGCGGCTGCGCACGGTGCCGACCGGGACGCCGCACAGCAGCGCGATCTGCTCGTACGAGGTGACGTCGCTGAAGTAGCGCAACATGGTGACCAGCCGCACCGGTTCGGAGAGCCCGGCCATGGCCTGCCAGATCCAGTCGCGGGTGGCGTGGCCGTCGAGCAGTTCCTCGGGCGTGGGCTCACGAGCGGGCAGGTCCAGCTCGTCCGTCGGCGTGGCCGTCTCGGGCCGGTGCGCACGCAGGCGCATGCGGCAGCCGTTGCGCACGATGGCACGCAGCCATGGCCCGGCCGCGGCCGGGTCGCGCAGGTCGCCGATGCGCCGCACGGCGGTCAGGGCGGCGTCCTGCACGGCGTCCTCGGCGTCGGGGCCGTAGCCGAGCAGGGAGAGCGCGATGGCGTACATGGGCGCGCGGTGGCGTTCGACCAGCGCGCCCAAGGACGCGGCGTCACCGGACCGCGCCGCGAGCACGAGGTCGGTGTCGGTGTCGGGGGTTGTCGTCGGGGTCACGCCTCTCCTCCGCCGTGCCCGCGCCGTCGCGGGCACGCTGTCGTCGCCAAGGTGCCGTCATATCCCAGGATGCGGGGGTGCGCCGGAAGTTCGATCCGACGCACCCCTTTTTTCACCCTTTTTCGTGACGTGCTCCTCGGCGTCCGGCGCCTACCCGGCGGCGGCCTGCTTGACCAGGTCGGCCACGGCGGCCGGCTGCGACACGTAGACGGCATGGCTGGCCGCCGTCTCGGCGACGGTCGATCCGGCCCGCTCGGCCATCGCCCGCTGCGCGGCCGGTGGGATCATCCGGTCGTCGGTCGCGACCAGGTACCAGCTCGGCTTCGTCCGCCAGGCCGGGCTGCTCACCGCGCCGCCGAGCGCGTCGACGCCCCACGGCACCTGCGCGTCGGCGAGGAACGCGGCCTGTCCTGCGGGCAGGTCGGCGGCGAAGGACTCGTGGAACCGCACGCGGTCGAGCAGGAGGAACCCGTTCTCGGGCGGCAGGATCGGCGGCACGGGCGCGCCGGGCGGCGGGTCGGCGATCAGCGTGCTCACCGACTCCCCCGTGTCCGGCGCGAACGCCGCGACGTACACCAGCGACGCGACCCGGTCATGCGTGCCCGCCTCGGTGACGACCACCCCGCCGTAGGAGTGGCCGACCAGCACGGCCGGCCCGTCCTGGCGGTCGAGGACCTGCCGGGTCGCGGCCACGTCGCCGTCGAGGGACAGCGTCGGGTTCTGCACGACGCTGACCCGGTACCCCTCCGCGGTGAGCAGGGCGTGGACCGACTCCCAGCCGGAGCCGTCCACGAACCCGCCGTGGACCAGGACGACGTTGCGGATGGCGCTCATGAGTTTCTCCCTGTCTGTGCTGTTTCTGGTGTCGTGTCCGGGTGGTCGAGGAGGCCGATCGATCGGGCGAAGCCCGTGACGGCCGCGGCGAAGGCGTCGGGCTGTTCGAGGTGCGGCATGTGCCCGCTGTTCTGGAGCAGCACGAGCCGGAGGTCGGGGATGGCCCCGTACAGGTGCCGGGTCCAGACGGGGCCGCAGATGAAGTCGTGGACGCCGGTCAGCGCGAGCACCGGCGCGGTCAGGGAGGTCAGGGAGTCACGGGTGTCGAACGGCCGCGGTTCCCTGCCCCGCTGCGGGTCGACCCACGCCTGGATGCCCGCCCGTACCGTCGCGAGGCCCGGGTTCCACGGGTCGGCGAAATAGAGGGGCAGGACCCGGCGCAGGGCGTCAGTGTAGTCGGCGTCGGTGCCGGCGGCGAGCGCGGCCGTGAACGCCGCCGGGATCTCCGCGGCCTCCGGCCGGGCCGGGTGCCGTTCGGGGAAGCGGCGTACATTGTCCACCGCCGCCTGCCAGAACTCCTCGCCGACGACGGGCGAGGTGGCGTAGAGGACCAGGCCGCCGAGGCGGCCGGGGTGCGCCAGGGCGTAGCGCTGCGCCACGAAACCGCCGTGCGAATGGCCCAGCAGCAGCGGCGACGGCACATCGAGGCCGTCGATCAGCGCGGCCAGGAACTCGGCGTAACGGTCGACGTGGTAGTCCTCGGGACGGGCGAGCCGGGCCGAGCGGCCGGTGCCGATGGGCTCCACGTAGACCATGGTCAGGTGACGCCCCAGCGCGGGCAGGCGCAGGTACTCCCGGCCGATTCCCGGCCCGCCCGGGTGTACCACGCACACCGGCCCGCTGCCGGCGACGTGGTACCACTGCGCCGCACCCCCGACCTCGATGACGTGATCGCCCGGCGCGAGCCGGTCGACGTCCGAGATGTGGTGTTTCTCCTTCATACCGGTCCAGATGCGCGGCGAGGTGAAAAGTTCGCTCGCCCTCGCGTGAATCCGCCGGCTCCTCAGGTGAGGCCGACGACCGTGGTGCCGTCCTGGTAGGCGACCACGACCGCGTCCGAGACCGGCAGCAGGTACAGCTCCCGCGACCCGAAAGCACTGGTCCGGTCGTAGCCCATGTCGAAGGAGAGGTTCGTCGGCCGGGTAGCGCCCCAGCCGACCATGCTGGTCTCGATGGTCACCGTGTCCCCCTTGACCGTTCTGGTCACCACCCTGGCCGCGAGCAGGCCGTCTTCGAGGCGTAGCGCCTCCCAGGAATCGCCTTCCAGCGCCGGCTCGGCCGTCTTCGGCTCACCGCCGTCGTACGGCGTCCAGCGGTACCACTCCCACACGTTCTCGAGCGACCTGGTCAGGTAGCCGTCCGCGGTGAACGTCGCCGGCGCGTCCCGGGACGAGCCGGCGGGCCCCAGGTCCTCCCCGTGCTCCTGCGCCAGGACCACCTCCTTGGAGGCGTCCTCGTCATCGTCCGTGAAGGTCACCCACAGGACGCTGCCGTCCGCCGCGCGCTCGGCCTCGACGTCGGGTGTGCCATAGAGCCACGGCCACTCATAGCGCCACACCTCGTCCCCGCTCCGCGGGTCCAGGGCGATCACCCCGACGCCCTGGTCGCAGAACACCGGCAGGGCGATCACGTCACGAAGGTTCACATGCCAGCGCTCCGACCGGAGGGAGCCCACGTGGCACTCCTCGGGCAGGCGATACGTCCAGGCGATCCGCCCGATGTCCCGCAGGTCCCATCCGACCACCGCCTGGTCGTCGGCGTTGGACGTGACGAAGCCGGACGAGGTCATGGTGGCGTTCAGGTGCAGCCCGCGGGCCTGCTCGGAGATGACCCCGCCGGTGTGGGCGTCCATCAGCACCGTCCGGTCCCTGACCGCCTGTATCCCGCTGCTCCCCGTGCCGAACTCCACCGCGACCAGGTCGCCGTCCGGGGCGGTCAGGAGCCGCACGGCCGCCGCTCCTGGACGGCGGTAGTGCCAGCGTTCGCGGCCTGTGACGGAGTCCAGGGCCACCACGCCGTCGGACAGGCGCACGACCACGTGCCCGCCGGCGGCCACCGCCTGCCGGACCGTGCCGCCGTCCGGCGGGCGCCACTGCCAGGCGATCTTGCTCACCGAGGCGGGAACGGGGTCCTCCGGGGCGGGGCCCCGGCCCGTCCTGGAGGGATCGGTGGCCACTGCGGTGGCGGCCTCGACCGGCAGCGTCTCGGCGGCCAGCAGGCCCGCCTGCGCCACGGCCGCCACGGTGAGCAGCCCAGCGCACAGGCTCGTCAGCGACCGGGCGGTCAGGTCGGCCGCGCCCTTGCCCAGCGCGGCGAGCCCGGCCGCGGCGAACGTCAGGCCGAGGCCGAACAGGACGTCGCCGGGCTCGGGCAGCCCGCCCATGAAGCCGCGTTGCAGACGGACCAGGCCGTACAGGGCGAACGGGCACACGACCAGCGCCGCCAGGACGACCCGCACGCGTACGCTGTACACCGCGTCCGGGACGGCACGCGGGTTCTCCTCGGGAGGGGCGGCCAGGCGAGCGAGCCTGACCACCGCGACCACCGGTGCCGCCAGCAACCCGGCCGCCACGAGGAGCATGACGTTCATCCCGGTCGACGGCTCCTCGACCAGCGACCAGCGCAGGGCGTGACCCCACCCGGCCGCCGCCACACCCGCGATCATGAGCCCCGCGCCGAACCAACCCCAGCGCATGCCCGCCACCCGGCGCTCGGAGAGCCGTCCAGAAGGGGCCTCGTCGGGATCACCGTCGGAGTGCGTCATGAAACTCCCACCTCATACGGCGGCGTCGCACTGCCGCTTCCGTCGCGGATCGGCGTCGCAGGCGGGGATCTCGCCCCCGCCCGCGACGACCAGCCGCCGGTCACCGAGCGGTTCGCCGAGCGTGATGCCCAGTTGTCGCGGAATGGTCAGGTACTCGTAGCGGCTCGTGCACTTCTCGGTAAGACGTACGCCGCCACGGCCCGACTCCTCGAAGAGGCCGACCGCCACCTCGCGAGCCTTCTCCTCGACCACGCCGTCGCCACGGTCAGCGCACGGCGACAACGAGTAGACGATCACCAGGCGCCTGCCGTTGACGTTGCCCTTGCTGTCGGAGTAGGGCCGGTAGCCGATGATGCGCCCGGAGAGCCGATCCGACTCGGGCTTCAGCCCGAGCCGGCGAACCTCGCCGTTGCCGATCCTCGAAGCGCGTGCCAGGGCGACCACGTCGCAGGCTTTCGCGCGCTCCGGGTCGGCCTCGCACTTGGGGATCTCGGTGCCGTCCCAGGTGGTGACCCGCCGGCCGCCGATCGGCGCGTCGAGCGCGAGAGGGTTGATCGCGGGCACGGACACGTCGGCCGGGCCACTCCGGCATTCGAGGTCCTCCACGATGCGCACCCTGATCCGGGTCCCGTTCTCGTCGGACTTCTCCTGCAGCAGACCCGCGCACGCCGAGACCTTGAAGACGACGCGCACGTCCCCCGTGTCGGCGTCGGCGCGGTAGCCGATGATGTGGCCGGTGTGCTGGTCCGAGCCCGGTTCGACGCCTAGTTCGCGCGCGCCGCCGCTCTTGATCAGTTTTTCCGTCTCCTGGTCGCGCTCCGCCTGCTCCGCGGCGTGCTCCCGCTGCCTTTCCGCCAGGCGCCACGCGGGGTCGTACGTGACCGCGTCCCGGTACAGGAACATCCCCGCGGCCAGGACGGCCAGCGCCGCGATCGACCACAACCGGGCGGAGCCGAGGGAGAGACGCCTCCAGACGAACAGCTTCTGACCGAACTCAGGACTGATCGCGGACGCGACCAGGGCGACCACCAGAACGATGATGATCAGCCACAACAGATCCATGAAACCACGCTTCGTACGGGAGCCGACGCCGGAAGCGGGCAGCGTAGCCCCGAGGGCTGAAAGGGCGCTGAAACGGGAGGTGAGCGCCCCTGTCAGCCCGTGACCGACCGGATCTCCGGTTGACGTCCGTTCAGCGGAGGGTGGCGGTGAAGGTGCGGCCGTAGGCGTGGCGGGTGGTCGCCTGGACGAGGACGCCCCCCGGTACGCGCCGCACCGTCACCCCCTCGTCGGCCGTCTCCAGCCTGAGCCGCGGACCGTGCAGGACGACACTGACGCGGTCGCGCCGCATCGTGGGATCGGACACGGCGACGACCGTACGCTCCCCCGACCTGACGATGACCGAGGCCGGCCCGTCGACGAGCAGCCGACCGGCGTGGCGGGGGCCGTCGGTGAAGACGTTGGCGGCCACGAGCCCGAGCGTCTTGTGCTCGATCGCCTGCACGTGCCGGTTGTTGACCAGCACGGACAGCGGGCCCCGAGGGTAGGCGCGCAGGCGGGCCTCGGTCGCGTTCGGCACCAGGGCGTAGGCCAGGGCGGCGGCGCCGCCGGTGACGGGGTGGGCGATCGAGGCGGTGAAGACGTTCTTCGTCACGCTGGTGTCGGGGTTCGACGTACGCACGACCCGGCGGCTGCGCGTCACCGTCTCCAGCCCTGCCGTCACCGGCTGCCTGGTGAGGAAGGCGTAGCCGATCGCGGTACGGCGGGTGCCGTTGGCGTAGCGCAGCCAGCGCGGCGGCGCGGTGTCACCGGCCCGCCAGGCCCCGCCGTCCCAGCCCTCGCCAGTGAGCGCGACCGCGTCGGCGGGCGCGGCGATGCGGCTGTCGACGGTGGTCACCGCGGCGCGGCCGCCCTGCCCGGAGACGTCCGCGGCGAGCACCACGATCTCGTCGTCGAGCATGAACCAGGACTTGGTCGCGCGGGCGTTCCGGTAGGCGACGAAGTCGTCGGGCAGGAGGCCGGCCTGCTTGGCGGTGTAGGCGGCGTCGTCGGACTGCACCATCCCGGCCACGCCGTACGCGCCCAGCGTGGCGCCGCCGGAGAAGGCGTTGCCGGCGCGCGGGAAGTACACGTAGGTGTTCTGGGACTCGGAGGAGGAGGTGAAGTTGAGCGGGTGGGAGGGGTTGTCGTACCAGAACCGGCCGTACAGGTCGGGCACCGTCCGCCGCTCCTCGACCGGCGCGGTGATCCCGGCCAGCCGGTACGGCGAGACGGCCGTGTAGTAGTCGACGCCGAAGACCTCACGCTGGTCCTCGCCGGCCAGGTAGAGGTAGTAGGCGCCGTCGCCCTGGAACCAGGGCATGAGGTTCTCGCCGTTCATGTACTCGTACTTGCTGATCCGCTCCGAGCTGCGCGCCAGGGCGAAGGCGTAGCCGGGGCGGCGGTGCACGGTCTTGTCCATGGCGTTGTACGCCACGCTGCGCTCGGGCGCGTTGAGGTCGGCGGCCGGTACGGCGGAGTCGGCGCGGATGGCCGCGTACCGGGCGATGCTGACCGGGGAGACGAAGGCGGCGGTGTCGGCGGCCGGCAGGAACCTGACGTACTTCCTCAGCGCGAGCGCCTCGGCGGCCCCGACGTGGTCGGCCAGGTCGGCGATGGCCTCCACGATCACCCCGACGTCGGCGTAGCCGGTGACCGTACGCGAGGCGGCCCGCCCCTTGACGATCTCCATCATCCAGCCCTCGAAGATCAGGGGGGCGAAGCCGTCGGCGATCCAGCGGTACACCACGGCGGGCAGGTCCTCCGCGGCGGTGCCGCTCACAGGGCCGCTCGCCGTTCCGCTCGTCGCGCCCTGGAGCGTCTTGAGGGTCTGGACGACGCGCGTCAGCAGGAGTCGTCCGTACGAGCCGGTGTAGGCGACCGAGTGGTGCTGGATGAAGGAGCCGTCGCGGTAGTAGCCGTCGGTGACGCCGTGCTGGAGGTCGTACGGGTCGATGGTGGCGAAGACGGTGGCCTGGTCGGAGATGGCCTTGGTGACGCGGGCGTCGTCGCCGGTGAGCGCGCCCTGCAGGATGCGGTTGGCGGCGATGTCGGCCAGGTTCGCGCCGGTGTGGAAGCGCGAGTCGAGGTCGACGTCGCCGTTCTTGCCGTTGCGCAGGTAGGCGTCCATGGAGGCCAGGTAGGGCGCGGTCAGCCCGTCGCGTAACTGCTCGGCCAGCAGGACGAGCGTCCTGCTCACGTGGGTGGGGATGCCGATCTCCCAGGTGTGCCAGTTTCCGTAGTAACCGGCCTGCTGGTCGCCGAAGTAGCGCTCGTGCAGCCACAGCAGGCCGTCGGCCACCCTGCGCTGGACGGTCGCGTCGTCGATCAGCCCGCTGCCCGGTGTGCGGGTGGCGAGCGCGATCTCGTACAGGTACTGGTAGGCCAGGCGCAGGTTGGCGTCGTCGGTGCCGAGCCGCAGCCCGGCGAACAGCTCGCCGTCGCCCGCCCGGTCCATGGCGGTCAGCCGCTGCCCTGCGGTGGCGACGATGGCCGCGAGCTTGGCGGCGACCTCGGGACGGGCGTTGACCTCGGGGGTGCCCGCGAGCATCGAGACGGTGTTGGCGAGCAGCCGCGCATGGTCGATCCCCGCCGCGGCGCGCGAGGGGGTGGCCATGGTGAGCAGACCGGCGGCGGGGAGCAGGGAGAGAACCTGGCGACGGGACATGTGCGGCACGGCGGGCTCCAGGCCGTTGGAGGATATGCCGCGCTCACCATACATGATCTTTATTTTCAGGCACAGGGCATCGCGCGGCACTTTTTTCCACCGGCCGGCCCCGGCCCGGCACGGCCCGTCACGGCTCAGAGTGGAGCGCGGGGGTCCTCCGAGTCGCGGCCCACGAGCCCGCCCAGCCGCCGGACCGCCTGGTGGTACGACCACGCGAGACGGTCGCAGGCGGTCTTGCGCGCTCCGGCGTACTCGACGCACACCTGCCGCATGTCGAAGAGGAAGGCGCTGTCGACGTGCTCCTTGTTCGCCGGGAACCGCTCCAGCGCCTTGTAGTTGCGGTAGCCGAAGTCGTGCCGACGGCAGGCCGGGCGGAAGTCGAAGCCGAGCGGCCGGTCGGGGCTGCCCGAGCAGAGGTCGGAGGACCAGTCGAAGCCGTACGCGCCCCACGACGCCCGGCTGTCCCAGGCGTCGCGCCAGGCCGCGGCGCTGGGTTCGGTGGGCTGGGTCAGGGCGTCGAGCGCGGCGAGCTTCTGCTCCAGCGTCACCGTGGACTCCAGCGTCACCGTGGACTCCAGCGCCGCTCCTGCGGAGGCCGCGGCCGGGCACGTCAGGACGGCGACGAGGGGCAGGGCGGCGAGCGCGCGTCCGACCATGGGCAGAACCTGCCTGTCTTGCCAGGGGAAACCTGTCCTGGCCAGCTTCACCCGCTCGCCCGGCGGCGGGCCCGGCGGGCGCTGCAGTGTCGGACCAGGTCTCGCCCAAGTTTCCCCAAGCGCGCGGCGGGGCCAGGCGCTACTCGCCGCGGAACGTGATCACGTAGCCGCCGCGGGGCGGCTGCCCGGCCCCTGCCCCGGCTCGGCCTCCTCCTCCTCGCCCCGCAGCGCCCGCAGGGCCTTGCGGGCCACGGGCGCGGCCTCCGGGTGACCGGTGGCGACCGCCCGCCGGTACAGTTCGGCGGCGGCGTCGGGGTCGTGCTCCGCGCGCAGCTCGGCCAGGCCGGTCATGGCCTTCGGGGCGGTCTGGGGATCGCCGGTGTCGATCGCCCGCTGGTAGAGGTCGGCGGCGAGCGTGCGGTCGCACTCGTCGTCGGGCAGGTCGTACCGGATCAGCTCCGCCAGGCACAGCAGCGCGTTGGCGGCCAGGTCGTGGCCGGAGTCGATGACGAGCCGGTACGCCTCGGCCGCCTCCCCGTAGCGGCCACCGGCCGACAGCACCCCGGCCAGCAGGAACGCGGCCACCGGCGCCTTACCGGGCCGGCCGGTGAGCATGGCCGCCCGATAGGCCACCTCCGCCCCCGCCCGGTCGCCCGACTGTTTGAGCAGGATGCCGAGCTTGATGCCCGCCTCGGCCGTCGCGAGGGAATGGCCGGAGGCGATCGCCCTGCGGTAGTGCGCGGCGGCGGCGTCGAGGTCACCGCGGAGCGCGAGCTTGTTGCCGCGTTCGAACAGGGCCATGGGGTCTTTCCGCCGGGTGAACCACATGCCTCATGCTCACCCGCCCACCCGGGGACCGGTCCCGGAGGCGACCTCACCGATGCTCCAGGACCGGCGGCGACGGCCCGTGCCGGGTGCGGGCGAGCCGTGGCGAGGGTTGCGATCCCGGCGCGATCGAGAGACCGTGGCGACGTGCGCGAGATCCCTGGACCACCCCACCAGGCCGACTCCGGACGTGACGCCATCGCGGCCGCCGGCGGCCTGCACACCTACCAACTCCACCTGCACGAGCAGTACGGACCCGTCGTACGCTTCCAGCTCCCCGGCACCCGGGCGGCCGTCTCGGTGGCCGATCCCGTGCTGCTGGAGGCCACCGCCGCGGTCAACAAGCGGCCGGACAAGCCGTTCGAGTTCCTGGCCCCGCTGTGCGAGGCGGGCAACCTGCAGACGCTCCCGGCCGACGAACACCGGCCGCTGCGCCGGGCCCTGCTGTCGGTGCTGGCCGGGCGGCCCTCGCACGAGGCGCACTTCCCCGAGTTCGCCGCGCTGGCGACCGACCTGGCCGACCGGTGGGCGGCCCGCGCCACCGCGGGCCCGGTGGACCTGCAGCACGACCTGAGCGAGCTGTCGCTGCGGATGATCTGCCACTACGCGCTCGGCGGCGGCATCGACGACCCGGCCCACGTGGTCGACGCCTTCGAGACCGTGCTGACCGTGTACCTGGGCCGCGCCGACGCCCGCGCCGACGCCCACGGCGACGGTCGGGCGCGGGCCGCGCGGGAGCTGGCGTACCTGCGCGAGGTCGTGGACGGCGTGCTCGCCGCGGGTGCCAGCGACCTGGTGTCCGCCCTGGTCAAGGCCGACATGAGCGCGGCCAGGGTGCGCGACGCCGTACTGATGATCATGATGGCGGCGCACCACACGACCGGCGTGGCCGTCTCCTGGACGCTGCACCTGCTGACCCGCCACCCCGAGGAGGCCGCGCGCGTCGTCGAGGAACTGGACGAGGTCCTCGGTACGCGGCCCGCGCCCACGTACGCCGACCTGCGCCGCCTGCCCCGGCTGGAGATGGCGCTCAAGGAGGCGATGCGGCTCTACCCGCCCGGCCCGTACGGCGCCCGCGAGACCACCGAGGACCTCACGCTCGGCGCCTACCACATCCCGGCCGGAACGACGATCTTCTACCCGTTCTGGGCCGTGCACCTCAATCCGTCGTACTGGCCCGACCCGCACGCGTTCGTCCCCGACCGGTTCACCGCCGAGGCGCAGGCCGAACGCCCCCGGTACGCCTACATCCCCTTCGGCCTGGGCCCGCGGAGCTGCGAGGGCGCGGGCCTGGCCATGGTCGAGGCCGAGCTGGTGCTCGCGGTGTTGCTCAAACGGTTCCGGTTCGAGCCGGTCGCGGACCATCCCGTCGTACCTGTGGAGCGTTTCGTCCTGTGGGCCGAGCACGACATCCGGATGCGCCTGAGCGCCAGAGACGCCGCCGAGCCGGGCCGTCCGTGACGGCGTGGGCCACGATCCTCCGCCGCACCGGCGGCGTGGACGATCGCACATGGACGATCGCACATGGCCTTGAGCGCGCGGGCCATGGACCCGCGCGCCTCCTCGGCGGGACGATGGGGCCATGTTGATCCTGGCTCTCATCACCCTCGTCCTGCACGGCGCCCTCACGGGCCTGTTCTACGCGTTCTCCATGTCCGTCATGCCGGGCCTGAACGCGATCGACCCCGCTCAGGCGGAGGCCGCGATGCGCAGCGTCAACCGGAAGATCCTCAACCCGTGGTTGTTCGTGGTCTTCCTGGGTTCGCCGCTCGCGGCCCTGGTGTCCGGGTTCCTCGCGGGCGCTCCGGCCGCCGTGTGGTTCTTCGCCGCCGCCGCCGTGAACTTCGTCGGCTCGTTCCTGGTCACCGTGGCGATCAACGTACCGATGAACAACGCGCTCGACGCCGGGACCATGCCCTTCAAGGAGTACTCGCCGCGGTGGACCACCTGGAACACGGTGCGCACCGTGGCGTGCGCGGCCGGTCTCGTCCTGGTCGGGATCGGACTGACCGGCCTGTGACCGCCCCCTGAGAGTTCCGCCTAGTAGATGCGGTACTTCTTGCCGCAGTTGTCGAACTTGCCGGCCCAGCAGGTGAAGGTGTAGACCTTCGAGATCCCCCGGCCGCTCCACGAGCCGGCGACCTTGCCGTCCCACGACTTGTTGAACTTGTGCCAGCTACCGTTCTGGTAGTACTCGAACCAGACCCAGCCCTTCTTACCGCCCTTCCTGTCCACGCCGTACCACTTCGTGAACACCTTGCCGCCCGACTTCCAGGTCTTGCCGAACGTGTACGCCTTGTGGTCGCTGGAGAAGAACTTCCCCCAACTGCCCCCGTAGGCCGCGGTGAACTGCGTGCTGGGCTGCGTGCCGGACTGCGTGGTGGAGCGAGTCTCCTGAGCCGCCTGAGCCGTCGCCGGGCTGAGCGCCAGGCCGGTCAGGGCCGTCGAACCGGCCAGGGCCGCGATCGCCAGAGTCTTGCGCATTGTGGGTTCCTCCCCGTTTGTCGGTCGGTGCCGCCGGAGTGCCCCGGCAGGACAGACGGTACGGAGACCGCAAGCGAACTACTGTGGAGGAATCCACACATGAAGCGTGATCGGTGCCACACGGGCGAAAGTCATCCAGAACGCCTCCTCGTACGAAGCCGCCCGCCGGTCGGCACGAGACGTCCGAGAGGGTCGTGCACCTCTGAGGCCGACCATTGTGGTACGGCTGGTACGCCCCCTCGGTTGCCGTTTCAGCGCCGATGCCGGGGCGGACCGAATCTGATCCGAAAGGCTTGAGATGGCTCCCAGCATCGCCACCGCGCGCCGCGTCGAACTGCCCGAACTGCTCGACTTCCTGCGTCCCAGACACCACGGTCTGCTCTCCACCACCCGTGCGGACGGACGCCCCCAGCTCTCACCGGTCTCCTGCGGCGTCGACGAGGACGGCCGGATCGTGGTCTCGACCTATCCCGACCGCGTCAAGGCCGTCAACGCCCGCCGCGACGACCGGGTGTCGATCTGTGTCCTGTCCGACGACTGGAACGGGCCGTACGTGCAGGTGGACGGGCACGCCGAGGTGCTCGACATGCCCGAGGCGCTGGAGCCGCTGGTCGAGTACTACCGTTGCATCGCGGGCGAACACCCCGACTGGGACGAATACCGCGAAGCCATGCGCCGCCAGGACAAGTCGCTGATCCGCCTGCACATCGACCGCTGGGGTCCCATCGCGACCGGCGGCTTCCCCGCCCGCCTCGTACAGGACTGACGGCCCGGCCACGCACCGGCACGGACCTGCGCGTCGGCTCCCGTACGAGCGCGTCGCCTGCCAGGGGAATTGTCGGTGGCGCACGACATGATGGCGCCATGACCGAGACACCCCCCATCACCGCCCTGGCCGACGACGCCGCCTACGCCAAGGCCGTGCGGCTCGCGGTCGAGTCCGCCGCCGCCTACTACGCCGACGGCACCTCCACGCTCGACGACGACGCCTACGACCGGCTGGTCCGCGACATCCAGGCATACGAGGAGGAGCATCCAGCGGCGGTGCTGCCGTCCTCGCCCACGGGCAAGGTGGCCGGTGGGGCCGTGGTGGGCGACGTGCCGCACACGGTGCCGATGCTCAGCCTCGACAACGTGTTCGGGGCCGAGCAGCTCGCCGACTGGGCGACCGGGCTGGAGCGCAGGCTCGGCCGTCCCGTCACGGTGTGGAGCGTGGAGCCCAAGCTCGACGGGCTGGCCATCTCGGCCCGCTACCGGCACGGCCGCCTGGCGCAGCTCGTCACGCGTGGCGACGGCACCGCGGGCGAAGACGTCTCCCACGCCATCGGCACCATCGTGGGCCTTCCCGACAGGCTGGCCGACGCGGTCACGGTGGAGCTGCGCGGTGAGGTCATGATGACCACCTCCCAGTTCGAGGCGGCCTGCGAAAAACGGCAGGCGCACGACGGCACCTCGTTCGCCAATGCGCGCAGCGCCGCCGCGGGCACGTTACGCGCGCAGGACCGGCCCTATGTGTGCGAGCTGACGTTCTTCGGCTACGGCGTTCTGCCGTCGCCCGACGACGACTCCGCACTCGCCGTCCGGCTGCGCGAGCTGCCGCACAGCGGGGTCATGGAGTGGGTCGCCGCGCAGGGGGTGCAGACCACGGCCGCCACGCCGGTGGCCGGGATCGTCGCCGAGACGCTGGAGCGGGTGCGCGAGCGGGTCGACGAGATCGCGGAGTTGCGCGCGGAGCTGCCGTTCGGCATCGACGGCATCGTGATCAAGTGTGATCTGGCCGCCGACCAGGCCGCGGCGGGGTTCAGCTCGCGGGCGCCGCGCTGGTCGGTGGCGTACAAGCTGCCTGCCACCGAGAAGATCACCAAGCTGCTCCGCGTGGAGTGGAACGTCGGCCGCACCGGCGTCATCGCCCCGCGCGCGGTGCTGAAGCCGGTCAAGCTCGACGGCAGCACGGTCACCTACGCCACCCTGCACAACGTCGCCGACATCACCCGGCGCGGCCTGATGCTGGGCGACAGCGTGACGGTCTACAAGGCCGGCGACGTGATCCCGCGCGTGGAGGCGCCGGTCGTGCACATGCGCACCGGCGACGAGCGGCCCATCGAGATCCCCGAGGTCTGCCCCGCGTGCGGCGACACCATCGACAAGTCGCAGGAGCGCTGGCGGTGCGTGCGCGGGCGCGAGTGCCAGGCGGTCGCGTCGATCATCTACGCGGTCGGCCGCGACCAGCTCGACATCGAAGGGCTGGCGGGAAACCGCGTCAGGCAGTTGCTCGACACCGGCCTGATCGCCGACTTCGCCGACCTGTTCTTCCTGACGCGCGAGCAGCTTCTCGGTCTCGAGCGCATGGGCGAGACCAGCAGCGACAATCTGGTCGCGGCCATCGAACAGGCCAAGACGCGGCCGCTCAGCAGGGTGTTCGCGGCGCTCGGGGTGCGCGGCACCGGCCGTTCGATGAGCCGCCGCATCGCCCGCCACTTCGCCACCATGGACGCCGTCCGCGCCGCCGACGCCGAGGCGATCCAGCGGGTCGAGGGCATCGGGGGCGAGAAGGCGCCGGTCGTGGTGACGGAGCTGGCCAAGCTGGCGCCGCTCATCGACAAGCTCGTACGCGCCGGGGTGAACATGACCGAACCCGGCGCCACGCCCCCGTCCGTGGAGAGCGTGGAGAGCGCGGAGCCGACGGTCGAGCGGCCGCTCGCCTCGATGTCGGTGGTGGTCACGGGCACGATGACGGGCCCGCTGGCGGCACTGTCGCGCAACGAGGTCAACGAGCTGATCGAACGGGCCGGGGGGAAGGCGTCCTCCAGCGTGTCGGCCAAGACGTCTCTGCTGGTGGCGGGGGAGAAAGCGGGGTCCAAGCGGGCCAAGGCCGAGACGTTGGGGGTGCCGATCGTGACCCCGGAGGAGTTCGCCGACCAGGTCGGCGCGTTCATGCCGAGCGCCCAGCCCGGCTGAGCACCGACGGCACCGCCACGTCCGAGGTGGGCGCGCGTCCCATGTGGGCGGGTTCCCTGTGGACGGCCTCTGTGTGGGCAGGTCCCACGTGAGCACGTTTCGAGGTGAACGGGCTCGCGGTGAACGGGCTACTTGCCTGGGGTGGTGCGGCGGCGGAGCCATCCGGCGGCGCGGTGCGCGACGGGGCCGAGCACGCTGACCTCCTTGGTGGCCTTCTTCAGGGCCTGGACGGCGTTCCGCGACTCCGCGGTGGCCTTCTTCAGCTCCGCGGTCGTGTGCCGCAGCTCGGTGGTCAGCCGTTCGAGGTCGCTCGTGGGTGAGGCGGCGGGCTTGGGCTTCTTGCGCTGGTTGATCCGTACGAGGATGCGCTCGCCGAGCACGTCTGTGGTGTGCCACAGGTCAGGACGCGACCCGAGCCAGTCGAGCAACCGCTCCTGCACGGGGGACGGGTCGCCCCATGTGGCGTACAACTTCTGGGTGCTGACGCAGATCGGCGCCAGCCCGTGACCGGCGACCGCCTCCCACACGGCGAGTGCGACGCCCGGGGTGTGCTCGCTGCGGTAGTCGTCGAAGGCGACCACCCCGTCCTCCTTGAGCACCGTACGCGCCGCCAGCACGTCGCCCTTCACGTGCGTGTAGAGGTGGGAGGCGTCGACGTGGACGAACCTGCACGTGTCGGCCCCGACGTGGTCGAGGATGATCGACGTCGGACCGTGCACGATCTCGGGCAGGGTCTCGTGAACGCTCAGGTAGTTCTGCTCGAAACGGTCACGGGTGAGCGTGGAGTAGGACCTGGTGGTCTCGGCGTCGTTGTGGGCGTCGGGGGCGTCCGACTCGAAGAGGTCGCAGACGGTGAAGGTCTCGCTCTGGCGTACGCGGGTGCCGATCAGGACGGCGCTCTTGCCGAGATACGTCCCGAGTTCGAGGACGTCACCCCGGTTGTCGCCCTCCGACAGGAACCACTCGAACAGGCGCTGATCCGTCGGCCAGAACCAGCCGGGGATGCGCTCCAGCGCAGCAGTGAGGTCCGGAGCTGACATGCCGGGACGCTAACAGGCCCTTTATACCGACTTTAAGCGAGTTTCCATGATGGCCATCGGGAAGTAACCGAGAGTTCGGCCACTTCCGCCACCACTCCTTCGCCAACTGGCCGTATTCGGCTTCCCATCGCACGAAGCGGCGAGGCGACATCTCTTCACCTTTCTGCCGGACGAGGATTACCCCTCCTCTCCCTTTTCCCGCTCTCCTCATCCGCCCCAGATCGCACCACGCCCGCCGAACTCTCGGCACGCCAACCACTCATCACCGGTCAACTACCGATAAGGGCGTTATGCGAGTGACCGTGGGCACGGATTCTGTCGGTCGCGTCGGCCATACTCGCCATCACCAACGGCCTTCTGGAGGGGTGCGATGGCGAGACGATCCGGTCGCGGCAAGCGTCGGCGCAAGCAGGGCGACGACCGTGCGTTGTGGTTGGCAGGGCTCGGATGCACGACCATTGCGGTCGTCATTTCGGCCAGATTTGTCATGGAAAATCCGGGATGGGCGATAGGCATCGCCTCCGTGGCCATCGCCGCCTTTGGTGCTGGCCTTTTCCTGCGCTATCGGGTCCTCCAAGCTCGCCGTCAACGTTTTCTCGCGGCCAACACCGAGTTGACGAAGGTCGATCTCATGACCGGCACGCAATTCGAGCACCTGGTCGCCGAAAGGTTGATCACCGAAGGGTTCCGGCGCGTTCGGGAAAGGGGGCGCAGCGGTGACGGCGGCGTCGACATCACCGCCGTCGCACCTGGCGGCACACCGTACGCGATCCAGTGCAAGCGCTACGGCGGCAGCGTCGGAGCCCCGGCCGTCCGCAACTTCCTGGGGGCGCTGGCCAACGCCTTCAACGGGCACACGGGGATCCTCATCACGTCGGGCCGACTGACCGATCAGGCACGCACCGAGGCCCTCAACGCCCGCCAACCCCTGATCCTCCTCGAACGCGACCACCTGGCCGACTGGCTGATCGGCCAACGCACGATCCTCACCCGACCGATGCGGTTGGCAGAAGCGGACGACCCCGCAACCTGACCTCCCCCTGCAACAACGACACACCGACCGGGCAGGGCCAACCCGAGCGGGGCCGGGCCGAACCGAGGGAGACCGGGCCGAGCGGGCGGGACCGGGCCTGCCGGGTGGGTAGGCAGGCAAGGCGGGGCGGGGCGAGCCCGGACAGGCAACACTAGGTGGGTGGCCAAGGCCGGACGGACAAGGCCGGACGGACAAGGCCGGACGGACAAGGCCGGGTGTCGCGGGAGGCGTACTGATCGGGCGCGGGGACCACCGGCCGGGCGCGGGGACCACCGGCACGGGCGGGGGAACCACCGGCACGGGCGGGGGCCAAGCGGCCGGGCGGGAGGATGGGTCGACCGGGTGGGGGGCGGGACGCAGGGCGGGGGTGGCGCGTCGGGTGGGCGGGGGCGTGGGGCTGGCGTTTTTGGTCTCCTGGGTGGCGTCGAGGTGGCGCGTGGCGGGGCAAGGAGCGCGGGGCGTCAGCTCAGGTGGGCGAGGACCGCTTGGGTGAACTCTCGCGTCCCGGCCGTGCCTCCCAGATCGCGGGTCCGTACGTTCCCCTTTGCGAGGACGTGGGCGATGGCCGCCACCATCTCCGCCGCCGCCGCCTCGTGCCCCAGATGTTCCACCATCATGGCCGCCGACCAGATGGCGCCGATCGGGTTGGCCACGCCCTGGCCCGCGATGTCCGGGGCAGACCCGTGTACGGGTTCGAACATCGACGGGAAGTCGCGTTCCGGGTTGAGGTTGGCCGAGGGGGCGATGCCGATGCTGCCCGCGACCGCCGCCGCCAGGTCGCTGAGGATGTCGCCGAACAGGTTGGAGCCCACGATCACGTCGAACCGTCCTGGCTCCAGCACCAGTTTGGCGCAGAGCGCGTCGATGTGCTCCTGGTCCCAGCGCACGCCGGGATGTACGGCGGCACGTTCCTTGACCAGTTCGTCCCAGAAGGGCAGCGTGTGCACGATCCCGTTGGACTTGGTGGCCGAGGTCAGGTGACCGTGGCGGCGACCGGCCAGGTCGAAGGCGTAGTCGAGCACCCGGGTGACGCCCGCCCGGGTGAACACCGCCTCCTGCACCACCATCTCCTCCGGGAAACCGCGGTTCATCCGGCCGCCGATCTCGCTGTACTCCCCCTCGGTGTTCTCCCTGACGACGACGAGGTCGATCTCGGCGCGTACGGGGCTCTCGACGCCCTCGAAGAGGCGTACCGGGCGGAGGTTCACGTACTGGCGGAAGGCCCGGCGGATCGGGATGAGCAGCCCCCAGAGCGAGACGTGGTCGGCCACGCCGGGCGCGCCGACCGCCCCGAGGAAAATGGCGTCGTGGCCGCGCAGCCGGTCGAGGCCGTCGAACGGCATCATCGCGCCCGTGCTCAGGTAGCGCGCGCACGACCAGTCGTACTCGGTGAGCCGGAGCCCGAAGCCGTGGCGCCGGCCGGCCGCCCGCGTCACTTCCAGGGCCGCCGGGGTGACTTCGAGGCCGATGCCGTCTCCGGGGATCACGGCGATGTCATGCGTCTCCATGGTCCCGATTCAAGCGGTGGCCTGCGAAGACGTCCAAGACCGGCAAGTGATGCGACCTATAGGCGGCGCCTATAGGTCGACCGAGAGCTCCAGGAACTCGGCCGCCGCCGGGCTGAGCCAGCCCTTCCTGCTGACCAGGGCCAGGTGCAGCGACGCGGGCGGATCCAGGTCGAACACCAGCGCGCCGGCCCGTTCGGCCAGCGTCCGCCACGCCTCGGCCAGCACGCCGATCCCCACGCCCTTCAGCACCAGCGGCAGGAACGCCTCCCGGTGCTCCGACTCGACCGCGATCGACAGTTCCACGCCCGAGGCCCGGATCTCCTCGACGAGGCGGCGCAGCCCCGTGCCGTGCTCGCCGACGATCAGCCGCTGACCGGCCAGGCGCTCGCGGGGCAGCGACGGGGCCGGTTCGAAGGGGCCGCCGGGCGGGGCCACGAGCACGAACCGCTGCTCCTCGACGGGGTGCAGCTCCACGTCGGCGACCGTGGGCAGTTCCCAGGCCGACAGCAGGCCCAGCTCCGTGACGCCCGTACGGACGTGCTCGATCACCGAATGCGGCACCGGCGCGTCCTTGACCACCACCCGCACGTCCGGGTGGCGGTCGCGGAAGCGGTCGATCATGCTGCTCAGCGGCTCCACCGCGGGCGAGGGCATCGACGCGATGGCGACGCTGCCGCACACCATGCCGTGCACGGCAGCCACGCTCGCGCGGGCCGCTTCGAGGCTGCGTACGACCTGCCGGGCCGGCTCGATCAGCGCCCGACCGGCGTCGGTGAGCACCACGCGCCGGCCGATGCGGTGGAAGAGCTGGCCGCCGAGGTCCTTCTCCAGGGTCCTGATCGCCTGCGACAGGGAGGGCTGCGCCATGAACAGTGCTCTGGCGCCCTTGTTGAAGCCACCGTGATCGACGACGGCCAGGAAGTACTCGAGCTGCCGGACATCCACACAACGCTCCTATAGGAGACACCTATGACTCAAGTAGCTAACTCGTCTTGGACCTGCGCGCCACCCAGATCTTGAATGACGGCGAAAACGTTAGGAGCAGGCGATGAACTCCGGCGGCCCGAGAACCGACGTCGACCAGGCCCTGCTGGGCCACGCGACCTACCGCAGCCTCGGCGAGCAGAAGCTGTCCGCCGCCGAGGAGAGATTCGAGAAGGCCCGGCGCACCACGGGCATGTGGCTGGCGCCGCTCGTCACGGTGGCCTTCCTGCTGCTGCCCCTCGACATGGAGGGCACGCAGCAGACCTTGGCGGCCGTGCTGCTCGGCGTCATCGTGCTGTGGGTGACCGAGCCGGTGCCCATCCCGGTCGGAGGTCTCATCGGCGTCGGCGCGATCGTGCTGCTCGGCGTGGTCTCCGCGACGGACGCGCTGTCTCCCTTCGGCTCGCCCACGATCTTCACCTTCGTCGGGGCGTTCATCCTGGCGCAGGCCATGCTCAAGTACGGGCTGGCGCGCCGCTTCGCCTTCCGGATCCTGTCGTTACCCGGGGTGGGGCGCTCGACGTTCCGGCTGATCGTGGCGTTCGGCGCCATCACGTGCCTGTTGTCGGCGTTCGTCTCCAACACGGCCACCGTGGCGATGCTGCTGCCCACGGCGCTCGGCATGCTCGCCGTGATCGCCAAGCTCCTGCAGGACCGCGGGCTGGTCCCGGCCGACTTCAACCCGCTGCGGCTGCGGGTGGGCGCGGCGCTCGTCCTGATGCTCGCGTACGGGGCCAGCGTCGGCGGCCTGCTCACCCCCGTCGGCACCCCGCCGAACCTGATCGGCCGCGGGCTCATCGAGGAGGCCACCGGTCAGCGCATCTCGTTCGCCGAGTGGGTGATCACGGCGCTGCCGATCTGCGCGCTCATGTTCGTCGCGCTGGCGGTCGTGCTGCTCCTGGTGAACCGGCCGGAGATCCGCGAGATCGAGGGCGTCGAGGAGTACGTGCGGCGCGAGCGGGCCGCCCTGGGCTCGTTGTCGCGCGCCGAGAAGAACACCCTCGTCGCCTTCGGCACCACGGTGTTCCTGTGGATCTTCCCGGGCGTGATCGCGTTGTTCGCCGGCACCGAGTCGGCCCTCTACACCGCCGTCAGCGGCCGGCTCAACGAGGGCATCGTGGCCGTGCTCGGCGCCGCGCTGCTGTTCGTGCTGCCGACGGACTGGGGCAAGCGCGAGTTCACCCTCAACTGGAGCGACGCGGCCCGCATCGACTGGGGCACGATCGTGCTGTTCGGCACCGGCATCATCTTCGGCTCCCTGCTGGAGGAGACGGGGCTGGCCGAGACCATCGGCTCGTCGGCCGCCTCCGCGCTGGGGCTGAGCAGCGTCTTCGCCATCACCGCCTTCGCCGTGGTGCTGGCCGTGGTGGTCTCGGAGACCACCAGCAACACGGCCTCGGCCGCCGTGGTGGTGCCGATCATCATTCCGATCGCGGTGGCGGCGGGGATCAATCCGTTCGTGCCGGCGCTGGCGGCGACGTTCGCGGCGTCGTTCGGGTTCATGTTGCCGGTGTCGACGCCGCAGAACGCGATCGCGTACGGGTCAGGGGTGGTGCCGATCACGACGATGATCCGGTCGGGGGTGAGCTTCGACGTCATCGGCGCGATTCTGATCATCCTGCTCCTGCCGCTGCTCATCGGGATGACCGGCATCGGCGGCTGACCCGCGGGACGGCCGGGTTCCCCTGATCTGTCATGCCTCCCTGGCTCGCAGGAACGCCTCCAGGGCGGCGCGTACGGCGGCCCGCGTCGGTTCGAGCGCCAGCCCGTGCCGCCGCGGCAGCGGGTTCGCCCGGTCGTGCAGCAGCCCCAGCAGCAGGTGCTCGGTGCCGATGTAGTTGTGCCTCAGCTCGGCCGTCTCCACCAGCGTCGCCTGGAGGGCGCGGCGGGCCTCGGCGCCGATCGGCAGCGTCGCCGGGGAGCCGGGGCCGGCGGAGAGGTGCCGTTCCAGGTCCGCTCGGAGGGCGGCGGGATCGATGCCCTGGGCGGCGATCGCGCGGACGGCGAGGGTCTCGTGGTCGTCGAGGATGCCGAGCAGCAGGTGGTCCACGCCGACGGTGGCGCTCCGCGTACGGCGGGCGTGGGCCTCGGCCCGTTCCAGGGTCTGTTTGGCGCGGCCGGTGTAGCGGTCGAACGCCCCCGACTGGGCGAGGTCGGCGACGGTGAGGCTGGACCAGCGGCGGCCGTAACGCTGCTGGGCCGCCTGGCGGCTGATGCCGAGGTGGTCGCCGATGTCGGACCACGAGCAGCCCTCGGCCCTGGCCAGTTCGACGAGGTAGCCGAGCAGCCTGTCGCCGATGCCCTGCAGGTCGCTCAGCACGCCTTCGGCGACGGACAGGCGGGTGAGGGCGTCGGCGTCGGGGCTGCGTTCTTCGACGACCGACAGCAGGGCGGCGAGATCGGGTAGCTCAGGCACCGTACCATTATGGCTGTCAACGAATGGCTTGACAGTTTCCAGACGTCAATGCCAGCGTTGACGCATGGATGTGAAGACGTTGGCGGAGGCGCTCGACGCGCTGGCGCCGGAGATCATGGAGCACTGCGGGACACCGGGGCTGTCGATCGCGGTGGGCGTGGGCACGGAGGTGGCGCTGGCCCGCGCGTACGGACTCGCGGACCTGGCCACCGGGCGGCCCATGACGGCCGACACGGTCGGGCCCACCGGCTCCGACTGCAAGCCGTACACCGGGGTCGCGGCCATGCAGCTCGTGGAGCGCGGCCTGATCGGGCTGGACGACCCGATCGACGACCACCTGGACGTACGTGTCGTCAACCCGCACGGTCCACGGCCGATCACGCTGCGCGACCTGCTCACCCACCGCAGCGGCCTGGGCACCAACATGGGGAACTGGGATCGGGTGCCCCCCGCCCCGCTGGGCGAGCACCTGCGGCGGGTGCTCGGCGCCGGGCGGTCGGACGCGTACGACGGCACGGTGCTGCCGTTCTGGGCCGGCCCGGTGGGCGGACAGTACGCCTACAGCAGCGTGGGCATCGCCCTGACCGGCTACCTCGTCGAACGGCTCAATCCCGACGGGCTCACGTTCTCCGAATGGGTGGAACGCCGGGTGCTGGCGCCGCTCGGGATGGGCTCGACCGTGTTCCCGCCCGCGCAACATCCCGACCACGTGCCCGCCGAGCTGCTCGAACGCCGTTCGACCGGCTACGCGACCCTACCCGGACACCACTTCCCGCTGCCGCCGCTGTATCCCGGCGACTACCCGGCCGGGTCCGCGCTCAGCACGCCGTCCGATCACGCCCGGTTCCTGCTCGCGATGGTCAACGGGGGACGGCTGGGGACGGGATCGGTCCTGGAGCCCGGGACCGCCCGGCAGATGATCACGGCGCAGGCGTCCGGCGGCACGCTCACCGGGCCGAGCGCGGAGGCGTCCGTCGGGCTGGTGTTCAACGTCTTCGGCGGCGAACACCCCTACGTCGGCCACGGTGGCGAGTATCTGTGGGGCTGGAGCCACTTCAGCCGGGCCTGGACCGAGGACCGGGTCGTGCTGGTGATCTCCACGAACCAGTACGACCTCGGCGACTTCGGCCTGTCCGACCGTACGAGGCACGCCGCCGCCCGGCTGGTCGCCGGGATCGTCACCGCCTGGGTGCACGGCGCCGACCCCCGTCCGCGGCGCGATCCGGCGGCCGGGCGGAGCTATCTGGCCGGGCTGCTCGTCGGCGACCGGCTGACCACCAGGCTCGGCATCGCCGCGCGACCCGACCCCGCCGAGGTCGCGCGCGTCGCGGAGGCGGCCGTGGTCGCGGGCCCCTGGGATCCGCGGGCGTTCGAGGAGGCCGTGGGGCAGGTGCGGCTGACCGCCCACCCGCTGGCCGACAACGCGCGTACGGTGGCGCGCGAGCTGCCCGTCCACGAGATCGAGCTGCTCAAACGGCAGCTCGGCGTGCCATGCCTGGGCGCTCAGGCCGGGCACCGCGCGACCGGTCACGGTGAGCTGACCGGGACGAAGCCGGAGCCCGCGCGGTAGTTGGGCGACTGGTGCCGGAAGTAGGTGTTGTAGACCTGGCAGTAGCGGCCGCCGCGCCGGAGCAGCGTGGCGTGGTCGCCCTCTTCCACGATCTGTCCGTGGTCGAGCACGATGATGCGGTCGACGTGCTCGATCGTGGACAGGCGGTGGGCGATGACGATCGAGGTGCGCCCGGCCAGCACCACGTCGAGGCCCTCCTGGATCTGGGCCTCGGTGAGCGGGTCGACGCTGGCCGTGGCCTCGTCGAGGACCACGATCGCCGGGTCCTGGATGAGCAGGCGGGCCAGCGCGACGAGCTGGCGCTGGCCCATCGACAGCGCGCGGCCGTCTTCGCCGACGTCGGTCCGCAGCCCGTCGGGCAGGGCCTCGATCCAGTCGCCGCCGCCCACCGCCGAGGCGGCGGCCAGCACCTCTTCGTCACCGGCCTCGGGGCGCGGATAGCGAATGTTGTCGGCCACCGTGCCGCTGAACAGGAACGGCGACTGCGGCACGGCCCCGATCTGCCTCCGGTAGGAGGGCAGGTCGAGCGTGCGGATGTCGCGGCCGTCGATCAGCAGGCGGCCGTCCTGGAACTCGTAGAAGCGGGTGATCAGCTTGCTCAGCGTGGACTTGCCCGCCCCGGTGTGCCCGACGAGCGCGACGGTCTCGCCCGCCTCGATGCGCAGGTCGAAGTCGCGCAGCACCGGGTGGGCCGGATCGTAGCCGAACGTCACGCCCTCGAACTCGATGCGGCCGGCCGGCCTGCCGGCGGGCAGGGAGTCGGTCTGCACGACCCGGGGAGGCGCGTCGATCAGGGCGAAGACCCGCTCGGAGGCCGACAGGCCCTGCTGGAACTGCGACCAGAACGCGGCGATGGACGTCAGCGGGAACCAGAAGAGCGAGACCCCTTGCAGGAACAGGTACCAGTCGCCGGCCGACAGCCCGCCACGCAGCACCGCCGAGCCGCCGAACTGGACGAGCGCGACCGTCGCCAACCCGGCCACGAGGAAGAGCACCGGGAAGATGCTCGAGAACACGAACCCCTGCCGCAGCGTCACCTGGTAGCTCTGCCGGTTGATCGGCCGGAACTCGTCGTAGACCTGCTGCTCCTGCCGGAAGTTCTTGGCCACGGCGATGCCGGCCATCGTCTCCTGCAGGTTGGCGTTGACCCGGCCCAGCGAGCGCTGCGCCCGCCGGGTGCTGGCCCGCGCCATGCGCCGGAACAGCAGCGCCAGGCCGGTCACGATCGGTACGACCAGCAGCGTCAGCAGCGCCAGCTCCACACTCCGCAGGAACAGCAGCACCGTGACGAAGCCGACCATCAGCACCTGGCTGATCAGGTCCATCGTCAGGGTGGAGACCGTGGCGAAGTCGTCGGTGTCGGAGGTGACCCGGCTGACGATCCTGCCGGACGGCGTCTCGTCGTAGAACGACAGGTCGCGCTCGAGCACGGCGTCGAACGCGTCTTCGCGCAGCTTGAGCACGACGTCGCCGGTGACCCTGGAGCTGAACCACTGCCGGACGAAGTTGAAGCCCCAGCCCAGCACGCCCGCGACCAGGAGCCCCACCACGAACATCCAGCCCACCTGGGCGATAGTGCCGTCGGCGATGGCGTCGACCACGTGGCTCGCCAGCAGCGGCACCGCCGCCTGGCTCGTGGACGACAGCACGATCATGCCCGCGACCAGGAGCATCGAGCCCGCCTTGGGCCGGAAGTAGGACAGGATCCGGCGCAGCAGGTCACGGTCGCGGTAGGTGCGGTCGTAGTCTTCGGCCTCGAGGCCGTCCATGAGGAAACCCATCAGCGCGCGCCTCCCTGCTCGCTCGCCAGGACCGGGGCGTCGTCGCCCGGTGTCACGGCCGGTGTCACGCCCGCCTCGTCGTAGTGGGCGAAGATCCGCCGGTAGAGGCGGCTGCGCCCGATCAGCTCGTCGTGCGTGCCGATGTCGACCAGCTCGCCACGGCGCAGCAGCAGCACCTTGTCGGCCCAGCGGATCTGCGAGAGCCGGTGGGTGATCAGCAGGGTGGTGCGCCCTTCGAGGATGCGGCCGATGGCCTGCTGGATCAGGTCTTCGGTGGCGGAGTCGATGGCGCTGGTGGAGTCGTCGAGCACCAGGATCGCCGGGTCGGTGAGCAGCGCCCGCGCGATGGCCAGCCGCTGGCGCTGCCCGCCGGAGAGCGTGACGCCGCGCTCGCCGATGACCGTGTCGTAGCCGTCGGGCAGCTCGGACACGAACTCGTCGGCCTGCGCGTCTCGCGCTGCCCTGACCACGGCCTCGCGGTCGGCGCGCTGGCCGCGGCTGAAGGCGATGTTCTCGGCCACCGAGCGCGAGAACAGCACGATGTCCTGCTCGATGGTGGAGATCTGGGAGCGCAGCGAGTCGAGGTCCCAGTCGCGTACGTCGACGCCGTCGACCAGGATGCGGCCCGAGGTCACGTCGTGGATGCGCGGCACCAGTTTGGTCAGCGTGCTCTTGCCCGACCCGGTCTCGCCCACGATCGCGACCGTCTCGCCCGGCTTGACGGTGAACGTCAGCCCGCGCAGCGCCGGTTCGCCGCCGTCGTAGCCGAACGTCACGCCGTCGAAGACGATCTCGCCGGTGATGCGGGCGGCGTGGCCGTCGGCGCGCTGCCTCAGCTCGGCCTCGGAGGTGACGATGCTCAGGATCCGGCGGGCGGAGGCGATGCCGATCTGCACCAGCGAGAAGGTGAAGATGGAGATCTGGGTCGGGAAGCCCAGCATGGCCATCAGGCCCATGAACGCCACCAGGTCGCCGACCGTGATCGCGCCGATGCCCTGGAGGTGGAGGGCGTGCCACAGCGCCCCGGCGAGCGCGCCGGCGAACAGCAGCGTCGGCAGATAGCGGGCCTGCTCCAGGCCGTTGCGCACGAAGGAGTCGCGGTAGAGGCGGGCGTAGGTGCGGAAACGGCCCCTCTCCTGCTGCTCCTGCGCCATCACCTTGATCACCTCGATGCCGCGCACGGCCTGGCTGAGCCCCGCGTTGAGGTCGCCGAACTGCTCGCGCATCCGCGTGGCCACCGGGTTGAGCCGGCGCATGTAGTGCCGGAGCGCGACCGCGAAGACGACCGCGAAGACGCCGGGCACCAGCAGCAGGCGCGGGTCGATGGCGGCGATGAAGAACAGCGGCACGAGCCCGGTCAGGCCGGAGTCGACGATCAGGTCGAGACCCGGCGTGACCATGATGTTGAGCTGCCGGATGTCGTTGGCGGCGCGGGCCATCAGGTCGCCGACGCGCTGCCGGTTGTGGAAGGTCTGGCTCTTGCCGAGCAGGCTCACGTAGAGCTCTTCGCGGGCGTCGCGCTCCAGCCGCTTGGCCAGGACCTCGCTCGACATGCGGGCGACCAGGTCGAACAGGCCGCGGGCGGTCACGATGGCCAGCAGGACCAGCGCGATCGGCGCCAGCACGGCGCCCGGCTCGCCGCGCGCGCCGAGGACGGCGTCGAAGGCGGCCCCGGTGAGCTGCGGGACGGCGGCGTTGAGCGCCGTCATGACGAGCGAGCCGCCCAGGAAGCCCAGCAGGTGGACGGGGTGACGGCGCAGGTGGGACCAGAGCCAGCGCACCGGGCCGCGCCGGTCGGCGCGGACGCCGGAGACGGAGAACTCCGAGCTGCTGGTGGTCACGGACATGGGTCTCCCCGGCCGGAGGTGGGTGGGACGTCGAGATTGGTTTCTACCACCGGGGTACGACAGTTTTCCAACAGAATTTCGACCGCCCCCGGCGTCGGAGCCCGGGGGGCCGGCCGAGCGTTCGGGGTCACCGACCGGACCGGCGGGACCGCCTGGCACCCTGGGCAGGGTGACGAGCGATTCGGCGGTGGCCGACTTCTGGTTCGACCCGTCCTGCCCCTACACGTGGCTGACCTTCCAGTGGCTGCTGGAGGTGCGCGAGGTCCGCCCGGTCGAGCTGCGCTGGCACGTGATGAGCCTGTCGGTGCTCAACGAGGGCCGCGACGACGACCCGGAAGGGGATCCGGAGGGCTATCTGTGGGTCCCCGTACGCGTCTGCGCCGCCGTACGGCGTGAGCACGGTCAGGAGGCTCTGGCCAGGTTCTACACCGCCCTGTGGACGACCGGCACGGGCGACTGGATGGGCGACCTGCGCGGGGCGCTGGCCACGGCCGGGCTGCCGGTGGAACTGGCCGAGGCCGGGCTGCGCACCGACCACGACGACGAGGTACGCGCCTCACACGCCGAGGCCATGGCCCTGATCGGCGGCGACCACGTGGGCACCCCGATCGTGGCCGTCACCCGCGACGGCGGCGAGCGCGTGGCGTTCTTCGGCCCGGTCGTCTCCCGTGTGCCCACGGGCGAGCGGGCCGGGCGCCTCTGGGACGGGACGCTGCTGGTGGCGGGCACCCCGGGCTTCCACGAGCTGAAGGGCAGGCCACACGAGGAGCCCCGGCTCACCTGAGCACCCGCTAATCATGTTCCGGCATGCCGGGTTGATGAGCCTCGCGGGCCTTCTCACGACACAAGCGGGAGCATAGTCAGATGGATAACGACGACTCGGTCGTGGCGGCGGATGACGTGTGGGAGTTGCTCGACGAGGCCATCTGCGTCATGTGGGTTCGCGGGGGCGAAACCGAGGACGTCGTTCGGGCCTTCAACGGCGAGTCCGCCGACGCAGCCCAAGGCCAGGTCACCAGTGTTGGCAACCATCTGGCGCTCCGATCGGCCGAGGAGCCAGAACCGGTGGTCCTGCTGCGCAGGCAAGGCGAATGGATCATCGTGCTGGAGACGGACAGCACCATCGACGCGCGCGATGACGTCATGCTCGAGGCCTGCGGCTCCGGGGAGGGGCTCAACCTGACCTGGTGCGTCAACGCGAGCTTCTCCTACGCCACCGGTTCGGCGATCGCCGTGGCCTTCGACCCCGCCAGCATGGGTGACGACCACGAGGGTCTCGACGACGCCCGCCGATGGAGCAGGTCCCTGGGGATCGATGACGGAGACTGGCGCACTTCGTGGAAGGCCACCGCCTTCGCACTCGTCGAGGCGGTCACCGGCATCGAGACCGACGACACGTGGATGGATCCGGTGTGGACGCCCATCCGGATACGGCCGTCCCGGCCTGCGCGTCAGGGCGCCGTCCGGCTGCCGTACGCGGACATGCGGGAACTTCTGACCCGGGCACCGCAGATCCGCGACATCGTCGATCACCCCGGGCCAGAGCAGGTGCCCAGGATGCTGCGGATGTTCGTCACCATCGGCCTGTCCACCGCCGACGTGCGCACTCCCCTCACCGAGGCAGCGTTGGCCGCCATTGATGCCAGACCGCCGGAAGCGGAGATCGAGCTCCTTGTTCAGCGGCTGCGGACCCTGTCCGATGAGTACGACCGCCAGATCGGCTCAGCTGGTACGCAGGCACAGGTGGATGACCTGTACCGCAAGCGCAACGCGCTGTCGGCCGCCATGATTGCGCTGGGTCCCGACCCCCTGGATGCCTTCCCTCAGGTGGCCAGCCTCACCTGGGGCCTCGGGCCACGCCGGGACAACGACGATTATCTGAGTCTCGAAGTATTGAACATCTGCTACAGGCACATCGTCTCTGCCTGAACCTGCGCCTGCGTGCGGGTCAGGGACTCGGCACTGAGCTTTGCCGTGCGCCCAGCAGAGCAGGAGGTGAAGCCGTGGCATAGCGGTGGATCTTGTTGTTCGTAAGCTCGTCGTCGTTTGCCGGTGGAAGTCCGGTCCGGGTAGCTGCCAGGAGGCCCGGTAGCAGGCTGGCGGCTTCGTCTGGAACGGGCGGGGCCGAAGCGCAGCGTAAAAAAGCCCTGCAAGGGGGAGCGATGGTGCGGTCCGTAGCATGAAGCGAAGCCTGCGGCGTCGTTACTCAGCCCGCCCTTGTGGTGGGACAAGGGAGTGCCGAGCCTCTCGAAATCGGGGCGAAGGCCATGGATACGGTGAAGATCCTGGATGTGCAGCCGTCAGGGACTCCCCGGCGAATGGGGCGCGGAACGCATCGATAGTGACGGCGGGAACTGGGGAAGCCCTCCCCGGCCTGGCAACCTGCGCGGCGGGCGAGGTAGGGCGCGGCGTTTGCACGATGGCACTCTCCGCCTGAGGCATCACCTCGAACCCCTGGTCGCGATCCTCCAGGGGAGGGGCAAGGCTTGTGGGACGGGGTGAGCGCGCTGGGGCGTATGCACGCATTTGGTACGCACAACGGTCGTGTCTGTTACGGCTGGCCGGGCGGGCCGTGGCCGGATGCCGACGGGCTATAGTCCAAATCGGGGGTTGACCTGGGGAAACATCGTCAAGATCATCCCGCGTATATCCCCTGATCATGGTCTCGCGGCTGCATACGGGCACCGCCAATTGCCTAGCATGGTCCACAAAACAAAGACCTGCGGCTGTGAAACCGCAGGTCAGGCGCCTGAATTGCCGATCTAGATGAGTGCCCCCGGCAGGATTCGAACCTGCGGCACCCGCTTTACTTGAGCGGCAGTACGTCCACGCCGCGCTCGTCGTCGCCGCGCGGGCCGAACACGCGCCGCTGCGACTCCTCGATGCGCACGTCGTTGATGCTGGCCTCCCTGCGCCTCATCAGCCCCGACGCGTCGAACTCCCACTGCTCGTTGCCGTAGCTGCGCCACCACTGGCCGGAGGCGTCGCGGGACTCGTACTGGAAGCGGACCGCGATCCGGTCGCCGAGCACCGCCCACAGCTCCTTGCGCAGGGCGTAGTCCAGCTCTCTGTCCCACTTGCGGCGCAGGAACGCCCGGATCTCGTCGCGCCCGGTCAGGAACTCGTCGCGGTTGCGCCAGACCGAGTCCTCCGTGTAGGCGAGGGCGACCCGGTCGGGGTCGCACGTGTTCCAGGCGTCCTCGGCGGCCTGCACCTTGACGCGGGCGGTCTCCTCGGTGAACGGCGGGACGGGCGGACGGGACATGTCGGGTCGTTCCTCCTGGCGAGCGGCGGTCGGCCGGTGATCGGTTGATCGTTCTCCCGCCCAGCCTAGAGAACGACCCCGCCAACGGGACGGAGCACGCCCTCACAACAGCTTGTCGAGGGTGATC
Source organism: Nonomuraea sp. NPDC051298 (assembly GCF_055586305.1). Taxonomy (NCBI): domain Bacteria; kingdom Bacillati; phylum Actinomycetota; class Actinomycetes; order Streptosporangiales; family Streptosporangiaceae; genus Nonomuraea; species Nonomuraea sp. NPDC051298. The sequence goes on from NZ_JBVJIM010000026.1 coordinate 58,980, forward strand.
GGGAGGTCGAGGACGCGCTTGCCGGTGGCGTGCCGCACGGCGTTGGCCACGGCCGCCGCCGCTCCGGTGATGCTCACCTCGCCGATCCCGAGCAGCCCCAGGGGCATGGTCGGGTCGGGCTCGTCCAGGTAGTGGACGTCGATGCGGGGGACGTCGGCGTGCACGGGCACGTGGTACTCCGCCAGGCTCGGGTTCACGATCCGGCCGGTGCGGTGGTCGATCAGGGTCTGCTCCGACAGCGCCGCGCCGATGCCCATCACGATGCCGCCGCGGAGCTGGCTCGCCGCCGTCGTCGCGTTGATCACGGTGCCGACGTCGAAGACGCCCACCCAGCGCGACACCCGTACCTCGAAGGTGTCGGGGTCCACCCGCACCTCGCAGAACTGCGCCCCGGACGCCGCCCGCATCAGCCTCCTGCGGTCGCGGAGAGTACGGGCCACGAACGCCGGCATGCTCGCCTTGACCACCGCCTCCACGTGGTCGCGCCCGGCCCCGGCCAGGATCTCCGCGTACGTCTGGCCGCCGCCCGCGTGGAACAGCCCGCCGTCGCGGGCCGTCAGCTCCTCCAGCCGTCGCCCGCGCAGCGGCGAGCCGGGCAGACGGCGGGCCAGGGCGTGCACCGAGCGCCTCAGCTTGGCGGCGGCGGCCAGCACCCCGGCGGCGACGGCGGCGGTCTGCGCCGAGCCGCCCGCTCCAGGGCTGGGCGGCAGGTCGGAGTCGCCGTACTCCATCCGGACGGACTCCAGCGGCACGCCCATCTCGTCGGCGGCGATCTGCGCCTGCGCGGTCGCCGCCCCCATGCCCATCTCCTGCAGGCCGCAGCGCACGACGACGGTGCCGTCCGCGGCCAGCCGCATGGTGACGCTCGCCGCCATGAGCCACGCCGGGTGGTACGCCGTGGCCACCCCCATGCCGACCAGCCACCGCCCGTCCCGCATGGCGCCGGCCCGCGGGTCGCGCTCGCGCCAGCCGAACCTCTCGGCCCCTGCCGCGTACGCCTCCCGCAGCATCCGGTGCGAGAACCGCTGCCCGCCCACCGGGTTGCGCTCGGGCTCGTTGCGCATGCGCAGCTCGATCGGGTCCATGCCCAGTTCCCAGGACAGCTCGTCCATCGCGGACTCCAGGGCGAAGGTGCCGATGGCCTCGCCCGGCGCCCGCATGAAGGTGTTGGGCACCAGGTCGAGCCGGACGGTGCTGTCGCTGAGGTGGATGTTCGGGGAAGCGTAGAGGTGGCGGGAGGCCGAGGTGACGGGCTCGGGCCCGCCGCCCGCGCGGGCCGTCCTGGACACGCTGGTGTGGATCAGCGCGCTCAGCCTGCCCTGCGCGTCCGCGCCGAGCGCGACCCGCTGGGTGCTCGGCGTACGCCCGCCGACCGTGTGGTAGACGCCCTCGCGGGTCAGCGCCAGGCGCACGGGACGGCCCGTCGCGCGGGCGGCCAGCACGGCGAGCAGCGTGCCCGCCCAGACCGAGCCCTTGCCGCCGAACCCGCCGCCCACGTACGGGGACAGCACCCGCACCCCCCGCTCCGGCACCCCGAACCGCAGCGCCAGATGTTTGCGCGTCCACGCGATGCTCTGCGTGGCCTCGTGGACGGTCAGCCGGTCGCCGTCCCACACGGCCGTGGTCGCGTGCGGCTCGATCGCGTTGTGGTTCTGGGGCGGCGTGCTGAAGCGCAGGTCGACCGAAACCTGGGCGGCGGCCAGCGCGGCCCGCGCGTCCCCCTTGTCGGCCCCGCTCTCGCGCATGGCGCTGCTCTTCCGGGGGACGGCGTTCGGCTCCTCGGCCGCGAAGTCCACCACGGCCGGCCACTCCTCGTACGACGGACGCACCAGCGTGGCCGCGTACCGTGCCGCCTCCGGGGTCTCGGCGACCACGACCGCCACCGGCTGGCCGTTCCAGTACACCTCGTCGGTGGCCAGGTAGTTGACCGTCGTACCAGAGACGAGCGAGCTGAGGTTGAGCAGGCTCGGCTTGGGCGCGGGCCTCATGGCCGGGGCGTTCTCGTGGGTGAGCACGTCGATCACCCCGCGAACGGCCCTGGCCCGCTCCGTGTCGACGGCGGTGACCCGGCCCCTGGCGACGGTCGCGTGCACGAGGGCGGCGTGGGCCAGGTCGGGGTAGGGGTGTTCGGCGGCGAAGCGGGCCTCGCCGGTGGTCTTGGCCCTGGCGTCGAGCCGGTCCACGGCGCGGCCGACGTACTTCGTGGCGGCCTGCGGCGCGGCCTCGGCGTACTTGGTGCTCATCGGAGCTCCTCTCCCGTGCTCAGCTCGCGCAGCGTGGCGGCGATCGTGGCCGTGGCGAGTCCGGCCTTGAACTCGTTGCCCGGCCTGAGGCTCGCCTGGGCCAGCTCCGCCTCGGCCGCGCGGCGGAAGGCCGCCTCGTCCGCCGGGCCGCCGAGCAGGACGCGCTCCGCCTCGCGGGCCCGCCAGGGCTTGGGCGCGACGCCGCCGAGCGCCAGGCGGATCTCGGTGATCTCGCCGTCGCGCACCTGGAGCGCCGCCGCGACCGAGACCAGCGCGAACGCGTACGACGCCCGGTCGCGGACCTTCCGGTAGCGCGAGGCGGCGTCGATCGGCGGCAGCTCGACCGCGGTGACCAGCTCTCCGCGGGCCAGGTCGGTCTCGATCTCCGGCGTGCCGCCGGGCAGCCGGTGGAGGTCGGTCAAGGGGACGCGGCGGGTGCCGTCGGGGCCGCGTACCTCGACGACGGCGTCCAGGGCGGCCAGCGCCACGCACATGTCGGACGGGTGCGTGGCGATGCAGCTCTCGCTCACGCCCAGGATCGCGTGGCCGCGGTTGAACCCGTCGAGCGCGTCGCAGCCGCTGCCCGGCTCGCGCTTGTTGCAGGCCGCGGCGCCGTCGTAGAAGTACGGGCAGCGCGTGCGCTGGAGCAGGTTGCCGCCCACGGTGGCCATGTTGCGCAACTGGGCCGAGGCCCCGGAGAGCAGCGCCTGCGACAACACCGGGTAGCGGGTGCGCACGCGCCGGTCGGCGGCCAGGACGCTGTTGCGGACCAGCGCGCCGACGCGCAGGCCGCCGCCGGGCAGCTCGGTCACGGTGTCGAGGGGCAGGCCCGTGACGTCGACGACCGTGTTGGGACGCTCGATGCCCTCACGCATGAGGTCGACCAGGTTGGTGCCGCCGCCGAGGAACTTGGCGCCCGGCTCGGTGGCCGCCACGCGCACGGCGGCCTCGATGTCGGCGGGCTTGACGTACGCGAAGGGCCTCATCGGGCGTCCTGCCCGGCCACGTCCATGATCGCGTCCACGATGCCGTTGTAGGCGCCGCACCGGCACAGGTTGCCGCTCATGCGCTCCCTGACCTCGGCCTCGGTGAGCCCGTGCTCAGGACGGGTGGGCCCTGCGTGGGTGGGCCCTGCGTGGGTGGGCGGGGTCACGGCGCTGGGCATGCCGGACTCGTGCTCGGCCAGCATCCCGATCGCCGAGCAGATCTGGCCCGGGGTGCAGTAGCCGCACTGGAAGCCGTCGTGGCGGACGAACGCCTCCCGCAGGGGGTGGGACACGCCCTCGATCGTGGTGATCTCGCTGCCGTCGTACTGGACGGCCAGGGCCAGGCAGGAGTTGATCCGCAGGCCGTCGGCCAGCACCGTGCACGCGCCGCAGGCGCCCTGGTCACAGCCCTTCTTGGGACCGGTCAGGCCGAGCCGGTCGCGCAGGGTGTCGAGCAGGCTGACCCATGGCTCGACGTCGAGGGACTCGACGTCGCCGTTCACTTTCATCCGTATCTCGGCCACTCGAATCCTCCCGTACGGTGTCATCCGGACGCTAACAGAACATCGTTCACCTAACAAGTGAACAGTGTTCTGTTAAACCCGCAAGTATGCTGAGGGCGATATGACGCGGTCGGCATTCCTCCGGGCCAGGCGGCCAGAGCACAAGCAGCAGCGGCGCGAGGCCATCCTCACCGCCGCCCGTGAGCTGGCGCGCACCTCCGGCGTACGCAACGTCACCCTGGGAGCCGTCGCCGACACCGTGGGGATCGCGAAGTCGAACATCATGCGATACTTCGGCACCCGCGAGGAGATCTACCTCGAACTCACCGCCGAGGAGTGGCACCAGTGGGCCGCCGCCGTCGCCGACCGCCTGCCCCCGGTAACCCAACCGGCCACCGGCCCGACCGTCACCCCGGCCGTCACCCCGGCCAGCGGCCCGACCATCGGCGTGGCTCCTGTCGTGGCGGCGCTGGCCGAGACGGTCGCCGATCGGCCGCTCTTCTGCGACCTGCTCGGCCACCTCTCCATCAGCCTGGAGCACAACGTGTCGGTCGCGGCCGCCCACACCCTCAAGCGCACGGTCAAGGCCGTGCTCAAGGAGATGGGCGCCCGGGTGGCGGCGGTGACGGACCTGACGGAGCAGGAGGGCACGGAACTGGTGGCCGCCGCGAGCGGCCTGGCCGGGATGCTGTACCCGGTCGCCAACCCGCCTCCCGCGCTCGCCCAGGTCTACGCCCAGGACCCCGAGCTGGCGGCGGCCTGCCCGGAGCTGCTGCCCACCCTGGTACGCGTGCTCTCGGCCCTGGCCGCGGGCCTGCCCACGCTCCGCGAACAGCCGCCGCGGTGAAACTTTCACCGCGATCCAGGCATTCCTGAGGGCGCTCCCCCGGTTCGCTGTACATCGGGGTGAATTGCGCCGAGCATGTGCCCGTTGCGCCGAACCGGTCGACAGAAGGGGCACCCCCCGTGACCAAACGACCCGGGACCGCGGCGGCGGCTCTCCCCTCGCCCCCCGCCTCCACACCGCTCGTCTCCATGCTGCTGCTCGCCTTGACGCTGCTCGTCCCGACGCTCGTCGCCCCGGCGCCCGCGCACGCCGCGACCGGGCTCCGGGTCAGCGGCACCAGGATCCTGGAGGCCGGCGGGAACGCGTTCGTCATGCGCGGCGTGAGCCATCCGCACGCCTGGTACACCGGCCGGACCAGCGCCTTCGCCGACATCAAGGCGCTGCGCGCCAACACGGTGCGCGTCGTGCTGAGCGGCGGCCGGTGGCCCGCCAACGGCGTCTCCGACGTGGCCGGCGTCGTCTCCCTCTGCCGCCAGAACCGGTTGGTCTGCGTGCTCGAGAACCACGACACCACCGGTTACGGGGAGCAGGGCGGGGCGTACTCGCTCGACCAGGCGGTCGACTACTGGAGCAGCGTCAGGAGCGCGCTCACCGGCACAGAGGACTTCATCGTCGTCAACCTCGGCAACGAGCCGTACGGCAACGCCGGGGTCTCCGCCTGGACCGGCGCGACGACCGGCGCGATCGGCCGGATGCGCGCCCTGGGCTTCCAGCACCTGCTCATGGTGGACGCGCCCAACTGGGGCCAGGACTGGCAGTTCACCATGCGCGACAACGCGCGAGCCGTCCTCGACGCCGACCCGCAGCGCAACACGGTCTTCTCCATCCACATGTACGGGGTCTTCGACACGGCCGCCGAGATCACCGCGTACCTGAGCGCTTTCCAGACCGCCGGCCTGCCGCTGGTGATCGGCGAGTTCGGACACGACCACTCCGACGGCAACCCCGACGAGGACACGATCATGTCCCAGGCCCAGTCGCGCGGCATCGGGTACCTCGGCTGGTCATGGAGCGGCAACGGCGGCGGCGTCGAATACCTCGACATGGTCACCGGCTTCGACCCCGCGTCGCTGACCCCGTGGGGGCAGCGCATCTTCAACGGCGCGAACGGGATCGGGCAGACCTCGCGCGAGGCCGCGTTCTTCGGCGGGGGCGGCGCCGACACCACCGCGCCCACGACGCCGGGCGCCCCGTCGGTCTCCGGCGTGACCGCCACCGGCGCCACCCTGACGTGGCCCGCCTCCACGGACACGGGCGGCTCCGGGCTGGCCGGGTACGACGTCCACCGCGAGCAGGGCGGCACCGACCCCCTGCTCGGGCAGAGCGCCACCGCCTCCGTCCACCTGACCGGCCTGAGCCCGTCGACGCAGTACCAGGTGTACGTCCGCGCCCGCGACGGGGCGGGGAACCTGTCGGGCAGCTCACCGGCCACGACGTTCACCACGGCGGCCGCGGAACCGGGCGGCGGGTGCACGGTGGCCGGGACGGTCCAGGGACAGTGGAACGGCGGGTACGTCGTCCAGCCGGTCACGATCACCAACCGCGGCTCCACGGCGATCTCCGGCTGGACGGTCACCTTCACGCTGCCCCCGGGGCACACCGTCACCGGCTCGTGGAACGCGACGCCGTCGATCAGCGGCCGGACGGTGACCGCGCGGAACGCCGGTCACAACGGCGCCCTCGGGGCCGGGGCCGCCACCAGCTTCGGCTTCCAGGTCAGCCGTCCTGGCGGTGACACGGCCACGGTGTCGTCCTACTCCTGCGCGGCCGCCTGACCGCCGGGGCTCACCCGCGCGGCGAGCCGAGGTCGCCCGGGGAACCTGGCGACCCCGAGCGGGACCGTCGTGGGGCCGTGGCCGCCTCCTCCCACTCGTCGGCGGGCGGGCACCACGCCTGCGTCACGTGCACGCCGTGCCGCTCTTCCGGCTCTTCCGGCTCTTCACGGCCGGGCTGACCGACACGCACTGGCCGCTGATCCTCATCCCGATCCTGGGCTGGGACGGCTGGCCACGTTCTGGCGGGTCGGACTGCCGATGCTGGTGGTGTTCGTGGTGGCGCAGAAGCAGTTCGTGGCGGGCCTGGCGCATACGGGACTCAAGGGATGATTTCCTGAAGATATGCCTGATCTCGTAGTGGACGGCGGCGACAAGCTGTGCGTGCAACTGCTCATCGAACTGCGCGCGCACGTACGCGAGGCCGGTCCCGGCGCCGTCATCCACCTGATCGCCGCCGACCCGGCCGCGCCCGTGGACCTGCCCGCGTGGTGCCACCTGACCGGGCACACCTATCTGGGGCCCGTGGAGGGGGCGGAGCGGGCCACGTACGCGCTGCGCGTCGCCGGTGCCGCCAAGGAGACGCGGGAGTCCAAGCCGTGGCACGCCGCATGAACGGTTGGCGGCCCGCCGTTCTGTGATGGCGTTCCCCCACGGCGTTCCCCCACGGCGTGCGCCTCCGGCACGTGCCGCGGGCGGGGACGTGGCGGCTGGCAGACCGCCCGGCCCGGCCCGCGGCACGTGCCGTCCCCTCCTCGCGGCAGTCCGTGGGGAGCCGTCCCCGCGTCCCCCGCGCAGAGACGGCTCCACTGTGACTGAGGCGCGTGGGGGTGACCTGAGTACCTCTGTACCGGAACGAGATGCGAATTGTGGTGAATCGTGACCTGAGGAAGGCGGCGACGATCTCTGTCGGGAGCGGCTCGCCGAGGGCGCGAACTGCTTGACCGAGCGGCAAAACTGCAGGTCAGAGCACATAACGTGGAGCCCGGCGGGTAGGCGGCCCAATATGACCAAGGGTTTTGACACCGACGTCTTGTGGGACGAGTTCCATCGGGCGGTCAACATGAACTCCCAGGAGCTGCGGTCCCACCTGCTGACCGCGGCCTCCGACGAGGAGGGCTTCCCGCCCGACCCCGACCTGGGCATCGACGAGCTGGGGCGGGGCGTGCTGCACGTCCTGAACAAGCGGAAGGGCGACCTCACCAAGGTCGATCTCGCCGTGATGCGCAAGGTCGTCGACCTCGTCGATACCCTGGGCGACCGCACGGACGACGACTCGCGCCGCGAGCTGATGTCCGTCGGCCACGACCCGCTGAGAGGATGACCCGATGGCCGAACCGCGTCCGTGGATCGAGGGGTACGTACGTGCCTGGAACTCCAACGATCCCGACGACATCGCCGCCCTGTTCACCGAGGACGCGGTGTACTACACCGAGCCGCACAGCCGGCCCTGGCAGGGGCGTGACGAGATCGTCGCGCAGTGGCTGGAACGGCAGGACAAGCCTGGTGAGGCCACGTTCGAATGGCATCCGGTGTGCGTGACCGAGGGCACCGGTGAGGGCATTGGTGTCATCCAAGGAGTCACGACATATCCTGACAAAACGTACAGCAACTTGTGGATCATCCGGTTCGCGCCCGACGGCCGATGCCGGGAATTCACCGAATGGTGGATGCGGCACGATGCCAAGTGATGCAATGGGCCGGACCGTCTTCACCCGAGGAGATCTGTTGAGAGACAACCTCGACCTCGCCGCGAGCGCCCAGGAACTGGCCGACGCCGCCCCGACGGGATCGATCGACCGCGCCGCCGCCTCGTCCGTGGCCATCACCCTGGCCACCACCCGCGACATCACCGATGCCAGGAAGACCTTGGACGGGGTCACGCCGGAGGAAGTCAAGCAAGCGGCCCTGGCCCTGTTCGACCGCCTTTCCGCAAGCTAGCCACGCGTGGATCCGGCGCCCGGGCAGAGCACGACCTCTGCCGGGGCGGACGCCGCGCTGCCCGCCGTCGCGGAGCCGCGCGTCGTGGGTCGTGGGTCGTGGACGGCGAACTGGTGGCGGGCCCGCCCGCCGGAGCCCGGCGCGCCGCCGCCGCGCCCGCCCGCGGAACCGCTGCGGGGAGCGGCTCGGGTGTCGAATGCTCCGGGCCAGGTCAGGGGGCGTTCGGGCAGTTCTCGGGCGCCCGGCCGACGGTGCTCTCACCGCCCAAGTTAGGGGACGCTAAGGTCGTCCGCCGGTGTGCTTCCGGTTTCGCGGTGAATGCGCCAAGGTTAGGGCAACGAACCGCGAGGTAAGGGAGACCAGTGGCCAGTCCCGGCACGATCGACACTCGAGGCAGTGACTTCGCCCGACTAGCCCATCGGATTTCGGACGCCGGTCTCCTCGACAGGCGTCCCCTCTATTACGCCATTCGGACGAGCATCGTCGCCGCGCTCTATGTCGGCGGCTGGGCGCTGTTCGCCTGGCTGGGAGACTCCTGGTGGCAACTGCTCGTCGCGGTGGCCCTGGCCGTGGTCTTCACGCAGCTCGGGTTTCTCGCCCACGACCTCGGACACCGGCAGGTCTTCAGGACGCGGCGGCCGAGCGACATCGCGGGCCTGATCATCGGCAACTTCGGCGTCGGACTCGGCTGGGGCTGGTGGACCACCAAGCACAACCGCCACCACGCCAACCCCAACCACGAGGACCACGACCCCGACGTCTCACCCGCCGTGATCGTCTGGTCGGAGGACCAGGTGGCACGCAGCAGCGGCTTGCCTCGATTTATCTCGAAATATCAGGCTTTTTGGTTCTTCCCGCTGCTCACACTCGAAGCCTGGCATCTCCACATCGCCAGCATCAAGGCGCTGTTCCAGCCCACGGCCAAGCGGCGCGGCCTGGAGCTGACGCTGCTCATCACGCACTTCGTCCTCTATTTCGGCGTGGTCTTCGCCGTGCTGCCGTTCGGCAAGGCGCTGCTGTTCCTGGCCGTGCACCAAGGGCTGTTCGGCATCTACCTCGGCTGTTCGTTCGCCCCCAACCACAAGGGCATGCCCATCCTGACCAAGGAGGACGAGCTGGACTTCCTCCGCAAGCAGGTGCTGACCTCGCGCAACGTGCATGGCGGGCTGTTCACCGACGTGGCGCTGGGCCAGCTCAACTACCAGATCGAGCACCACCTGTTCCCCAACATGCCCGCCCCGAACCTGCGCAGGGCGCAGCCGATCGTCGAGCGGTACTGCCAGGAGATCGGCGTCGACTACCTGCAGACCGGCCTCGTCACGTCGTACGGCCAGGCGCTGCGGCACCTGCACGAGGTCGGCGCCGCCCTGCGCGAATCCACCCGCTGACCCACCCGCTCATCCCTGCTCACTCACCTGCTCACTCACCTGTTCACTCACCTGTTCACTCATTGGGCGCCCCTCAGCGGGCGCCCTTCCCCCGCCCTCCCTTCTCCAGCCGCTGGATCAGCGTGTCGCGGCGGCGTTCGAGCTCGGCGATCAGCTCGACCTGCTCGTCCGCCTGGCTGATCATCGCCGAGATCTCCACCTGGTCGGTCGCGCCCATGTCGCGGATCTGGTCGCGGACGTCCTGGTTCTCGGCGCGCAACCGGGCCAGGTCCTCTTCGACCCGCTGGAGGTCGTCCTTTGTGCTCATTCACCCGCTCTACCCAGATGAGCCCCGGCGATTACCCGGTCATTTACGCGGCCGTACAGAATGAGAGCCATGAGGAGGCCGTCGACCAGCACGACCGCGTCACTCGCGACCGCCGCCGCCGTGCTGGCCGGCACGGTGGGCGTCTACTTCCTCCGCGACCCCAGCTCGGTCAACGCGCTCGACGTCGTGCTGCCGCTGGTCGCGTGCGGGGCGGTGTTGCTGCGGCGGCGCTTCCCCGTGGCGGCGCTGATCGTCGTGGCGGTCTCGACTGCCGCCTACTACCCGTGGGCCAGGCTCGACGGGCCCATGATCGTGCTGCTGTTCGTCGTGCTCTACACCGCCGCCGACCGGGGGCATCTGGCCGCGGCCATCGCCACGGGGGCCGCGGCGCTGCTGGGCATGGGCATCGGCGAGACCGGCGGCACCCGGCACGTGGACGACAGCCTGTTCATGATGATCGCCGGCTGGGTGGTGGCGGCCATCTCGTTCGGCGGCGTCACGCGCAACCGCCGCGCCTACCTCCTGGAGGCCCACCAGCACGCCCTCGACGCCCTCCAGACCAAGGAAGAGGAGGCCAGGCGGCGGGCCAGCGAGGAGCGGCTGCGGATCGCCAGAGAGCTGCACGACGTGCTCGGGCACAACATCTCCATGATCAACGTACAGGCCGCGGCGGCGCTGCACGGGCTCGCCAAACGGCCTGAGGGCGCCGAGGAGGCGCTGCGTACGATCAAGGAGACCAGCAAGGAGACGTTGCGCGAGCTGCGTACCACGCTGGGCGTGCTGCGCCAGGTGGACGAGGACGCGCCGGTCACGCCCGCCGACAGCCTGGCGCGGGTGGCGGCGCTGGTCGAGGCGTCGGGGCTGGACGTGCGTACGGAGTTGTCGGGGCCGCTCGACGCCGTGCCGACCGAGGTGGACCTGGCCGCCGCCCGCATCGTCAGGGAGGCGCTGACGAACGTGTCCCGCCACTCGGGAACCAACACGGCAACCCTCACGATCACCAACAAGTCCGGAAATATCGTCATCCGAGTGGAAGATGATGGGCCGGGCGCCACGTACAACGAGGGCAGCGGCTTCGGCCTGCAGGGCATGCGCGAGCGCGCCACCGCGCTCGGCGGCACCCTGGAGGCCGGCCCGCGCCCCGAGGGCGGCTTCCGCGTCGCCGCCCGCCTGCCGCTGACCCAGCCGACGAACGGGGCTCAATGATCCGCGTACTGCTCGCCGACGACCAGACCCTGGTGCGGGCCGGATTCCGGTCCATACTCAACGACGAGGACGACATCCAGGTCGTCGCCGAGGCCGCCAACGGCGCCCAGGCCGTCGCCGGGGCCCGCGAGCACCGGCCCGACGTGGTGCTCATGGACATCCGCATGCCCGAACTCGACGGCCTGGAGGCCACCCGCCGCATCGCGGGCGACCCGGCGCTCGACGACGTCCGGGTGATCATCCTGACCACCTTCGACCTCGACGACTACGTCTACGGCGCGTTGCGGGCCGGCGCGGGCGGCTTCCTGGTCAAGGACACCGAGCCGGCCGAGCTGATCCACGCGGTCAGGGTCGTGGCCAGGGGCGACGCGCTCATCGCGCCGTCGATCACCCGCCGGCTGATCTCCGAGTTCGCCGGCCGGGTCAAGCGTCCCGACCCCGGCCCCGAGCTGAACGCGCTCACCGAACGCGAGCGCGAGGTCATGGCGCTCGTGGCCGGCGGCCTGTCCAACGACGAGATCGCGGCCCGGCTCGTGCTCAGCCCCGCCACGGCGAAGACGCACGTCAGCCGGATCATGACGAAGCTGGGCGTACGCGACAGGGCCCAGCTCGTGGTCATCGCGTACGAGGCCGGGATGATCACCCCCGGCTGGCTTACACCCTGAGCCGTACGCCCCCGCCCGGCCGTGCGACCCGAGATGTAGGACGAGTCAACGCCGGGGCATGACGCGACGGGCGCAGCCGTAGCGGAAGGCTCCCGGCATGGAAACCGTGGACCTCGCCCGCCTGCAGTTCGCGCTCACCGCGGGCGCGCACTTCCTGTTCGTGGCGCTGACGCTCGGCCTGGTGTCGCTGGTGGCCGTCGTACAGACCCGGGCCACGTTCGGCGGGGACCCCGTCCACCTGCGGATGACCCGGTTCTGGGGTCAGCTCTACATCATCAACTACGCGATGGGCATCGCCACCGGGCTCGTGATGGAGTTCCAGCTCGGGCTGTCGTGGAGCGGGCTGACCGAGTACGCGGGCGACGTGTTCGGCTCGGCGCTGGCGATCGAGACGCTGGTGGCGTTCTTCGTCGAGTCCACGTTCCTGGGGCTGTGGATCTCCGGGTGGAACCGGCTGAACCGGTGGGCGCACCTGGCGCTGATCTGGGTCGTCACGCTCACCGCGTACGCGTCGGCGTTCTGGATCCTCATCGCCAACGGTTTCCTGCAGAACCCGGTGGGCCACGTCGTGGAGGGCGGGCGGCTGCGGCTGACCGACTTCGGGGCGATGGTGGCCAACCCGGCGGCGCAGGTGGCGTTCTGGCACGTGCTGGTCGGCTCCATGATCGTCGGTGGCTTCTTCGTGGCCGGGGTGAGCGCGTACCATCTGCGCAGGCGCACGGCCGAGCAGGACTTCTTCCGCAAGTCGCTGCGGATCGGGCTCGGCGTGGCGGCGCCGGCCACGTTCGTGAACGCGGCGTTCGGCGGGATCTCGTTCCAGACCCTGCAGCCCACGAAGGTCGCGGCCTGGGTGAACACCCCCGACCGGCTGGCCGCCGCGCAGGCCGCGATGGTGACGGCCCACGGGCCCGGCGACTACCTGCCTCCCGTGGCGTGGGTGCACACGAGCGGCCTGGCCATGGTGCTGCTGTGGGTCGTGATGATGATCCTGGCCGGGCTGAGCTGCCTGCTGATGTTCTTCCGGCCGGTCGTACGCGGGTTCAGGGCGTGGCACGGGCTGCTGACGCTGATGATCCCGATCCCGTTCGTGACCATGACGGCCGGTTGGATCTTCCGTGAGATGGGCCGCCAGCCCTGGACCGTGTACGGGCTGCTGCCCACGTCGGAGGCCATGTCACCGGTGTCCGAGGCGCAGATGCGGTTCTCGGTGAGCGCGTTCGCCGGGGTGTTCGCGGTGCTGATCGTGATCAACTACTGGCTGCTGGCCAGGCACGCCCGCCGCGGGCCGGGCACGGTGGCGCTGGGCGAGCGGCCGGTCGACGCCCCCGTCCCCGTCCCGTCGTTCTGAAGCCTGCGAGAAAGTTGGGAGCCCGCACATGGAGATCTTCGTACTGGCCTTCTTCGCGCTCGGCTATCTCGTGCTGGCCGGCGCCGACATCGGGGTCGGCATGGCGCTGCCGTACCTGGGGCGGTCGGCGGGCGAGCGGCGCGAGACGATCGCCGCGATCGCGCCGTTCTTCCTGGGCAACGAGGTGTGGCTGGTGGCCGCGGCCGGTGTGCTGGCGGGGCTCTTCCCCCGGCTGGAGAGCGAATTGCTGCACGGCAACTACACGCTGGTCGTGACGCTGCTGCTGGCCTGGGTCGCGCGTGACATGGGGCTGTGGCTGCGCGGGCGCGTGCCGGGGGCGCGCTGGCAGGGGTTCTGGGACGGCGCGATCGTGGCCGGGAGCTGGGGGCTGGCGCTGTCCTGGGGCGCGCTGCTGTCCAACGTGCTGCTCGGCATCCAGGGGCCGGTGGCGCTGCTGCCCGCGCTGGTGCTGGCCGCGTTGTTCCTCACGCACGGGCTGGCGTTCGCGGCGCTGCGGCTGCGCGGGACGCTGCGGGAGCGGGCGGCCGTGATGTCGGGCGGGGCCGGGGAGGCCCGTACGTACGCGCTGACCTCGGCCGCGCTGATCACGGTCGGGTTGCTGGCCGGGCTGCGGCTGCCGCTGGTGCCCGGCACGTCGGGGCCGCTGCTGGTGCCGATCGTCCTGACGTTGCTGCCGTTCCTGGTGGCCGCCCAGGCATGGGTGTGGTGGACGTTCCGCCACCGGGTGGACGGGCCGTCGTACCTGTGATCGAGGTCAGCCGCCGCGGCGCGCAGGGCAGGCCGACCATGCGGAACGGCTCCGGGTCCACGGGGCGCCGGGGTGCTCGATGCGGTCGAGGAAGCCCTCGATGGCCTGCTCGACCGCCATCCGCACGACCTCAACGCAGCAAGTGCTTGCTTTTGTCACTTGTGGAGGAAGGCGCTGAACTCCTCGAGGTCGATCAGGCCGTCGCCGTCCTTGTCCAGCTTGATCACGCCCTCCTGCGCGGCCTCCAGCGTGACGGGCCGGCCGAGCACCTCCATCAGCCGGACGAGTTCGACGGCGGAGATGCGGCCGTCCTTGTCGGCGTCGATCAGGTCGAAGGTGGTCGAGTAGTCGGTCATGGGTCGCCCTTCTGCGAATCCGATCTCGGGTCAGACCTTAGTGGTCACTTGTCGCAGTGCGTCGATGAATGCCGTGACTTGTGGGCTCGGATCACCTTCGCGCCAGGCGATGGCCAGCTCCCCCGGAGGCAGCCCGGTGACCGGCCGGTACGCCAGCCCCGGCCGGTTGTACAGCTCGGCGTTCCCCTCGGCCACGAGCACGACCCCGAGCCCGCCGGTCACGGCCTCGAACACCTCCTCCGGCGTGTTGGCGGTGACCCCGATCACCGGCTCGTCGTCGCGCGCGTCGAGCCCGAGCCAGAAGTCCCGCAGCGGCCCGGCCGCCGGCGGCAGCGCGATGAACGGCTCGTCGCGCAACGCCCCGAACGGGATCTCCGCCCGCCCGGCCAACGGGTGGTCGGCGGGCATGGCCACCCCGCGCCGCTCGGTGACCAGCACGTACGTCCCCAGCCCGGCCGGCACCGGCAACCAGATGAACGCCACGTCGGAGGACCCGTCGGCCAGCCCGCCGCTCGGGTCGTCCCATCCGACCAGCCGCAACGACACCTCCCACCCCGGCATCGCGGCGCGGAAGCGGCGCAGCGCCTCCTGCTGCAACCCCCGGCCCACGGCCGTCTGCAAGCCGATCACCAGCGTGCCGGCGGGCTCCGCCGCCCGCGCCTGCGCCACTCCGGCGCTCCACCGGCCGAGCAGGTCGCGGGCGACCGGCAACAGCGCCGCCCCCTGCCTGGTCAGCACGACGCCGCTGGGCACGCGTTCGAACAGCCGGAGCCCGAGCTGCCGCTCCAGCGCCCTGAGCTGCTTGGACAGGGCGGGCTGGGAGACGAACAGCCGCTCCGCCGCCCGCGTCACGTTCAGCTCGTCCGCCACCGCCACGAAGTAGCGCAGATCCCGCAGGTGCACGTCCATAACCACCGGTTATAGCAAAAGGTCTTGGACCGTCGGGCGGGCCCTGCCGCAGGATCGAGCCATGAAGACGCGCACTCTTGGCAGTTTGCAGGTTCCCGCCATCGGTTTCGGCGCCATGGTGTTGTCACCCGGCGTGTACGGCGAGATCGACGACACCCGCGCCGAGGCCGCGCTCAAGTCGGCGCTCGACGCGGGCGGCACCCACGTGGACACCAGCGACGCGTACGGCGCGAACGGCCACAACGAGCGCCTGGTCGGCCGGGCGATCAAGGGCCGCAGGGACGAGGTGGTGGTCGCGACCAAGTTCGGCCTGGCGATCCCCGAGGGCGAGCCGAGCCGCTCGCATCCCGTCGGCTACGCCTTCGGCGAGCTGCGCGTGAACGCCGAGCCCCGCCTGGTGCGCCGCTACGCGGAAGGCAGCCTGCGCAACCTCGGCACCGACGTGATCGACCTCTACTACGCCCACTACCCCGACCCCGGCGTCCCCATCGAGGAGACGGTGGGCGCGCTGGCCGACCTGGTGCGCGACGGGCTGATCAGGCACATCGGCCTGTCCAACGTGACCGCCGCCCAGCTCAGGGCCGCACACGCGGTGCACCCCGTGACGGCCGTGCAGAACGAGTGGTCGATGTGGCGGCCCGTGGACGCCGGCCTGCTGGCAGCGGCGCGTGAGCTGAACGTCGGGATCGTGGCCTGGAGCCCGCTCGGCAACGGCTTCCTGACCGGCACGGTGAGCGCGCTCGGCGAGGGCGACTTCCGCCACAACGCGCCCCGGTTCTCGGCCGCGAACCTGGCGGGCAACAACGACCGCTACGCCCCCGTCAAGGCCCTGGCCGCGCAACTGGGCATCACCCCGGCCCAGCTCGCCCTGGCCTGGCTCCTGCACCAGGACGAGCACGTGGTGACGATCCCCGGCAGCCGTACGCCGTCGCACATCGAGGAGAACCTGGCCGCGGCCGACCTCAGCCTCCACTCCGACACGCTGGCCAGGATCGACGAGGCCCTGTCCAGGTTCGAGGTGAGCGGCGGCACCCTGCTCTGAGCGCTCCAGCGGCCGCAGAGCGCCTTCAGGGCACCTTCAGAGCGCGTCGGTGAGCCGTCCCCTGACGGCGGTGGCCACCCAGACCGTGGCGAGCGCGGCGTACACGGCGAGCAGCGCCACGGTCGGCTGGGAGACGAGCACGGAGACGGCTGCGGCCACGGCGAGCAGGACCGCCCAGCCGTACAGGACGGTCCGCCGGCGCGGCGAGCCGGTGTGCGCGGCCTCCTGGACGGGGGTGACCAGCGCCATGACGGCCACGCCCGCGACGCCCACCGCGTCCTGGCCGAGCCCGATGCCCAGCCCGAGCAGCACCGCGCCGGTCGCCACCAGGCCCCAGCACGCCACGGCCACCCGCGCCTCGACGCCCTCGAACAGCAGCCGGGTGGTCCTCGCGCGGGCCAGCCGCAACGTCGTCCACGCCTCGGCGACCCACGCCACCCAGTGCAGCACGGCCATGACGACGAAGACCAGGATGACCGGCGGGATCGCGGGCAGCAGGAAGACCAGCCGCCAGCCGCCGGGGAACCTGCCCCGCAGCCGCGACAGCCACCGATACAGCGGGTTGCGCTGCTTGAGCGCCGCCACGAGCAGGTCCCTGGCCCTGCCGAAGCCCGGATCGAGACGCAGCACCTCGCGGAACGACTCCGCCGCCCGCCGGGGCTCGCCGAACCGCAGCTCCGCCCGGCCGTGGACGAAGTGCGCGAGGGTGCTCTCCGGGTCGAGCCCGACGGCGTGCGCGGCGGCGGCGCGGGCCTCCCCCGCGTCGCCGAGGTTGGTGCGGGCCAGCGAGAGCAGGCTCACCAGGTCGGCGTCCTGCGGATCGATGCTCAGCCCGCGGCGGGCCGCGTCGGCCATCTGCCGCCATTCGCCCAGGAGCATGTGCGTACGGGCCAGCAGGTCCCAGGTGTGGGCGTACTCGGGCTGGAGGGCGAGGGCCGCGCGGATGGCGGTCATGGCGTCGCCGGGACGGCGGGCGCGGTAGTGGACCTGCGCCGCCGCGTAGTGGGGCAGCCACTGGTCGGGCGCGAGCCGTACGGCCTCGCCGGCCTCCTCGACGGCCTCGGCCACCCGGCGCTGCTCGACCAGCGCGAGGCCCAGGAGGGCGTGCCCGGCCACGTGCTCCGGCTCCTGGGCGAGCAGGCCGCGCAGCTCCCGTTCCGCGTCGGCGGGGCGGCGCATCCCCAGGAGCGTACGCGCCCGCTCGACCGGGTCCGCGACCTTCACCGCGTCACTCCCCGCCCGGTCGCCGGACCCGGCAGGTCACTCACCACTTGCCCTTGACCCACGGCAGCAGCTCGTCCCAGGCGCCGGAGTCGTTCGCGTGCATCACGTAGTTGCGGGCGGTGGCCATCCACTCCCGTACCGCCGTGGGCCGTACGGCCTGGGCGGCGGCCAGCAGGTCGGGCGTGGTCAGCGGGATGGCGCGGCCCGCGCTGATCGACTGCTGGAGCTTAGCCTCCACCGCCCGGTCCACGACGCCCTTGAGGTCGGCGCCGACGAAGTGCTCGGTCACCCGCGCCACGGCGTCGAAGTCCATCTCGGCCAGCGGCTTGTCACGGCACAGGATGCGCAGGATGGCCGCGCGTGCCGCCTGGTCCGGCGGGGGCACGAGCACCGGCTGGTCGAGGCGGCCCGGGCGGCGGAAGGCGGCGTCCACGTACCAGGGGGCGTTCGTGGCGGCCAGCACCAGGACGCCCTCGTTCGCGCTCTGGTCCACGCCGTCCAGCTCGGCCAGGAACTGGTTGACGAGCTGCCGGGTGTGCGCCTGGCGCATGTCGGAGCGGCGGGCGGCCAGCGCGTCCACCTCGTCGAAGAACAGCACGCACGGACGGTGGCGGCGGGCCAGGTCGAAGGTGGCGTGCAGGTTGCGCTCGCTGGAGCCGATGTACATGTCGAGGATGTCGGACAGCCCCACGTTGACGAACGCCGCGCCCAGCTCTCCGGCGGCGGCCCTGGCCAGGTGCGTCTTCCCGGCTCCCGGCGGCCCGTAGAGCAGGACGCCGCCGCCCGCGCGCTTGCCGAAGGCGGCGAACAGGTCCGGCTGCTGGATGGGGAGGAGGAGCTTGATCCGCAGCGCCTCCTTCACCGCCTCCATGCCCGCCACGTCGGCGAACGTCAGCCCGCCCCGCTCCACCTCGGCACTGGTGTGGGGCGTGGGGGCGGAGGTCGCGTACGTCGCGTGCGCGGTCTGTACGGGCTGGGCAGGCGTGGCGTAGGTGGCGGGCCGGGGCGGCGCGACGGGCGGGGGCGGGGCCAGGCGGGCGGCCAGTTCCGCGTCCGCCACGGACGGGTCCCGGGAGACCGCCTCGTGGTAGCGGTAGCCCGCCCGTCCCGTGTCGCCCTCCCCGAGCAGCGCCCGTGCGGCCAGCACGCCGAACCTGGGCGGGTAGCCGGGCTCGGCCAGCAGCGGTTCGAGCGCGGCCAGCGCGGCGCCGAACGCGCTCTGCCGGACGAACGTCTCCGCCAGCCCGGCCGTGATGTCCGGGTGCTTGGGCGCGAGAACGAGCGCGGCGCGGAATTCGGCCTCGGCGTCGGCGAGGTAGCCCTTGGCCAGGAGCAGTCCGGCGAGGTGCTGGCGGAGGGGGAAGTTGTCCGGGGATAGGCGCGCCGCCTCGCGGAGCGCCTGAAGGCCGGCATCGTCGGACACGTGCCGTTCCCTTCTGTCGCGGGTTTCGGTCATCTCGAACTACGCAAGATACCGAAATCTCCCCCATCAGGGGTTTTATTCACCCATGATGGGGATCCGAGCGAAGGCCCCGCCTACGGGACGTCGAAGGTCTTGCGGCGGGTGGCCCCGACGACCTCGATCCCCTTGGTGCCGAGGACGCCGTCGAGCGGCAGCGCCACCGTGTACGGCGCCGTCGCCGGGAGCCCCACGCCGGGCAGCGCGCCGACGACCTCGATGCCCCAGTACTCCGGCCGCGTGACGTAGACCAGCGGCGACAGCTTCACCGTCATGTTGAGGTACGGCTTGGTGCCGCTGACGACCAGGATGAACGAGTCGGGCACGATGCCCGGGACGACCCGCGCCTCCTCGAAGTCGATCAGCCGTACCGACTCCGGCGCCGGCAGCTCGGCGAAGTTCGCGGCCATGGTGAACCCCTTTCGTGAGAGCGTGACCCGCGACGGTCGCGTTCGGTGACGGGTCGATCACCGAATGGCCATCCCCGGCGGGTTCGAAACTCTCACGCACCGCCCGGAGCGGCAACGGCCGCACCGCCCGGTGACGGGACCGTAACGCCGGAGCCACGCCCCCGGCCGCTCCAGAACCCTTCCGAGCGCCCGTGCGGACGAAAAGGCCGGGTACCGCCCGGATACAGGGCGGCACCCGGCCGTGGGAGGAACGGCGTCAGGAGGTGTGCAGGTACACCTGGCCGAACACCTCGGAGAGGTTCTTCAGGTCCGTGGCCATGTCCACCTCGGGACGGGCCGGGTCGTACACGGTGGCGAGCCTGGCCCGGATGGAGCCGAGCTTCTTGAGCTGCTCCCAGGTGACGCTGGCGCCCCACTTCTCCCCGTACACGCGGCTGACCTGCCCCTGGTTGTCCTGCCACCGGCTCCACACGGTGACCGTCTCGGCGGCGTCGTCCTGGAGCGGGGCGGCGATGCGCTCGCTGATCGCCTTGGTGGCCTGCTCCTCCGTGAGCTGGGAGGACCCGACGGAGGCGAAGGAGGAGTCCTCGGCGGCGATCTGCGCGTAGGCGTCCCAGGCGCGGGCGCGGACCTGGATCCACTGGTTGCGCTGGGCCTCGGTGGCGTCGATCTTCCAGGTGGCGTACCCGGTGGCCAGGTGGGCGCTGTCGAGGGCGAGCTGGTCGATGTAGCCCTTGTTCAGCCAGGTGCCGATGCGCTCGGGGTCGAGCAGCGGGTACTTCTTGGTCATCTCGGTCTTGCAGGTGTCGTTCGCCCCGCAGCCGAACACCGGCACCACCGTGTGCGCCGACAGCTTCTTGCCCGGCAGCAGCGTCCGGAGGGCGGTCGCGGCCTCGCTGACGAACTTGTCCAGGTCCTCGGCCGTCGTGAAGGTCTGGTTGTAGCCGAGCTGCGAGGTGAACCTGACGCCCACGACCCCGGGCTGCGTGGCGGCCAGCGCGGCGACCTTCTTGGCGGCCTCGGCGAGCTTGCCGGCCTTGTAGTCGTCGGCCAGCTCGGTCTCGATCCAGACGCGCATGGTGGTCTGGGCGACGGCCTGCGCGGCCTTGCCTGCCGGGGTCTCCTGGGCGGACTCCTTCTCGGCGGCGCTGATCGTGCTCGGGTCGACGTAGCACTGCTCGCCGTTCTGGCACTCGGGGGTGCCACCGTCCTCGGCGCCCGGGACGTCAGGGTCGCCGTCACCGCGCAGTTGGCCGTCGCCCTCGGAGTCGGTCGGGCACTCGTTGCCGGGCTCGCTGCAGTCGATCGTGATCGGGGGCAGCGGCTCCGCGTCGATCATGTTCTGGCCGTCGTTGTCGAGCCAGAACTTGGCGATGTCCAGGGCCTCCTCGGGGGTGGCCATCCAGGTGCACACGACGTACGCCGGGGTGTCGGCGGCCATCAGGTCGTTGCAGCTTCTGTCGTCGTCCTCGGACCACGCGGGGACGCCGATGCCGAGGAGCGAGAGGGTGAGTCCGATGATGAAGACCTGCCGTAGCCGCCGTCTCATGGCACCTTACTTCCTGGGGGTGATCGCGGGCATCTCGCACAATATCCGGACGATCAATAACGTTCAATGAGACTCGGGACGTTCTTCACGCCATGCTCAACGCTGGGTGACCGTCCCGGTCGTGCTGAATTTCCCCGGCATTCACCTACGGCGGACGCCCGCGCGGGGCACTACCAGCACGGGCACGGCGCTGATCGTCCGGACGAGGTCGCCGGCGTGACGAGAAATAATCCCACGACAAGCGCAGCGGACTACGGCAGAATGGTGGAGTTTGGCTGCTTGCAGGGGGTTCGAGCCGGTGCACGATATTCTCCGCGATCTCGGGCTGCTCCGGGACCGCCGTTTCGCACTGCTGTTGTCGGCACGGACGATCTCCGTTCTCGGCAGCGCGTTCGCCCCCGTGGCGCTGGCGTTCGGCATCCTCAACCTGCCCGGGGCCACCGCCTCGACCCTGTCGGTCGTGCTCACCGCCGAGTCGCTGCCCATGATCCTGTTCATGCTGGTCGGCGGCGTGATCGCGGACCGGCTGCCGCGCCAGCGGGTGATGATGGTCGGCGAGTTCCTCATGGCGGCCGCGTTCTTCGCGCTGGCGGTGATGCTGCTCGTCGGCTGGACCCCGCTGCCCGCGCTGATCACGGCGGCGGCGTTCGCGGGCGTGGCCACGGCGGTCACGTTCCCCGCGCTGACCGGGATCATCCCCGAGGTCGTGCCCCGTGACCGGCTGCAGGCCGGCAACGCGCTGCTCGGCCTGGGCGCGAACGCCTCCAGGATGGCCGGCGCGGTGCTCGGCGGCGGCACGGTGGTGCTGTTCGGCGGGGGGTGGGCGCTGGTGGTCAGCGGCGCGCTGTTCGCGGTCGCGGGCGTGCTGATCGCGCTGCTGCGCCTGGACCAGGCCGAACGGTCGCGCGGCACGTCCCACTCGGTGCTGGCCGACCTGCGTGACGGCTGGCGGGAGTTCAGCTCGCGGCAGTGGATCTGGGTGGTGGTCGCGCAGTTCTCCGTGATGATCATGGCGATCCAGGCCGGGCACGGCGTGCTCGGTCCGCTGCTGGCCAAGGAGACGCTGGGCGGCCCGCTGGCCTGGTCGGCGTTCCTGGCGGGCGAGGCCATCGGGACCCTCGCCGGGGTGCTGGTCTCGCTGCGGCTGCGCCCGCGCCGGCCGATCCTGGTGGCGGTGCTGATGTGCCTGCCGTCCGCACTGCCGTACGTGCTGCTCGGGGTCGACGCGCCGCTGTGGGCGATCGTGGCCGGGGCGTTCGTGCTGGGCGTGTCCATCGACGTGTTCGGCGTGCTGTGGCAGACCACGATGCAGCGCGAGGTCCCGGCCGAGTCACTGTCGCGGGTCAGCTCGTACGACATGCTCGGCTCGCTGATGTTCGGCCCGATCGGGCTGCTGCTGGCCGGGCCCGCGGCGGGGATGTTCGGCACCGAGCAGGCGCTGCTCGGCTGCGCGGTCCTCGTCACGGTGTCCACGCTGGCCGCGCTGCTGTCACCGGGAGTGCGCAACCTGCGCGCGCCCCAGCCGCAGGCCGTCGCTCACGCCGAAGCGACGTGACCGTCCCCAGCACGGCGGTTCCTGAAGTAGGCGTTGGACCTCGGCTGGAACATCAGGGCCAGCGCCCCCAGCACGGCCAGCACGTGCAGCCCCCGGCTGACCGCGAACGCCCACGTCAGCGCGTCCGCCCCGGCCGCGGCGCCGGCGATCGAGCCGCCCGCCACCAGCCACTCGACGGGCTCCTTGACCAGCGAGATCGTGCCGAACACGCCGAGCGTCCCGGCCAGCGTCCAGCGGGCCCAGTCGGCCCCGCGCCTCAGCCGCAGGGCCAGGAAGATCGCGGCGGCGAACACGGCCAGCCGGAACCCCGCCCCCGGCAGCAGGTCCACGAGCGGCGAGGCGCCCTCGTACAGCTCTCTGCCGATCATCAGCACGGCCTCGAACGCGCCGAACGCGACCGCCGACATCCAGAGCAGGGCGGCGGTGTGCACGGCGGGCGGGGGCGGGGCCTGCCCGGCGGGGCGGGTCTCGGTGACGGTGCTCATGGCGTGACTCCTCCGTGGCCTGCTCAAGGTGCGCTTTCGCCCTTGAAGTGTCCGCCGCGGGACCGGGCCGGATCATGCCCGCCGACCCCCGAGTTCGGGTAGGGCCCGCCCTACCCGGCCCGGCCGCTCGTCCTCATCCGGCCTGGCCGCTCGTTCTCAGCCCGCGGCTGGGGGCGCGCTCGCGCATCCCGAAGCGCGGCTCGGGCCCGTGCTCGCCGTCCAGTACGCCGGCCACGTACCCGGCCAGGGCCGGGGCGTGCTTGAAGCCGTGCCCGGAGTCGCCGCCCAGCAGCCACACGCCGGGGGACGCCTCGGTCAGCAGCCATTCGGCGTCGGGCGTGAGCGCGTACTGGCAGACCTGGCTGAACAGCACCGGCGCGCCCGCCAGCGCGGGGAACCTGCGCCGCAGGTAGGCGTGGGCCTGCTCGACGCTGGCCGGGTCGACCACGCGCTCGCCGTGCTCCGGCTCGTACGGCCGCCCCTCCTGGTCGGAGGTCGCCTTCATGCCCGTCCCGTCCACGTCG
Source organism: Nonomuraea sp. NPDC051298 (assembly GCF_055586305.1). NCBI lineage: Bacteria > Bacillati > Actinomycetota > Actinomycetes > Streptosporangiales > Streptosporangiaceae > Nonomuraea > Nonomuraea sp. NPDC051298. Next base: position 82,468 of record NZ_JBVJIM010000026.1, read on the forward strand.
CCGTGCCCGTAGGCCGAGGCCCCGTGGTCCACCCAGGCGGGGGTCTCGGGCAGCGACCACTCGCGCGGCACCGCGAAGTGCAGCGTGTCCTGCTTGGTCACCGTGATCGGCAGCCCGTCGAACAGGGACGGCAGCCACGCCCCGCACGCCCACACCACCCGGTCGGCGGGCCGGACCTCACCGTCCACCTCGACCGCCGCCGCCCCGGGCACGGGCGTCGCCCGCGCCCTGACCAGCCGGGCACCGGCGGCCTGCGCCAGCCGGGCCGTCACCTGGGTGGCCCGCCTGGCCCTGATCACCCCGGCGTGGGGCTCCCAGAGCAGGAAGCTGAGATCGTCACCGCGGTAGTCGGGGAAGAACCTGCCGCCGTCCGCCGCGTCCAGCACGTCACACGGTATGTCCAGATTTTTCAGGACCTGGGCGCTGGCGTGCTCCCACCCGTCCGGCGTCCTGGCGAACCACACCATGCCCGCCTCCAGGTACAGCTCCTCCCCGGCCCGCTCACCCAGCCTGCGCCAGCCGTCCCTGGCCTGCCAGGCGAGGCGGGCGTACCACGTGTCGTCGCCGTGCGCGCAGCGCAGCAGCCGGGTCTCGCCCGCGCTGGCCTGGCGTACGTGGCCCGGCCGGTGCTGCTCCACCAGCGTCACCCGCCAGCCGGTTTCGGCCAGCCGCAGGGCCAGTGACGACCCCCAAATGCCCGCTCCGACCACAATGACCGATTTCATGAGACCACGGTGACCGGTGACCCCGTGCCGCCGCAAGAGAGGTTCACACGATGATCAGCCGTACGACGACTCCCGCGCAATTGCCCGCCACGCAGACGCGTACCGGCACCTCGGAGATGCCGGGCGCCCTCGGGACGCCGCCCACGTGACCGTCGGGGCCGATGCTCACGCCCTTGGGCAGTTTGCCGGGGTCGGTGACGGTGAAGGTGGGCACCACGCCCGGAGGGCCGCCGTTGATGCCGATCTCGCCGTCGAGCGCCGTGCCCACCCTGCCGGGGAAGGTCAGGTCGCGCGGCTCCCAGGGCACGTTGGCCAGCACGACGAGGGTGAGGTCGTGCCGGCGGCACGACCGGCCCGAACAGAGCTGGACGGGGGCGACGTACCTGCCGGGGCGCTGCGGCTTGCCGTACAGGCGGCCGTGGCGGTCGACCTTGACCCCCACGGCGAGATAGCCGGGACGGAAGGCGAGGCCCCTGTCGATGGGCAGCAGCCGCCGGCTGACCTCGATGCCCACGGTGAGGTGGAAGGTGTCCTCCACCAGGCTCCGGTCGGCGGACGCGAGCGGCGTACGGCGGGACATCTGCGCCATGGGCCTGGTGAGCGAGAACATGGCGGAGGACAGGACGCACAGGAGCAACCCGGCGAGCAGGAAAACCCACCATTGCCGCATCTTTACCCCCCGGCTCCGCGATGGCGGATACGTACCCCCTCAACCGCGCAGAGTCACTAGATCGGCCCACCTCGACCACGCGGGGTCGCCGGATCGGCCCGCCTCAGCCGCGCGGGGTCGCTGGATAATCGGTCGTATGGCCGCCGAATCCGCCCAGACCCTGGAGCGCGGGCTCCGCCTGCTCCGGCTGCTCGCCGACGGCAAGGGCGGGCGCACGCCGACCGAGTTGAGCACCGAGCTGTCGCTGAGCAGGCCCGTGGTGTACCGGCTGGTGACGACACTGCTCGGCGAGGGGTTCGTCCGCCGGGACGCCGAGGGGCGGGTGCACCTCGGCTTCGGGGTGCTGGCGCTGGCCCAGGCCGTGCAGCCGCTGCTGCGGGCGGCGGCGGTGCCGACGCTGCGGCGGCTGGCCGAGCAGGTGGGCGCGACCGCGCACCTGACCGTGGCGGAGGGTGACGACGGGCTGGCCGTGGCGGTGGTGGAGCCGTCGTGGACCAACATGCACGTGGCCTACCGCGAGGGCTCGCGGCATCCGCTGGCCAAGGGCGCGGCGGGCCGGGCGATCCTGGCGCTGCGCGAGGGGCGGCACGACTACTTCGCCACGGAGGGGCAGTTGCAGGAAGGGGCGCGTGGCGTCGCCGCGCCGGTGACCGGCCTGCCGTGGCTGGAGGCGTCGGTCGGGGTGGTGACGTTCGGGCCTCTGGAGGAGTCCACGGGACAGCGCGTGGTGGCCGCGGCCGCCGAGCTGGCCGCCGCGCTGGGTTGACATCTCCGGGCCAATGGCGGACGTTAGTTACCGTATAAAGGACACTTCCGTCCGATAAACGGACAGCCATGGAGGGGCGGATGCCGTACTACCGGGTCGTGGGAGAGGTGCCACGCAAGCGGCACGTGCAGTTCAGGCGGCCGGACGGCGGCCTCTACGCGGAGGAGCTGATGGGCGAGGAGGGCTTCTCGTCCGACTCCTCCCTGCTCTATCACCGCCATCTCCCGACCGCGATCGTCAAGGCGGAGGCGGTCACACCGGTGCTGGACAGCCGGCTGGAGCCCAACCTGCCGCTCTCGCCGCGCCATTTCCGCACCCAGGAGCTGTCCAGCGCGGGCGACCTGGTCTCCGGCCGGATGACGCTGGCGGGCAACGGCGACGTCCGGCTGTCGTACGCCACCAGCGACCGGCCGAGCGAGCTGTACCGCAACTCCATGGGCGACGAGTGCGTCTACGTGCAGCGGGGGCGGGTGCGCTTCGAGTCCACGTACGGCGTCATCGAGGCCGGCGAGGGCGACTACGTCGTCGTCCCGACCGGTACCATCCACCGGTGGGTGCCCGAGGGCCCGGTCAACGTGCTGGCCATCGAGGCGGCCGGGCACATCAGGCCGCCCAAGCGCTACCTGTCGCAGTACGGCCAGTTCCTGGAGCACGCCCCCTACAGCGAGCGCGACCTGCGCGCCCCTGCCGAGCCGCTGCTGGCGGAGGGCGAGGAGGTGCCCGTGCTGGTGCGTACGCGGGGCGGGCTGACCCGGCTCGTCTACCGCAACCACCCGTTCGACGTCGTGGGCTGGGACGGCTACCTCTACCCGTTCGCGTTCAACATCCGTGACTTCGAGCCCATCGTGAAGCGGACGCACGCGCCGCCCCCGGTGCACCAGACGTTCGAGGGGCCGGGGTTCGTGGTGTGCTCGTTCTGCCCCCGGCCGCTCGACTTCCACCCTGAGGCCGTGCCGATCCCCTACAACCACCACAACGTCGACTCCGACGAGTTCATGTTCTACGTGGGCGGCGACTACTCGGCCCGCCAGGGCTCCGGCATCGACGTCGGCTCGATCTCGCTGCACCCGGCCGGTTTCACGCACGGGCCGCAGCCAGGGGCGGTGGAGGCGGTGATCGAGGCCGTCTCGCGCGGCGTCGGCACGACCAGCGAGCTGGCCGTCATGGTCGACACCTTCCGCCCGCTCGACCTCGGCCAGGGCGCGCTGTCCTGCGAGGACCCCGGCTACGCCTGGACCTGGGCGCGATGAGGCTCTACACCGCGCTGGTGGACGACGCGGGCCTGTTCCCACCGACGTCCCTGCACATGGACGAGGCCCTCGCCCGCAACCGGCGCGACCTGGAGCGGGGCAGCCCGGTGCTCACGCACCGCTTCCTGTGCCCGGCCAGCCGACTCGACCGGCTGCGCGCGATGGACTACCGGCCCCGCCGGATCGGGCTGATCATCGACACGAGCGAGCTGCCCGACTTCGCCGACCTGCCCGTGGACTACGTCGAGATCAGGCTGCCGGCCGACACCTCGGTCACCGAGCTGCTCGCGCGGCTGCGGCTGCCCGACGGCGTACGGCTCTTCGCCGAGGTGCTCCCCCGCAAGATGTCGGCCGACGTGCCGCCCGAGGCCGCGCTGAAGGTGCGCTGCGGCGGCACCACGGCCGACGCGTTCCCCGCCGTCGAGCAGCTCGGGCAGTTCATCCGGTCGTGCGTCGAGAACGGCATCGCGTTCAAGGCCACGGCCGGGCTGCACCACGCCGTACGCCACTTCGACCCCTCGCTCGGCGTCGACCGGCACGGCTTCCTCAACCTGCTGCTGGCCGTCTGCGAGGCCGTGGAGGGCCGCGACCCGGTGCCCGTGCTGCGCTCGACCGACGTCGGCAACCTCGTCCGGCTGGCGGGCGCCGTACACGAGGAGACCGCGGAACAGGCCCGGCACCTGCTGGTGAGCTACGGCTCGTGCAGCACCACCAGGCCCCTGGAGGACCTGCGCGCACTCGGGCTGATCGAAGAGGAGGACATGTGACCTGGGGAGTGGACAACCTGCCGTACGGGGTCTTCTCCGGGCCCGGCGAGCGGCCCAGGGTCGGCGTCCGGTATGAGGACAAGGTGCTCGACCTGGCCCCCGCCCTGCACGACGAGGTCTTCGCGGCCCCCTCGCTCAACCCGTTCATGGCCAGGGGCCGGGCCGCCTGGCACGACACCAGGACACTCATCAGGAACAAGCTGACCGGCGACCTCTCCGTCACCGAGCGGCACCTGATCCCGCTCGACCAGGTGCGGCTGCACCTGCCGTTCGAGGTGGCCGACTACGTCGACTTCTACTGCTCGATCGACCACGCGAGCAACATCGGCAAGATCCTCCGCCCCGGCTCGGAGCCGCTGCAGCCGAACTGGCGGCACCTGCCCGTCGGATACCACGGCAGGTCGGGCACGGTCGTGGTGTCCGGCACGCCGATCAGGCGGCCTCAGGGGCAGCTCGGGCAGGGGCTGTTCGGGCCGTGCCAGAAGCTCGACATCGAGGCCGAGCTGGGCTTCGTGGTGGGCGTGCCGACCGAGCTGGGCTCGCCCGCCGGGGCGTTCGAGGACCACGTGTTCGGAGTGACGCTGGTCAACGACTGGAGCGCGCGCGACATCCAGGCGTGGGAGTACGTGCCGCTGGGGCCGTTCCTGGGCAAGTCGTTCGCCACGTCGGTCTCCCCCTGGGTCACGCCGCTGGAGGCGCTGCCCCGCGTCCCGGGCCGGGCCCAGGACCCGCAGCCGCCCGCCTACCTGCGCAGGCAGGGTGACTGGGGGCTGGACATCGCGATGGAGGTCCTGCTCAACGGGGAGACGGTCTCGCGGCCGCCGTACTCGGGCATGTACTGGACGCCCGACCAGATGCTCGCGCACATGACCGTGAACGGGGCCTCGCTGCGTACCGGTGACCTGTTCGCCAGCGGCACCGTCTCCGGCCCCGAGCGGGACGAACGCGGCTCGCTCATGGAGCTGACCTGGAACGGCACCGACCCGATCAAGCTGCCCGGCGGCGAGACCCGCGCGTTCCTGCAGGACGGCGACACGGTCACCATCCGCGCCACCGCCGGCGGCCTGACATTGGGCGAGGTGTCCGGAACCATCGGATAGGTGACTCAACGTGCTTAGGCGCTGACACACCGCTACCCTGGGATCTCCCCTTCCCACGGAAAGCAGGAGTCGCATGCGTCGTGCCGCGATGTTCTGTGTCGCCTTTCTCCTGGTCTGCGGCGTGGTCTGCGGCTGTGGTCCCGTCACGGCCGCGGCCCCGTCGACGCCGCCGGTCGTACGGGTCTGGCCGCCGTTCGACACCAAGCGCGCCCGGCCCGACCGCGGCCTAGTCGTCACGGCCCAGGGCGGCACGCTCACCCAGGTGCTGGTCTACCAGGGCGGGGAGCCGGTGTCGGGCCGGCTCGACGACTCGCGTACGACGTGGCGCACGGACTGGACGCTCAAACCCGCGGCCGAATACACGGTCACCGCCACCGCCATCCGCGAGGGCGCGCCCACCACGGTCGCCATGGGCCGCATCCGCACCCGCGCGGCCGTCAGGACGTTCCAGGTGGCCGGCACCGCGCCGCTGCCCGGCGAGACGGTGGGCGCCGGGATGCCGATCATCATCGACTTCGACGCCCCCATCGACGACAAGGCGGACGTCGAGCAGGCGCTGGAGGTCAGGTCCCAGGCGCCGGTCGAGGGCGCCTGGCGCTGGCTCAGCGACACGCAGGTGGCCTACCGCCCCCGCCGCCTCTGGACGGCCCGGCAGAAGGTGACGGTCACCGCGCACCTGGCGGGCGTACGCGCGGGCAGCGGCCTCTACGGCGCCGCCGACTCCACCTTCGTCTTCACCGTGGGCCGCAGGCAGACCAGCACCATCGACACCCGTACCCACCAGATGCTCGTCCACCGCGACGGGCAACTCGTGCAGCGCATGGCCATCAGCGCCGGCCTGGCCACCACCCCCGAATACACCACGACCAGCGGCATCCACCTGACGATGGACAAGGGCAACCCCGTCCGGATGGTCTCCCCCGGCCGGGAGAAGGGCGAGCCCGGCTATTACGACATGATGATCGACCACGCCGTACGCATTTCCAACAGCGGCGAATACGTGCACGCCAAGGACAACGTGTGGGCGCAGGGCCGGGCCAACGTCAGCCACGGCTGCATCAACGCCCGGCCCGACCAGGCCGCCTGGTTCTACGAGTCGTCGCTGCGCGGCGACCCCATCGCGATCGTCGGCACCGATCGCCGGCTCGAATGGGACAACGGATGGGGTTTCTGGCAACTCTCGTGGGAGAAGTGGCGGCAGGGAAGCGCGTTGTACGAAACCGGCCACTCCGGTTACGGGGTGCCGGAGCGTTGATATCGGGATTACCGTAGATAGGGGAACCACTCGCGAACCCAGGCCCGTTGTCCCATCAGGAGGGCCGACATGGATGAATGGATCATCTGGGTAATCCTCGCAGTCGTCCTCGGTGTGGCGGAAATCTTCACCCTCACAGCCTCACTTGGTCTCCTGGGGGTGGCGGCGCTGCTCACCGCCGCGACCGCGGCCATCGGACTGCCCGTTCCCCTGCAGTTGTTGTTCTTCGCCGTGTCCTCCGCGGCGGGCCTGCTCGTGCTCAGGCCGATCGCGATGCGGCACATCAGGCAACCGCCGCTGCAGCGGTTCGGCGTGGAGGCGCTCGTCGGAAAGCCCGCCTACGTCGTCGCCGAGGTGACGGGCCGCGACGGTCGTGTGCGCATCGGGGGCGAGGAATGGTCGGCGCGCGCCTATGACGAGACCCTGGTGATCCCCGAAGGGGCGACCGTCGACATCATCGAGATCGAAGGGGCGACAGCCCTCGTCTATCCCCGGGAGTAACCCATGGATCCGCTGCTGCTGGTCGGACTGTTCGTCATACTCTTCGCGGTGATGACCCTGCTCAAGGCCGTGCGGATCATCCCGCAGGCGCGTGCGCGCAACGTCGAGCGCCTCGGCCGTTACCACCGCACGCTCAAGCCCGGCCTGAACTTCGTCATCCCCTACATCGACCGGGTCTACCCCATGATCGACCTTCGCGAGCAGGTCGTGTCCTTCCGCCCGCAGCCGGTCATCACCGAGGACAACCTGGTCGTCGAGATCGACACGGTCCTCTACTTCCAGGTCACCGACCCGCGGGCGGCGGCGTACGAGATCGCCAACTACATCACCGGCGTCGAGCAGCTCACGGTCACCACGTTGCGCAACGTCGTCGGATCCATGGACCTGGAGAAGACCCTGACCTCCCGCGACACCATCAACAGCCAGTTGCGCGGGGTCCTCGACGAGGCCACGGGCAAGTGGGGGCTGCGGGTCAACCGCGTCGAGATCAAGGCCATCGACCCGCCCAAGACCATCAAGGACGCGATGGAGAAGCAGATGCGGGCCGAGCGCGACAAGCGGGCCGCCATCCTGAACGCCGAGGGCCAGCGGCAGTCGCAGATCCTGACGGCCGAGGGTGACAAGCAGAGCCGCATCCTGCGCGCGGAGGGCCAGCGCACGGCCGCCATCCTGGAGGCCGAGGGCCAGTCGCGGGCCATCGACCAGGTCTTCCAGGCCGTCCACCGCAACGACCCCGACCCGAAGCTGCTGGCGTACCAGTACCTGCAGGTGCTGCCGCAGCTCGCGCAGGGCGACGGCAACACGTTCTGGGTGATCCCCAGCGAGGTCACCTCGGCGCTGCAGGGCGTCTCGAAGGCGTTCACCGAGGCCCTGCCCCGCTCGGCGGCGACCAGGGACGAGGTGCCGGAGACGTCGGCCACGGACGAGGAGGTCGCCAAGGCTTCGGAGGCGGCGGCCGAGGCGGTGGCGGACGCCCAGGAGGCCGAGAGCCCGAGCGGCCCCCGGCAGCTCACCCAGGGGGTCGAGGAGCCGTCCCCGTTCCCCGACCTGGACCGCAAGCCCGAGGAGGCCGGACCGTGACCGGACTCCTGAATGCCTGACCCGGGCTCACGGGCTCACGGGCTCGCGAGTTCACGAACGAGGCGCCTGCCGCGTGACGGCAGGCGCCTCAGGTTTGTCGAGGGATGAGCCTTTTGATGTGTCGAGGTGAGCTTGCTGGCGTGTCGAGAGGTGAGCCTTCTGGTTTGTCGAGGGGTGAAGCGTGAGGGCTCAGGCGACGTCGATCAGATGCCGGATCCGTTCCTCCTGGTGGGCGGCCCTGGCCCGGCAGGCGAGCTTGACCGCCGCGTCGGCCAGCGCGATGTCGCGGTTGACCGGCGGGATGTCGTCGCCCATCCGCGTACGCAGCCACTCCGAGATCTCGGCCCAGGAGTAGATGCTGATGTTGTCGGCCTCGATGACCGGCTCGGGAAAGCCACCGGGGCCCCGCTGACCGGCGGCGAGCTGCCGCAGACTCGCCTGCGTCCGCCCGCCGTGCCGCCGCGACGCATCCCCGAGCGTCACCCCGTCATCGTGACCGACACCGGTCACCCAGAGCCCTTCGATCATCCTGACCTGGCGGAGGACTGACGCGATGGCGTCCAGGAGGGTCTCGGCTTCGCGGTCGCACATGAAGTACGGATGCGAGCCGCCCACGAGCGCGCAATCATCCATGCCCACTTCGAAGAGCCGGTTGAATTCATCCGGGTCTGGCTCGCGATTGAGCGTGACCCGGAAGTCCCACACTGTCACGACATCTCCTCCTTGTCTTTGCCCCCGCATGCGAAGTGTGTGTTCGCCCACTTGCGAATCTGCTTCGCGTGAATGTCGGGGTTGCGGGGAGTGCTATTGACGCAGAACGGACCTTGTCCGCAGATGCAGATGATCCACCCCCAGCGATGTCCGTTGTGATCCTCCACAACGGAGAAGGCGGCACTGAGCTGACGAAGCGCCCGGAAGGCCGCGTTGATCTCGTTGTGTTGATGTCTTCCTCGACTAACCATGTTCCAATCCTGCAACAGTGTTGCACGGTTAGAACGGTGTTTCCACCCTGGAGGCCCAACTTGTTCAACCGCGCCCGGCCGCGCCGCCAGGTTTTACCTGCCCGTTGTCGAAGTACGCCGCCAGCTCCGCGTCCAGTTCCGGCACGTCGTACGGCCGTCCGCCGTCCCGTAGCGACATCGTGGCCAGGTAACCGGCGGCAACGCTCATCCGGGCCGCCACCGGCGAGGTGTCCGTGACCCCGCCCTCCCTGACGAACCTGAGGAACTCCGTCATGATCTCCACGTCCGCGCCCCCGTGCGTGCCCTGCGCCGCGGGCACCTTGTACGCGATGTCGCAGTCGCCGCGATACCCGGTGGGCCCGGTGTTCCAGACCTTGACCGTGTCCCCCGGCCCGTCGCCGAAGTTCTCCAGGCGGCCCTCGGTGCCGATGACCGTGTAGTTGCGGACGTAGTCGGGCGAGAAGTGGCACTGCTGGTAGGCCGCGATGACCCCGTTGTCCAGGCGCATGTTCATGACCGAGACGTCCTCGACGTCCACGACGTGGTTCAGGTCCTTGCGGGCGGTGGGCGGCCACTCGTACTCCTGGAGCCAGCCGTCAGGACGCGGCGTGCCGGGTGCGCGGCGCGGCAGGTCGCCGTGGAGCAGGAGGTCGCCGAAGGCGCTGACCCTCGTGGTGTAGCCGCCGGCCAGCCAGTGGATCACGTCGAGGTCGTGGCTGGCCTTCTGCAGCAGCAGGCCGGTGGTACGGGTGCGGTCGGCGTGCCAGTCCTTGAAGTAGTAGTCGGTGCCGTAGGACACGAAGTGGCGTACCCAGACGGTCTTCGGCTCGCCGATGACGCCCTTGCCGATGATGTCGCGCATCAGCCGTACGACGCCCATGTGGCGCATGTTGTGGCCGACGTACAGACGGGTGCCGCTCTCGCGGGCGGCGCGCAGGATGTTGTCGCAGCCCTCCACGGTGATGGCCATCGGCTTCTCCAGGTAGACGGCCTTGCCGGCCCGGAGGCACTCGACGGCGATCCGCTCGTGGGTGTCGTCGGGCGTGTTCACCACGATCGCGTCGAGGTCGTCGCGATCGAGCAGTGCGCGGTGGTCCTCGGTCAGGATCTCCGCCTCGAACTTCCCCGCCTGCCTCTTGAGCACGGCCGGATCGGAGTCGCACAGGGCCGCCACGACGGCCCCCTCGCCCGGCCGGTGCGCGGCCAGGGCGATGCTGGTGCGCAGGCCGAGGCCGATGACTCCGATGCGTAGGTCTTCCACTGGTGTCCTTTCCGAGGTCACTTCGAGCCGGGCGCCTCTTCGAGCCGAGGCCCATCCCATCACGTGCCCGCCGAACCGGACACGCGGGCTGCCCGACCGGCCCAGACCGATACGCCCTCGTACGGCCCGCCCTCGCACGACACGCCCAGGTGCCGGGGTTGCGTGAAGCGGAGCTGTGGGGGCACTTAAGAACTCCTCGATGGACACGTCCCCGGCGGAACGGGCACAGTGCGTTAGGTTCGTAGAGGGGGAAGTGGAGCATGAAAGCGCTGGTCAAAGAGCGGGCCGAGCCTGGCCTGTGGCTGGTGGACGTGCCGGAGCCCAAGGTGGGCCCGGGCGAGGTGAAGATCCGGGTGCTGCGTACCGGCATTTGCGGCACCGACCTGCATATCCGGAAATTTGATGAGTGGGCGCGGCACACGCTGGAGCTCCCGCTCATCGTCGGGCACGAGTTCTCCGGCCACGTGGTCGAGGTGGCGCCCGGCGTCGAGGACATCTCCGTCGGCGACCTGGTCAGCGGCGAGGGCCACATCGTGTGCGGCAAATGCCGCAACTGCATGGCCGGCCGCCGCCACCTGTGCCGCAACACGATCGGGCTCGGGGTCAACAGGGACGGCGCGTTCGCCGAGTACGTCACCCTGCCCGCCTCCAACGTCTGGGTGCACCGCACCCCCGTGCACCCCGACGTGGCCGCCATCTTCGACCCGTTCGGCAACGCCGTGCACACCGCGCTGTCCTTCCCCCTCGTCGGCGAGGACGTCCTGATCACCGGCGCGGGCCCCATCGGCCTGATGGCGGCGGCCGTGGCCACGCACGTCGGCGCGCGCAACGTGATGATCACCGACGTGAGCGACGAGCGGCTCGAACTGGCCGGCAAGCTCGGCGTCTCCCTCGCCCTGAACGTCTCCCGCTCCTCCATCGCCGACGGCATGCGCCTGCTCCACCTGCGCGAGGGCTTCGACGTGGGGCTGGAGATGTCCGGCAACCCGACGGCCCTGCGCGACATGATCGCCGGCATGACCCACGGCGGGAAGATCGCCATGCTGGGGCTGCCGGCCGAGGAGTTCGCCGTCGACTGGTCCACGGTCGTGACGTCCATGCTCACGATCAAGGGCATCTACGGCCGGGAGATGTACGAGACCTGGTACAACATGTCCGTCCTGCTGGAGAAGGGCCTCGACCTCTCCCCCGTGATCACCGACCGATTCCCGTACCGAGACTTCGACGCCGCCTTCGACACGGCCGCCAGCGGCCGGACCGGCAAGGTCATCCTGGATTGGAGCGCCTGATGTTCACGAACGTACGCCCGCAACTGCGTACGACGCTCGACGAGATCACCGAGGCCGGGCTGCTCAAGCCCGAACGCGTGATCTCCACCCCGCAGAGCGCCCAGGTGAGCGTGGCCGGTCGCGAGGTGCTGAACTTCTGCGCCAACAACTACCTGGGCCTGGCCGACGACCCCACCGTGGTCGAGGCCGCCAAGCAGGCGCTCGACCGGTGGGGGTTCGGCATGGCCTCCGTACGGTTCATCTGCGGCACCCAGGAGGTGCACAAGGAGCTGGAGTCCCGCCTGTCGGACTTCCTCGGGCAGGAGGACACCGTTCTCTACAGCTCCTGCTTCGACGCGAACGGCGGCGTCTTCGAGACCCTGCTCGACGCGCAGGACGCGGTGATCTCCGACGCGCTCAACCACGCCAGCATCATCGACGGCATCCGCCTGTCCAAGGCCCAGCGCCTGCGGTACGCCAACCGCGACATGTCCGAGCTGGAGGCGCGGCTGAAGGAGGCGTCCGAGGCTCGGCGGCGGCTGATCGTGACCGACGGCGTGTTCTCCATGGACGGATACCTCGCGCCGCTGCGGGAGATCTGCGACCTGGCCGAGCAGTACGACGCCATGGTCATGGTCGACGACTCCCACGCGGTCGGCTTCGTCGGACCGACCGGCCGCGGCACCCCGGAGCTGCACGGCGTACGCGACCGGGTCGACATCATCACCGGCACGCTGGGCAAGGCCCTGGGCGGGGCGAGCGGCGGCTACGTGGCGGCCCGCAGGGAGATCTGCGAGCTGCTGCGCCAGCGCTCGCGCCCGTACCTGTTCTCCAACTCCCTCGCCCCGGTCATCGCGGCGGCGTCGCTGCGCATCCTCGACCTGCTGGAGACCTCTGACGACGCCCGCGAGCGGCTGCGCGCCAACACGGCCCGCTTCCGGGGTGAGATGGCCGAGGCCGGGTTCGACATCCTGCCCGGCGACCACCCGATCGTGCCCGTGATGATCGGCGACGCCTCCGAGGCCGCCGCTCTGGCCGAGCGCCTGCTCGACCTGGGCATCTACGTGATCGGCTTCTCCTACCCGGTCGTGCCGCACGGCCAGGCCCGCATCCGCGTGCAGCTCTCCGCCGCGCACTCGGCCGCGGACGTGGACCGCGCGGTGCGGGCGTTCGTCCAAGCGAGGGGCTGAGCGACCACTCCGCGCGTTCGTCGTGGCGCGAAGCTGAGTATCCTCGCTGCGTGATAGACACGCGGCGGCTGCGCACGTTGCGCGCGGTGGCCGACCACGGCACGGTCACCGCCGCGGCGGCGGCGCTGCACCTCACGCCCTCCGCCGTGTCCCAGCAGCTCGTGGCGCTGGAGCACGAGGTGGGTCACCGCCTGTTCACGCGGGACGGCCGCGGGGTGCGGCTGACCGCGGTCGGCAAGATCATGCTCCAGCACGCCAACGAGGTGCTCGCCCAGCTCGAACGGGCCGAGGCCGAGGTGGCCGCGTACACGACGGGTGAGGCGGGCGAGGTCACCGTGGCCTGCTTCGCCACGGCGATCAGCGCCGTGCTCTCCCCCGCCATCGCCGCCCTGCGCGCCGCCTCCCCCGGCATCCGCGTACGCGTCCACGACGCCGAGGGTGACCAGGGCCTGGCCATGCTGCTCGACGGGCAGGCCGACCTGACCATCGCGGTCGAGTACCGGGGCGCCCCCGACGCGGCCGACCCGCGCCTGTCCCGCCGACCCCTGTACGCCGAGCCGTTCGACCTGGTGCTCCCCCGCGACCATCCACTGGCGGACGCGGCCACGCTGGTGTCGCTGGCCTCCGAGACCTGGATCGGCCCCCATCCGGGCAACCCGGTGCACGACGTGATCACGTTCGCGTGCCAGCAGGCGGGGTTCACGCCTGACCTGGTGCACTGCTCCGACGACTTCCGCGCCGTGGTGGCCCTGGTCGGGGCGGGGGCCGGGGTGGCGCTGGTGCCGCGGTTGGCGCTGCGCGACATGGCGCTGCCGGGGGTGGTGGTGCGGCACACGCCGGGTCCCGAGCGCCGGGTCTTCGCCGCCGTACGCCGTGGCTCCGACGCCCACCCCCTCCTGCGCCCGCTGCTGTCCGCGCTCGGCACGGTGGCCGGCTCGCTCGGGGTCACCGATCTTGGTGGGTAATGTGCCCATATGGGATTAGGCGTACCGTATCGGCGGCTTTTCGGCCTGCCCGGAGTCGCGGCGCAGGCCGTGCTCGGGTTCCTGGCGCAGCTCACGCAGCAGGTCGCGCCCGTCGGCATCGTACTCGTGGTCGAGCGCGCGAGCGGCTCGCTGATCCTGGCGGGGGTGGCGGCGGCGGCGTTCTCCGCGGGGGCGGGCATGGGCCGGCCCGTGCAGGGGCGGCTCATGGACCGGCGTGGGCCCCGTCCGGTGCTCGCGGTCACGGCCCTGGCACACGTGGCGGCGCTCCTGGCGCTGATCTGGTGCGCCAGGCCCGGCCTGCCGTGGTGGCCCATGGTGGCGCTGGCCTGGGTGGCGGGCGCCGGGCTGCCGCCGATCTCCGTCAGCATGCGGGTCGAGTGGGGCCGCGTGATGGCCGCCGAAGGCCGTACGGCCGCCTACAGCCTGGTCTACCTGGTGCAGGAGCTGGCCATGATGATCGGGCCGCTGCTGTTCGGGGTGCTGATCGCGGTGGCCACGTCGTCACTGGCGCTGGGCGTGGTCGCGGCGGCGGCCGGGGTCGGCACGCTGGCGTTCGCGTGGGCGCTGCGGGCGGGCGGCGACGGCTCCGCGGACGGGCGCGGACGGGTGTTCACCGACCGCCGCATGGCGGTGCTGCTGGCCGTGGTGCTGCTGCACGGCGGCACCATGGGAGCCGTGCAGGTGGGCGTGCCCGCGCTGGCCACCGCCCGCGACATTCCCGCCGCGACCGGGCTGCTGGTGGCGGCGGTGTCGCTCGGCGGCATCACAGGGGCCGCCGCGTACGGTGCCCGTACCTGGCGCTGGGCCGTCCCGGTGCGGCTGGTGGGGCTGCTGCTGGCGCTCGGGCTCGCGCTGGCGCCGCTGGTGTTGGTCGGCCCGCTGCCGCTGTTCTGGGCGGTGCTGTTCGCCGCGGGGCTGGCCCTCAATCCGGCGCTGACGACGGCCTCGCTCCTGGTGGACGAGTACGCGCCCGGCGCGCAGGCCGAGGCGTTCGGCTGGGTCTCCACGGCGCTCGGGATGGGCAGCGCGGCAGGGTCGGCGGTGGCCGGGGTGGCCGGGGAGGGGTTCGGCCCGTCGGCGCCGTTCCTGGCGGCGGCGGCCTTCGCGCTGGTGGGCGCGGGGCTGGCGACCGTCCTGGTCAGGCGCGGGCCAGCGCGACCGCTGCCATGAAGCAGGCGTACGCGTCCAGCTCGGCCTCGACGGGCGCCAGCACGAACTCCCTGCCGACCGTCCCGATGGCCCCGCGCAGGGCCTTCGACGCGCGCCGGGCCCGGCGCCGCCCGCCCGCCCAGGCCGCCAGCCTGGACACCAGCGCGATCAGCACGCCCGCCAGCGCACCGCCCACGAGCAGCACCGTCGGCCACGGCACCAGGCCGACGTGTGGGAGCGGCGGCTGCGGCAGACGCAGGTAGTCCAGCGCGAACAGCACGCCCAGCCACCCCGCGCCGCCCACCATGGCCGCGAACACCAGCCACTGCAGGACGTTCACCGCCCGCCACCACCTGGGCCGCCTCGTGGCGCCGGCCGAGGTCGTGGCCACCACGCGGTCCACCGCGTCGATCAGCTCGTGGGCGCGCGACCTGGCCGCCTGCCGCACCGCCGCCGCCCACGGCCCCGGCAGCCCGGACGCGGCGGCCTCGCCCACGTCTCTGATCGCCGTGTCGACCTGCGCCCGCTGCCCGGCCGTCGCCACCGGCACCGAGGTACGCGCGACGATCTCCCGATCGGGACGGCCTTCGGTCGTCGCGCCGCCGAGGCGCAACCGGCGCAGCGGATCGGGACGAAACCTCCTGAGCCACCTGGTCACCGGCCACCCGGTGGCGACCACGGCCCGATGCCGGTGCCCCTTGGCCACCGCCTCCACGACCACCGGCACCCCGGCCGCCGCGCACAGGGCCCGGGTGAGCGCCCGCTCCATCCCCGCCATCTCCTTGGCGCCGCCGCTTTCCGGCGCGCCTCCCGGCGAGCCCTCCGGAGGGCCGGCGGTCGCGAGGTGGTCGGCGGCGGCGGTGATGTCCGCGGCCAGGCGGGCCGACCAGGACCGGCGATCGGCGACCCGGTCCCCGAGGAGCGTGCGCAACTCGTCCAGGCCCTGCCCCGTACGGGCCGAGACGGCGAGGAGCGGCACGCCGGTCAGGCCGTCGCCGGTCAGCAGGTGGCGCAGGTCGTCGAGGCAGCGCGCCACCGCTCCCGCGGGCAGCCGGTCCACCTGGTTGAGCACCACCACCGTCACGTCGCGGTGCCCGGCCAGCGGGCGCAGGTAGCGTTCGTGCAGGGCGGCGTCGGCG
Source organism: Nonomuraea sp. NPDC051298 (assembly GCF_055586305.1). Taxonomy (NCBI): domain Bacteria; kingdom Bacillati; phylum Actinomycetota; class Actinomycetes; order Streptosporangiales; family Streptosporangiaceae; genus Nonomuraea; species Nonomuraea sp. NPDC051298. Next base: position 98,537 of record NZ_JBVJIM010000026.1, read on the forward strand.
TACTTCTGCGGATCGACCACCCAGACCAGCAGGTCGACCTGCTCCACCAGGCGGTCCACCTCCAGCCTGTGGGACAGGCGGATGGAGTCGTGGTCGGGCAGGTCGAGCAGGACGAGCCCGGACAGCCCGGCGACGCCGTCGGCGGAGTGGCGGTGCGGGACGTCCAGCCAGTCGAGCAGCGGGCCCGCGCCCGCGCCGTCCCACAGGGCGGCCTGGGCGGTCGAGGTCGTGGGCCTGGTGACGCCCACGGCCGCCAGTTCCTGCCCGGCCAGGGCGTTGTAGAGGGAGGACTTGCCGCTGCCGGTGGCCCCTGCCAGCGCGACCACGGTGTGGTCGAGTGACAGCTCGCGGCGCGCTCCGGCCCGTTCCGCGACCGTACGCGCGCCGGACACGGCCTGCTCGGACAGCCGCCCCTCGCCCAGTGCGGCCGCCTCGCGCAGGGCGGCGAGCCGGGCGTCGAGCGTGGGCCCCTCCTTGCGGCGCAGCAGCTTCACGGCCTCTCCTCAGGGGCGTCATCACCGGGGGCGGCGTCGCCCGGAGGCGGCAGCTCGGCCGTCACCGCCGCGGGCAGCTCGGCGCGGTGCTCGCCGATGCGCAGCGCCGCCGCGCGCAGGGCGTCCGCCGTGCCGCTCGGCGGCTCCGCCGTCTCCAGTTGGGCCAGGAACCGATCCGACTCCTCCGCCAGCAGGTCACGCACGCGGTCACGGAGGTCTTCCCTGGCCATCGCCGTCAGCGAACGCACCGCCTGGTCGCCGAACACCGCCTCCAGCAGTTTCTGCGACAACACGCTCGTCCCGCCCGCGATCCCCACCTCGATCCCCGTCAGCCCGCCCGTGGAGGCGAACACGCCCAGCATGAGCAACAGCCCGGCCCCGTTCACGCCGAAGGAGGCCACCCGCGCGGCGGTGCGCCGCTCGGCGCCCTCCTCGCGCACCAGGTCGAGCACGAACGCCTGCCACCCCCGCACCGCCGCCTCGACCCGCGCGCCCAGGTCGCCCGAGGCCCGGCCGAGACGGGCGGACTCGATGGGCCCGAGCCGGTCGAGCAGCCCTGGGCCGCCCGGCGCGGCGGACCAGCCCTCCAGTGCGCGCTCGGCGGCCCCGTCGGCGGCGCCCCTGATCAGGGTCCCGACCCCGCTCTCCAGGGCGTCTCTGAGCTGGGCCGCGGGCACCCGTCCTGTGAAGAAGCCGACGAGGCGATCGCGCAGGCGGCCCACGCGGGTCTCCAGCGAGCGCATGATGTCGCCGGTGCCGATGAAGTCCTGCCAGCGGGCCAGCACCTCGCCGCGCAGCAGCGACCCGTCGCGCATGCCCTCGTCGAAGTCGGCCATCCCGCCCGCGTACGCGCCCCACACGATGGACCGCAGCCCCTCGAAGGCGCTCTGCTGGCGCTCGACCGCCACGGCCAGCGAGGGCACGCGGGTGGCCAGGCTGTCGAGCGCCCCGGACAGCGTCTGGCGGACGACCCGCGACCGCTCGGCGGCGTCGGCGGCCAGCCCGGTCAGCCACGCGGAGATGGGCTCGACCACGGCGGCGGGCAGGCGGGCCTGCTCGTCGGGGAGCGCGGTCTCGGGGACGGTGAACAGGCGGATGCCGTGGAGGCCGTTCTCGGTCAGGAGGCGGCCGAGGTCGCGCGAGACGGGCTCGACGGCCTCCGGCGGCACCCGGTCGAGGACGAGGGCCAGCGCGGTGCTGCGTTCGCGGGCCGAGCGCAGGAAGCTCCACGGCACCTCGTCGGCGTAGCGGGCGGCGGTCGTGACGAACAGCCACAGGTCGGCGGCGGCCAGCAACTGCGCGGCCAGCTCCCTGTTGGCGGTCACCACGGAGTCGATGTCGGGCGCGTCGAGCAGCGCGAGCCCGGCTCCGAGCGTGGCGGAGGTCACCACGCGCAGCGCGCCGGGGCCCTCGCCGGTGGCGCGGGACAGGCCGGGCAGCACGTTCTGGCCCATGAACCAGGAGCGGTCGGCCGGGCTGACCACGAGCGTGGGCACCAAGGTGGTGGGCCGCAGCACGCCCGGCTCCGCCACGTCGGCCCCGACCAGCGAGTTGACCAGCGTGGACTTGCCCGCCCCCGTCGATCCGCCGACGACGGCGAGCAGCGGCGCGTCGATGGCGCGCAACCGGGGCAGCAGGTAGTCGTCGAGCTGGCCGGTCAGCTCGCGCAGCGCGCGACGGTCGGCCGCGGCCTCGCCGACGGCCAGCGGGAACAGCTCCCGGTCGAGCGGCCTTCGCAGCGACTCGAGCGCGCCGAGCAGGTCCATGATTCCCACGCTACCCACGGGAGGCGGGGTTCAGCCCTCCGTGACGCCGAGTGACGCCTGCCGCCACGACGCCGCTCAGCCCTGAGGCGGCTCTCTGAGCACGTAGCCGACGCTGCGCAGGGTGTGGATGAGCCGCGGCTCGACGTCGTCCACCTTGCGCCTGAGGTACGACACGTACGACTCGACCACGCCCGCGTCGCCGCCGAAGTCGTAGTTCCAGACGTGATCGAGGATCTGCGCCTTCGACAGCACGCGACCGGCGTTGACCATGAAGTAGTGCAGCAGCTTGAACTCGGTGGGCGAGAGCCGCACCTGCCGCCCGCCGCGCCAGACCTCGCGGGCGTCCTCGTCCAGCTCCAGGTCGGCGACCTTGAGCTTGCTGGCGGGCGCGACCTCCGCCCGCGTACGCCGCAGCACCGCCCGGATCCTGGCCTGCACCTCCTCCAGGCTGAACGGCTTGGTCACGTAGTCGTCCCCCACCCGCAGCCCCGCGATCTTGTCCTCGGTCGCCTCGCGGGCGGTCAGGAACAGCACCGGCGCGTCGATGCGCTTGGCCACCTCGAACCCGTCCAGGTCGGGCAGCATCACGTCGAGCACCACGAGGTCGGGCGAGGCGCGGATGGCCACCTCCACGGCCTCCTCGCCGTCGGCGGCGGTGAGAACCTCGAACCCGGAGAAGCGCAGGCTGGCGGAGAGCAGATCCCTGATGCTGGGCTCGTCGTCGACTACCATGATCAGCGCTTCGGGTTTCGTCACCTCATCAGAGTGACTCAGGCACCTGAGGGTTTCCTGAAGGGCGACTGCAATTCGAGTGGGAGTCCGGCGGGCCCCGCGAGCGGGTTCAGTCGAGGGCGAGCGGGAGCTCGACGCGGAAGGTGGAGCCGTTCGCGACCGAGCTGTTCACGGTGACCGTGCCGCCGTGGGCCAGGACGAGGGCCCGCACGATGGCCAGGCCCAGCCCGCTGCCCCGGTCCTCGGCCGCGCGGCGGCGCGAGCGGGCCGAGTCGGCCCGGTAGAAGCGCTCGAAGACGTGCTCGGCCTGCTCGGGGGGCAGGCCGGGGCCGCTGTCGACGACCTCGACGAAGAGCCGGCCCGTGTGCGCCCCGGCCCGCACGATGATCGGGGAGCCGGGCTCGGTGTGCACGATGGCGTTGGTGACGAGGTTGCTGATGACCTGGCGCAGGCGTACCTCGTCGCCGGAGACGATCAGGGCCGTGCCGCCGACCACGTCCAGCTTGATCAGCCGGTCGGGGGCGAGGATCCGGGCGTCCTGCACGGCGTCGGCGGCCAGCGCCAGCATGTCCACGGGCTGCATCCGCAGTGGGCGCTGCTGGTCCACCCTGGCCAGCAGCAGCAGGTCGTCCACCAGCACGCTCATGCGGCCCGCGGCCTGCTCCACGCGCTGCATCAGCTCGGCGGGGTCGGCCTGCGGGTTCTGCCTGGCGTACTCGGCGAAGCCGCGGATCGAGGTCAGCGGGGTGCGCAGCTCGTGGGAGGCGTCGCCGACGAACTGCCGCATCCGGTCCTCGGAGCGGCGGGCCGCCGCCTCGGAGGCCGACCTGGCGGCGAAGGCGCTCTCGATCTGGGCCAGCATCCCGTTGAGCGACCTGGCCAGGCCGCCCACCTCGGTACGCGGATCGCCGTCCGGCACCCGGCGGCCGAGCTGGCCCCCTGAGATGGCCTCGGCCGTACGCTCGATCTCGCCCAGCGGCCGCATGCTGCGCCTGACGATCGTGACGCCCGCCACGGCCAGGATGAGCAGGATCCCGCCGCCGCCCAGCAGCTCGATGAGCGCCAGGCGCCGGGTGATCGCGTCCACCTCCTCCAGGTCCACCGCGACCACGAGCGTGCGCCACTTCTTGTCGGTCTCCAGCACCCGCCACTCGCCGCCGCCCCGGATGGCGGGCGCGGTGTAGGGGTCGGGTCCGGGCGACGGCGCCAGCACCGGTTTGGGCTTCAGGTCCACGTCACGGTCGGTCAGCATCGGCACGAAGGGCCCGCCCGACTCCCTGACCAGGGCGATCGCGTCCGACTCGATGAGGATGGGCCGTTCCGCGGTCTCCCTGTCGTTCTTCCAGTCGCTCTTGACCTTCTTCTCCATGCGCGCGCTCAGCAGGACGAGCTGGCTGTCCACGCGGTCGAGGAGATAGCCGTGCAGCACCGAGACGCTCACCACGCCGATGAAGGACATGCCGATGCCGAGGAGCGCCAGCATCGACGCCATCAGCTTGACCCTCAGCGGCAGGCCGCGCATTAGGGACCCGGCGGCAGGCGCAGCACGTAACCCACACCGCGCAGGGTGTGGATGAGCCGCGGGCTCCGGTTGTCGATCTTCCGGCGGAGCACGGACACGTACGACTCGACGATGCCCACCTCGCCCCGGAAGTCGTAGTCCCACACGTGGTCGAGGATCTGCGGCTTGGACAGGACCCGGCCCGCGTTCGTCATGAAGTAGCGCAGGAGCTTGAACTCGGTCGGCGACAGCGCCACGGCGTTGCCGCCGCGCCACACCTCGTGGCTCTCCTCGTCCAGCTCGATGTCGGCGAACGTCAGCCTGGGCGGGGCCGCCTGCGACTCCCCGCTCGTACGGCGCAGCACGGCGTGGATCCTGGCGACCACCTCCTCCAGGCTGAACGGCTTGGTCACGTAGTCGTCGCCGCCGATCGTGAGGCCGCGGATCTTGTCCTCGGTCTCGTCACGGGCGGTCAGGAACACCACCGGCGTGTGCAGCCCGCCGCCGCGCAGCCGCTTGACGATCTCGAAACCGTCGAGGTCGGGCAGCATGACGTCGAGCACGACGAGGTCGGGGCGGTGGCGTTGGACCGCGGCGACGGCGTCGAGGCCGCTCTTCGCCGTGGTCACGTCGAAACCCGCGAACCTCAGGCTCGCGGCGAGGAGTTCGAGGATGTTGGGGTCGTCCTCGACTATCAGCAGGTGTGATTCCATCACATCCAAGGATGCCCTCATCGGACGAGTGCTGGGACAATTCCGGCAATGTGCCGGGCAATGGCCAGACTTGAGGTGGCCGCGGGCGAGGGCGCGTTGCGTACGAGGACGACCTGGCCGTGCACGTCCACCACGAAGTCGTCCACGAGGCGGCCGTCCCTGGCCACCGCCTGGGCGCGGACGCCGCCGGGGGCACGTTCCAGGTCGGCGGCGGTCAGTTCGGGCACGTAACGGCGGGCGCCCTTGAGGAACGCGCTCTTGGCGAGGGAGCCGTAGACCTCCTTGAGCCCGGTACGCCAGTGGGCCCTGGCCATGCGGAGGGTGCCCGGCCAACCAAGAATTTGCCGAAAATTACGGAAATTTCGTCGTTTGTAGCCTTCGTACGCCAGGGCGAGCACCGCGTTCGGCCCCACCAGCACGCCCCCGCCGATCTGCCGCGTCAGGTGCACCCCCAGGAACGGGTACCGGGGGTCGGGCACGGGATAGATCAGCCCGCGCACCAGGTCCGTGGCGGCGCCCTTGAGCGCGTAGAACTCTCCCCTGAACGGGACGATCCGCACGTCACCCGCCACCCCGGTCATCCCGGCCACCGCGTCGGTGCCCAGGCCCGCGCACACCACCAGGCGGTCGAAGGCGAACCTGCGCCGCCCCGCCAGCACCTCGACCTTGCCCGACCGTTCCCTGATCGCCCTGACCGGGTGCCCGGTGCGTACGGAGCCGCCCAGCTCGGCGACGTCCTGCGCGAGCCGCGCCGCGACGGCCGGGAAGTCGCAGATCGCGGTGTGCGGCGAGTGGATGGCGCCGACGCCGACCGCGTGCGGCTCGACCTCGCGCAGCGCGAGCGCGTCCAGCTCGGCGATGCCCGGCACGCCGTTGGCCCGCGCCCGCTCGGCCAGCGCGTTCAGCAGCGGGCGCTCGGCGTGGGTGCTCGCCACGACCAGCTTGCCGACCTCGTGGTACGGCAGGTCGTGCGCGGCGCAGTACTCCTTGAGCAGCGCCACGCCCTCCCGGCAGAGCCTGGCCTTGAGCGAGCCCGGCGGGTAGTAGATGCCCGCGTGCACGACGCCGCTGTTGTGCCCGGTCTGGTGGGCGCCGACGCGCCCCTCCTTCTCCAGCACGGTGACCTCGGCGCCCCTGGCCGCGGCCAGCTCGCGCGCCACCGCCAGGCCGACGATGCCCGCGCCCACGACTCCTATCTTTTCCGTCACACGACGATTTTCCGACTTACTGGCCTTCCCCGCCATATCCGGGCGAATCGAACATGAGTACGATGTCCCCATGTACGTCCCGCCGGAGTGGCCTCCCGAGGTCCGCCCGCCCAGCGTCCCCGATTGGGAGACCTCGGCCGTGGCCTGGCTGCTCGACGCGGTGCCGCCGGACTACCGGGCGTACGAGGTGCTCAGGCGGCACCCGGTGGCGCTGGCCGCCATGGCCCGCCACCACGTCCGATCGGCCATCGAGGCGGCCCGCGCCGGTTACCGGGCGGCGGCCGTCGACCTCAAGGGCCACCTGCCGCCGCACGCCGTCGAGGCGGTGCTCGACACGTACCGGGAGGAGGGCCCCCGGCTGGTGCGGCTGTCGCGTTCGGTCGAGGTGGTCGAACGCGCCCTGCGCGGCGACCTCTTCACCGCCGCCCTGCGCCGCGCGCCCTGACCACCCCGGCGACGGTCAGCGGGTGCGCCGGGCCAGGAACGTGATCACACCGATCGCGCCCGCCGCTGCGGCCAGCCAGATGACCACGTTCCGCACGGTCAGCCCGCCCGAGCCGGCGGCGGGCGCGGCGGCGGCGCTCTCGTCAGCGGCGGCGGCCGTCTCGTCGGCGGCCCCGACCGGGCTGGGCGTGGCGGACGGCGTGGCCCCCGCCCCGCCGGGGATCGGCACCCGGTAGACCGGGCTGCTCGGCCCCTCCGACCCGGTGAGCAGCGCCTTCCCATCGGCCGTGTAGGCGATCGACTCGGCCTGCTTCAACTCCGGCATCGTCACCCTGGCGAGGGTCTCGCCCGAGGGCCGGTAGAGGGTGGCGGAGAAGTACGTCCTGATCACGTAGGACGAGCCGTCGGGCGCGTAGGCGGCGTCGGTGGCCATGATGGGCGCGTTGCCCACCTTGCGCAGCACGTTGACCCGGTCGGTACGCAGCGTCTTCGGCGCCTCGTAGACCGATCCGGCGAACTCCTTGGACACCACGTAGAGCCGCCCGGTCTTCGGGTGGACCATGATGCCCTCCGCGTTGCGGGCGCCGTCGGCGTACCGGAAGCGGTAGCGGACGGCGGGCACCGTGGCGTCGCGGAGCGTGCGGGGCTCGGTCACCTTGTACACGGAGACGTTCGGCCACGCGCCGTCGAGGTTGTCGCCGATGTCGGCGAACCAGAGCACGCCCCGCCCCGTCCGCGGGTCTCTGGTCGCCGCCATGCCCTCCCAGTCGCGGGCCTCCGCCCCGCGCACCTGGAAGGTGGCGAGCGTGCGTCCGCCGCCGTCCACGGCGTAGAACGTCGGAGCGGCGGCGCTGTCGTTGTGCGTGTAGTAGACGCCGTCGCGCGTCGGCGACACGGCCAGCCCGCTCGACTCCGTGATCCGCGAATCCTTGAAGGTGAACAGCCGCTCCGGCCCGTCGTCGTCCGCCGCGAAGGCCGGAGCGGCAGGCCACAGGCAGACGGCCGCCACGACGGCGAGCATCCTGGTCACGAAGTCCCCCACGCCGCCATCATGCACCACCGGCGAACGTGCCAGGGGCGGGCGACGCCTCACGCGGCGCTGCCGCCGGTGACCGCCCGCGCGCCCACCCTGGCGCTGTGGCGGCGGAACCCGAGGCCCTGCAGCACGACCAGCAGCCCGTTGGCCGCCGCCATGGCCGTCCACAGCCCGGTGATCCCCCAGGTCCTGGCGACGGGGACGGCGGCCAGGACGAGCAGGCCGTAGGCGACGGCAAAGTTCAGCAGGCCGGCCGCCGACCGCTTGAGCGCGGTGAGCCCGGTGCCCTGCACCGCCTGCGCGGCGTCGAACGCCGCGGACAGCAACATCAGCGGCAGCAGCGCGTACACCCGGTCCCGCACCGCCACGTCGTCGCTGAACAGCACCAGCAGGTGCCCGCCGAACCCGAGCAGCAGGGCGGCCACCACCAGCGTCCCCGACACGGCGAGCATGACCGCGGTGCGGTGGGCCCGCCGCGCCCCCGCGGGGTCGGCGGCGCGGGCCACCTCGGGCACCGCGGCCTGGCCGACGGACAGCGAGGTGAGCATGATGAAGCCGGTCAGCAGCGACAGCACCGCGTGGGCAGCGGTGTCACGGGTGCCCGTGGCGCCGGCCGCGAAGGTCACCACCCCCAACACGGCGAACTTGATGAGTACGGTGCCCGCCAGCGGGACGCTGACCCTCGCCAGTTCGGCGATCTCGCGCATCCTGGGCCGTCCCTGGCCGATGGGCCGCCCGATCGCGCGGCGCAGGTTCCAGCTCGCCACGCCCGCCGACACCGCCCCAGACACCAGCCAGGCGATCCCCACCCCCAGCAGGCCCAGCGGGGGCACCAGCGCGGCGCTGAGCGCGCCCAGCCCCACCCCGAAGGCCAGGGTGGGCCAGAGCACGTTGCGGCTGCGCCCGAGGGCGATCAGGATCGTGCTCGCGCCGCCGGTGGAGGCGAAGATCAGGAGATAGCCGGCCAGGAACCAGGGCAGGAGGCCCAGCTCGCGTACCACCTCGGGCGGCACCCCGGCGGCCCCGGCGATCAGCGGCACGCAGAGCAGCACGAGGGCGCCCACCGTGCCCGTGGCGAGGCTGAGCCAGCGCGCGTCGCGCACCACCGGCACGGCCGCCGCGGGCTCGTCCCTGAAGGGCGCGACGAACGGCCCGAGCCCGCGCAGCGCACCCTGGACGGCCGCGCTCGCGGGGTTGAGCACGGCGGTCGCCACGGCGAAGGCGGCCAGGGTGACCGTGTCGTGCTGACCGAGCACCGAGGTGACCGTCAGCGAGCCCACCATGCCCGCGATCATCGCCAGGCAGATCGGCAGCGCCGCCCTGAGCAGGGCGATCACGTCGAACGGGGCGGTGGGGGCCAGGCGCTCACGTCGTCCGAGATCATGAAGCGAGTCTATGGCCTGGAGCACACTCCAGGTCTTTAGGGTTGAGTCATGGAATACGTCAACCTCGGACGCAGCGGCCTCCAGGTGAGCCCGCTCTGCCTCGGCACCATGAACTTCGGCCCGCGCACCTCGGAGGAAGACTCCTTCGCGATCATGGACCGGGCCCACGAGCTGGGGCTGAACTTCTTCGACACCGCCAACGTGTACGGCTGGGCCAAGGGCGAGGGGATCACCGAGAACATCCTCGGCCGGTGGTTCGCCCAGGGCGGCGGGCGTCGGGAGCGGACGGTCATCGCGACCAAGGTCTACGGCGACATGGGCGACTGGCCCAACGAGGGCAAGCTGTCGGCCCTGCACATCCGCAGGGCCTGCGACGCCTCGCTGAAGCGCATGCAGACCGACCACATCGACATCTACCAGGCCCACCACGTCGACAGGAACACCCCGTTCGAGGAGTTCTGGGAGGCCATGGAGATCCTGCGACAGCAGGGCAAGATCATCTACGTGGGCTCGTCGAACTTCGCGGGCTGGCACATCGCCAAGGCCCAGGAGACGGCGGCCCGGCGCAACTTCACCGGCCTGATCAGCGAGCAGTCGCACTACAACCTGCTCACGCGCGCCCCGGAGCTCGAGGTGCTGCCCGCGTGCGAGGACTACGGGCTCGGCGTGATCCCGTGGAGCCCGCTGGCCGGCGGGCTGCTCGGCGGCGTGCTGCGCAAGGCCGACAAGGGCCGCTCGGCCGCCGACAACATGGTCAAGGAGCTGGAGAAGCACCGCGACCAGATCGAGCAGTACGAGAAGTTCTGCGACGAACTGGGCGAGGACCCGGCCAACGTGGCCCTGGCCTGGCTGCTCGAGCAGCGCGCGGTCGCGGCCCCGATCATCGGCCCGCGCACCCTGGAGCAGCTCGAAGGCAGCCTGCGCACCCTGGAGATCGACCTGGACGAGGCCGCGCTGTCGCGTCTCGACGAGATCTTCCCCGGCCACCGCACGGCCCCCGAGGACTACGCCTGGTGAGTCGCGCCGGGGCGGCGGGTCCCGGAGGTCGCGCCGCCCCGCACCCCGGGCCGGGCAGGCGCGGGCGGGGTCAGCTCAGCACGGCTCCGACGATCACGATCAGCAGGAGCAGGCCCAGCACGATGGGCAACAGCCAGGGACGAGGACGATCCACGACCTGGAGCCTAGCTCTGCTCGGCGGGTGCCAGCGCCCATTCGGCGAGTGACTCGTACCTCACCTGGGCCCCGGTGTGGCTGCGGACGAGACGTACGCGCTCGGCCCGCCACGGCGAGCCGCTGAAGCCCGCCAACGACTCGACCAGCGGCCGCAGGTCCATCTCCGCCTTGGCGCGGGCCAGCGTGAGGTGCGGGTGGAACCGCTTCTCGTCCGTCTCTACGGCCCCGGCCCGGCGCGCCCCCGCCTTCACCGAGTCGGCGAGCCTGATCATGGAGTCGCCGGTGACGCCGGCCCAGAGGACGCGGGCCCGCCGCGCGGACGAGAACGCCCCGAAGCCGTCGAAGGCCAGGTCCAGCACGTGGTGGCGGCGTACGGCGCGGGCCAGCCGCACCTCCAGCTCGGGCAGCACCTCCTCGGGCACCTCGCCGAAGAAGGCCAGCGTGATGTGCCAGGTCGCCCGGTCGGGCCAGCGCAGCCCCGGCACCTGCCCGACGTGGGGAGCGATGGCGTGCGACAGCTCGTCCAGTATCGCGTCGGGCGGCACGAGCGCCGCGAAGAGCCTCATGCCACCCGATTCTGCCCGCGCCCACGCTTCCTCACGACAAGACCATCGCGACTCCTCACGACAAGGCCCATCGCGACGACGGCGCGCGACTCATGCCACCGCTCAGGCCACCGCGAGCGCGGGCTTCCTGACGCGTGAGCTGATCAACCGCGTCAGCACCACCGCCAGCCCGGTCCCGACCAGGACCAGGACGCCGGACAGCAGCACTCCGACGCGCGGCCCGCCCAGCTCGGACAGCCACCCGATCAGCGGCGCCCCCAGGGGCGTCCCGCCGGTGAACACCAGGATGTAGATCCCCATGACCCGCCCCCGCATCTCGGGGGACGTGGCGATCTGGACGCTGGCGTTCGCGGCCGTGTTGATGGTGATCAACGCGATCCCGGTCGGCACCAGCAGAACCAGGTAAACGGGATAGAACGGCGCCACCGCCGTGGCGATCTGGAACAGCCCGAACCCGATCGCACCCAGGAACAGCACCTTCCGCGTCAGCCGCGCCCGCCGCGCCGCCAGCAGCGCGCCGCCGAGCGCCCCGATCGCGAACATGCTGGAGGCCAGCCCGAACGAGGACGCCCCCGCCTGGAACACCTGGCGGGCCATCAGCGCGATCGACATCGAGAACGACTGCGAGAACATCGACACGAACCCGATCAGCAGGACCGGCAGCAGCAGTTCCTCGCGTTGGAGCACGTACTTGAGCCCCTCGCGCAACTGGCCCTTGGCCCTGGGGACGGGCTCGGCGGGGTTCAGCTCGGACTTGCGCATGAAGACCAGGCTGGAGATCACGGCGCCGAAGGTCAGCGCGTTGATCAGGAAGATCGGCCCGGTGCCGCCGAGCACGTAGATCAGCAGACCGGCGAGGGCCGGGCCGACCACGCGGGCCAGGTTGAAGATGGAGCTGTTGAGCGCGATCGCGTTGGGCAGGTCCGCGCGGCCGACCATCTCGACCACGAACGCCTGCCGCGACGGTATCTCCACGCAGGAGATCAGCCCGAGCAGGAACGCCATCACGTACACGTGCCAGACCTGGGCGGCGCCCGTCATCGTGAGGATGGCGATGGTGAGGGCCAGCGCGGCCATGAGCGACTGGGCGATGACGAGGATGGGGCGCTTGGGGTAGCGGTCGGCGAGCACGCCGCCGAACATCCCGAACAGCAGCATCGGCAGGAACTGCAGCGCGGTCGCGAATCCGAGCGCCGCGCCGCTGCCGTGGGTCAGATCGAGCACCAGCCAGTCGAGGGCGGTGCGCTGCAGCCAGGTGCCCACGTTGGAGACGACGCCCCCGGCTGCGAACATGCGGTAATTGCGAACCTTGAGAGACCGGAACATTCCGGTCCTGGGTTCTTCAGGCTCTATATCCTGCTGAGCTTCTCCAGGATCGGCGCCGCCTGCCGCAGGATCGACCGCTCCTCCGGAGACAGCTCCTTCAGCCGCTGCGTCAGCCACGCCTCCTTGCGCCGCCGCTCCTCCTTCAGCAGCTTCGCCGCGGCCTCGGTCACCGAGACGGTCACCTGACGCCGGTCGGTCGGATGCGGGCTGCGGGCGACCAGGCCGCGTTCCTCTAGCGCGGCGATCACGCGCGTCATCGAGGGGGGCTGCACCTTCTCGAGATCGGCCAATTCGCCGGGGGTTATCCCGGAATGCCGTTCCACCGCGGCGAGCGTCGCGAACTGTGTGGGAGTCAGCGAGTGGGCTGCCGCCTGTCGTCGTAGGCGTCGGGTCAGCCGGGCGAGTGAAACGCGCAGGGCTGAAGCGAGACCCGCGTCGCTGCGCAGGTCCATCTTGGGCTGGGTGTTGGTTAGCATGAGTCATTACCTTTGCTAACTATAGTGGAAGACAAGATATTTCCCCATATACGTCCGTCTCACTCCTTGATACTCCAGAGCCGCCCCACTTGCGCGGAGCGGCTCCGATCTTCCCTCACCTGCCCTCGGTCAGACCCCGAACAACGCCCTGATCGGACCGATCGCAAAGTACAGGGCGAACAGCACGGCCACGCCCCACAGCAGCGGGTGGACCTCCCTGGCCTTGCCACGCACCACCTTGATCAGCACGTAGCTGATGAAGCCGGCGCCGATGCCGTTCGAGATCGAGTACGTGAACGGCATGATCACGATGGTGAGGAACGCCGGGATGGAGATCTCGAAGTCGTTCCATTCGATGTCGCGGATCGCGGTCATCATCATGAAGCCCACCAGCACCAGCGCGGGAGCCGCGGCCTCGTAGGGCACGATCGTGACCAGCGGCGCGAAGAAGATCGCCACCAGGAACAACAGCCCCGTGACCACGCTGGCGAGGCCGGTGCGGGCGCCCTCGCCGACGCCGGCCGCCGACTCGATGTAGGTGGTGTTCGAGGAGACCGAGCCCGCGCCGCCGGCCGCCGCGCCCAGCGAGTCGACGAGCAGGATCTCCCTCGTACGCGGCAGCGTGCCGTCCTTCTGCACCAGGTCGGCCTGGCGGCCGACGCCCACGATGGTGCCCATGGTGTCGAAGAAGTCCGTGATGAGCAGGGTGAACACGAACAGCCCGGCCAGCAGCACGTCCACCCGGACGAACCCGCCGAACGGGTCGAACTCGGTGAACAGCGCGAGCGGGTTGTGGAAGCCGAAGATCTCCTCGGGCACGACGGGACGGTTGAGCTGCCACCCGCCCGGGTTGTCCGCCGCGAAGCTGCCCGCCTTGACCAGCGACTCGACGACGATCGCCAGGATCGTGGTGCCGACGATGCCGATGAGGATGGCGCCCTTGACCTTGCGCGCCACCATCGCGGCCGTGGCCAGCAGCCCGACGATGAAGACGAGGATCGGCCACGACGTGAGGGCGCCGCCGATGCCCAGCTCCAGGGGCGTGCCGGCGGCCTTGCGCACGAAACCGGCGTCCACGAAGCCGATCAACGCGATGAACAGGCCGATGCCCACGCTGATCGCGGTCTTGAGCTGGGCCGGGATGGCGTGGAAGACCGCCGTCCTGAGCCCGGTCAGCACCAGGATCGCGATGATCACACCTTCGAGGAAGACCAGGCCCATGGCCTCCTCCCAGGTCATCACCGAGGCGATGGTGAAGGTGACGAAGGCGTTCAGGCCCAGCCCGGCCGCCATCGCGAAGGGCACCTTGCCGACGACCCCCATGAGGATCGTCAGCACGCCGGCCACGAACGCCGTACCGGCCGCGACCAGCGCCACGTTGGGCACCGTGCCGTCACCGATGAACTGGCCCTCCACGTCCTTGCCGTTGGCGATGATCAGCGGGTTCAGCACCACGATGTACGCCATGGTGAAGAACGTGGCCAGCCCTCCCCGCACCTCACGGGAGACCGTCGAACCACGTGCGGAGATTGCGAAGAAACGATCTATTGCATTACGAGTGTCACTCACGACGCGAAGAGTGACAGTCGCGGTGAACTGCGAAAAGAGCCAGTGATGAGATCGAGACCCGATTGGAAGCTAGGCTGAATACGTGGACAAGCAGTGGCATCCCGACCCTGAGCCGATCAAGACCAACGACACCGCCGCCATCGCCGCCGGCACCGCCCTGTGGGCGATCGCCCTGGTCGTGCTGCTGATCTTCCGCCCCGCCCCCGAGAACACGTGGTGGATCTGGACCTGCGTGACCGGGGTGGGCTTCGGCTTCTTCGGCATCTGGTTCGTCAGCCGTCCCCGGCGCGGCTGACGAGGGCCGATCCGCCCTCCGGGCCTCGACGCCGGTGACCGGGCGCTGGCCTGCGGCCCGTCCGGTGGGCTGCGGCCCGCCCCGCTGGGCTGCGAGCCCGTCCCGGTGAGCTGCGAGCCCGTCCCGGTGAGCTGACAGGCGTCCTTGGCGGACGCTGACATTCGTCATCTCCGGCCGTTCGCCGAAGTCACCTGGAAGTGGTGTTTTCCCCCACTACCTCGGCATATGCCCGCCAAACCATGCTTTTCCCATGAAGAAGCCCATCGTGACACTCCTCCTGGGCGCGACCGTCCTCACCGCCTGCGGCACCGCCGACCCGCCGGCCGCCACCCCCGGGAAAGCGGCGGGCGCGATCGCCTGGGGCAGGTGCACCGACCTCGTCGGCCCCGACGGCAAGCCGACCACCCCCGGCCCCGGCGTCGAGTGCGCCACGATCCCGGTCCCCCTCGACCACGCCAAGCCGGACGGCGAGAAGATCGACCTCGCGCTCATCCGCGTCAAGGCCACCGGCGACCGGCTCGGCTCGCTCGTCTTCAACTTCGGCGGCCCCGGCGGCTCGGGCGTGGACGCGCTGCCCGCGCTCGCCACCACGTTCGCCGAGCTGGGCAGCCGCTACGACCTGGTCAGCTTCGACCCGCGCGGCGTCGAGCGCAGCTCGGGCGTCAGGTGCGGCGACCAGGTGGACAAGCTCATGGACGCCGCTCCCGACGCCGACGCGGACAAGCTGGCCAAGGAGCTGGCCGCCGCCTGCCTGCAGGACTCCGGCAAGGTGCTGCCGTACGTCGGCACGGTGCAGGCCGCCAAGGACCTCGACCTGCTCAGGGCCGCGCTCGGCGACGAGCAGCTCAACTACTTCGGCCTCTCGTACGGCACCCACCTCGGCGCCGTCTACGCCACCCAGTTCCCCAAGAGCGTCGGCCGCTTCGTCCTCGACAGCGCCTTCGACCCGACGGTGACCTTCGAGGAGCGGGCCCTGACCCAGGCGGCGGGCTTCGACCGGGCCTTCGACGCGTTCGCCAAGGACTGCGTGGCGCAGAGCTGCGAGCTGGGGGCCGACCCGGCCGCCGTCGAGCGGACGGTCACGGACCTGCTGAACGGCCTCAGGACCAAGCCGATCAAGGTGGGCGACCGCGAGCTGACGTACGCGCTGGGGCAACTGGCCATCATCACCCCGCTGTACGCCAAGCAGAGCTGGACGATGCTGGAGCAGTCCGTCGCCGCCGCGCGCAAGGGCAACGCCACCATCCTGCTCGCCCTGGCCGACGCCTACACGGGCCGCCGGGCGGACGGGACGTACACGACGATGATGACGAGCCTGAGCGCGATCAACTGCGCGGACAACGCCGAACGGCCGACCGCCGCACAGAGCGCCGAGGTCAACGAGAAGGTCCGCGAGATCTTCCCGATCCTGTCGATCGCCGGAGGGGTCACCGGGACGTGCGCGCACTGGCCGGTGCAGGGGGACGACACGGCCAAGCGCATCGACGCCACCGGCTCGGCGCCCATCGTGGTCATCGGCGGCAAGGGCGACCCGGCCACGCCGTACGAGTGGGCCCCGAAACTGGCGAAGCAGCTCAAGACGGGCGTCCTGGTCACCTACGGGGGCGAGGGCCATGGCGCCTATCTGACCGGCGACGGGTGCGTGACGGGGCTGGTGAACGCGTACGTGCTGGAGGGCAAGGTGCCCGCCGACGGCAGCACCTGCGCCGCCTGACACCCGCGGGCAGGCCCGCACCCGGCGACGACGCCGAGTGCGGGCCAGCCGAGTGCGGGCCAGCCGAGTGCGGGCCATGCGTCACGAGGCCACGGGACTCAGGACAGGTCGGCCTCGGCCAGCAGCAGCGGCACCGCGCCCGGGTCGCGCAGCAGCGCGGCCACCGCCAGCCGGTCGTTCCACTGCCCCGTCGCCCAGGCCAGCCCTCTGGCCAGCCCGTCGACCCCGGTGCAGTGCACGGTGCCGTCGAAGAACCGCCAGGCGCACTCCACGTCGTCGACCAGCAGCTTTTCGTGCTCCACGTACGTCTCGGGCGCGGCGGGCAGCAGGGACCGCACCTCGGCGGGCACCTCCCGCGTGACCCCTTCCGAGGTCACCTCGCCCGAGGTCAGCTCACCGGCGAGCGGCAGGTCGAGCAGCTCCGACAGCGCCTCCGCCAGGTCGTAGGAGGCCAGCACCAGCGGCCGGTCGACCACGAGCTGCAGCAGGTCGGGCGCCTCCACCACGACGGCGTCGTCGGCCCCGGCGACCACGATCGCCCCGCCGAGCACCGCCCGCACCCGCGACGGCGGCGCCACCCGCGCGGGGTCGACCGCGGCCAGCGCGATCCACAGGGCACGCAACTGGGCCCGGTCGACCTCGATCGACTCGTCGGCCATCAGATCGAGCAGCTCTTCAGGGCCGCCGTGGGAGGACAGCAGCTCCGACAGCGTCGTACGGACGCCGAGCATCGACAGCGCGGCCTCGTCGAGCCCGGCGGGCGCGTCGGCGTAGAGGCCCTGGAGCAGCGGATCGGCCCCCGGCAGCCGCAGCTCCCGAGGCCTGCGACCGCCCAGCACCGGATGGCCCGCCAGCCACCACGCCGTGTAGGACGGCACCTCCACGCCCTCGACGCGCAGCGGGTGCAGGGCGGCCCGCAGCGGCGGCCTGGTCAGCAGCTCGAGCGCCGCCGGCCAGTCGGCCACCAGCTCCAGGTCGCGCACCGCCACGAACTCGGGCACCAGCGGCGGCACGTCGAGCTCGGGCAGCAGGTCGAGCACGTGGTCGAGCCACTCGGCCTCGCCGTCGAGGTCGTGGTCGCAGTCGTCGGGGTCGAGCAGCACGTCGGACTCGTGCACCGCCGCGAACCCGTCGAGCACCCCGGCCGCCGCCAGCACCCGCGAGCCGTAGGTCTCCTCCAGCTCGGCCGCCGCCACCCCCAGATGCGTGTCGGCCTCCAGCAGCCCGGCCAGCGCCCCCTCGGCCAGCATCAGCTCGCCCGCCGGGTACAGCTCGCCGTCGGCGCCGCGCAGGGCCAGCTCGGCCAGCCACGGGGCCTCGCCCGGCACCAGCCCCGACGCCGCCACCAGCGACAGCACGGCCCGCGCCACCGGCTCCGGGTCGGGGCTGTCGAGCGACTGGGCGACGGCGGCCTTGGTCAGCGGGTCGTCGAGCACCGTGCGCGGCGTGGCCTCGGCGGCGCCCAGCCGCAGCAGCGTCGGGTGGGCCGCCTCGGGATGCACGATGCGCAGCCCCAGCGGGGTCAGATCCAGCTCGGCGCCCCCGTCGGACAGGATGAGCGTGCCCCGCGGCCCGCGTACGAGCCGGCCGTCGGTCAGCGGCACCGGCAGCGCGCCCAGCGACTCGGGGTCGTCGACCGGCAGCACCTCGTAGAGCGAGCGCCACCACGACGGCTCACGCGCCTCCACGGCCTCGCCGGACAGCAGGTCGACCACGTCGGACAGCTCCACCCTGCGCACCCCGAGCGCGGCCATGGCGGGGTGCCGGGCGGGCCAGCCGGCCGGCAGCAGCCCCGGCACGAAGCCCGCCACGGCGGCGAGCAGCTCGGCCGAGGCCGACGGCACGACGGCGGCCTCACGGCCGGCCACCACCCAGCCGTCGCCCTCTGGCTCGGGCGTGGGGTGCTCGACGTGCCACCCGGCGTCGGGCTCGTAGACCCGCGCGTCGGCGAACGACGGGGTCTGCACGGCGGGCGCGGGCGCGGACAGCGCGGGCAGCAGCGGGGTCGCGGGCAGGCGGTCGAGCACGGCCCGGCGGATGCGGGCGTCCAGCTCGCCCTTGCCCATCAGGGACGGCACGAGGTCGAGCAGCCTGGGGGTGCGCGGCAGCTCCCGCAGCAGGCGGACGTAGGCGTCGGCGACGCGTTCGATCAGGAAGTCGGTCAGCGGCCCCTTGGCCACGTGACGCCGGTCGGTGGCCAGCGGGAACGACGCGATCAGCAGCGCGGGCAGGTCGATGGGCTCGTCGCTGGGCGTCGGGGCGTGCACGACCGGCGGCACGGCGGCCGGCAGCGGGTCGGGATCGCCGGTGGCGGTGACGGGCACCGCCCAGCGCAGCGCCCAGAAGGGGCGGGCGCGCTCTTCTGTGGGCCGGTCGGCGAAGAGCCTGCCGACCTCCTCGGGGGTGAACTCGCCGGACTCGGACACCACGTGCCAGCCGTCGGCGACGACCGTGCGCAGGGACCCGTCGAGCTCGATCTCGATGCGCCCCAGCGCGGGCAGGCCGAGCAGCAGCGCGGGGCTGGTCTCGGCCAGCATGCCCCGCACCGCCTCGACGGCGGCCCGATCGCGCAGCGGGAGCCGGACGAGGGTGTCGAAGCCCTCGGGGACGTCGAGGAGCGGCGGCTCGTCGAAGGGCAGCCTCAGCAGCGGGACGTGCCCGCCCCGGCCGGCCAGCTCGCCCGCCAGCGCGGGGATCTCGGCGACCATGGCGGCGGTCTCCGTACGGGACCAGCGGACCGCGCCGGCCCCGCGCGAGCCGATCGAGGGCGCGTCGCAGACGGACACCACCGCCGCGAACCCGACGCCGAACCTGCCCGCCGCCCCGGCCTCGTCACGCTTGCCCGAGGCTCGCAGGGTGGACAGGCTCTCCACGCCGGTGGCGTCGAGCGGCGCGCCGACGTTGGCGGCCGTCAGCACGTCGCCGCTCAGCGTCAGCCGCAGCACCCCGGGCACGCCGGCCCGCAGCGCCGCGTCGGCCGCGTTCTGGGCCAGCTCGACGATCAGCCGGTCGCGGTAGCCGCCGAGCGCGAAGTCCTCCTCCGCGTTGGCGTCTTCGCGGAACCGGGCGGGCGAGGCCGTCCATGCGGAGAGGACGGCCGCGCGCATCCGGTCAGTGCCGTAGGTGTCGCTCATCGATCACGATCCTGGTCGAGGGTAGGGGGCCACCGTAGGTTAGCGGCCCGCACCGACAGGAGAGCCCTGATCGGCCCAGCCGACGCCGACACTCACGCTCAGGAGTGGCCGAGCTCCTCGGAGGCCGATTCGTCGACCGAGCCCGCCTCCTCCTCCATCTCCTCCATGAGGTCGTAGCCCAGGTCGTCGAGGATCGGGATGGCCTGCTCGACCGGCGGCGGCAGCACGGCGGCCTCGGAGTGGGCGCCGCAGCCGTGGTCGGCCGCCACGACCTTGCCGTCGTCGGGGGCGTACTCGTTAGTGCAGACCCCGAACAACTGCCGGAAGCCACCCGCGAGCAGCCAGTAGAACCCGCAGGTGGAACACTGCGCGGGAGCGGCGTGTGCGATCGGCGTGTGCGGCCCGTGCTCGCCCGAGTGCCAGCGTCTGGCCGCCCGGTCCTTGCCAATGGCCGAGAGCACACGTGCCCGGCCCAGGCCGTACTCGAAAAGCGCCTGATGCTCGGCGTCGTCGTCGGTCTCGGTGAAACCCGGCGCGAGCCTGTCGTCGTCTTCCGGGGCCGGAAGCAGGTCGCCCACGCCGAGATCGCCGGGACGCAGACGCTCGCTCCACGGCAGCCACTCGGGCGCGAGCAGCGCGCCGGAGCCCGGCAGCAGGACCGCCTCGCTGACGGTCACCTTTTTCGCCCGCGAGGCGCGGGTGACGGTGACCGCCCAGCGCCAGCCGCGATAGGCCGGATCGAGACAGGCGAAGTGGTGGGTGACGATCCGGTCGCCCTCGCTCTCGTAGCCGAGGTGCTCGCCGGGCTCGCCCGGCCGCGCCAGCTCCTCGGCCGCGGCCCTGGCCAGATCGACCGCGGCGACACACGCCTGGTCGGGAGCGGAGACACGGGCCCTGGTGCGGCTCATCGCGCCGCCCCTGGAGCCGCCTTCGCCGAAAGGTGCTGTTCGCTCACACTTCATTCTCACCCATGACGAGACCTGCGGGGGCCCACAACGGCGGATCCCCCACTGAGATCGCCTACGAATCGGGTAAGACTGGTAGTCGTGGAGGGAGGCTGGGACCGAGCACGGGAAATCTCGCGGCGGGTGGCGCGGGGCGCCGCCGACGCGGGACGCGCGAGCGTGCGCGCGTCCAGGGCCACCGCGAGCGGCACCGTGCGGGCGGGCAAAGCCACCGCCAAGGGCGCGCGAAAAGTCGGTACGGCCACACGGCGGCTCACCTACGCCAACGGGGCCGGGCGCACCGGGCTCGGCCGGCTGATCGAGCTGTCGGCCGGCAACAGCGTGGGCGACGCGCTCGTCACGGTCGCGCTGGCCAGCACGGTGTTCTTCGGGGTGCCCGTCGGCGAGGCGCGCGGCTCGGTGGCGCTTTACCTGGTCATCACGATGGTGCCGTTCGCGCTGCTGGCGCCGTTCGTGGGGCCCATACTCGACCGGTTCAGGTCGGGGCGGCGCTACGTGATGGCGGGCACGCTGTTCGGGCGGGGGCTGCTGTGCTTCGCGATGGCCGCGGCCGTGGGGCCCGGTGACCTGCCGACGTTGTTCATCGGGGCACTGGGCGTGCTGGTGTTGTCGAAGGCGTACAACGTGTCGCGGGCGGCGATCATGCCGAGCGTGCTGCCCGCCGACATCACGCTGGTGTCGGCCAACGCGCGGGTGGCGCTGTTCACGCTGGTCTCGGCCGGCGTGGCGGTGCCGGTCGGGGCGG
Organism: Nonomuraea sp. NPDC051298; assembly: GCF_055586305.1. Classification (NCBI taxonomy): domain Bacteria; kingdom Bacillati; phylum Actinomycetota; class Actinomycetes; order Streptosporangiales; family Streptosporangiaceae; genus Nonomuraea; species Nonomuraea sp. NPDC051298. Next base: position 119,779 of record NZ_JBVJIM010000026.1, read on the forward strand.
GCCTGACCGCGTGGCTGGGCAGCGCGGCGGTGCTGCGCGTGGCGATGGTCGCCTTCCTGCTGCTCGGCGTCGTCGCCGTACGCCTGCCGCGGCACGTCGACTCCCCCGAGCTGGAGGAGGAGGGCGCCGCCCCGCGCTGGCGCACCCTGCTCAAGGTGGGGCCCGCGGTCGCCGAGGCCGTCTGGGCGAACGTGGCCATCCGCGTCTTCTCCGGCTTCCTGCTGTTCTTCCTGCTGTTCCTGGTCCAGGACGCGGCGGTGCCGTGGCTGGCGGGCGGGGTGGCGGGTGACTCGTTCTTCGACGTTCCCCGGACGATCGCCCTGCTGGCGGGTGCGGCCGGGCTGGGCGGCCTGGCGGGCGCCGTGGTCGCGAACTGGACGCGCAACAACGCGCCGCAGCTCATCGTGCTGGTCACGCTGGCCGTCACCGTGGCCACCGCCATCGTGACCGCGATCTTCTTCGGCATCTGGGCGGCGCTGGCGATCTCCCTGATGACCGCGTTCGCCCAGGAGCTGGGCAAGCTGGCTCTCGACGCGATCGTGCAGCGGGAGATCGGCGAGGAGGTGCGCTCGTCCACGTTCGGCGTCGTGGAGGCGATGCTCCAGCTCGCCTGGGTGTTCGGCGGCCTGGTGGGGCTGGTGCTGTCGCTCACCCAGAGCAGCACGGCGGGGCTGGTCACGCTGGCCGCCGTGCTCACCGTGGCGCTCGGCTGGCTGCTGGTCGCCCGCGGCAGGCGGGTACGCGCCGCCAGGCGCAAGCTCCACCGTCAGCGCGCGGAGGCGGCCGCCGAGGCTCCCGCCGACCGGCCCTGGCCCGGTGCGACCGACCGCGCGGCCGAGCCACCGCTCCCCGACACCCTCGACACCACCAAACCGCTCACCAACCCCAACGCCTGACACCTGCCCCGTCGCCCGGCGGGCCACCGGCCGTGGAGACCTGGAGACCCCCGCGGGGAGCGGGGGCCTGGCGTCGCGGTCACGGGTGCGGGGGCCGCGTCGCGGTCAGAGGGGTGGGGCCGCGTCGAGGTCAGGCGTCGCGGCCGGGGGTGGGCGGCAGGGCTGGGGACCAGGGGGCGCTGAGGGTCAGGGGGCGCTGAGGGTCAGGGGGCGCTGAGGGTCAGGAGTTCGTGGTCAGTCGGAGGGGTCAGGAGGAGGGGTCAGGCGTCGAGGTCGTCGGCGACCGCGCGCAGGACCTGGGCGACCTTCTTGGTGTGGGCCGCGTCGGGGTGCTTGCCCCGCTGGTACGAGGTCGACAGGTCGTCGAGCAACTTGATCAGGTCCTCGACGATGACCACCATCTCGTCCGGCTTCTTCCGCTTGCCCTTCGGCTTGGGCTTGGCCAGCGTGGGCGGCTGCTCCAGGATCCGTACGGACAACGCCTGCTGCCCCCGGCGGCCCTCGGCCACTCCGAACTCGACCTTCTGGCCGGGCTTGAGTGGGCCCGCACCGGAGGGCAGCGCGGATGAATGCACGAAGACCTCACCGCCGTCGTCGCGGGTGAGGAAGCCGAAACCCTTGTCGGCGTCGTACCACTTGACCTTGCCACTCGGCACAGGAGGACCTCGTTCAAACAGTCGAAAAGAAGGACAGATGGAAGTAGGTTATGCCCCGGGAAGCGCCAGGGCGACCGGGTAAATGCCGGACAATTACCGAAGTTCATCGTGCCCACGCCAGCCCGCGAACCAGGCGGCGAATTCGGTCAGGTCGCCCAAGGTCACATCCGCTCCGTGATCACGCAGCTCTCCCACTGTGTAAGGGCCGGTCGCGACCGTCACGCTCACGGCGCCGCCTGCGCGGGCCGCCTCGATGTCCGCGACATGGTCACCAACATAAGCCGCCGCGCCGAAGCGCGCGAGTGCCGATCCCTTGGCCGCTCCGAAAACCGAGCCGACCACTTCGTCCACCCCCAGCCCGAGCACTTCGACGGTGCCGACGGCGTCGCGGGTGTTCTTGCCGGTCACCACGATCACCCGGCCGCCGGCCCCGCGTACGGCGTCGATGGCCTCGTACGCGCCCGCCATGGCCGTGTGCACCGGAACCCCTATTTTCGGATATATCTCCCGATAGAGATCGGCCGCCGCCGGGACCTCCTCCGGCGGCAGCCAGTTGGCCAGCTCGGTCTCCAGCGGCGGTCCCAGTCGCTCCACGATCGCCGCGCTGTCAAATGGCACGCCCAATCGCACGGCCAGCTCGTCGTAAACGGCCGCGATGCCCGTACGCGTGTCGGCCAATGTCATGTCAAGGTCGAATCCCACCGCAGTCATCACATGTGCAGGATGCCAAACAACCCCCTACCCCGCGTAACGGCCCTTGTTCCGCGAGCGCGGGAATGGGAAGAAAGGAATTACTTATCGGAGAGGATCGGCCGTGACAGACACCCCCCAACCGCCTCAGGCCGGAGACCGGCTCGTCGCCTCCTCCGCCCCGCCGCGCCCGCACCGGCCGGCCCGTCCCGGCGGCCTCGTCGTGACGCCGTGGCGGCGGCTCGTCGGGGCCGCGGCCTATCTGGTGAGCCTGGCCTCCAGGGTGACCGCGCTGGCGCTGCTGCTGTACGCGGCCTTCACCGTGTTCAGGGCCAACCCGGCCAACGTCTGGTACCAGTTCGCCGAGACGCTCGCCACGGGGTCGTCCCTCGGGCTGGCCAACCTCTTCCAGCTCGGCGACCCGCGCTGGACCACCCTGGTCAACCACGGCCTGGCCGCCCTCGTCTGGCTGGTCGCCGGCTCGGCGCTGGCGGGCCTGATCCGGCGCGCCGCCCCGTGACGCCGCCCTCGCAGCGTGCCGCAGGAAACGTGGTCCGCCGGAGCGATTACTCTCCTTACGGAGGTATCAGCACAGACATGACCAGACCGACCCGTGAGCGGATCGTCGATGAGGCCCTCAGGCTGTTCGCCGAGAGGGGCTACTCCGCCACATCCGTGGCCGAGATCGAGGCCGCCTCAGGGCTGTCCCCCGGCGCCGGCGGGCTCTACCGCCACTTCAAGTCCAAGTACGAGGTGCTCGCCGCGGCCATCAACGAGCACGCGAGCCGTACGCGGAGCCAGGTGGCCGGGAGCCTGGCCGAGCTGAGCACCATGGAGTCCTCGGTCGACCTGGAGGAGCGCCTGTCCCACGTGTGCCGCGCCGGGCTGGCGAAGGTGCGCGAGGAGTCGGAGCTGACCCGGGTGTTCTTCCGCGACCTGAGCCAGTTCCCCGAGCTGGTCGCGGTCGTGCGCGAGGGGCTGCTGCAGCCGATGTTCGACGCGATCGTCACCTGGTTCCAGGCCCAGCCCGAATACCGCGACGCCGAGGTCGACTGGACGGGCATCTCGGCCGTGCTCGGCGGCGCCGTGGTGCATTACCGGCTGTTCCAGGAGACCGTGGGCGAGTTGCCGGGGCACCCGGAGAAGGACCAGTTCGTCGCCGCCTGGGTACGCCTGGCCGTCGGCCTGCTCCCCAGCCCCGCGCCGGTCAGGTGACGTCGAGCAGCCGGTAGGCCAGCCACACGACCCCGAGGCCCGTACCGATCATGAACATCGTGCCGCTCACGTCGAAGAACTGCGCGACGAACGCCTGCGCCCCGGCCTCGGTCCCGACCCGCAGGCCGCCGACGAGCGCGCCGCCCACCGAATAGCCCAGCAGCGGCGCCCCGACCCCGACGAGCTTGTCGCGCGCCTTCCAGCCCTCGCTGAGCAGCACCGTCGCCGCGCCCAGCGCCCACACCACCAGGGGCACCGGGAAGATCGCCAGCGGCGCCAGACCGAACGGCACCAGCAGCGCCGCGACGACCAGGATCGCCATCGCGGCCGCGTCGCGGGGATGCTCCTTGAGTATGGTCCTGGCGTCGCGGCCCCCGGTGGCCATGGGGTTGGCGCTGGACATGGCCGCCCTGCGCAGCCCCGCGAACGGCATCCCCCGCCCGCCCCGCCGCTCCCGCCCGCCCCGCCCTCGCCCGCCGAGCCGCTCCCGCGCGATCTCGCGGTACGCCCGCACGCCGGGCGGCGCGTCCGGGCCGTCCACGGCTGAGTCGTCCACGGCTGAGTCGTCCACGACGGCCGGGAAGCGCAGGGTCGAGCCCGCCCCGCCCGGAGGGTTCGCGGCGGCAGGGTTCGCACTGCCAGTGTTCGCGGCGGCAGTGTTGACGGCGGCGGGGGACGTGTCGCGCCGCGTGGCGACGCCCTCCCCGGCGAGCCTGCGGGCCTCCTGCTCGACCAGGGCGGCCGGATCGCCGAACCGCGCCAGCACCTTCGCCACCTCGCGCGCGTTCTGGCTGCCGCCCCGCTCGTCCTCGATCCTGGCCCGCAGCCGCCTGGCGAAGTCGAGTCGCTGGTCGGCCCTGAGCACGCCGTGGGCGGCGTCGGCCGCCTGCGAGACGAAGTTCAGCACCAACTGGTCCGCGCGCTCTATCACGTCCAGCAATGCTGCCTCAATCAGGTGGGACATACCATGGCAACGATGGAGTTCACGGAGTGGATCAGGGGGCGCACCGACGAACAGCTACGGGCGCTCGTCTCCGCGCGTCCCGAGCTGATCACCCCGGTGCCCGCGCATCTGGAGGGTCTCGCGGCGCGCGCGGCCAGCCCTTCGGCGATCGGAAGGGCGCTCGACCGCCTCGACCGCTTCACGCTGGCCGTCGTCGAGACGCTGGCGGTGTGCGGCGAGCCGCTGTCGATCGACGCGCTCAGCGATCTGATCGGCGCGGCGACCCTCCCGCCGACCGACCCCACGACCGCCGCTTCGACGGGTCCCACGACGGCTCCCGTGACCGGCCCCACGACCGGCGACCCCGGGCCCGCGCTCTCCGCCGCGCTCGACAGGCTGCGCGATCTGGCGCTGGTCTACGGCCCCGACGACGCCCTCGAGCTGGGCCCCGGCGTACGCAAGGTGCTCGACGACCCCGCGGGGCTGGGCCCGAGGGCCGTGGACGCGTTCCGGCACCACGCGCCCGAGCAGCTCGACGAGATGGCCGACGACGTCGCCCCCGGCACGCCGGGCACCGGCAGGGAACGCCTGGCGGCCGTGCTGGCCGCGCCCGCCGCGCTGGTCGAGTCCGTCTCCCCGGAGGCCAGGGCCGCGCTCGACCAGCTCGTCTGGGGCCCGCCCACCGGCCGCGTGCCCAACGCCAGGCGCGAGGTACGCGTCGGCTCCGCCCGCTCCCCCATCGAGGAACTGCTGGCGCGGGGCCTGCTGGCGGCCACCGGCGAAGAGAGCGTGACACTGCCCCGCGAGGTCGCGCTCCACCTGCGCGGCGGCCGGGTGCACCGTGGCCTGCTCGCGGTGCCGCCGCCGCTCCAGGGGGCGACGCGCGATCGCGGGCTGGCCGACCGTACGGCGGCCGGGCAGGCGTTCATGTTCGTCAGGTCGGTCGAGGAGCTGTGCGAGCGGTGGAGCGTCGAGCCGCCGGGTGTGCTGCGTACCGGCGGGCTGGGCGTACGCGATCTGAAGCGCGCGGCGGGCGAGCTGGACCTGCCCGAGTGGGCGGCGGCGCTGGTGATCGAGGTCGCGCACGCGGCCGGGCTGATCGCGTCCGGTGGCGGCGTGGACGGCGAGTGGCTGCCGACCTCCGGCTACGACCTGTGGCGGGTCAGGTCCACCGCCGACCGGTGGGTGGTGCTGGCGGCCACGTGGTTGCAGACGGACCGGCTGCCGGGGCTGGTGGGCGAGCGCGACGAGCGCGACAGGCCGCTCAACGCCCTGCACACCGATCTGCGCCGCTCGTCCGCGCCCGGGGTCAGGTCGGCCACGCTGGGCGTGCTGGCGGCGGCCCCCGGCCTGGCTCCCGACCGCGACGCGGTGCTTGAACGGCTGGCCTGGGAGCAGCCGCGCCGCCGGGGGCCGCTGCGGGAGCAGCTCACCGAGTTCGCGCTGCGGGAGGCCGAGCAGGTCGGCGTGACGGGGCTGGGCGCGCTGTCCGCGCACGGACGGGCGCTGATCGAGGGCGGCGAGGCGGCCAAGGTGCTGGCCCCGCTGCTGCCAGAGCCCGTCGACCACGTGCTGCTCCAGGCCGACCTCACCGCCGTCGCGCCGGGGCCGCTCACGAGCGAGCTGAACCGCTGGATGACGCTCACCGCCGACGTCGAGTCGAAGGGCGGCGCCACGGTCTACCGGTTCAGCGAGGGCTCGATCCGGCGCGCGCTCGACGCCGGGCACGGAGGCGAGGAGCTGGTGGCGATGCTGGCCCGCCATTCGGCCACGCCGGTGCCGCAGACGCTGTCGTACCTGGTGACCGATGTGGCCCGGCGGCACGGGCGGATCCGGGTGGGCACGGCGGGGGCGTACATCCGGTGCGACGACCCGGCGCTGCTCGACCAGATCACCGCCGACCGCCGTTCGGCCGCGCTGCGGTTGCGGCGGCTCGCGCCGACCGTCATCGCCTCGCGCTCGTCCAGGGCGGCGCTGGTCGACTCGCTGCGGGCCATGGGGTACGCGCCGGTCGCCGAGTCGCTCGACGGCGACGTGATCATCTCCCAGCTCGAGAACCGGCGTACCGAGGGCACCGCCCCGGCCCGTGCCGTGGCCTCGCCCAACGGCCTCGACCCCGACGTGGCGGCGGCGGCCGTACGCGCGCTGCGGGCCGGTGACGCGGCGCACCTGGCGCGGCGCGAGCCCGTGGAGGCTCCCGGTGGCCACGTGCCGCGCGGGCCCGCCACGGCCACGATCTCGGCCCTGCAGGAGGCGATCAAGCAGGGCGTGCGGGTGTGGATCGGCTACCTCGACTCGCAGGGCAACGCGACCTCGCGCATCCTGGAGCCGGCCAGGATGGAGGGCGGCTACCTGACGGCGTACGACGAGACCAGAGCGGCCGTCCACCGCTTCGCCCTGCACCGCATCACGGGCGTGGCCGGTCTTTAGCGCGCTCGACGGCACCGGGCGCTCAAGGCTGCGGGCGCTCAAGGCTGCGGGCGGCGTCCCTGCGGGTCGCCGGGCAGCAGCGCCAGTGACCGCTCCGCCACCGCCGCCGCGGGCCCGCCCGCGGAAACCAGCCGCAGCAGCAGCCGCGCGCAGTCGCCGGGGTAGCGGACCGCGAGCCCGCCGCCCAGCGCCACCGCCGCCGTCGTGGCCCGCGCGTCCCCCGGGTCCGCCGCCCAGCTCAGCGCGAGCCCGAGCGCCTCGGGGGCGAGGGTGTCGTCGGCGCACATGTACGACAGCACGTTGGCCGCCGCCACCCGTTCTGCCGCGCCGCCCCGCGCCCAGACCTCCAGGAACTCCTGCCGGACCTCCTTCAACGCGTGCCTGGCCAGCAGCGCCAGCCCAGCCGCGGCGCGTACCTGGCCGGCCGGTCCCTGCCCCGGCAGCGACCTGACCCACTCGCGCACCGGCTGCCACAGCCAGAACCCGTACCGGGCGGCCAGCTCGGCCAGCACCTGCCCGCGCCGGCGGGCGTCGCGGAACCCGACGAGCCCGCCCTCGACGACGACCAGCGGGCAGCGTGAGGGCCGGCGGAGGGTCTCGTGGCCGAGGAGCCGTTCGAGCCGGGCGAGCTGCTCGTCGTAGTCGTCTTCCGCCGCCCGGTGGGTGAACGCCAGCGCCGCCACGGCCAGCACCTCGCGCATGGGCGGCTTGGTGTCGAACCAGGCCGCCACCTCCTCGGCGCCCAGCTCGCCGCCGTGGGCGACGCGGGCGGACAGGCGTACGACCTCGGCGGGCGTCGGCAGGCTCAGCGCCAGGTCCCGGCCGCGGGTCAGCTCCTCCTGGCTGAGGCCCGCCCGCCGTCCGGAGGTTCTCAGGCACAGGTCGTACAGCTCCCCTGGATCGGGCGCGGCCCACGAATGCTCCACCTCGACCGCCTCGGAGGGAGCGCCGCTCCTGGTCACCACCAGGTACGAGCCCAGCTCGGCCAGCTTGCGGGCCAGGTTGACCAGCTCGGTGCGGTCGGTGCTGACCGCGATCCAGTCGTGCAGCAGGTAGGCCCGGCCCGGTTCGTACTCGGTGCCGGACAGCAGGTCGCGCGCGTCCGCGGCCGGTGACAGCACGGTGATGGTGCTCTCGGCCAGCGACATGCGCGACAGCAGGGCGAGGCCGCCCAGCCGCCGGCCCGTCTCCTCCTCGCCGACGAGCACGAGCAGGTGCCGCACGGACAGCCGGCGCACTGCGTCGGGGAAGCAGCCCGGCTCCAGGTACGAGCGCAGCAGTGCGTCGGCCGCGCGCCGGCTCAGGTCTCCGGTGGCCGGGCCGGTCACCGCGCGCAGGTGGTCGCCGACCGCTCTCAGGCTCCCGGTGAGCGTAATGTTGTCGAGGTCGATCTCGCCCGGTTCAGGCGTTTCGGTCACGGAGCCACCTCGGAATTGACTGGAAAGTTTTCTACGGAGTTTCTGGTCAGGCAACAAAATTCTTCGCTTCGCACAGTTTTATGCGAGAGGGTCGCACAGCGTCGCAGCTTCCCGTTGACCTGCGGAGATCAGACCTCACGACCGAGAAAGCGGACATGCCGATCATGCCCTCCATGGCTCCGGCGGGCCCCCACGACCCTTAGGTCTCCAACCTTTACACGATCTAGGCCGACATGAAAACTCGAATGGGGATAGAGGAAGATTAATACGTATTTACGGGCTATGGGGAGGCCGTCCACAATGACTGGTCAAGCCCGTGGCGGCTTGACCGCGCGTCCTCACGCGCAGCAGGTTGGGCATGTGACCGAGCGAACGCTGGGCAGGCTGGCCGAGGAGTCGTGGGACCGCTTCGACGACCACGACTCGATCTTCTACGAGGGCGTGTGGCACCGCAGTCACGCACTCGCCGTACGTGCGCGCCGGATGAGCGGCGGGTTCGCCGAGGCCGGAATCCGGCCGGGCGACCGGGTCGCGGTGATGATGGCGAACTCGCCCGAGGTGCCGCTCGTCTACCAGGCCCTGTGGGCGGCGGGCGCGGTGGTGACGCCGGTGGTGTTCCTGGTGGGACGGGAGGAACTGCGGCACATCCTGCTCGACAGCGGCGCGAGCGCGATCGTGACCTCGCCGGAACTGGCCGGCGACGTCCGCGCCACCGGCGTCGGCCTCCCCGTGCACGTGGACACGGCGGAGCTGGAACGCGCCGCCGAGCGCGGCCCCGTCGGCAGGGACCCGGGCGACCTGGCCGCCCTCATGTACACCGGCGGCACGACCGGCAGGGCCAAGGGCGTCATGCTCAGCCACCACGGCCTGTGGCAGGTGGCCAAGGACGCCTTCGACCTGTCGCACCAGGAGGGGAGGAACCGCGCGCTGGTGCCCGTGCCGCTGTCGCACGCGTACGGGCTGATCGTCACGGTCGCCTCGATGCACGCGAGCGAGCCGCAGCAGGCGGTGCTGATGCGCTGGTTCGACCCGAAGGCGTTCCTGAGGCTGGCCGCCGAGCAGCACGTCCAGTACGGCACCGTCGTACCCGCCATGGTCCACCTCCTGCTCGCCGAGCCGCTGGAGACGTACGAGCTGCCCGACCTGGCCTACCTCACCTGCGGCGCGGCGCCGCTGGGCCGGGCGGCGCTGGAGGAGTTCGAGCGCAGGCTGCCCGGCGTGCGGATCCTGGAGGGCTACGGCCTGACCGAGACCAGCGCGGTCACCACCTTCAACCCGCCGGGCCGGCGCCGGGCGGGCAGCGTCGGGCTGCCGCTGGCCGGCTACACGATCACCATCCGCGACCGCGCGGGCGAGGCGGTGGAGACCGGGGACGTCGGCGAGATCTGCGTCGCCGGGGAGTCGCTCATGCTCGGCTACTGGGGCGAGCACGAGCCCGACCCCGAGGGCACGGCGCTGGTCGGCGACGAACTGCGTACCGGTGATCTCGGGTGCGTGGACGACGACGGGTATCTCTACGTCGTGGACAGGAAGAAGGACCTGATCATCCGTGGCGGCTTCAACGTGTTCCCCCGCGACGTGGAGGACGCGCTCGACCGGCATCCCGACGTCGTGATGTCGGGCGTCGTCGGCCGTCCCGATCCCCGCGTCGGCGAGGAGGTCGTGGCCTTCGTGCAGCTCAGGCCGGGGGCGACGGTGACGGAGGAGGAGCTGATCGGGTGGGCGCGCGAGCGGGTGGGCCGGGTGAAGTATCCCCGCGAGGTGCGCTTCGTCGACTCCGTACCGGTGACCAGCGTGCTCAAGCTCGACCGCAAGGCCCTGCGGAGCAGGCTCGGCTGACCGCCGGGGCGGCTCTGCCGATCTCGCGCCCGCGGTCTGGCGTCTGTCGATTCCGTGATAATTGTTGACCTGTCTGGAGGTGAACATGGGTCAGGAAGATCCGTCGGGATATCCGTACCAGCCTTACGGGGCGCCCTACGGCGAGCAGTCGCCGCCCCAATACGGCTATGGCTACGGCACTCCGCCCCCGCGCGACGACGGACCGAGCGCCAACGCCATCGTCGCGCTCGTGCTCAACCTGATCGCGGTCGTCTCCTGCTGCAACGTCCTGGGCATCCCCGGCGCGATCCTGGCCGGTCTGGCCATCGGCAGGTCACGCACCGAGCCGCGGACCGCGCGCACCATGATCACCTGGAGCTGGGTCCTGTTCGGGCTGGGCTTCGTGGTGACCATCGGCACCTTCCTCGCCCTGGGGTTCAGCGGCGCGTTCGACGACTGATCAGACGGTCCTGAGGACTAATCCTGGCCTGCCCGTTGTTGGAGAGTCGGAGCGGGGAGGCCGGGATCAGGAGACGATGGTCCTGATGCGCCAGGCCCCCGTCTGAACCCCACGGAGAAAAGCCAGTGAGCGATGGACCGCTGATCGTCCAGTCGGACAAGACGCTGCTGCTCGAGGTCGACCACGAGCGGGCCGACGCCTGCCGCAAGGCGATCGCGCCGTTCGCCGAGCTCGAACGCGCTCCAGAACACGTGCACACCTACCGCGTCACCCCGCTGGCGCTGTGGAACGCCCGCGCCGCCGGACACGACGCCGAGCAGGTCATCGACGCGCTGATCAGCCACAGCCGCTACCCGGTGCCGCACGCCCTGCTGGTGGACATCGCCGAGACCATGGCGCGCTACGGCCGACTGCGGCTGGAGAAGGACCCGGGGCACGGGCTCGTGCTCACCTCCACCGACCGGGCCGTGCTCGAAGAGGTGCTGCGTTCGAAGAAGATCCAGCCGATGCTGGGCGACCGGCTCGGCGACGACGCGGTCGTCGTGCATCCGAGCGACCGGGGCAACGTCAAGCAGGCCCTGCTCAAGCTGGGCTGGCCGGCCGAAGACTTGGCGGGCTACGTCGACGGCGAGCAGCACCCGATCAAGCTGCTGCAGGAGGGCTGGGAGCTGCGGCCCTACCAGCGCGAGGCGGCCGAGGCGTTCTGGAACGGCGGCTCGGGCGTGGTCGTGCTGCCCTGCGGCGCGGGCAAGACCATCGTGGGCGCGGCCGCCATGTCCCACGCCGAGGCCACCACGCTCATCCTGGTCACCAACACCGTCTCCGCGCACCAGTGGAAGAGCGAGCTGCTCAGGCGCACGTCGCTGACCGAGGACGAGATCGGCGAATACTCCGGCTCGAAGAAGGAGATCCGCCCGGTCACCATCGCCACCTACCAGGTGATGACCACGCGGCGCAAAGGCGTCTACAGCCATCTGGAGCTGTTCGACGCCCGCGACTGGGGCCTGATCGTCTACGACGAGGTGCACCTGCTGCCCGCGCCGATCTTCCGGATGACCGCCCACCTCCAGGCCCGCAGGCGCGTCGGGCTCACCGCGACGCTGGTGCGGGAGGACGGGCGCGAGGGCGACGTGTTCTCGCTGATCGGCCCCAAGCGCTACGACGCGCCCTGGAAGGAGATGGAGAACCAGGGCTGGATCGCGCCCGCCGACTGCGTCGAAGTACGCGTGACGCTGACGGACCAGGAGCGGCTGGCGTACGCGATGGCCGAGTCCGAGGAGCGTTACCGGTTCTGCGCCACCACGCCGTCCAAGACCCACGTGACCGAGGCCCTCGTCCGCCGCCACCTGGGCGAGCAGGTGCTGGTCATCGGCCAGTACATCGACCAGCTCGACGAGCTGGGCGAGCACCTCAACGCGCCCGTCATCAAGGGCGACACCAAGGTCAAGGAGCGTGAGCGCCTCTACCAGGCGTTCCGCGACAAGGAGATCCAGGTGCTGGTGGTGTCGAAGGTGGCCAACTTCTCCATCGACCTGCCGGAGGCGGCCATCGCCATCCAGGTGTCGGGCACGTTCGGCTCGCGCCAGGAGGAGGCCCAGCGGCTCGGGCGGGTGCTGCGGCCCAAGGCCGACGGCGGGGGCGCCCGGTTCTACACCGTGGTCAGCAGGGACACCGTCGACCAGGAGTTCGCGGCGCACCGGCAGCGGTTCCTGGCCGAGCAGGGGTACGCGTACCAGATCATCGACGCCGACGACGTGCTGGGCGGCGTCTGAGAGGTGTGGTGTGATGCCCGGCCGCTCGCCTGAGCGGCCAGGCATTCAGCGTGGTGTCACGTCCACGAGACTCCGCGGGCCGACATTCGAACCACCCCCCTCACCTGCGTACTATCACGCCGCCTGCGACATACCCCCATGATCCGACAAACGCACCTGAAATGCCCGAATTTTTCGGTATTCCCAGGTTCGTTGAAGAAAGCCGCTTCTGTCGGGCTTGTGGTGATAGACGGGCGGACTCGGGTCCCCCTGCGCGAACCGGCCTAGCGGGACATCATCCCTCCGACGAAGAGCACGCCCTCCGCCGCGATCCAGGCCACCACCCCGGCGGCCATGAGGCCCGCGAACGTGCGCCGGTCCTGCCTGGCCCACGGCAGCAGCCAGGCGGCCGCCGTGCAGCAGGCGGCCAGCGCGGCGAACAACCCCGACACCGTCGAGACCAGCTCGAGCCGCCGCGAGCACGCGGCAGCGGCCTCGTCGCCGGAACAGAACGCCGCCGGCCCCCACCCGGCGAACACCGAGAACCCCCACAACGCCGCCAGCAGGAAGCTCGCGATCGTGGGGATGATCGGCGAGAAACGGAGTTGGACCCGCGCCACCTCCCGTCCCTACCCCGCCCGCCGCCGGTAAATACCTTGGAGGCCCAGCCGAGTCGCCATTAAACTGGCGGATTCGCTGCCTTGACCACCTCCGTAATCCACCAGGGAGACGTTCCGCATGCCCGCGCACCAACTGGCCCCCGACATACCCCCCGACCTGCCCACCGACGTGCTCGCCGCCGAGCAGGCACACCTGGCCGGCTCCAGGGCCGCGCTGCAGGCCATGCGGGCCCACGCCCAGTCCCTGTCCGCCGACGCGGCCGGCGACTGGGTGTCGCAGCAGATCCTCCAGTCGCTGCTCGACCAGCGGGTGGCGGCCCTGGCCGACCATCCGGACACGCCGCTGTTCTTCGGCCGCCTCGACCGCACCGGCCACGACGACCTGCCCCGCACGATCTACGTCGGCCGCCGCCACGTGCACGACGGCCACAGCAAGCCGCTGGTCATCGACTGGCGGGCCCCGGTGTCCCGCGCGTTCTACCAGGCCAGCCCGGCCGAGCCGATGGGCGTCGTACGCCGGCGCCGCTTCGGCTACCACGGCGGCGCGCTGACCGCGTACGAGGACGAGCCGCTCGGCGAGGGCGGCCAGATCGGCCCCTCGAAGATCCTCACCGAGGAGATCGAACGCCCGCGCACCGGCCCCATGCGCGACATCGTGGCCACCATCCAGCCCGACCAGGACGAGATCGTCCGCTCCACGCTGGCCCAGACCGTGTGCGTGCAGGGCGCGCCCGGCACCGGGAAGACCGCCGTCGGCCTGCACCGGGCCGCCTACCTGCTGTTCACCCACCGCGAGCGGCTGGCCAGGTCGGGAGTCATGATCGTCGGGCCCAACCGGGCCTTCCTCTCCTACATCTCCTCCGTGCTGCCCGCGCTCGGCGAGGTCAAGGTCGACCAGACCACGGTGGCCGGGCTGCTCGGCGAGCACGCCACGCCGGAGGATCCGCTCGTGGCGGCGGCGAAGGGCGACGCCAGGATGGCCGCCGTGCTCGAACGCGCCCTCTGGCTGCACATCACGAAGCCCGAGGAGGGGGTGGTGTTCACGAAGGGCGCCTACCGCTACCGGGTGGCCGACCACGAGGTACGCGAGATCGTCGCCTCCCTGCGCGGCACCACCCGCTACAACCCCGGCAGGGCCGCGCTGGCGCAGCGGCTGGCACACCAGGTCCTGGTGCGGATGGAGCAGCGGGGCGAGTCGCCCGACGACCGGGTCCAGGACGCCGTGGCCCGGTCGAAGCCGGTCAGGCAGCTCGTCGACGCGGTGTGGCCCAAGCTGACGCCCGAGCAGGTCCTCCATCGGCTCCTCGCCGACCCGGACTTCCTCGCCAAGGCCGCCAAAACCGATTTGTCGCCCGACGAGCAGGAAATGCTGATCTGGCGGAAGCCGTACCGGAGTCACAAGTCCGCCAAGTGGTCCGCCGCCGACGCCGCCCTCCTCGACGAGCTCCTCGACCTCATGGAACGCACCCCCTCCCTGGGCCACCTCGTGGTGGACGAGGCTCAGGACCTGTCCGAGATGCAGCTCAGGGCGCTGGGCCGCCGGTGCCGCAACGGCTCGGCCACCGTGCTCGGCGACCTGGCCCAGGGCACGACGCCGTGGTCGACCAGGTCGTGGGAGGCGGTGCTCGAGCACCTGGGGCAGCGCGAGGGTGAGGTGACGGAGCTGACGCTCGGCTTCCGCGTACCGCGCGAGGTCCTCGACTACGCGGCCCGCCTCCTCCCCTCCATCGCGCCCGAACTGGCCGCCCCGCGCTCGCTGCGCCCCGGCGTCGGCTCGCTCACGATCACCCCGGGCGGCTCGGTCGCGCGGGCCGCCGAGGAGTCCCTGGGCAAGGAGGGCTCCATCGGCGTCATCGTCCCCGACGCGCTGGTCGCACAGGTCTCGCAGGCGCTCGACGGCCTCCCGCACGCCGTGCTCGACCCCGACTCCGCCGAGGAGCACCGCCTCCTCGTCGTCCCCGCCACCCTGGTCAAGGGCCTGGAGTACGACCACGTCATCGTGGTCGAACCGGCCGACATCGTCTCGGCCGAGCCGAGAGGGCTGGCCCGGCTCTACGTCGTGCTGACCCGCGCGGTGACCTCGCTGACGGTCCTGCACGACAAGCCCCTCCCCGCCGAACTGACCGCCTGACCAGCCCGTACGACGCCCCGCCCCCAGCGGTCCGCTCGAACGCACGAGCCCCACGGCCGGAGCGACAACCCAACGCCCCACTCCCCCCAGAACGCCCGACGACGGGCCGGTTGATCGTGGTGGTGGCTTGGGAGGTGGCGGGCGCGGCCGCTTCTAGGATGGCTGGGCAAGCACCCGGCTCTCACCCAAGGAGGATGCCGTGCCCGCACCGCTTCCCCACGAACACCTGCCGTCGGTCCCCGCACTCGTGGTCGAGAGCGACGACCTCCAAGACGGCGGAACGCTCTCCGACCTGCACGTCTTCAACGACTGGGGCATGACGGGCCAGAACCTGTCGCCCCACCTGCGCTGGTCAGGCGCCCCTGAGGGCACCCGGGGCTACGCCGTCACCTGTTTCGACCCCGACGCGCCCACGGGCAGCGGTTTCTGGCACTGGGTGCTGTTCGACCTGCCGGTGTCGGTGACGGAGCTGCCCACGGGCGCGGGCACCGCCCCCGACTTCAAGGGGCTGCCCGAGGGCGCCACGCACGCCCGCAACGACTACGGCCTCAAGGCGTACGGCGGCGCGGCCCCGCCTCCCGGCGACCCGCACCGCTACGTGTTCACGGTGCACGCGCTGGGCGTCGACTCGCTCGGGGTCGACAGCGACGCGAGCCCGGCGGTGGTCGGTTTCAACATCACGGCCAACACCCTGGCCCGGGGCCACATCATCGCCTCCTACGGCGTCTGACCCGACACCTCCGGTCTCGGGGGGCACGCGGGCACCGTCCGCCAGGAGGAAGACCAGAGCGCCCCTGCCGTGATCGGCGGGGCGCTCCGGTGTGTCGGGGTCGGATCAGCCGGCGATCTTGGCCTGGGCGCAGGCCATGAGCTGCGGCAGCAGCGCGTCGACGATCGCGATCCCCGTCGTCGCGCCCGGCAGGCACAGCGGGGCCTGCAGCTCTCGCAGAATGCCGAGGTCGGTCACGAAGTTCTCGTCGGCGTACGCCGGGGCGGCCGTGGCGGTGGCGGCGGCCAGGGTCAGAGCGGCGATACCGAAAATGCGCTTGCTGCGGGAAAGCATTGTCTACTCCTTCGTTGAGGTGTGTGGCACCACCTTTCCTCACCGTAAGTAGTAGATCAATTGCGAAACGTAATGGCAGTTCAACAAAAACAAGAGCGGCCCGGAAAGAACCCGGGCCGCCCTACGTTCCGGCGACGAAAAGACCTAGAAGTCCATGTCGCCGCCACCCGGCATGGCCGGAGCGGCGGGGGTCTTCTCGGGCTTCTCGGCGATGACGGCCTCGGTCGTCAGGAACAGCGCCGCGATGGAGGCGGCGTTCTGCAGCGCCGAACGGGTCACCTTGGCCGGGTCGAGAATGCCGGCCTCGAACATGTTGACATATTCGCCCGAAGCGGCGTTGAGGCCCTCGCCCGGGGTGAGGTTGCGCACGCGCTCGACCACGACGCCGCCCTCGAGACCGGCGTTGACCGCGATCTGCTTGAGCGGCTCCTCCAGCGCCTTCTTCACGATGGCGGCACCGGTGGCCTCGTCGCCCGAGAGCTCGAGCTTGTCGAACGCCTTCGCACCGGCCTGCAGCAGCGCCACGCCACCGCCGGGGACGATGCCCTCCTCGACGGCCGCCTTGGCGTTGCGCACGGCGTCCTCGATGCGGTGCTTGCGCTCCTTCAGCTCGACCTCGGTCGCCGCGCCCGCCTTGATGACGGCCACGCCGCCGGCCAGCTTGGCCAGCCGCTCCTGCAGCTTCTCGCGGTCGTAGTCGGAGTCGGTGCGCTCGATCTCGGCGCGGATCTCGTTGACCCGGCCGGAGATCTGCTCGGCGTCACCGGCGCCGTCGACGATCGTGGTCTCGTCCTTGGTGACGACGACCTTGCGAGCGCGACCGAGCAGGTCGAGGGTGGCGGTCTCGAGCTTGAGGCCGACCTCCTCGGCGATGACCTGGCCACCGGTCAGGATGGCGATGTCGTTGAGCATGGCCTTGCGACGGTCACCGAAGCCCGGGGCCTTGACCGCGACGGAGCGGAACAGGCCGCGGATCTTGTTGACGACCAGGGTGGCCAGGGCCTCGCCCTCGACGTCCTCGGCGATGATCAGCAGCGGCTTGCCCGACTGCACGACCTTGTCGAGCAGCGGCAGCAGGTCCTTGTTGGCGGAGACCTTGCTGTTGACGATCAGGATGTACGGGTCTTCGAGCACAGCCTCCATGCGGTCGGAGTCGGTGACGAAGTACATCGACGTCATGCCCTTGTCGAAGCGCATGCCCTCGGTGAGCTCGAGCTCCAGGCCGAAGGTGTTGCTCTCCTCGACGGTGATGACGCCTTCCTTGCCGACCTTGTCCATCGCCTCGGCGATGAGCGAGCCGA